>NZ_CP108487.1:2479718-3099647 GCF_036226525.1 Kribbella sp. NBC_01245
ATGGCTATTCCCGGGGATCCGGGTGGGGCGTGGTTTTTGGCAGGCGATTAGCGTCGATTGGTCAGGATTTGCCCGCGGACCGTTGGTGACCGAACTGGCCCGCCGCTGGAGCGGGCAAATCCAGACCAATCGACGCAGGGCTGAGGGGGTGCGGTGCCGCGAGCCACATGCCGGCGTTGCCCTGGCGTGGGTGCCACATCCCGGTGGGTGGGATGTGGCTGGGGAGGGGTGGTTAGAGGTCTTCGTCGCGGCGGCGGCGCCAGCGATCTTCCATCCGCTCCATGAAGCTGCCGGACGAGTCGTGCTTGGTCCGGCCGCGCTTCGATGGCGGCGGCATTGGCGGGGGTGCGTCATCCGAGTCACCCGCGTTGCTGATGCGGCGCATGCTCAGTGCAGCGACGTACAAGCAGGCGACCATGACCACGAAGCCGATGACTCCGATGATCGTGTTGGGCAGGATGGCGCCGGTCATCAATATCACGATGCCCAGCACGAATCCCGCACCGGCGAGCACGGCTCGACGCTTGTAGTACAAGCGCACGTTGGTCCCCCGCATGGCGGAGACGAACTTCGGGTCTTCCGCTGCGAGAGCCCGTTCGAGCTGCTCGAACTGGCGCTGCTCTTCTTCCGAGAGGGGCACCGTCGATCCCTCCATGATGAGCGCGATCTCGATAGGCCAAGTCCAGTCTAGGCCGCCGGTGACGTACACGAAACCCTGACGCCCTTCCCGCGCGTCACGGTCCGGCAACTCCCCCGACCACCAGACCCAGATCATGACACGCCGAAGGTTCGCGGGGTAGTCGTCTCCAGCGACCGATTCCCACGGTACCGGTTTCGGCGGCCGCGCCAAACGGTGGCCGAATGTGGTCGGTTCGTGTCGTTCGGTGGCCGACCTCTTGCGCACGGACTGGCCCGGCAGGCACCCTGTTCCGGGGAAATGGCGTCGTGCGCGAAATTCCAGGGGGTTGCGGCGCCTGGTTCAAGGGGGAATCAACCATGCAGCAAAGACCTGCCCATGCCCGGATTCAGCTCGCGGCGGCAGTCCTGCCGATCGCCTTGCTGACGTCGGCACTATCCGCGGGAGCGGCACTCGCCGCACCCCAGAGCACAGCTCGAACCACGTCACAGGCCACGTCAACGCCGGCGGCCCAGGCATACGGCCCGGTCGCGGCAGCGAAGAGCCACGACGGGTTACCCGATCTGGACCGGCGTACGGCCGGGAAAGTGGCACCAATCACAGCCGAACAGACCCGCGAGGCCGCCTCTTTGGGCGACCAGATCGAGGTCGGCTGGTCCGAGTTCGGTACGCCGCGCTCGCTGCGGTCGCGAACCGGCACGCTGACCGGCCCGAGCAAGGCCGCTCCGGACACGATCGCGCGGGGCTTCCTGGCCGATCACGCGGACCTGTTCAAACAGGACGCCGCCGGGCTGGCCGGCTTCCGGCTGACCATGCAGGACCAGGACAGCAGCGGCGCCACCTTCCTGCGGTACAAGCAGTCCCAGGACGGCGTCGACGTGCACGGCTCGTCCCTGCTCGTCGTACTCGATAGCGAAGAGCGCATCATCCTCGTCGGCGGAACCGTCGCGCCAAGCGCCGACGTACCCGCGCAGAAGCTCTCCGCCGACGCCGCGGTCGCGAAGGCCGTTGCCGACGTGAGCCCGCGGCAGGCGAAGGCTGCGCCGCGCCGGCTGGGCACCAACCGGGGTACGACGACGTTCGCGAACACCTACGCCGTACCGGATATGAAGGACGCGGACCCGGTCAAGGCCGAGCTCGTCGCGGTGCCGACCGCCAACGGCAATCGCACGGCCTGGCGAGTGATGACGGAGGTCGCGAGCAACGCCGAGTACGAGTCGCTGGTGGATGCGAACACCGGCGAGGTCATCTTCCGCAAGAACCAGTGGTTCAACGAAGGACCACACGGTCTCGTGCACACCGGCGACGACCCGGAAGCGGGCGGCCAGGTCGCGGACGTGCCGTTCACGGGCGTCGACGGCTCGTGGGTCGCGGGTGAGACCACCGCGGGCAACAACACCAACACCTTCCAGGACCTGTTCGACGACGAGACGCCGCACGCGGCCGACCAGCCCGACACAGATCCGGCGCCGAACCAGCACTTCGACTACACGTGGACCGACACGTGGGGCCTCAACGGCGTACTGCCGACGACCGGGGCCAGCCGGGACGCTGTGGTGACGCAGCTCTTCTACTACACGAACTGGTACCACGACTACTCGTACAACCTGGGCTTCACCGAGACCGCCCGGAACTTCCAGGAGGACAACTTCGGCCGCGGTGGCACCGGTAGCGACGGCGTGTCCGCGGAGGCCGACGACAGCTATGGCGACGGCACCAGCAAGCTCTGCACCGACAGCGCCAACACCCCGATCGTCTGCCGGAACAACGCGAACTTCAACGCGAACGGTGCCGACGGCACCAACCCGCGGATGCAGATGTACGTCGGCGACGACAACGGCCGTCGCACGCAGCGCGCGATGAACCGCGACACGGTCATCCACGAGTACACCCACGGCATCACCGGCCGGATCATCAGCGACGGCAACCTGGACGGCAGCGACGTCCAGTCCGGCGCACTCGGCGAGGGCTGGAGCGACGCGTTCGCGACCTCGATCAACAACGACCCGGTCTACGGCGAATACAACAACGGCAACTACACCACCGGTATTCGCGGTGTTGCCTACGACTCCGACAACCTCGAGTACGGCGACCTGTGCGACGACGGTTGCCAGGTGCACAACGACGGCCGGATCTGGGCTATGGCGATGTGGGAGGAACGGGCCGCGCTGATCCAGAAGTACGGCGCCGCCACCGGTAAGGCGATGCACGAGAAGCTGCTGATGCTCGGCCTCAAGAACACGGTCGACACCCCGAGCTTCCACGACGCGCGGACCGGTTACCTGGTGGCCGACCAGGTCAACCCGGGACCGGACAACCAGTGCCTGATCTGGCGGGTCTTCGCCGACAACGAGCTGGGCGTGACCGCCGGGCCCGACGCGGACGACGACTCCACGCCGACGGTCAGCACGGCCACGCCGGCGACGTGCCGGCCGACGGCCACGATCGCCGCACCGCCGACCTTGCCCGAGGGCAGCGTCGTCGGGTTCAACGGCACGGGTAGCACCGTCGCGGGCGACGCCGGCGACTCGCTCGCCTACGCGTGGGACCTGGACAACGACGGGCAGTTCGACGATTCGACCAGTGCCACGCCTGCCTGGACCTTCGGCGACAACGGCACGTACACCGTCCGCCTGCGGGTGACGAACACCGCGGGTTACACGCACACCACCAGCCGCTCAGTCACGGTCACGAACGCCCTCCCGGTCGTCACGATCGACCCCAACCAGCTCGCGACCGCCATCGAGAACAACTCGCTGACGGTCAAGGCGACCTACACCGACCCGGGATGGCTCGACACCTTCACGGCCTCGGTGAACCCGGGCTCGCCGTACCTGCCCGTCGTTCCGGCAGCCGTGGCGGCCAACCCCACCGCTCCCCCGGCGCCTGCCACCGGCCAGGTGCAGGCATCGATCACCTATGGGGACAACGGCAGCTACACGTTGTCGGTGAACGTCAGTGATGACGACGGGGGCACAGATTCCGACACGCTCCAGGTGACCGTGTCGAACAAGAACCCGCTGGCCACGATCGACGAGAGCAACGCGATCATGATCAACGGTGTGCCGACGATCTTCGCGGACGCCGGCCAGCCGATCCAGCTGTCGGCAAACGTCACTGATCCCGGTAGCGATGACCTGAGCAGCCAGTGGAACTGGGGCGACGGCAATCTCTCACCGGTGGTCAAGAACCGGGTGAACCCGCCCAACGACGACCCGGCCAACAGTCCGACCGTTCAGCCGCGCAACATCGTGGCGGCCGACACCCACGCCTGGGCGAAGGCCTGCATGTACGACGTGGGGTTCAGCGTGACGGACGACGACGGTGGTGCCGCGGCAGACTCGGTGAAGGTGCTCATCACGGGTCCGCCGAAGAAGAGCCAGGGCAACGGCTACTGGCTGCACCAGTTCGAGGGAATCCTGCTGCCGAAGGACTTCACCAACGCCGAGCTCGACTGCTACCTGAAGGTGACGGGCCATCTGAGCAAGGTGTTCAACGAGACCCGGGACGCGTCGACCCGGGACAAGGCCGGTGACGTACTCACACCGGGTCTGCTCACCTCGACACCCAAGAAGCGGCTGGACACGCAGCTGCTGACGGGCTGGCTCAACTTCGCGAACGGCGGAGTGGAGTACAACGAGGCCGTTGTCGACAGCAACAATAACGGCCAGGTCGACCAGGGCTTCGCCACGGTGATCGCGAATGCCGAAGCCGTACGCAACAACCCGGCCGCGACCGGAGCACAACTCGACAAGCAGGCGAAGATCCTGTCGTGCGTCAACGAGCGCGACTACCTGCTGCCGCCACTGCTCTGCTCGCTGCTGATGTGATTCAAGACCTGACGTGATCCGTCAGGAGATATCGAAGGTGACGCGGTATTCGTGACAAGACGGGCTCGGCGGTGCACAGACCGGCGGGCCCGTCCGCGGATCCCGGGAGATCTCCATGCCGGTGGTGGTGAGCGTCGTCCGGCCGGTTCCGGTCGGACGGATCTCCCACTCCTTCACGCCCATCGGCGCATCCGACATCACCCGCTGTACGTCGAGCATGTCGCCCTTCGGCATGGTCCAGATCAAGTCGTCCGGCAGGACCAAGCGGATCCGGGTCGATAGCCGTACGGCGTACGTGCGGCCGTGATCCCGCAGGGTGAGCGATATCCGCTCGCCGGGCGCGGGCAAGGACGGGGTCGGCGAAACGGGCGGCGTCGGTCGCGGCGAAACCGTCGGCGGCGTGACAGGTGGCGTGGCAGTAGGTGCGGCAGTAGGCGTGCGGCTGGCCGTCGGGATCCCAGGCGTCGGACCGGGCGCGGTGACGCTGACGGTCACGGCCGGACGACCGGACGAGCCATCACCCTGGCATCCCGTGACGCCCAGCATCGTGACGGCGACCGACCCCACCACGAGCGAGACCCTTAAGCCCATGCCTCACGGTACCGCCGGACAACAGGCCGACCCGCGAACGCCGCGAGTGGGCCAACTAAACTAGCGTGGCGAGGATGTGGAGTTGGGGTGCGATGGCGCGGAAGACGGGGTGCTGGCTGGCGGCTCGCTCCAGTTCGGCCAGCGCCTCAGTGGCACCGGGCTCGCTGTCGACGAACGCGGCCGGCACCAGATCCGCGAAGGTGCGAACCCCGTGGATCGTATGCACGAACAATCCCGCCTCATCGAGCAGAGCACAGACGCCCGCCTCATCGAAGCGTCGCGGCATCGGGTCGTTCGGACCCCAGCGGCCGTCGGGATCGTGCAAAGCGGCATGCGCCTCGGTCAGATGCCCGGCCAACGCGCGGGCGAGCACGACCGCATTGCGCTGAGCGACGAGCAGACTGAGCACACCGCCGGGCCGCAGCACCGACGCCATCGCCTGCAAGGCCTGCGCGGGATCGTCGACGACCTCGAGCACTCCGTGACAGAGCAGCGCGTCGGCCTTGCCCTCGCCGGTCAGCGCGGCCAACTCGGTCGCGTCACCCTGCACACCGCGAACGAGATCGCTCACACCCTCGTCGCTGGCACGGCGCTCCAGCGAGGCCAACGCGTCCGGGCTCGGGTCGACCACGGTGACCCGGTGACCTTCGGCCGCGAGCGGCACGGCGAATCCGCCGGTACCACCGCCGAGGTCGACGATGTCCAAACCAGCGGTCGGATCGGTCCGCCCGCTGCCGGCCAGCGCGACCCGAAGGGCCTCGGCGACCAGCACCGTACGCACCGAGCGGCGACGTCGGTCCACCATCCTGCTGCCTCCTCGGATCCAGCGAGTGCGGGACACTACGCCCGCACTGCGGGAAACCACCCTACTTGGCGCGGATCAGCTGGCCCTCATCCAGGACTGGGCGAGCACCGATTGAGCCTCGGACCCATCCGGCAGGACCGGCTGATAGTTCAGCCCCAGGCTGGACTCGACCAGCTCGTAGAAGCCTTCCACCTCGCGAACCAGGTCATCGGCCTCACGATGGCTGACGGCCCGCTCCAGGCCGGCCTCGGCCGCGGCTCGCTTGGACGCGCCGGCGGCGAAGAAGGTCGCCCACTCCCCCAGCTCGGGCGCGACATCGGCCAGCAGCACCCAGGCGTTGCGCTGGACGCGGCGCCGGGGCCCGGCCTTCACCGGGCGGGCCCGCACCGCCAGCACCGCCGCCGCGATGCGCAGCGCCGCGACGTGCGCCCTGGAGTAACGGATCAGCTGGTCCTCGGTCTCCCGCGCCTCGGTCAGGGCCATCCGGGCCTGGGTCAGCTCGCGAGTCGCCGCGCCGGCCGCGGCCGGTGCCACCGGTGAAACAGTCATCGCTCCGTCACCCTCTCCAGTTGCCACCGCTGTGACTGCGGGTCATGCGCCAGGTCGAAACGCTCACGCCGGCCATCGCGGCCACAACCGGCCTCCACTCGATACACCGAGCGCCGCGGGCCCCAGTCGTCGTCCAGCAGACCGACAGCCGCCGAGCCCTCCGTCGCGAGCGCCGAAGCCGGCGGGCCGCTCACCGGCGAACCACCGATCACACCGCGCTCCCACCACGCCGCGGTCTCCACCCAGTGGGCTTCCACCGCGCACACTCTCCACAACCGCCCACGCCACAGGAATTGTTCCGGCGCGTCAGCACCATCCACCACGCCGAGCCGGACCTCCACGGCCTCATCAAGCTGCCACATGTTCATCGCCTCCTGTGAGCGAGCGTCGTTCGAAAGGCGGTGGGCCCGGTGACCACGGCCGCCGGGTGGGGGTCGAGTTCCACCACGGCGGCCGGGCCACCGGGACCACCTGTTCCCGATGCGGCCGCAACTCCGCACCGGGATCGACCAGACGAATCGGCCGGCTCCGGGGCGAAGCCGATCGAACATCTGTTCGAACACTGGAAGCGTAACCCTGGCCGCCGACAATCGTCAACGGGCCGTAATCGCCGGGAGCGCCACAGTGGCGACCGGCGGGGCGAGACTGGGAAGACAGGCTCAGCACACCCGAGGAGACCGATGAAACGCCCCCGCCGAACCACCATCGCCGCCGCCGCGGGCGCCTTCGCCGTGGCAGCCGTGATCGGCCTCGCGCTCTTCCAGCCGTGGCGGCTTTTCACCGACACGGTCGTCGACGAGACGCTCCCGGGCACCGCTCCGATCTCCATGAATCCATCGTCGACCACGCCACCGACAATTTCCGTTCCGCCGGAATCCAGCGCGACCAAACCGACCCCGCCCCGGGTCCCCGATCCCACCGAGGCCCCCGGCCCCGCCACCCTTGCCAAGGGCACCTTCATCAGCCACGAGCACGACACCTCCGGCACCGTGAAGATCGTCCGGCTGGCCGACGGCTCCCGCGTCCTGCGGCTGGAGAACCTCGACACCTCGGACGGCCCCGACCTGGAGGTCTGGCTCACCAACGCCCCGGTCCTCGAGGGCACCGCGGGCTGGCGCGTCTTCGACGACGGCAAGTACCAGGACCTCGGCAAGCTCAAAGGCAACAAGGGCAACCAGAACTACGCCATCCCGCCCGACCTGAACCTCAAGGACTTCACCAGCGTCTCCATCTGGTGCGACCGCTTCAACGTCTCCTTCGGCGCCGCCACTCTGAGCTAAACCAGATGAAAACCGTCGGTGCCCACGGCTAACCTGCCGAGGGTGACGACCTTCGTGCCCGCGGGCGATCTCGGCGAGGCCTTCCATGCCGACGTGATCCGTCCGCTGGTCGGCGATATCCCTTATGCCGCAGGCCTTCTGGGCTGGGGCTCGGACGTCCTGGGGTACGACACCGAGCGGTCGACCGATCACGGTTGGGGTCCGCGGCTGACCATCTTCGTCGACGCCGAACACGTTGAGCCGGTCCGCAAAGCGATCGAGCAGGGCCTGCCGGATACCTTCCGCGGATACGACGTCCGCTTCGGGTGGGACACGCAGGAGCCGATCCACCACGTGAACGTCTCGACCCTCGCGGACTGGCTGGTCGGCCACCTTGGTATCGACGCGACTCGGCCGCTGACCAAACGGCAATGGCTGACCCTGCCGCAGCAGCAGATCCTCGGGGTGGTCAAAGGCCGGGTGTACGCCGACGACGGCCGCCTGCAGCCAGTGCGCGAGCGGTTGCAGTGGTATCCGGATGACGTCTGGCGCTGGTTGATCGCGGCCCAGTGGCGGCGGATCGCGCAGGAGGAGCCCTTCGTGCAGCGCACGGCCGAGGTGGGCGACGATCTCGGCTCGGCGGTGGTCGCCGCACGCCAGATCCGCGAGGTGATGCGCCTCTCGTTCCTGCAGGCGCGCGCCTACGCGCCGTACAGCAAATGGTTCGGTACGGCGTTCGCCGGGCTCGGGCATGCGGACGGCCTGGATGTTGTACTGCGGGAGGCCCTCCAGAAGCCGGAGACAGCCCTGCCCGTGGCGTACGAGCTGGTCGCGAGGAGGCACAACGCGCTCGGGATCACCGCGCCCGTCGATCCGGAGCCGAGGCAGTTCCACGAGCGGCCGGCGATGGTGCTGGACGCCGACCGGTTCGTCACGGCATGCCTGGATACGATCGAAGACCCGTGGCTGAAGGGGCTGCCGCTCATCGGTGCGGTGGACCAGTTCGGCGACAGCACGGACCTGTTGAGCCGACCGACGACCTATACCCGTCTGACCGAGTTGTACGGAGAAGAGCAGTGAGCGATCACCCGAACATCCAGCGGGTCGCCGCCGACCTGTCCGCCGCGGGAGCGACCGGCGCGATCCGGGTCCTCGACGAGGCCGCGCCGACCGCGCAGGCGGCCGCGGATCAGCTCGGGTGTGAGGTCGGCGCGATCGCGAACAGCCTGATCTTCGACGCCGACGGAGCTCCCGTGCTGATCCTCACGTCGGGCGCGCACCGGGTCGATACCGCCAAGGTGGCGGCGGAGCTGGGCGTGGGCAAGCTCAAGCGCGCGACACCCGAGTTCGTCCGGACGCACACCGGCCAGCCGATCGGCGGGGTCGCGCCCGTCGGCCATCCGGAGCGGGTGCGCACGGTGGTCGACACCACGCTGGCGAACTACCCGGAGATCTGGGCCGCCGGCGGCATCCCGCACGCGGTGTTCCCGACGACGTACGACGAACTGGTGGCCATGACGGAGGGCACGCCCATCACGGTGAACTGAGGACCTTCTCGATCTGCGCGCGGACGAACTTCCGCGCCAGCTCGCCTCGCTCGGCACGCCATTTGCGCGTGATGCCCAGATCGGCTTCGTAGCGGCGGCGGCAGATGTCGTCCACCAGTGCGGGCGGTGCCGCCAGTGAGTTCATCACGTCGAGCGCCTCGCCCTTGGTGATCAGGCGGCCGTCCTCCAGCGTCACCTTGGCCCGGGCGACCGTAAGCGGCCCAAGGTCCACCCAGACGTCCTTCTGCCAGATGCCCTTCTTGTCCGTTGCGGGATACCAGAAGTCGCGTAGGTCGGACCTGATGAATTCGGCCAGCTCCTCGTCCGACACCGGCGGAACGATCCCTGCCGGCTCAGGGCCGTACAAGGTGAGTCCCCCGGCCAGGAGCTCCCGACGCATCACTGGCGTCAATGGTCGGCCAAGGGCTTTCCCGTGCGCCCAGGTCGGATGAAGTCGTCCAACGTCCGCAACGTGTGTCTTGTCGACGTACGTGCAGGAAAGCCGCTCAGCCAGCTCTGTGCGCTTCGCGAGCTTCTTGTGCATACCCCGCAGCTCTGCCTGCTGCGTGAGGTCCAACTCGCCAGCGGAGAGCACCACGAGGTCCACGTCACTACTACGCGGCTGGAAGTCGCCGAGGGCCAGTGAGCCGTGCGCCCAGATGGCCTCGACAGGCACCAGCTGCCGGACCTTACGTCCGAAGCGCTCCAGTAATTCGTCAGTCTCGTCAGTCTCGGCGGTAGACATACGACAAGCCTCTCACCACCTGGGCGGTGAGAGGCTTGTCGGGCTCAGAAGGACAACCGAACATTTACGTCCGCGGCCCGGACGTAGAACATCCGATGGCCGAACCAGATCTGGTAGTAGCGGTCCTTGCCGACTACCTGGGTCTGGTCGAGCGGCGTGGATCCGTCGAAGGTCTTGGCGTAGTAGTAGTCCGTCTGGATGTCCCGGTCACCGATCGGGTACGACTGGCCCTTGCCGATCGTGTACTGCAACGGCGTGACCGTCTGGTACGGGATCTCGGCCGGGTAGGCCTCCTTCTCCGGGTACGCCCGGCCATAGACCGGCACAGACTCCAGACCCGCCTTAGGCGTCACCACGAGGCTGGGCTTGGTGTAGGCGTCCTTGTTGGCCTGAGTGTTCTTGAACCACCCCTTGGCGCCCAAGTACCAGACGGCGATCCAGTCACCCTGAACCTCTGCCACGACGTACGACGAACCTGCGGCGATGCGCGCGCCGTGATCCGACACATGCGTTGTGCTGTAGGAACCGTCCGGCCTGAGACCGAAGTCCTTCACCAGCGGCGCAGCGTCGTCCGGAGCCGTCCGCAGGTACACGAAGTTCGACCCCTGCGGGACGCAACCAGTGGAGCTGCAACCGGTGATGACCTGGTTGTTGCCTTCGAAGCCGGGCTTGATGATCACCGGCGAACCGACGCGGACCGGCAACGGCGTGCCCTTGATCGGTGCGCCCATGTACTCGAAGTAGCGCTCCCAGTCCCAGTAGGGTCCCGGGTCCCAGTGCATGCCACGGACCGTTCCCGGCACTGTGCCCGGCACCTGGTCGTGCCCGATGATGTGGGCCCGGTCCAGCGGGATGTCGTACTTGTTGGCCAGGTACTTCACCAGGCGAGCCGAGTTCCGGTAGAGCGCCTCGGTGTACCAGGTGGCGCCCTGGGCCGCGAAGCCCTCGTGCTCGATACCGATCGAGTGCGAGTTCACGTACCAGTTGCCGGCGTGCCAGGCGACGTCCTTGTGCGGCACGTGCTGCCAGGTCTTCCCGTCGGACGAGCGCATCGTGTACTGCCAGCTCACGTACTTCGGGTTCTGGACCAGGTTGAGCGTGCCCTGCCACCCGCCTTCGGTGTCGTGCACGACGATGTAGTCGATCTTCATGTCGTTGGGCCGGTCGGCCTTGTCGTGGTTGCCGTAAGCGCCCGGGTTCGGCTTGCCGTACCACTCGTACGGCGCCGGCAGCCACTCGCACGCGACCGTCTTCGGGCAATCCGACTGGTCGTCGACGGGGTCAACGCCCTCGGGCAACGCCAGCAGCGACAGCTGGGACTTGTCCGGAATCGCTTGCAGAGCAGGGAGTACGACGCGCTGGCCGAGGTTCGTCGTACGGGCCGCGCCCTTGGCCAGCAGCGTGAAGACGTCGTCCGCGAAGATGCCCGCGGCCGTCCGGTCCTCGGCGCCGATGTACGCCCCGATCGCGGCGTACCACTCACCGGGGGCGGTGTCCGCGCCCGTCGGCAGACCGAGCTTTCGCTGCTGCTCGGCCAGCAGAGCGGCACCGCCGGCAACGTTGGCGGCGGTGTCCGCTCTGAGGGTGGCCGGGGCGAGCCCGGTCAGTTCGGAGGCGCGATAGAGGGTGTTCAGCGAGTCCGCGGTGGCGGTGACGCGCTGGCCCGATCGCTCCCTGGTGGTGGTCGGGTCGACGGCCGTGAGGTGCAGCGGGCCGTAACCACCCGACGTACTCGATTTGCCCTCATGGTCGTCCCAGCGCGACTGCGCATAGGAGACCGCGAGCAGGATGGATTCCGGTACGCCGTACTGGGCCGAGGCCGCCTTGAAGGCGGCGGCCAGCGCATCCGGACCGGACTCTTGCACGGTCACGGGGGCGGCTGGCGGCTCGGCTGACGACACGCCGGTCACCGCCATCGGCAGCGCGACTGCTGCCAATGCGGCGAGAATCTTCGGACGACGACGCATGATTTGATCTCCCTGACCCGATGGGGGGTGGCCCGGGTCCGGTCCTCACACAGACCGGTTGGCTCGTTCACTCTGGGTCGCACCGCAGGTCTATGTCAACGGTTTACGGAAACTGCGGGGGGAATCGTTCAATGCTGACCGAATTGCAGGATCCACGGGGAAGACGGAGCAGGTCATGGAAGCGTTGCCGCTGGCATTCACCACGGGCTGGGCGAGCGGGATCAACGCCTATGCCTGCGTTCTGATCCTCGGCCTGCTCGGCCGGTTCGCGGACGTCGACCAGATTCCGGACGCGCTCGGCCGCACCGACGTGCTGATCGTGGCCGGCGTGCTGTTCGCGTTCGAGTTCGTCGCGGACAAGATCCCGTACGTCGACTCCGCCTGGGACACCATCTCCACCGTGATCCGGCCGACCGTAGGCGCGGTCATCGCGGCCCTGATGGCCAGCGACACCACCACCCTCAACCAGGCGATCGTGGCTGCGACCGGTGGCGGCGTGGCCCTCATCTCGCACCTGATCAAGGCGAGTTTGCGGCTCGCGATCAACACCTCCCCCGAGCCCGTCACGAACATCGCCGTCAGCTCCGGCGAGGACGTCGCCGTGGCCGGAGTCGTATCCCTGGCCGCCTTCCATCCCGAGATCGCGTTGATCATCAGCGCGATCCTGCTGGTGCTCGGTGCAATCGGGGTCTATCTCGCCATGAGGCTGATCCGCCGCGGGCTCGCCCGCTACCGGGCCTGGCGGGAAAGACGGACCGCCCCCGCGAACGGGAACGGCGCCCTCTGATGGCCCGCGTCATCGTCATCGGGGCCGGCCTCGGTGGCCTCGCCGCCGCCGCCCGGATCGCCAAACTCGGCCACCAGGTCACCGTCTGCGAACGCCGCGACCGGATCGGCGGCGTGCTCGGCAACATCGAGGCCGACGGCTTCCGCTGGGACGCGGCCGCCGCCAGTACGACGCTGCCGGCCACCTTGCGCGACCTGTTCCGCAAATCCGGCCGACCGCTCGAGCAGGTCGCCCAACTCGACCCGATCCAGGAACCACGCCGCCACCTCTTCACCGACGGCACCGTGCTGGACCTCCCGCTGACCGATCGCGCGGGCCAACTCGACGCCTGGCGGGACCTGGCGGGCGAGAAGGCCTCGCTGGAGTGGACCGACCTCGTCGACTCGTACGGCGAGACCTGGCAGGTGCTGCGGAAGAACGCGCTCGAGGCTCCCCTGCCGGACAAGGGTTCCTTCAGCGCTTGGCGGGCGCTGCGGCCTTGGCAGTCGCTGGAGAAGGTCGGCCGGCGCAAGCTGAGCGACGAGCGGGCTCGGGACGTGCTGGCGTTCCACGCGACCTTGCAGGGGTCAGAGCCATCGAAGACGCCGGGCTACTTCGGCGTTGGCGCGTACCTCGAGCGGACTTTCGGTCGCTGGACGTTCGACGACGGGTTCGCCGTACTGGTCGATGCCCTGGGCAAGCGTCTGGCCGAACGCAAGGTCGAGGTACAGCTGGGTGTCGACGTGGCCGGCGTGCTGACGGCCGATGGCGTGGTGACCGGGGTCCGGCTGGCTGACGGGACCGAGATGCCGGCGGATCTGGTCGTGAGCGATATCGATCCGCGCGAGCTTTTCGAACACCTGGTGGTCGATCCGGCCGCCAAGAAGGAACGCAAGCGCATCCTCTCGACGCACCTGGCCGAGTCGCAGTACGTCGTCCACCTTGGTCTGCGCGAGCCCTTGCCGGAGCTGCCGTTCGAGACCGTGCTGCACGGCGATCCGCCCGTGCTGATCCGCCGAGCCGGTCAAGCGCCGCCTGGGCACCAGGGCTGGTCGGTGCTCGTCCACGGCTATCCCAGCGACGACGTGGTCGATCTGCTGGTCGCGCGCGGGCTGCCGATCCGCGATCACGTGGTGAGTCGGCAGACCTCCGGATCCTGGTGGACGGGGATCGCCTGGGAGGGTGCGCGCACCGCGAGCCGGCGGGCCAAGAACGTCACCGGGGTGAAGGGGCTGTACTGCGTGGGCGCGGGCGCGCACCCGGGCGGCGGCGTACCGGCGGTCGTGCTTGGGGCCGCGATCGTCGCGGACGCGGTGGGCAAAGCGTAAGTACCTGTTCTGAGACCGGCTGCGGACGGGACATGGCGGCGGAATAGACTCGGTCGTTCATGTGTTCATGCCGGGGTCGCGCCCGGCAGCAGAGAGGACCCTGGTGGATCACTCCCCCGAGTCAACCGGTCTCCCGACCGATCCCAATCCCGGCACAGCCACTGTCTCCGAAAGTGTGGAGCGGGCTGAGCTGGCCGCTGAGCAGGCGCACGTCGACCTGGTCTACGGCCGGGTCGAGGAGGCTGCCCGGTCGGCTGCCCGGATCGCGGTGGACGGTCACCAGCGGGCCCAGGCGGAGCGGGTCGGCATGGTCCGCGACGAGGAGATCACCGGCCTGTACGAGCGGGACGTGCTGGTCTTCGCGTCCGCCCGCCGGATCGCCGAGCTGGACGCCGAACACGAGGGCCTGGTCTTCGGCCGGCTCGACTCGGACCCGCGCGACGCCGTCGAGCCCGCCTCGACCGCCGCGGACCTGGACACGCTGTACGTCGGCCGGATCGGCGTTCGCGACGCGGAGTACGAGCCGCTCGTGATCGACTGGCGCGCGCCTGCCGCGGAGCCGTTCTACCGCGCCACCTCGGCCGACCGCCTGGGCGTCGTACGGCGCCGGGTGCTGCGTTGCCGTGGCGCCAAGATCATCGGCCTGGAAGACGATCTGCTGGCGCCCGAGCGCGCCCCCGAGGACCTGCCGGTGATGGGTGAGGGCGCGCTGATGGCGGCGCTGTCCCGGGCCCGTGGCCACACGATGCGTGACATCGTTGCGACGATCCAAGCCGAACAGGACAAGGCGATCCGCGCTCCCGCCCGAGGCGTCACGGTCATCGGCGGTGGGCCCGGCACGGGTAAGACGGTCGTCGCGCTGCACCGCGCGGCGTACCTGCTGTATTCGGACCGGCGCCGGTTCGAGCGCGGCGGCGTACTGGTGATCGGCCCGTCGGCCGCGTTCATGGCGTATATCGAGCGAGTGCTGCCGAGCCTCGGCGAGAACACCGTCGCCCTGCGCGCGATGGGCGAAATCGTCGACGGCGTGTCCGCGACGGCCGTCGACACGGCGGACGTCGCGCGGATCAAGGGCTCGCTGCGGATGCGCCAACTGCTTTCGCGCGCCGCCCGCGACCGTGTCCCCGGTGCGCCGACGTCGCTGCGGGTCTTCATCGGTGGCGCCTCGGTCGAGCTCGACGCGAACGCCCTCGACAACGTCCGCCGCAACGCCCTGCGTCGTACCCAGCGCAACAAGGCCGGGACCGAGGCCCGGCGTGGCCTGGTCAACGCATTGTGGCAGCGGTTCCCCGAGGACCTGCGCAACGGCAAGCTGGACAGCCGCGAGTCCTTCGGCGACGCCGTCACCGACCTGCCGGCATTCACGTCGTTCCTCGCCAGGTGGTGGCCGACGTTGCTGCCGGTCGACGTACTGCGTTGGCTGGGCGATGCGCGCCGCGTCCGGCACTGGGGACGGCATGACTTCAGCGACGCCGAGGTTGGCTTGCTGGCCGAGGCGATCGGTTCCGCGAGCGAGCTGACCGTGGCGGATATCGCCTTGCTGGACGAGCTCGACCAGTTGCTAGGACGGCCGTTGCCGCCGGAGAAAGATGAGGAGTTCGACTGGCTGGAAGGCCTGTCCGACGGCGTCAACGAGGTGCTCACCAGTTCGGAGCGGCGGGCCCGCGCGATCGCGGCGGCCGAGGCCGAGGAGATCGCCGAGTACGCGCACGTCCTGGTCGACGAGGCGCAGGACCTCTCACCGATGCAGTGGCGGATGGTCACCCGGCGCGGCCCGCAGGCCAGCTGGACGATCGTCGGCGACCCGGCCCAGAGCGCCTGGCACGACCCGGCCGAGGCGACCGCCGCGATGGACTCGATGCTGAGTCACCTGCAACGGCACACCTTCCGGCTCTCGACCAACTACCGGAACTCGGCCGAGATCTACGCCTTCGCCGGTGAGGTGATCCGGCGCGAGATCCCGGACGCCGACCTGCCCAACGCCGTACGCGAAACCGGCGTCCAGCCCGAGCACCGCCACGTCGAGGTCGCCCAGGTCGCCGACGCCGCCACGGCCGCCGCCAGCGAACTCCTCGCCCTGGTCGAAGGCACCGTCGGCGTCATCGTCCCGCCGCGTTTGCGGGCCGAGGTCGGCAAAGCGCTCGCCGAAGTCGGCAACCCCCGCGTCGCGGCCCTCAGCCCGCTGGAGTCAAAGGGCCTGGAGTACGACGCGGTAGTAGTCGTCGAGCCCGACGCGATCGTGACGGACACGCTCGGCGGCTTACGCGCGCTATACGTCGTACTAACCCGCGCCACCCAACGAATGATCACCGTAAACAGCACCACCAACTGGCTCCCTTAAGGCTGCGCCCGCGGGTGGTCGTTACCTTCTCCGAAAGTGTCGGTGCGGCTGGTTAATGTCCTGCGGGTGTTGAGACCTGGCGCGCTGGGACGCGATTTCGAACTGTTGTGGCTCGCCTACTCGACCAGCGCGGTCGGTACGGCGCTCGCCGCGGGCGCGCTGCCGTTGATCGCGATCACGGTGCTCGACGTGTCGACCTTGCAGGTGTCGTTACTCGCGACCCTGTCGGGCCTCGCCGGTGCCGTGATAGCGCTGCCGTTCGGCGGGCTGATCGAGCATCGCCGAAAACGGCCGGTGATGATCTTCACGGACCTGGTGCGCTTCGCCGCCGCTGCGAGCATCCCGGTCGCCGCGCTGCTCGGTGGGTTGACGTACTTGCAGCTCTGCCTGGTCGCCTTCGTCACCACCTCGGCGACGATCGCCTTCACCGCGGCGAGTGGCGCCCACCTGAAGGCGCTCGTCCCGGCCGGTGGTCTGACCGAAGCGAACAGCCGGATCGAGTCGGCCTTCTGGTTCAGCAACACCCTCGGTACGCCGATCGGCGGCGGCCTCATCTCGTTGCTCGGGGCAACCACCACGATGGCGCTGGACGCGATCAGCTATCTCTTGTCCGCCTTCGGAGTAAGCCGCATCCGCCGCCCCGAGCCGCCTCCCCCGATCCGGACCGTGAAGCCCTCGAAAGACCTGGTCACGGGGTGGCGCCAGATCTTCGCGCATCGCGGTCTGAACGCCCTGTTCTGGAACTCCCAACTCTTCGGCGGTTCCGTCATGCTGGTCTCGCCGCTGCTGGCCGTCCTGATGCTGCGCGATCTCCATTTCGCGCCCTGGCAATACGGTCTGGTCCTAGGCGCTCCCTGCCTCGGCGGCATCCTCGGCGCTCGGTCTACCCCCTGGCTGACCAACCGGTACGGCGCCCACCGCGTCCTCCTCGTCTCGGGCGTCGCACGCGCCATCTGGCTCCTCCCCATGCCCTTCGCCGGACCGGGCACAACCGGCATGGTCCTCCTCATCACCACCCAATTCGGCCTACTCATCTCGGCCGGCATCTTCAACCCGTCCTTCGCCACCTACCGCCTGAACGCAGTCGAAGACGGCTACCTCTCCCGAGTCACCACCTCCTGGTCCATAAGCTCCCGAACCACCCAACCCCTAGCCATAGCCGCCGGCGGCCTCCTAACCACCGTTCTCCCCCTCCCCACCACCCTCCTCCTGGCCGCCCTAACCTGCCTCCTAAGCGCCCTCCTCCTCCCGTGGCACACCCCCACCCCCTAACGCTCGTAACCCGCCACGACGTCGATTCGCCCGCATCCGCTCGAGCACCCACCCGAGCGCCGACCGCGACCACCCACGTTGCGTCGATTGGTCTGAATTCGCCCGCCCCTTTGTACGGCGGGTTCGCGTGGAAGCGGACGTAGGCGGGCGAATTCTGACGAATCGTCGCCGACGCCTGCCCGGCATCAGCCTTTGGTCCGGGGTCTTTTGGTGGGCACCCGTCCCCCTGAGTTCTTCCGAATTGTCAGGTGAACCCGGGCCGCGTCAAGGGCTCCATCACCTAACGGTGACGCTAACGCGCCATTGACCCGACCCGGGTCCACCAAAGGGCAGCGGGCTATCAGGGGGGACGGGTGAGGTCTGCCCGTTCGCTCGAGCCGTCGCGATCGACCCGTACACCCTTCCCCACGCCATTCCCAACGCCCACGCGAATTTGTGGACAACCCTCCCGCGAAGTGCCTCGTTATGCGCGCCCAATACCGCGCCCAATACCGCGCCCATTTCGCGCCACACCGCGCCGCGTCATATACCGCGCCACATGCCGGATACCGCGCCACGTGCCGCTCGGTCGTACCGCTGCCGCGTGACCCGCGTGAGCCGTGTGACCCTGGGCGATCCCGCGTGCCCGGCGCTGGCGGTGCTCGCCGGCCCAGGCTCTCGGGAGCTCCCTATTCCGAGGGTCGACTCTCGGAATGGGGGGGTGGACTCGCCAAACTTGGCGGGTCGACGCCCGAATTCGGAGGTCGACCCTCGAAATCCTGAGGCGCGCGCCATCGATCAGCGCGATTGGCCAAATAGCTGGCGGGTTAACCACCAAGATGGCGGGTTCACCCTCGATATCGGAGGGGTTAACCCGCCAACTCGGGGGTTAACCCGTGAAATCCTGGGTTCCGGGCCGGATATACAGCCCGCGAACCCAGGATTTCGTACGTGAACCCCTTCAAAACAAGGCGAAACGTGCATCGGGAGAGGCTGGCCACATTCGAGGTGGGTTACCACCTCGGAATGGCGGTTTCGAGGGGTCGTTGCAACACCGGGTTGGTTTCTAGGTGGTGAGTAGATCACGTAGGCGTTCGGCTGGGGTGTCCCAGTCGAGCGTTTTGCGTGGTCGCCCGTTGAGTTCTTGGGCGACGTGTTCGAGGTCTTCGGGTCCGTGGATGCTCAGGTCGGTGCCCTTGGGGAAGTACTGGCGCAGTAGTCCGTTGGTGTTTTCGTTGGTGCCGCGCTGCCAGGGGGAGTGCGGGTCGCAGAAGTAGACGGCCATGTCGGTGGCGATGGAGAACTGTTTGTGTTTGGCCATTTCGCAGCCCTGGTCCCAGGTCAGCGAGCCGCGCAGATGGCCGGGCAGGGTTTTCATCGTCGCGATGAGACCGTCGCGGACCTGTTCGGCGTCGTGGCCGCCGGGCAGGTGGACCAGCATCGTGTAGCGGGTGGTGCGTTCGACCAGGGTGGCGATCGCGGACCGGTTGTTCTCGCCCATGATCAGGTCGCCTTCCCAGTGGCCGGGAACCGCGCGATCGTCGGCCTCGGCGGGCCGCTCGGAGATCATGATCATCTCCTCGACGAACCGGTGCTGGCGCTGGCCGGGCTGGCGTTGTGGTTTGCGGCGGGTCCGTCCGGTGCGCAGCGCGGTCTGGACTTCGCGTTTGAGGCCGCCGCGGGCCTGGAAGTAGAGCGCCTTGTAGATCGTCTCGTGGCTCACGCGCATGCTCTCGTCGTCGGGGAAGTCCTTGACGAGCCTGTTCGAAATCTGCTCCGGCGACAACTTCCGCTCCAGACCCAGCTCGACCTGCTCACGCAACGCGGGATCGGTGACCAGCTTTGAGGTCTTGGGCCGGGCCCTGGCGGCCGCAGCGTCGCGGTGGGCCTGGTGGGGCAGGTAGGTTCCTTCAACACTGTGGGCGCGGATCTCACGAGAGACTGTGGACTTGTCCTTGCCGATGCCGGCCGCGATCGCGGTCAAGGTGAGTTTGTTGACCCGCCCATCGGCGATCGCCAGCCGCTGGTCCAGGCACAGGTAACGGTCGCTGATCACCGCGTCAGCTGATGGGGTCATGGAAGTGGAGTATCGGGTTGTGGTGCCGTAGTCCACGACCCGCCCATCGGGATAGACCCGCGTGTTGCCCACCCTGCGGACCCCGTGATGCCAGTCCCGCGCAGTACCCGGATGCACGCCCACCTCCTTGGCTGCGCGCGTGATGGACCAGCCCGCCTCCAGCAACTCCTCGAGGCGGACCCTGGCCTGGGTCTTGCGTTTCACGGCCCGCACCGCGGGAACCAGCCCGGCCACGACAAGGATCCGCCGGGCAGTGTCATGCCTCAACCCGCAGGCCGAACCCGCGCCAGTGATGTTCCCCGATTCCTTGAACACCGCGATGACCTGCTCCCGCAACGCATCAGTGATCACCGTGCGCGGACGCGAACCACGGCCACGAGCCCGCAAGATCTCATAGCCACGACCACGCCCGATCCCCAACGACTCACACGCAGCCGCTACCCCGACCCCCGAATCCACCAGCCGCAACAAGGCAGCACCGTGACGCTCGTTGTCCTCCACAAACGACATAACCATCACAACTCCTCAAATCGAGGTGTTGCAACAACCACGTGAACCCGCCAATCCGGGGTGGTAACCCACGCCCCGATGGCTAGCACCGTCCGGGGCGTTGGTGGCGCGCATAACAAGGCACTTCGCGGGAGGGTTGTCCACAAATTGCGCGAGGGGTCGGAAATCGGGGCGGGAAGTGTCAACCAACCGCGAGCGCAGCGTGGATGGCGGCACGGTAGCTGGGATGGCCGCACGGTAGCTGGGATGGCGCGAGGGCAGCGGGGGATGGCCGGAAGGCAGCGGGGATGGCCGGAGGGTGCGGGAAGGGCAGTGGGTGCGGGACGGGCGGGAGGCAGCGGGAATGGCGGAGGGGTGCGGGAGGCGTGCGAACGGGCACACCTCACCCGTCCCCTGAGATAGCGCGCGGTACTTGGTCGGGTCGGGGTGGGTCAAGGGCGCGTTAGCGTCGGCGGTAGCCGATGGAGCCCTTGACGCGGCCCGGGCCGACCTGACAATTCGGAAGAGCTCAGGGGGCGGGTGCAACCAACACAACCCGGCCCAAAGGACGAGAGGTCGGTTAGCCGCGGGGGATTACGTAGTCGGTGAGGGTGGCCTCGTTGGTGGTGAGGTCGGGCCATGGCGAGTTGTGGCGGAGGACGGCGAGGCCGCTGGTGGGGTACTTCTCGGTCAAAGCGACGCGTGCCTCGTCCGATGACGGGGAGGCTAGTTCGTCGGCTAGCCAGGGGATGCCTGGGGCGTGGCCGACCACGATTACGGTGCGGGCGTCGTCGGGGACATCACGGAGAACCTCGAGCAAAGACTCCGGGTAGGCGTTATAGATCCGCCGATCGAACCAGACGTCACCGGCCGAAGCGCCTGCCGACGCGGCGTACTGCCAAGTCTCGCGAGTCCGCTCAGCCGGCGAACAGAGCACCAGGTCAGCCACGATGTTCGCCGCCGCAAGCCACCGCCCGGCCTCAGCCGCGTCAGCCCGCCCGCGCGGCGCCAATGGACGCTCCAAATCGGGCATCGACTCGGGCGGGACAGCCTTCGCGTGACGCAACAACACGAGGGTGCGATCGACGAGCAGGTCGGACGGGTCAGCCATCGAACCAAGGGGCCTTTCAGCTCGCCCGAACATCGGCGGCAACGTGGGACTGCAGGTTCTGGAAGACCTCGCGCGTCGCCGTCGACCGGTTGAGGGTGATGAAGTGGATGCCAGGAGCGCCACCAGCGAGCAATCGGTCGGACAGCTCGGTGGCGATCTCGATGCCGACGGCCCGGACCGCGGCGGGATCCCCGTCCACGGCGTACAGCCGGTCGGTCACCTCGGCGGGCAGGGCCATACCGGTCAGCTCGGCCATCCGGTGGATCTGCTTGACGTTCGTCACCGGCATGATGCCGGGCAGGATCGGCATCTCGCAGCCGAGCGCGGCCACCCTGTCGACCAGCTGGAAGTAGTCGTCCGCGCGGAAGAACATCTGCGTGATCGCGTAATCCGCGCCCGCCTCGGCCTTCGCCACCAGCACGCGCGCGTCCGCATCCAGGTCGGCGGCCTCCGGATGCTTGTCCGGGAAAGCGGCCACTCCGACACAGAAGTCGCCGAGCTCACGCACCAGCGAGACCAGCTCGACCGCGTGGTTCAGGCCTTCGGGGTGGGCGATCCACTCCTTCGTCGGACCACCAGGCGGGTCGCCGCGCAGCGCCAGCACGTTCCGCACGCCTGCCCCGGCGTACGCGCCGATCACCGAGCGCAGCTCGTCGCGGGAGTGCGCGACACAGGTGAGGTGGCCGATCGGGGTGAGCGAGGTGTCCTGGGCGACGCGCTCGGTCACCCGGATGGTGCCGTCGCGGGTGCTGCCGCCGGCGCCGTACGTGATCGAGACGAACGTCGGCCGGAGCTGCTCGATCTCGCGGATCGCCCGCCAGAGCACCTCTTCGGCCTCAGGTGTTTTCGGTGGAAAGAACTCGAACGAGAACGACTTGTCCCCGGCCGCGAGCAACTCGCGGACGGTCGGTGCACTGCTCTTGCGCATCGAAGGGAAACCGGTCGCCATGGGCACCAGGCTACCCGGACCGACCGGGTCACCGCGCGGACCGACTACTCTCCGAGACGTGGACCCTGACGCAACGAACATCGCGGGCGGAGTGCAGCTCGCCCTGACCAGCTTTCTCGACATCCAGCAGAAGCGGCTCGCCGCGCTCGGGCCGGAGCTCGAGGCCCAGGTGGACGCCGCCCGGGATGCGACCAGCGGCGGCAAGCGGTTGCGCCCCGCCTTCTGCTACTGGGGTTTCCGGGCCGCCGGCGGTGATCCGCAGCTGCCGATCCTCAAGGCCGCCGCGAGCCTCGAGATGTTGCACGTCAGCGCCCTCGTCCACGACGACGTGATGGATTCCTCCGATGTTCGGCGTGGGGCGCCCTCCGCGCACCGGCGGTTCGAGGCGTTGCAGCGGGCGCGGACCGAGCAGACCGGCAAGGGTGGTGACGCGGCGAGCTTCGGCGTTGGTGCCGCGATCCTGCTGGGCGATCTGTGTCTGGTCTGGGCCGACGAGATGCTGCACACGTCCGGGTTCAGTACCGAGGCGCTGGGCCGGGCCGAGAAGTTCTTCGACGCCGTCCGGATCGAGGTCACCGCCGGGCAGTACCTCGACCTCGTCGCGCAGGCCAGTGGTGAGGCCGACATGGATCGGGCCCTGCGGGTGCTGCGGTTCAAGTCCGCCACGTACACGGTCGAGCGGCCGCTGCACATCGGCGCGGCCCTGGCGGGTGGTGGGCAGGGGTTGATCGATGCCCTGTCGTCGTACGGCCTGCCGCTCGGCGAGGCGTTCCAGTTACGTGACGACCTGCTCGGGGTTTTCGGCGATCCGAAGCTGACCGGCAAACCCGCCGGGGACGATCTGCGCGAGGGCAAGCGGACCGTGCTCACGACGTACGCCGTGGAGCACGCGTCGGCGGCACAGCTGGCGGAGTTCGACCGGCACTTCGGTCGCGACGAGCTGACCGATGACGAGGTGCAGGTGCTGCGCGAGATCCTCCAGGACACCGGCGCGGTGCAGGCCTGCGAGGACCTCATCACCGAGCGGACCGAGGACGCCATGGCCTCACTCGGCAAGGCGCCGATCGACGACGCCGAGACCCGCGAAGCCCTTGCCGCACTCGCGGTTGCCGCTACGACCCGCTCAGTCTGAGCCGGCGACCATCGCGATCAGCTTGAGCAGGTCGGAGCTGGCGGTGACGTCGCCGAGCACGATGATCTTGAGCACCGAGCGCTCCTCGTCGTACATGGTCTCGACCTGGAGCCGGCCGTCCTCGGCGCGGCGGCCGTTCAGCGCGGCGAGCACGTGGGTGCTGATCCGGTCGGCGCCGGCCCGGTCGACACCGTCGATCTGGACGATGCTCGACACCTCGAGACGCCGCTCGCCGGTGACCTCGGGCAGACCGGTCAGGGCCGCCAGATCCTCGCGGGCGATGCGGTACTGCTTGCCGATCCGGACCGCCTTCAGTTTGCCGTCGCGCACGTAGTTCCGGACCGTGCGCACGTGCAGACCCAATCGGTCGGCCACCTGCTCGACCGAGTAGAGCTCCTGAGGCATGCCCTCATGATAGGTAGACATGGAGCCCGAACCGGTCAGCGTCACCGCACCACCGCTCCCCCGGCCGCACCTGCTGCGCCAGCAATGGCTCGACCTCACGTTCCTGCACTGGGCCGTCGAGCCGGCGTCGGTCGAGCGGTACTACCCGCCCGGCACCCGGCCGGACACGTTCGAGGGCAAGACGTACGTCGGGCTGATTCCCTTCCGCATGCTCGGCACTGGCTTTGCCCACGGCCCGGCGATGCCCTGGCTCGGCAGCTTCCTGGAAACCAACGTGCGGCTCTACTCGGTCGACCGGACCGGCCGTCGCGGCGTGATCTTCCTCAGCCTCGACGCGAACCGGGTCCCGGTCGTCGCGGCCGCCCGCGCGATCTTCGGTCTGCCGTATCGCTGGACGCGGCTGCGGTACGCCGCAATCGGGGACATCCACACGTACGTCGCCGAGCGCGGGCCGAGCCGGATCCAGATCCGCGCGGGCGAACCGCTGACGGCCGGGCCGCTCGAGCATTGGCTCACCGCGCGCTGGGGTCTGCACGTCGCCCACCTCGGCAAAACCTGGTACCTGCCGAACGAGCATCCCGCCTGGACGTTGCGCAGCGCCGAACTCCTCGACCTCGACGACGGCCTACTCGCCACCCACGGCCTCGGCCACCTCACCACCCGGCCGCCGGACCACCTCGCGTTCAGCCACGGCGTGCCGGTCTCGTTCGGCCATCCGGTTCTACTCGAGTAGACCGCGAGCCCGTTCCAGTACGGCGATGTGCTCCGCGCCGGTCAAGCCGAGCCCCATCGTGTTCACGCCGAGGTGCGTCGCGCCCAAGTCGCGCCACGCGGCGGCGTACGCGGGCCACTCCGGCTCCGGTACGGCGGACAGCGTCAGGTGAGCCTCGATCCCGATGGCGTCCGAGTTGCGGCCGGCCTCCTCGGCGTACCGCTTGAGCTGATCGACCATCGCCCGCGCCTTCTCGTCCGGCCGCCTCTGCGGGAACCACCCGTCGCCAATGCGAGCCGTCCGCTTCAGCACTGCATCGGCACCACCGCCGAACCACACCGGGATCGATCGCCGCGGCGGCAACGGACGCAGACCCGCGTTGTCGATGTGGTGCCACTTGCCGTCGTACGTCACGAGGTCGTCGGCCCAGAGCTTCCGCATCACCTCGACCTGTTCGGTCATCCGCGCGCCTCGCTGGCTGAACGGCACGCCCAGCGCGTCGTACTCGACCTCGTTCCAGCCGATGCCGACACCGAGGCGCAACCGGCCACCACTCAGTACGTCGACCTCGGCGGCCTGTTTCGCGACGAGCGCGGTCTGACGTTGCGGCAGGATCACCACGTTCGTGACGAGCTCGACCGTGGTGGTCAGCGCTGCGAAGTACCCGAACAGCACGAGCACCTCGTGGAACGAGTCGTCGCTGGTATATCCCCGCCACCCCGGCCTGGTGTTGACGCCGGCCCCGAGCACATGGTCATACGCCAACAGGTGCTGGTAACCCGCGGCCTCGGCCGCCTGCGCCCAGTCGCGGACCACCGCCGGGTCGTGGCCGATCTCCATTTGCGGGAGGACCGCTCCGATTCGCATACCAACGCCTCTTCACTAGCTGGCAGGATCGCACCCATGATTCTCGTGTGTGGGGCGACGGGCAACGTGGGCAGCGCGGTTGCGACAGCTGCCGTCAAAGCAGGTCAGCCAGTGCGGGCAGTAGTTCGTCGTGCCGGCAGTGAGCCCGCAGGAGCTGAAGCCATCATTGGCGACCTCAACCAGCCCGAGACGTTCCTGGACAGCCTGAGCGGAGTAGACGGCCTCTTCATGCTCAGCGGCTACAACGACGAGACCAAGCTGCTAGAGGCCGCAGCAGCTGCCGGTGTTCGGCATGTAGCGCTCCTATCCAGCGGATCGCTAGACGGCACCGACACCAACAACGCCGTCGCCGCCTACCACCAGGCTTCAGAAGACGCCGTACGTCGCTCAGGCCTCGCTTGGACCTTCCTGCGGCCTACAAGCTTCATGTCGAACGCCCTCCGCTGGCGAGACCAACTACGCGACGGCAACCTCATCCGCGCGCAATGGCCCGACGTACCAATCGCCACCATCGACCCCCGGGATATCGCCGACGTAGCCGTCCAAGCGCTCACCAATGACGTATCGAACGCGACGTACCGTCTGACCGGCCCAGAGGCGCTGACCCCGGCACAACAAGTAGCGATCCTCGCGGAGGCCCTCAACCGCCCACTCGAGTTCTACGGCCTAACCCGCGCCGAGACTCACGCAGAACTCGCAGCCACCACGCCCCCGCCGTACGCCCAAGCCTTCGAGAGCTTCTTCGGCGACCACACCGTCGACGAAACCACCGTCCGCGACACCGTCCCCCAACTCCTCAACCGCCCCGCCCGCACCTTCACCCAATGGTGCACCGACAACGCCGACGCCTTCACGAAATGACGATCGCGATAGTGACGGGCGCCGCCGGCGGTATCGGCGGCGCCATCGTCGACGTACTCCGCACGGCCGGCTGGCAAGTGGCCGGCCTCGACCTCCAACCAGGCGGCGCCGATCTCGACCTCATCGTGGACCTGGCCGATCCCGCGGCGCTCGACCTCAGCGTCATCACGGACCGACTCGGTGCGCCGACGGCACTCGTCAACGCGGCCGGCCTCTACCAGGCGACCAACCTGCTCGAAACCACCCCGCGTACGCGGCGCGCGTGCTCGCGGTCAACGTCGCGGCGCCGATCGAGCTCTGCCGCCAATTCATCAGCAAGCATCTCGCTGACGGGACCGAGGGCTCGATCGTCAACATCGCCTCGGTCGTCGCGCATACCGGCAGCGAGGATCCGTCGTACGGCGCGTCGAAGGGTGCGCTGGTCAGTCTGACCAAGGGCCTGGCCAAGACGTACGGCGGCCGAACGTCAACGGTGCCATCCTCGACGTCAACGGCGGATTGGTCTGAGCCAGCCCCCAACGTTTCACGCCAGGTGGTCGTTGAAGGGGTGAGGTGAGGAAATGGCCGATTGGCGGCAGGCGTTTACGGAGCTGGTCGACAGCAGGGGTCCCGCGCTGGTTCGGTATGCCCGGTTGTTGTGCGGGGATGACGCTCGCGCGGCCGACCTGGTCCAGGAAGGACTGCTGCGGGTCTTCCGCCGGGCCAGGGTTAGCGGCGACCTCGAGAAGCTCGAGGCGTACGTCCGGCGCGCCATCCTCAACCGCTACCTCGACGAGCACCGGCGCGAGCGGCTCTGGCGTTCCAAACGTCATCTGGTCGCGACGGCCGACATCACCGCCAGTACGACGGACGCGGCCGACACGGCAGACCTGGTGCGAACCGCGCTCGCCGCTCTGTCGCCACGCCAGCGCGCGTGCGTCGTACTGCGCTTCTACGAAGACCTGCCGGTCGCCGATATCGCGGACGCCCTCGGCTGCGGCGAAGGCACGGTCAAACGTCATCTCAGCGACGGCCTCGCCCGGCTGTCCACCAGGCTCGACCTGACCCAGGAAGGTGCCCGGCCATGACCGATCTCAAAGCCCTGCTCGAAGCCGAGGCCAACGGCACTCCCCCGCCGGCCATCGACACCGACGCCACGATCATCCGCATCGCCCACCACCGCCGCCGTCGTACGGCCATGGTCGCTGGAGCCGCCGCGATCGCCGTCGCCGCCACGGCGACCTTCAGCTTCGGCAACACGGGCGGCGAGATCCCCACGGTCGCACCGCCCACCACGACGCCCGACCTCGGCACGCCGGCCACTCCAGGCACCGAGCACCCGCCACTCGGCCGTTGCGGCAAGCCCGTCGCAGCGCAGAACCAGCCTCTGCTATCGCTGCGAATGACGCTGGAGAGCGCGCGGATCGAGGACAAGGACGGGCCCTGGCGGATCATCGCCAAGGTGAAGGTGACCAACCATTCGGCGCAGACCCTCAGCGGCTGGACGGCCAGGGGTCCGCAGACGGTGGCCGCGGCCATGGGCAACGCCTTCGCCTTCGGCGGGCAATTCTCGTCCTTGGAGGCGTTCAAGCTGGCGCCCGGCGAGTCGGCGATCTACGGCGGCGTGATGGTCCTTGGAGATTGCATCAACGCGATGGACTCCAGCCTTGGCCAGACGTACCAGATCTACGCCGAGCAGACCTTCGACATCGACGGTAAGTCCTACATCGTGAGGGGCGGTCCGTGGGACTTCAAGAAATGACGGAGCTGCGGCGTTCGAGAGCAATGACGTCGCACCATTGACCAGCGAGCGGACCTTGCGGCATCCGCCCGACGCGCTCTCGGGTGCCGACAACGCGGAAGCCGAGCGCCTGGTGCAGAGCAAGACTCGCCTTGTTCTCAGGGAAGATCCCGGACTGAATCGTCCAGATCCCAGCGGCTTCCGTGCTGTCGATCAACGTCCGCAGCAACGCACGCCCGACGCCCTGACCAGCGGCCGCGCCAGCGACGTAGATCGAGTGCTCGACCACACCCGCATACACCGCCCGCGTCGAAACCGGCGTGATCGCGACCCACCCCAGCACCGGTCCACCAGCAACGGCACGAGCCACAAACCGATGAGGCGGCAAACGCCCCTTATCGAAGGCCTCCCAGCTAGGAGGCGAGGCCTCGAAGGTGGCGATACCGGTCGCGATTCCCTCCGCATAGATCGCCTCGACCTCGGGCCAATCCGCCGCACTCATGGGTTCGATCAGCATCAGACCGCCGGCAATCCGGTCAGCAGGCAAGGCACCGTCACGTCGGCCGGGTGGCGCATCAGGATGCGGAGCTGGCCCGACTCCTTCGCGTCCTCGGTGAAGATCTGCAACGCGACCGCCACGGTGTCGTGGTCCGCGTCGAGCAGGTGCTGCCAGCCTTCCCAAAGCACCAGCTCAGGCTCACCCGTCCCACGGTCGCCGAGCGAGTCGGCCAGCGCGTCCCAGTTCTTGCCGAACCAGCGCGGCAGGTCGAACGCGGTCGCGCAGACGTCCATGAACCCCGCCTTGTCGAGCACTGCGGAGGTGTCGAGCAGCGTGTACGACCACCCCGCCTGCTCGGCCTCACGTCGTACGTCGTCAGGCACCGAGTCGGAATCCCAGCGGAACACCCCTGGCGGAAGGCCTTTGGCCAACAGCTCGGTCACGCTCATTCGTCCACCCGTATTCTGCGGAAACTCTGGTAGTGGTCGTCCGTGTAGAACTGCTCGCCGCCCTTACCGGTGACGATACGGCGGGCGCCACGGCCGGACTCACCAGGCGTCCAAACGGTGTATTCCCGGTAGTAGCCACGATCATGCTTGGGCAGGATCTTCTCGTTGTTACCGAACACGACACCGTCGCGCTGGTACGGGAACGGTCCGCCTTTCTCGATCAGCTCCAGCGTCTCGCGCGCCTCGACCGGCAGATCGGTCTTGCTGACCAGCACCAGGCCGCTGTCCGGATCGGCCTCGGTGTGTTTCGACGCGTCTTCCGGGCTGCAGCCGAACAGCGAGGCCGCGAGCGTGAGCACCAGCATCGCGATCACGACGGCCGCGACGATCCGCGCGGCCTTCGGGTTGCCGATCACACGCGGCCCCGCAGGCGCTGGGCGAACGACGCGGCCGCGGCTTCGGGATCATCCGCGTCAGCGATGGCCCGTACGACGACTACCCGCTCGGCGCCGGCTTCCAGCACCTCGTCCAGGCGATCCAGGTCGATGCCGCCGATCGCGAACCACGGCTTGGCCGAATGCCGGCTCGCGGCGTACGACACCAGCTCGAGGCCTGCCGCGGCCCGGCCGGGTTTGGTCGGCGTGGTCCAGGTCGGGCCGGTGCAGAAGTAGTCCGACCCGGTCTCCTCGATCGCCGCGTTGACCTGGCTGAAGGTGTGCGTAGACCGCCCGACGATCGGCTCCGGCCCGAATACCGCGCGGGCCGCCGACACCGGCAGATCCTTCTGCCCGAGGTGCAGCACGTCGGCGCCGGACGCGAACGCCACGTCCGCGCGATCGTTCACCGCAAGCAGCTTTCCGTGGCGTCGGCAGACGTCGGCGAAGACCTCCAGGGCCGCGAGTTCGTCCAGGGCCTCGAGCCCCTTCTGGCGCAACTGCACGATGTCGACACCACCACGCAGAGCGGCGTCGAGGAATTGTTCAAGATCGCCTTGCGTCTCACGCGCGTCCACGCACAGGTACAGACGCGCGTCGGCGAGGCGTTCGCGGGCGGTGGCATCAGCGGGCACGTGGGAGGTCACACGCCCAGCCTGCCATGTTCGGGACGACCGCCGCTCTGCAGGTAGAGGCAACTACTGTTCCTTCCATGGCAGAGACAAGCGCGGATGTCGTCATCGTCGGGGGTGGGCTGATCGGGTTGGCCACCGCCTGGCGGCTGGCGCGCAACGGCGTGCGGGTGATCGTGGCCGATCCGACCCCGGGTGAGCAGACCTCATCCGTGGCCGCCGGCATGCTCGCACCGGTCACCGAGGTGGAGTACGGCGAGGACGACCTGCTCGCGCTCAACCTGGCCAGCGTGGCCGCCTGGCCCACGTTCGCCGCCGACCTCGAGAAGGCGACGGGCCTGCCGTCCGGCCTCTACGCCAGCGGCACCCTCTCAGTCGCGTACGACGCCGACGATGCGGCCGCCATCCGCCGCCTCGCGGAGTACCAGCGGCGCCTCGGTCTGGAGGTCGTCGAGCTCACCGGGCGCGAGGCCCGCAAACGCGAACCGCTGCTGGCTGTCGGCGTCTCCGCCGGTATGTGGGTGCCGAACGACCACTCCGTGGACAACCGTCGCGCGGTCGCCGCCCTTCTCAGCGCTTGTGAGTCCAGCGGCGTCCAGCTTGTACGTCGTACCGTGGCGCGCGTTCTTGTCGACGACGATCGCGCGACTGGTGTGGAGTTGGAAGACGGCGAGGTCATCCGCTCGGAGACGGTCGTGATTGCAGCCGGGCCCTGGTCGGCCCGGATCGAGGGCATTCCCGATGAGCTCAGGCCGCCGGTCCGGCCGTTGAAGGGCGAGATCCTCCGTCTGCGGGTGCCCGAGGCCTACCGGCCTGCGCTGCAGCACACGGTCCGGGCGACGGCTCGCGGGTTCGCCGTCTACCTGGTGCCGCGGCCGGACGGCGAGTTGGTGGTCGGCGCGACCAGCACCGAGCTCGGGTATGACACTCGCGTCCTCGCCGGCGGCGTCTTCAGCCTGTTGCGCGATGCCCGGATGGTGCTGCCGATCACCGACGAGCTCGAGCTCGTCGAAGCGGTCGCGGGTCTTCGCCCGACCACGCCCGACAACGCGCCGGTCCTCGGGCCGTCCGGGATCGACGGGTTGTTGTGGGCGACCGGGCATTACCGCAACGGCGTACTGCTGACGCCGATCACGGCCGAGGCGATCGCGCAGACGATCGTGACCGGCACGCTGCCCGACCTCGCGAAACCCTTCCTGGCCGAGCGATTCCGCACCGGCCCGATGGCGTCGTGACGGGCGTCGTGATGGATCGCACAGGGCTCGCACTTCACGGGCCGGGCACATTGCATACAGTGGACCCGTGAACGTCGTTGTGAATGGGGCCGCCGAGGAACTGCAGGCCGGGAGCACCGTCGCTGACGTGGTGGGGCGCTGGGCCAAGAGCCCGACCGGTGTCGCCGTCGCGGTCAACGATGCGGTGGTCACCCGGACGGACTGGCCGGGTACCGAGTTGGCCGAGGGCGACCGGGTGGAGATCCTGACTGCTGTGCAAGGTGGTTGACGATGGCTGACGACACACTGCGGATCGCTGGGCGCGAGTACACGTCCCGGCTGATCATGGGCACGGGCGGTGCGCCCAGCCTCGAGGTGGTCGAGGAGGCACTCGTCGCCTCCGGCACCCAGCTGACCACGGTCGCCTTGCGGCGGCTCGACCCTGGCCAGCAGGGTTCGGTGCTGGATGTGCTCAAGCGGCACGCCATCGAGGTCCTGCCGAACACCGCCGGTTGCTTCACGGCCGGCGAGGCCGTGCTGACCGCGCGACTGGCCCGCGAGGCGCTCGAGACGGACTTGCTCAAACTGGAGGTCGTCGCGGACGATCACACCCAGTTGCCGGATCCGGTCGAACTGCTGGATGCGGCCGAGCGGCTCGTGGCCGACGGCTTCAAGGTGCTCGCCTACACGAACGACGACCCGATCCTGGCCCGTCGGCTCGAGCAGGTCGGCTGTGTCGCGGTGATGCCACTCGGCTCCCCGATCGGCTCCGGGCTGGGAATTCGCAATCCGCACAACATCTCGATGATCGTGGAGAACGCGGGTGTCCCGGTTGTGCTCGACGCCGGTATCGGTACGGCCTCCGACGCCGCGCTGGCGATGGAGCTCGGCTGCGACGCCGTCCTGCTCGCCTCGGCCGTGACCCGCGCTGAGCGCCCGTCCCTGATGGCTGCTGCGATGCGCGACGCGGTCACGGCAGGGCGATCCGCTCGCCTGGCCGGGCGCATTCCGCGGCGCTGGCATTCCGCGGACCCGTCCTCCCCGCTCGACGGCCGCCTCGGCACCTGACCGACCGCGCGCACCCTGCCCGTCGTACAACCTGCTCCTGACCGTCGTACCGCTGCAGTGCGGCTGTGACAGAGATGCAATGTCTGCGGTGCGTGACAAGCCTGTACTTTGCGTGTGCGGTTCACTACGTTTTGTCGTGTTGGTCCGGTCTCCGCCCGCCGGTGTGAAGCATTAGCCATCACTGGATCTACGGAGGACAAATGCGGAAAACTGCAACTCGGATCATCGCCGGTGCCATGATCGCGGCTGGCGTGATCACCTTCACGGGGATCACCCCGGCGTCAGCGGCACCCGTTGCTTCGATGTCGACCAGCGGTTACGGCGGGGGCTGTGATGACGGCTGCGGTGACGCTCTCGACGGTATCGTCGATCTGGCCGACGACCTGCTCGACGAGGCCTACGACCTGCTGGACGACGCGGGCGACCTGGTCGACTGTGTTCTGGATGAAGTCCTCGACGACTGATCTCAGCTGAACGACGAAGGGCCTGCCGGTTTCGGTGGGCCCTTCGTCATGTCCGTTGCCGTTGGCAAGGGACGTCGGCAGGAACGCCGCGGCACAAGGGATTCGCGGTTTCGGCGCCCTCGGCAACCAACCGGCTCGTGAACAACACCGATGTAGTTCAGTCGTACCATGTAAACCTTTGGTAACAGCCGTAACAAGGTGCACAGGCGCCCCTGTTGTCACATCCGTACCGCGCTTACCGTCAGGGAGACATTCACGGGGAGATGGACAAGATGGACAACTTGCGCGTACCGACCAACGCAGCCGACCCGGCCGTTGAGCCGGTCACCACGACAACAGGCGGCACCACCGTGCCCACCGTTTCCAGCAGCGGTACGACGACCGCGGCGCCGGCCGAATCCGAACCGGTCAGCGTCTCGGCGACAGCGTGGTCGGCCGCTGCGACCACTAGTAAGCGACGGCGGACCGCCTTGACGGTCGCGAAGGGCGTCGGCGTACCGCTGATCGCCGCCGGCCTGATCACCGCCGGCTCACCCGGTCTCGGCGGCTATAAAGTCCAGAGCGGGGACACGCTCAGCCACATCGCCCAGCGCTACGGCACCACCGTCAACGCGCTGGTCAAGCTGAACCACCTGCCTGGCAACGGCAACGCGATCTACGCGGGCGACATCCTGAAGCTGCCCGGCAAGGGTGGCAGCGACAAGACCACCCGGCCGCAACGACCTACTGGCGTGGTCTACGTGATCAAGCCCGGCGACACGATCGAGCGGATCGCCCGTCGCTACAAGATCAAGCAGAGCGCCCTGCTCGCAGCCAACGGCCTGGCCCGGACCGACCGGATCTTCGCCGGCAAACCGCTGCGAATCCCAGTGGCGGCGAAGCCCAAGCCGCCGGTCACCGCCAAGCCGAAGAAGAAAAAGAACAACACGTTCGCCGGCCGGACGTACTCGGACAAGGTCGTCGCCGCGGCCGACCGGAACCGCGCCATCCTGCGCTCGCGCGACCTGCCGAGCCGGGCCCAGATCCGCGCCCTCATCATCGCCACCGCCAAACGCCACGGCGTCAACCCGAACCTGGCCCTCGCCATCTCCTGGCAGGAGTCCGGCTGGAAGCAGCGGGTCGTCTCGCCCGCGAACGCGATCGGCGCGATGCAGGTGATCCCGTCCACCGGGCGGTTCAGCTCGGGCATCGTCGGGCGTGACCTCGACCTGCTCAAGCCGAGGGACAACATCACCGCCGGCGTCGTACTGCTGGACCGGCTGACCAGCGCGGCCGAGCTGCCGATCGCCATCGCGGGCTACTACCAGGGCCTCGGCGGTGTCCGGCGTCACGGGATGTATCCCGACACCAAGATCTACGTGCAGAACGTGACCCGGATCCTGATCAGGCTGAACCAGGGGTGGAACCCCGCCGGCTGAGTGGCGCTGCGACCACTTAGTGTCACGGAACTCTTGGACGCGTACGATGTCACGTCGACCTGGTACGAGAGCGGTCACGGAGGGTGGTCCGGCGCGGCGCCGAAGGCGTGCCCGGACCACTTCTTTACACTCTCAAGGCAGGAGTGTGAACAGCAGCGATGATCTGAGCGGGAAGGCCCACGTGGACACCCAGACCAGCGACCCTCTCGTCGGGCGGTTGCTCGACGGCCGGTATCGCGTGGGTGCGCGGGTCGCCAAAGGTGGCATGGCCACGGTTTACGAGGCCCTGGACACCCGTCTGGACCGCGTTGTCGCGCTCAAGGTGATGCACAGCGGGCTCGGTGATGACGCCGAGTTCGCCCGCCGGTTCGTGCAGGAGGCCCGGTCCGCGGCCCGGCTGTCCCACCCGAACGTGGTGGCCGTGTTCGACCAGGGCGACGACAACGGCACGCTGTTCCTCGCGATGGAGTACGTGCCGGGCCGGACCCTGCGCGATCTGGTCCGCCAGTTCTCCCCGATGTCGCCGACTCGGGCGCTCGAGTTGCTCACGCCGATCCTGTCCGCGCTGTCCGCCGCGCACGACGCGGGCATCGTGCACCGCGACATCAAGCCCGAGAACGTGCTGATCGCCAACGACGGCACGGTCAAGGTGGCCGACTTCGGCCTGGCCCGGGCGAGTACGGCGAGTGGCAACACCGCGACCCAGGGCATGCTGATGGGCACCGTCTCGTACCTCGCGCCCGAGCTCGTGACGGATGGCCGCGCGGATGCCCGATCCGACGTCTACTCCGCGGGCATCTTGCTGTACGAACTGCTTACGGGCGAGAAGCCGCACACTGGTGAGAGCCCGATCCAGGTCGCCTACCAACACGTGCACGCGGATGTGCCCGCGCCTTCGTTGCTCGAGGCCTCCATCCCGCCGTACGTCGACGCGCTGGTGCAACGTGCGACCGCGCGCGACCGCGACCTCCGGCCTGCCGACGCGCGTGTGTTCAGCCGCCAGGTCAACCGTGTGCGCAGCGCCCTCGCCGAAGGCCTGCAAGACGATCCGGAGCTCACGGGTGACCTGACCGTGCCGATCCAGGCCATGCGCCAGGACAACGGGTACGACGACGGCTACTCCCGCCCATCCGCGAGCACTCCCCTGCCTGGCGGCCTGGCGCCGTCGTTCCCCCAGAGCCCGGGGCCGAACGACACGATCGTGGTCGAGCCCGAACTCATCGCCAGCGCCTTACGGACAGGGCCGCCGTCCGCGCCGCCGCCTGCCGGGAAGCGGCGCGGGCGCGGGCTCGCGACGTTGATGGCTGTTCTTCTTGTTGCGGGCGCTGTGGGTAGTGCCGCCTGGTTCTTCGGGGTGCAGCGCTACACGCATACGCCGAACTTGGTGCACACGACTGAGGCTGTTGCGACTGCGAAGGCGCGGGAGATCGGGCTCAAGACCGAGAAGCTTGATCCGGTTTTCAGCGAGACGGTGCGCGCTGGGTTGGTTATCTCGACCGATCCTGGGCCGGGTGAGCGCATCCTCAAGACTGGCACCATCGGGTTGACGCTTTCGAAGGGGCCCGAGCGGTATGGGGTGCCGAAGCTGACTGGTCTGAGCCAGCAGACGGCTACTCAGGCGATCACTAATACCAACTTGCGGCTTGGCAAGGTCAGCCAGATCTATAACGAGAGCGTTCCCGCCGGTGTGGTGTTCGGGCAGTATCCGAAGGTCAACGTGTCGGTGAAGCGTGATTCGTTGGTGCTGCTGACGGTTAGCAAGGGTAAGCGGCCGATCACGGTGCCGGATCAGACTGGGAAGCGGCTGTCGCAGGGTAAGGCTGCGTTGAAGCGGCTCGGGTTTGTGGTGAAGGTGGATCTGGCCACGTCCGAGGTCGTGCCTGAGGGGCGCGTGATCAGCCAGGATCCGAGGTCGGGCGTGCGGTATATGCGCGACACGATCAAGCTGCTCGTCTCGAAGGGGCCCGCGCTGCGGGCGGTCCCGAACGTGCGGAGCAAGAACGTCGAGGAAGCGAAGGCGATGCTCACAACCGCCGGCTTCAAGGTCGAAATCCGCCGCGCCGATTTCAACCTCAACCTAAACCTCGTAGCCGCCCAAAACCCCGCCGCCGGAACAATGGCCAAACCAGGCTCCGTAGTCATCATCACAATCCTCTGACGCTCTCCCCCTTTTGTTCATCGGACCCTTGTGACCCGGCGTGTCGACGTTCATCGGTCCCTTGTGACCCGGCGTGTCGACGTTCATCGGTCCCTTGTGACCAGATGTTGCCGGTATTCAGCGAGCCCTTGTGACCGGCGTATTGGCGTTCATCGGGCCGGTATGACCAGGCGCGTCGGCGGCCGTCGGGCCCTTCTGCCCGCTGGCATTGGCGCTGGCATTTGGTGGGCACCCGTCCCCCTGAAGTCTTGCGAATTGTCAGGCCGATTCGGGCCGCGTCAAGGGTTCCATCGGCTAACGCCGACGCATGCGCGCCCTTGACCCGACCCGAACCGGCCAAGTACGGCGGGCTATTCAGGGGGACGGGTGAGGTATGACCGATTGCTACGAGTGGTGCCGTTCACGGATGACGAGTGGTGTCGCTTCCCCACCGGACTGGACTTTTTTCGGTCCTGAAACCGTCCAGTCCGCTCGGGAAGCTGGGCGTACGGGCCGTGCGAACGTGGCAACGCGACTGCATCGGCAGGCGCCGTGCCGCGGCGGGAGAACATGCGCGCCATATCGGGAGGCGACGGGCGAAGACCGGGCGTGGCCTCCCATTCCGAGGGTCGGCGTCCGGAATGGGGGGTCGACCTGGCAAATTTGGCGAGTCCACCCCCTATTCCGAGGGTCGACCCTCGGAATAGGGAGGGGGCGGAGGCGGTCGGTTAGGTGAGGGCGCGGATGCGGTCGGTTACGTGAGGGGGCGGCAGTAGAGGGCGTCGGGGTGCGGGAGGAGCCGAGGCGGGCGGTGTAGGCGATGCCGGCGGCGTACTCGTTGTCGGCGCATTGGCCCTTGTAGTGGCCGGAGGCGAAGTCCCCGCCGGCGCCGCCTCGGTTGTCGCCGCGGTCGAACCAAACGGTCCGGCCGGTTGTGCCGAGCGTGGCGGATGTGGCTGCGCACAGGGCGGACGAGACGGCCGAGCCGCGCACGCTGTAGCCGATCAGGAAGTGGCCGGGAGCGCACTGCAACTTGGTGTACCCGGAGGCCCAGTCGGGCGATACGTGGCGCTCGTCTTTCACCACTTCGTGGCCGCCGATCCAGGTGGCGCCGCCGGAACGGCAAAGGCCCCTGTTGCCGGTATGGCTGAGGCCGACCAGGCGAGTGCCGTCAGGGCAAGCGGCTTTTCTGGCGCCAGCGTCCCAGTCGCCGACGGCGCGCATTCGCTTGGACTGGACGAAGTCGCCGTGGTCCGGGCTCAGCATCTTCCAGTGCGGCACCACAGCCACTGGGCCGGTTTTGCTCGGCGCGTTCCGCAAGCGCGTCCAGGCGGCAGCCCGCCAGTCGTCGCCGTCGTACAGGCCCATTCGGTTGCCCGCGGCATCCCAGTGCAGTAGCGCCCAGCCGTTGCCGGTTCGGTTGGTGTGCCAGCCGACCAGAGGCCAATAGGCGAAGTCGGCGTCGGTACGGACCAGGTGGTCGACGAAGTTCTCGAACCAGGCGCGTTGCTTCGACCCGGTCTCATCGCGTCCGCCGACACCGAATTCGCTGATCCATACCGGAGCGGTGAAGTGCGCTTGTTCCGCGGTGACGAAGAACGCCTGGCGGTTGAGCTCGCTGATCAGCTCGGACGGCGTGAGGTCGCGGTAGCGGGGATCACTGGTCTCCCCCGTTCCAGTGGCGCCGGTATGGCGGGGACCGGTGTAGTCGTAGAAGTGGGCGGCGTACACGAGCTTGTTCGATGCGATCAGCGTGTGCGAGAGGCGGCGTACGGGCTCGAGGGTCGGGCGTTCGTGCGGGAATCCGTCGACGGGAATGCCGGTCCAGTTGATGCCCTCGACCATGATCAGCAGATCCGGGTTAGCCTCGGCGAGGATCCGATCGCCGAGGCGCTGGGAGGCGGCGAACCAGTCGTGGTCGTTGCCCCAACCCCAGTTCGGGTCATCCCAGACGTCGCGGCGTACCTCGTTGTAGAGGTCGGCACCGACGACTCGCCCATTCCCCTTGTAGCGGTTGACCATGAAGAGCCAGTCGGTCTCCCAGGTCTGGGCGGACTGGCTCTTGTTCCACCGCTCGTTGCCGTCGACGCCGCAGCACCAGCGGGTCGTGGTCGTGTGGTTGTTGAGGATCACGGCCAAACCAGCGGCGGTCAGCTCGGCCACAACGACGTCGTACACCTGCAGTGGCGTCTTGCCGCGCAAGCCCGGGTTGGCCGCGACGGACGCGTCGGTGACCGGGCGGGCGTCGCGGATGAGCTCGTTCGAGAACGGCAAGCGGATGCTGTTGATGCCGAGTTCGGCGAAGCCGGCGATGATCTCGGCGATCGGCGCGCGGTCGAGGCCGAGCGGCATTCGGCCGGCGTTCTCACCGGCGTGGTGGTTGGCGTTGTCGTCGGCGCTGCCGGAGCCGTTCCAGGTCCCGCTGGCGCCGTGCCAGTTGCCGGATTTCAGCTTGAACCGGTTACCGGCGGCGTCGACGATCCACCGCCCGCGCGTACTCAACGGCGGCACCCAGTCCACCTCGACCCCGCCCGCCGCGGCCACACCCTCAGGCGGCACTGCGGCGGCGGGGGTAGTCAGCAGAGAGACCAGCAGTACGGCGGCCAGTGCCGCCCGGACGATCGATCCGCGCATGTTCACCTGTCCCCAGTTCGGCGAGCCGACATCATCGCGGACCGCGAGCGGCAGGACCAGACCCTGCCGAAGACCATGTACTCCTGCCGCCATCGGGAGAACAGGCGTCTGAGAGGCTTTGCGCGTGACACATCCGCGCATCGCCGTACTGGCCCTGCTCGCTGTAGCGGCCGCCTGGGGTTCGACGTTCTTCCTTACCAAGGATTTGCTGGCGCGGATGGACGTGGCCGACTACCTGGCCCTCCGGTTCGCCATCGCGGCGGTGGCGCTGATCGCGATCCATCCGCCGGCGATCTCCCGGCTCAGTCGTCTCGACAAGGGCCGCGGCGTCGCCCTGGGCATCACGTACGGCATTGCGCAGCTCGTCCAGACCGAAGGCCTGCGGCATACGTCGGCCAGCGTCTCGGGATTCGTCACGGGCATGTACGTCGTCTTCACCCCGCTGCTCGCAGCCGTCATCCTCCGGCACAAGATCGGGCGTTGGGCCTGGGTGGCGGTCGTACTCGCCACGATCGGGCTCGCCGTACTCTCCCTGCGCGGATTCAGCATGGGCCACGGCGAGCTGCTGACGCTGGCCTCGGCCGCGCTGTACGCCTTGCACATCGTCGGACTCGGCGCCTGGTCGACGTCCTCGAACGCCTTCGGCCTGTCCGCCTTGCAGATGGTGGTGATCGTCATCGTCTGCGCGATCGGCGCGATCCCGGGCGGTTTCACCCTGCCCAGCAACGGCACGGACTGGATCTCGGTGCTGTACATGGCGTTGGTCGCCGGGGCGTTCGCGTTGATCGTGCAGACCTGGGCGCAGGCCCACCTGGCACCGACGCGGGCGGCGATCGCGATGACGATGGAGCCGGTGTTCGCGTCGGGCTTCGCGGTCCTCTTCGGCGGGGAGAACGTGACCGTACGGATGCTCACGGGTGGAGCGCTGGTCCTCGCCGCGATGTTCCTGGTCGAACTCTCACCACGCCGCAAGATCGAAGCCGAGGTCCAGCACCTCGCGCAATAGCGCCAAAAATCGTGGCAATCCCTTCGTTCGGCAACTGTTCATTTGGCCGGATCCGGGCAGGGCATTGCCATAAATACGACCGGACGGCAGGGTCATGGGCAATTCGACCCCCAAAAGCTCTACCGTCTGGAGACAGAAGTGAGCTTCACCCGCCCGAATTCCAAAGCCCATAAATCAACCAGACTCCGGCGAATCCGCCAGGCCGGCACCGGCATTGTCGCCGCCTTCGCGGTTCTGTTCGCCTTTCCGCTCAGCGCCTGGGCGAACCCACCTTCGGCCTTGCCGCAGGTCGCCGACGCGAATGAGCGGGCGTATGCGCCCGCGCTGGATTACGACACCGACAGCTGCTACAACACTCCCGCCATCGGCTCCGACGGCAGCCTCGCCCCCGGTCTGGGCATCGGCGGCGGCGTAACCGAAAACTGCCGCAGCGAATCGGACCTCAACAACACCAATGCCTACTCGCGCTACAAATGCAACAACGGCTGGTGCGCGATCCTTTACGGCTATTACTTCGAGAAGGACCAGATCGGTCCAGGCAGCAGCGTCTTCGGACACCGGCACGACTGGGAACACGTCGTCGTCTGGATGACGGGCGGCAGGGTGTGGTGGGTATCCACCTCATGCCACGGCGGCTACAACATCCACCACCGCAATAACGTCCGGTTCTTCGAGGGCGAACACCCGAAGGTCGTTTACCACAAAGACGGCGCCAGCACGCACTGCTTCCGGAATTCCAACAACAACGATGAGCCACCCGAGAACCACCACCGGAATTGGAAGTTCCCCTCCCTGGTCGGCTGGAACGGCTATCCGCACGACTACCAGGTCAGGATCTCCAACCACAACTGGGGCAAGGCCAGCTTCGGCCTCAAGGACGCGAGCTGGCTGAACGAGCTCAACAAGGCCAAGCCGAGCGATTCGAGCGTGACCTTCAACCCCTACGGCTGAACTGTCACCAGCTCGCAAGGTGAACACCGGCGTCCACCTCCCCGCGGAGTGACTATCCTGACCGGGCAACGAATGCCGGCGGCCGAGGGGAGGTGGACCGATGGGAAACGCTGCCAAGGTCTACCCCTGGGCGGTCATCGGCGTACTCCTGAGCACTCTCGCCGCAGGCACCGCGGTGAACATCCACAACAACCCGCAACCCGAGCTGGTCGCCGAAGGCATCCCACTCGAGCACCGAAAAGCGCCCTTAGCAACGGATCTACGCCTCCCGTCCACCCGCCCGGGCCTCGTCCGGCAGGCGCTGACCGACCTCAAGGCGCTCACCCCGACCGGCAGCGGTCCGCTCGCAGGCTGGGACGGACCCTGGCGGTACGTCTGGCCGCGCGACGCCTCATTTACCGCGGCCGCCTGGTGCGCTGTCGGCCAGTACGACGAGGCCGCCGACGTCTTCGCGTACTTGGACAAGGTTCGCCCGCAGAAGGCCACCGCGGGTGGTGCCGCCCGCGAGCTCGCCGTCGGCGTACAAGCGCAAGCAGGTGGGCGATGGGAGGCGCGGCACCACGGCGATGGATCCGGCCCGGTGACGGACGGACGTCAACCCCAGCTGGACGGTTCGGGCTGGATCCTCTGGGCGGCCTGGTTATGCACGACCCTGCACGAGGATCGGCCCGTCGCCGACGCGCAGGTGGTGCGGCTCTGGCCGATGCTCCAGCAGTCCGCCGACCAGATCGCCGTCGAACTCGGGTCCGACGGACTGCCGGCGCCCTCCCCCGACTACTGGGAGCGCAACGAATCCGAGCTCACCCTCGGTACGGTCGCGCCCCTGCTCACCGGCCTGCGCGCCGCAAGCGCCCTTGCCGAAAGGACCGACCACCCCGAGGACGCCGACCGCTGGTCCATCGCGGCCGACCGCCTGAGCCGAGGTATCGACCGGGCCTTCGGCGGCCGTCGAGGTTATCCCCGCACGAAACACGGCGGCGCCGACGCGATCGTCACCGTACTCGGACCACCCTTCGCGCCCGCCCGCGCCGAAGTGGTCGAGGCGATCGAACGCAGCCACGCCCTCCTCACCATCCCGAACGGCGGCGTGACCCCAGGCCAGGACTGGCGACCGGACGGCGTCGCCTGGACGCCGCAAACGGCCCTCTTCGGCCTGAGCGCAGCCTCCCGCGGCGACCGCCTGACCGCCGAGTCCGTCCTCGCCTGGCTCGACACCAACCGCACCCGCACCGGCGCCATCCCCGAAAAGGTCAACCGCCACGGTACCCCCGCCGGCGAAGCCCCCCTCGGCTGGACCTCCGCCCTCGTAGTCCTCACCGCCACCGCGCTAGACCACCCGCTCCCAATCCCGTAACCCGCCGCCCCCGCCCGATGAAACGGGAGGGGACGGCGTGGCTTTGGTCAGGTGCCGTTGATCAGGTTGATGGCCAGGGTTGGGGAGAATTGGCCGGCGGACGTGTTGGGGGCGGTGCCGCAGGGGCCGTCGGAGTTGCCGGGGACTTTGACCCAGAGCAGCATTTCGGCGCCGCCGCCGAGTTGGGCGACCGAGCCGAGGCGGCGGCCGGCGGGGTTGCACCACTGGCCGTTCGAGCCGTTGCCGTTGCGGCTGGTGTCGACCACGAACGGCTTGGTGTAGCCGTACCGGCTGGACAGGCTGTTGCGGACCGAGTTCCCATAGCTGGTCGATTGCGAGGTGGTGTAGTAATTCGACACGTTGACCGCGAAGCCGCGGCCGTACGTCACGCCCGCGCCGTTCAGCCGCTGGGCCATCGTGTCCGCCGCGACCCAGCCCGCGTTGCCGCCGTCCAAGTAGGCCCAGGTGTTCGGCGCCTTGTCCCGGAACTGCTGCAGCGCGAACGAGAGCATGCCGTTGCGTTCGGTGATCTGCGCCGCGGTCATGCACTCGAAGTCACCGAGGGCATCGGGTTCGAGAATCACTATGGCCGGCCTGGTTCCAATGGCCGAGGCGAAGGCCGCGACCCAGGTGCGGTACGCCGAGGGCGATCCCGCTCCCCCGCCGGAATGACCGCCGCACGCATCTCGCCCCGGCAGGTTGTACGCCACCAGGATCGGCGCCTTGTCCGCGTTGTCGGCGGCTCCGACGAAGGCGCCGACGATCGTGCCGATGGTGGTACCGCTGGGCGGATTGCCGAACCACCTCGCCATCGGCTTGGTCGCGATCGACGAGTTGATCGCGGCAGCGCGCGAGTCGCCGCCGTTGTTGCGTACCCAGGTCGCCGGCGTCGAGTTCGGGTCCACGTAGAACCCGCTGGTGAGATCGATCGGACTAGCCAGCACCCCCGCGGCCGCAGACCCGCCACCAGCGCCAGCATCGGATACCGACGAGGCGAAGGCGCTGATCCAGGCGAGAGCGGAGTTCCAGTTGACCGCGACCTCATTGGTCGACCACGAGCCGATGTCGTCGACGTAGCAGGTCGCGGGTGCACACCCGGGCAGGTTGCGCTGCGCGACCGGGTCCTGCAATCCCGAGTTCGGGCCACCCGCTAGCGAGCCCGGCGCGGGATTCGGCAGGGCCGCGTCGAGCGAGTGCGCCCAGAACCGGTGGTGCTGGTTCTGCGCGGACCGCTCGCCATACCCGGTGACGTACGACTGGTTGAGCGCGTTCCGCCCGAGCAGGTAGTCCATCGACTCGACCGCCGCCTCGCGATACCGCGCCTGCTTGGTCAGGTCGTACGCCATCGCGATCACCATCGCGTTGTTCGCCGTCGCGCTGTTCGAGCCCCAGACGTACTTCCCGTCCGTCGGCAGGTACGGATTGGCATACCCCTGCTGGCCAAGTGCCGCGACGTACTGGTCCGCCACCGACTTGATCCGGCCCTCGACCGCCTTCCGCGTAGTCCCGGTCAACCGCCACGGCACCCGGGCCAACGCGAGATCGGCCAACCCACCCATGTCCCGCCAGGAGAAGCCGTCGGTGGTCAGCCCTGTCGTGATCTGACTCCTGTACGTCGGAAGGCCGGTCGTCGCGAAGAGCTCCGCTGCAGCCCACGAGAACTCGTCACGTACGTCGGTGTCCGCGTAAGGCCCACCGCCAACGCTCTCGGCCGGCGCGTACAGCTCCGGATGCGCCTTCGCTGCTTTCCAGGCCTTCGTAGCGGCGATTAGACACCGCAGAGCAAGCGCTGGGTCCCACACCGCGTAGATCCGGGCACAACGCGCTCCCACGGCCGCAACGTTCAGAGTCGCCGCAGTCGTCGGCGGGTACAAGTACCGGGGTTGCGCGTCAGCTGCAGGCGGCAGCGGCAAACCGGTCCAGGCGACATCGTGGATCTTGGGATGGACCATGCCAGCCAACGGCTCCCCAGACGGCACCTGCATCCGCAGCATGAAGTCGATCTCCCAGCGGGCCTCATCCAGTACGTCGGGCCGCCGGTTGCCGGACTCGGGGATACGCAACGTACGGTCTGCCACTCCCGCGAAGTCGCCCTTAGTGGCCGAACGTTCGTAGAGGTCCAGCAATTGCCAAGCGGCCAGTGCACCGTTTACGACGTACTTGCCGTGGTCCCCGGCGTCGTACCAACCGCCACGGACGTCGAGGCTGTAGTCGCAAGTACCAGGCAGACACGGCACGGAGGTGTCGCCAGTGTTAGGCGCTACGCCGAGGTGTCCGGCAGGCCGGTCGTAGGCGTCACCGACGTACTCGGACTCGATCGGGATGCCGCTGCGGTTGTGGTAGAAGTACGCGAGCGAATCGCGCCGCAGGCCGTCGTACAGGTCCTCAGAGATCTCAAACGGCTCACTAACCTCAGAGCCGACCGCAAGCCGATAACCCTTACCAGCAACGCGGAAGTCGTCGAACGAGACCAGCTGGACAGTGTCGCCCGACATCGCGTCTGGCCCATACAGCGAGGTCTGACCGGCAGCAACCTCAGCACCGGCCGCATCAACTAGTCGCCACGGCTGCTCACCAGGAAGAGCAGTAACGACGGTGGCTCGCTTAGGTCCGTCCACCAGGTAGCCGTGCTGGTTGACTCGCACCGGGGATCCGAGATCTCGTGGCCCACCAGGCGGCACGACACCTCCCACGAACGAGATGTTGTCCAGACACAACGTGTACGCCTCAGTCGCGCCACCCATCTGGAAGGTGACCTGGCTGTGCACCTCGGTCACGGTCGACGTCGCCGTCACCGTGAAGGTCTGAGGCGTAGTCGTGATCGCGAAAGACTTGCTCAACGGCGTCGTATGCGGCGCCACCGCCATCTGCGCTGTCGCGCGAATGGTCGCCGGCCGGGTGGCCGAGGCGTCGAACCGCAAGGTGTACGGCTGACCCTGCTCGAGCGGTACGTCGTTCTGGCCGATCATCGAACTCCACGGGTTGACCGTGCCGGCCGGGATCTGCGCGCACAGCCGGCCGTCGGTCACAGTCGACGGGCTGTTCGCACTGCTCCACCAGGGACTCTTAGTGCCGCTGTCGAAGTTGGTGTTGAGAAGACGTTCGTACGGGCCGTCGGCCAGGGCCGGTGCGGCTAGCAACGGCACGATCAGCGTCGTACCGAGGCAGGCCAGGAGAAGCCTGCGGACTGTGGACATACCGGACCTCCGGAATGCGGGCGGTCGCTCTGGGAGCGCTTGCAGTTTTGCCATCGATCCAGCGGCGTCAACCGAATGTTCTCCAGGCGGCAACTTGCTGTCAAGAGCGAGGAATCGCTTGACTTCAAGGAGGGAAAGCCCTTCCCAAGTTGCCCAGGCTGTGCCTATCCTCACTGGAAGCGCTCCCGGTTTGGTTTCCAGTTTCTGGTGACCGGCGGAGAAAGTTCCTGGCCGTGACCGCCCCACCAGCGGCGTCACCCCGGCGTGGGCGTTCACGAAACTGGGAGCGCTCTCAGTGCCAGTTGGTAGTCATCAGCAGTCCCCGGATATTCCCTGGAGAGGTCCATGAGCACAAGATTGGCGAAAGCGCTCGCCCTGCCCGTCACGATCGCCCTGCTGACCGTCACCGCCGCCTGCGGTGGCAACGACCCGGCGGAGAGCGCCGACGGCAAGGTCACGCTGACCGTGAAGACGTTCGGCAAGTTCGGCTACGAGGACCTCTACAAGCAGTACGAGGCGGACCATCCGGGTGTTGTCATCAAGGAGGACAACATCGCCAAACTCGCCGACTACACGCCCAAGTTGCAGCAATGGCTGACCGCGGGCAGCGGCGCGGGCGATGTCGTCGCGCTCGAAGAGGGCATCCTGGTCAAGCTGATGGGCAAGCCCGACCAGTTCGTCAACCTGCTCGACCACGGCGCTGCCAGCCTGGAGAAGAACTTCCTCGCCTGGAAGTGGAAGCAGGCCCTCACCACTGACGGCAAGAAGCTCGTCGGCCTTGGCACGGATATCGGCGCCCAGGGCATGTGCTACCGGACGGACCTCTTCAAGAAGGCAGGCCTGCCGACCGATCGTGAAGAGGTCGGCAAGCTTTGGCCGACGTGGGACGGCTACCTGGAGACGGGCAAGAAGTTCACCGCCGCCAACACCGGCTCGAGCTTCTTCGACAACGCCGGCAGCGTCTACCAGAACATCCTTATGCAGCAGGGCGATCACACCTACTTCGACACCTCGAACAAGCTGGTCATCGACCAGAACCCCGGTGTGCGCAAGGCCTGGGACACCACCGTCGGCATGATCGGCGCGGGTCTGTCCGGCAAGTTGCAGATGTGGAGCCCGCAATGGAACGCGGCCTTCAAGACGGGCACGTTCGCGACCATTCCCTGCCCCGCGTGGATGCTCGGCGTGATCACCGACCAGGCCGGCCCGGAGAACGCCGGCAAGTGGGATGTCGCCCGCGTCCCGGGCGAAGGCGCCGTACGCGGTGGGTCCTTCCTCGCCGTACCGGCGCAGAGCAAGCACCAGAAGGAGGCCGCCGAGCTGGCCAAGTTCCTGACCAGTCCCCAGGGCCAGATCGGCGCTTTCAAGTCGAAGAACAACTTCCCGAGTTCGCCGCAGGCCATCGACGACCCGGCCGTGTCGAGCGCGACCAACGAGTACTTCAGCAAGGCCCCGGTCGGCAAGATCTTCGGCCAGAGCGCGAAGAGCCTCAAGCCGGTCTACCTCGGTCCGGACAACCAGGTCATCGGCGATGGCGTGGGTGACGCGCTGACCGCGGTCGAGCAGGGCAAGCTCAGTCCCGAGGAGGCGTGGACGAAGGCCCTCGCGGACGCCCGACGGGCCGTGCCGCAGTGACCCTCACCGCCATCCGACCCAACCGCACGAAACCGGCGCGGCCCTCGAATCCCGAGGGCCGCAAGGCCGGCCGCTGGAGCCGGCTGGACGTGCACGGATCGCCGTACTTCTTCGTGGCGCCGTTCTTCCTGCTGTTCGCCGTGTTCGGGTTGTTCCCGCTCGGCTACACGGCCTGGGTCTCCCTGCGCGAGTGGGACCTCACCGGAGACGCGGGTTTTGTCGGAACCGCCAACTACACAAGGCTTTTCGCGGACCCCGACTTCTGGAACGCGCTCTGGAACACGCTCGGCCTGTTCGTGCTCTCGACCGTCCCGCAGTTGGTGATCGCGTTGATCATCGCGGGTCTGCTGAACCGGCCGTTGCGAGGCCTGATGCTGTTCCGGCTCGGCATTCTCGCGCCGATCGTCACCTCGGTGGCCGCCGTCGCGATCGTGTTCGGTCAGCTCTTCGGCCGCGACACCGGCTTGGTCAACGGGATCCTCGGGCTCGTGGGCTTCGAGCCGATCGACTGGCAGGCCGGCGTCGGCTCGTCCTGGATCGCGGTCGCGACGATGGTGAACTGGCGCTGGATGGGTTACAACGCGCTGATCTACCTCGCCGCGATCCAGTCGATTCCGAAGGACCTGTACGAGGCGGCCGCGATCGACGGCGCGGGCCAGATTCGCCAGTTCTGGCGCATCACGGTGCCGCTGATCCGGCCGGCCCTGATCTTCACCGCGCTGATGTCGACGATCGGCGGAATGCAGTTGTTCACCGAACCGCTGCTGTTCGGTCAGGGCGATATCTCGGGCGGCAGCCTGCGGCAGTTCCAGACCATCGCGATGTACATGTTCGAGCAGAGCTTCACCAACTTCGACTACGGCTACGGTTCGGCCATCGCGCTGGCGATCTTCGTCATCACCGTGATCGCCGGCGGCCTGAATGCGCTCATCGCCCGGCGCCTGAAAGGAGGCACCCAGTGAAGGGCAACAAGCTGGTTTACGCGACCCTGATCGTCGCGATCGGCCTCTCGGTCTTCCCGCTCTACTGGCTGTTCGTCGTCGCCACCCGCTCGAACGACGTCATCGGCCAGATGCCACCACCACTGCTGCCCGGCGGCAACCTCGGCGCGAACATCGCCCGCCTGTTCGGCACGGAAGACGCCCACTTCGCCCTCGGCATGATCAACTCGATGATCGCGGCAACAGCTGTCACGGTCTCGGTGGTGTTCTTCTCGTCACTGGCCGGTTTCGCCTTTGCCAAGTTGCGCTTTCGCGGCAGCAACATCCTGCTGGTCGCCGTACTCGCCACCATGATGGTGCCGGTACAGATGGGCATCGTCCCGCTGTACATGGTGATGGTGAAGCTCGGCTGGCAGAACCAGCTCCAGGCGGTCATCGTGCCGTTCCTGGTCTCGGCGTTCGGCGTTTTCCTGATGCGCCAGTACGCCGAGCGCGCCGTCCCCGACGAGCTGATCGAGGCGGCGCGACTGGACGGCTGCAGCACCTTCGGCCTGTTCTGGCGAGTGGTCGCGCCGGCCCTGCGACCTGGCGCCGCCGTACTCGGGCTATTCACGTTCATGGGCACCTGGAACGAATTCCTTTGGCCGCTGGCCATCCTGGAATCGGACAATCCGACCGTGCAGTTCTCGCTCAGCCAACTCGCCACGCAGTACTACACCGACTACACGTTGATGTTCACCGGCACACTGATCGCAACGCTGCCGCTACTGGCCGTCTTCATCCTCTTCGGCAAGCAGATCATCAGCGGCATCATGGACGGCGCGGTGCGCGCATGACAACGGATTCGGGGCCGCGGCCGACTAGGCTCAGCGGGCACACCGAGAAAGAGGACGTGATGGCGATCGAGACGCCCAGGCGCCAGCCGACCCTCGACGAGGTCGCGGAGCGGGCCGGCGTCTCCCGTTCCGCCGCGTCGCGGGTGATCAACAACGCGCCGCACGTCAGCCGGGCCAAGCGCGAAGCGGTCCAGCGCGCCGTACAGGATCTCGGTTATGTGCCGAACGCAACGGCTCGCGCGTTGGCGACCAACCAGGTGGGCGCGGTCGTGCTCGCGGTGTCGGGTGACAATCCGGCCATGTTCGCCGAGCCGTTCTTCGGTCAGGTCATCGTGGGCGTCAACGCCGTCCTGGAGGAGACCGATCTCGAGCTGATGCTGGTGCTCGCCACGTCCACGCGTGGTCAGGCCAAGCTCGAGCAGGTGCTGCGCAATCGTCAGGCAGATGGCGTGATGCTCATGTCTCTACACGGGGACGACCCGCTCGCCGGGCTGGCCGACCGGTCGCACTTGCCGGTCGTGTTCGGTGGTCGTCCGCTCACCTTCGAGCCGAAGTACTACGTGGATGCCGACAACCGCGGCGGCGCACGCCTCGCGACCGAGCACCTGATCGACAGCGGGCGGACCCGGATCGCCACCATCACCGGTTCGCTCGACGAGGGCGCCGGCGCCGCACGGTATCGCGGCTACCAGGAGGCTCTGGCGATCGCGGGCCTCGGCAGCGAACGGGTCGAGCCGGGCGACTTCACCGAGGAGAGCGGCGTGCGGGCGATGTCCCGGCTGCTGGAGCGCTGGCCCGACCTGGACTCGGTGTTCGTCGCCTCGGACACGATGGCCGTCGGCGCGCTGAAGGTGCTGCGGCAGCACGGCCGGGCGGTGCCGGAGGACGTGGCCGTGGTCGGGTTCAACGATCTGGCCGGTGCGCGCCACACCGATCCCCCGCTGACCACGATCCACCAGCCGGTCGAGGCGCTCGGCCAGGAGATGGGCCGCATGCTGCTCGCGCTCATGGCGGGCAACGACCCGAGCCCGCTGATCCTGCCTACGCGTCTGGTGAAACGCCAGTCGGCGTGATCTCCTGTAGCACCTCGGCCGCGATTCGCCCGGCCGGGCCGCGATAGCGCTCGGCCAACCGGTGGAACACCTTCTCCGCGCGGATGGCCGGCCAATCCGGATCGAGGTGCTCGGCCGGTAGGTGCGGGTCCTGCCGGACCAGCTGCAGCCAGTCGGTGTGCAAGGTCAGCTGCCGGGCCAGGTCGTCGGCGAAATCCTTCAGCGGTTCGTCCACGTCCCACCGGCCGAGGAATGCCTGGTAGCGCTGGGCAATCGCCTCGACGTCGAAGGCCTTGCGCACCAGGTCGGCCGACTCGGTCGGTTTCGCCGGCCGGGCGGTGAAGACCGTGACGTGATCGGTCAGCCCGAGCTCGCTCGCGATCGCGGCCGCGTCCTTGCTGCCCGGCGCGATCCACAACCCGTTCTGCAAGCTGCCGAAGCCGGCCCAGACCAATTGGGAGCGCAGATCGTGGCGATCGCTGCGACGCGTGTCGGGCAACGAGAAGCCGACCAGCGTCCACGTCCCATCCCAGTCGCGGTTGACCGCACCGGTACGCCAGATCCGCGCCTCGCCGTCCTGCAGTACGCCGGTCGCCCGCTCGGTCAATCCGAAATAGACGCGCCGGCCGTCGCGATGGCGCTCCAGCAGACCGCGTTTGACCATCCGGGTCAGCGTCGACCGCACGGCCTCCTCGGACACCCCGACCCGCTCGAACACGTCGATGAAGCTGCCGCTGTAGATCGCCGTACCGCGACCCATCAGGTAGATGCCGAGAAAGCTCAGCATCAGCGACTGCGGCCGCGCCGAGTAGCTCAAACCACTGTCGTCATCGGGGCCAGTCGTCACGCGCTCCAGGGTAGACCGCCTCTCTCCGCATCGCCGCGAAATTGATGTTGGGCAGATTATTGACGCTCGTCACGATATCGCCCTATGTTGATCAGGCCAACCCCACGTGAGGAGTAACCCATGGATCTGACCGGAAAGGTCGCCGTTGTCACCGGTAGCGGCCGAGGCCTTGGCCGGGCGTACGCCGAAGCCCTTGCCGCCGCGGGCGCCTCGGTGGTGGTGAACGACCTCGACGCCGAAGCCGCCTCCGCCGTCGTCAAGGCGCTGGAGGCGAACGGCGGCCAGGCCGTCGCCGTCGTCGCGCCGGTCGGCACCACCGAGGTGGCCGAGCAGCTGGTCAGTACGGCGGTTGAGCGGTTCGGCCGGCTCGACGCGATGGTGACGAACGCGGGCATCCTGCGCGATCGAGTGCTCTGGAAGATGACCGACGACGATTTCGACCAGGTCATCGCCGTCCATCTGCGCGGAACGTTCACCTGCGCCCGCGCGGCCGCCGCCCAAATGCGCGCGCAGGACGAAGGCGGCCGGCTGATCCTGATCTCCTCCCCCGCCGGCCAACGCGGCAACTTCGGCCAGACCAACTACGCGGCGGCCAAGGCCGGGATCGTCGCGATGGCGCGCACCTGGGCGCTCGAGCTCGCGAAGGCCCGGATCACGGTGAACGCCGTCGTACCGGTGGCTGCGACCGAGATGACCAAGACCATTCCGGCCTTCGCGCCCGCGATCTCGGCGGCCGAGCGAACTGGCGAAGCCCTGCCGGACTGGCTGCGCAAGGAGGAAGGCCTCGGCACGGTCGAGGACGTCGCCCAGTTGATCGTCTACCTCGCCTCGGACGCCGCCGATGAGGTAACGGGCCAAGCCATCGGGATCGGCGGCGACCGCCTCGCGCTCTGGTCCCACCCACGCGAGAAGGCCGTCGCTTTCGCCAACGGCGGTTGGACCGCGGACCACCTCGCGTCGTCCTGGCACGACGGGGTCGGCGCCGAGCCCGAGACGTACGGCATTCCGTTGCCCAAGGCACCGGTGTCCTGATGGACGTCGAACAGCTCGTCGCCATCGACGTACACACGCATGCGGAGGTGTCGGCCGACGGGCGTACGTCGTTGAGCCCGGAGCTGCTCGCCGCCTCCGCGACGTACTTCGGGGCGCACGGGCATCGCCAGCCGACGATCGCCGAGATGGCCGGGTACTACCGCGAGCGCCGGATGGCCGCGGTCGTGTTCACTGTGGACGCCGAGCATGCGATGGGGCATCCGCGGATCGGCAATGAGGAGATCGCCGCGAGCTGTGCCGAATACCCGGACGTGCTGATTCCCTTTGCCAGCGTCGATCCGTGGAAGGGCCAGGCCGGGGCGCGGGAGGTTCGGCGGCTGGTGGAGTCGTACGGCGTGCGCGGGTTCAAGTTCCACCCGGGGCTGCAGGGGTTCGCGCCGAACGACCGGATGGCCTACCCGATGTACGAGGTGATCCAGGAACTCGGTGTGCCCGCGCTCTTCCATACCGGTCAGACGGGCATCGGTGCCGGCGTACCGGGTGGTGGTGGCATTCGCCTGAAGTATTGCGATCCGCTGCTGATCGACGACGTGGCAGTGGATTTCCCGGAGCTGCGCATCATCATGGCGCACCCCTCGTTCCCCTGGCAGGACGTGGCGCTGGCGATCGCGACGCACAAGCCGTACGTCTTTATCGACCTGTCCGGGTGGTCGCCGAAGTACTTCCCGCCGCAGCTCGTGCGGTACGCGAACTCCCTCTTGCAGGACAAGGTCCTCTTCGGCTCCGACTACCCGGTGATCACGCCCGATCGCTGGCTCGCCGACTTCGAACAACTCGACCTCAAACCCGACGTACGCCGGAAGATCCTGAAGGACAACGCGGCGCTACTGCTCGGGCTCACCGACCCGATGGAGCAGGTATGACCGTCACCGTCAACGGCCTCGACGAACTCAAGGCGCTCGAGGGCAAGAGCCTCGGGCACAGCGACTGGATGGAGATTACCCAGGAGCAGGTGAACACCTTCGCCGACGCCACCCACGACCACCAGTGGATCCACGTCGATCCCGAGCGCGCCGCCACCGGGCCGTTCGGTAGCACGATCGCGCACGGGTACCTGACCCTGGCGCTGGTGATCCCTCTCTTCAACGAGCTGCTCGCGATCAACGGCGTGCGGATGAGCGTGAATTACGGCCTGGAGAAGGTCCGCTTCCCGAGCCCGGTCCGGGTGGGCAAGAAGATCCGGCTGACCGGCACGGTCGTCGAGGTCAAGGAGGTCGCCGGGGACGGCGTCCAGATGTTGCTCGATTTCACCGTCGTGATGGACGGCGGCGGCAAGCCCGCCTGCGTCGCGCAGGCCGTCTACCGCCACTACGCCTAGGAGCATGCGATGTCTCAAATGCAACTTCGCCGAGCTGTGCTGTCCAGTTATCTCGGCAGCCTGATCGAGTACTACGACTTTCTGCTGTACGCGACGGCCTCCGCGGTCGTCTTCAACAAGGTCTTTTTCTCGTCCCTCGATCCACTCACCGCGACCATTGCCAGCTTTGGCACCTTGGCCACGGGATATATCGCTCGACCCTTGGGTGGGGTGATCTTCGGGCATTTCGGTGACCTGCTCGGGCGTAAACGGATGCTGCTGATCACGATGACGCTGATGGGTGTCGCCAGCACCCTCATCGGCGTACTTCCGACCTATTCTCAGGTGGGCGTACTTGCGCCGATCGGCCTTGTTCTGCTGAGGATTCTGCAGGGCATTTCGGTTGGTGGCGAATGGGGCGGAGCCGTCCTGATGTCCGCCGAACACGCGACTACTAGACGTGGTCTTTGGGCGAGTTTCACCAATGCCGGCGCGCCCAGTGGCGTCGTACTTTCCACTGCCGCATTGACCGGTACGGCGGCCGTGGTGGGCGACGAGGCATTCCTCAGCTGGGGTTGGCGAATTCCCTTCCTGTTGAGCATTTTGCTGCTCGGCGTCGGGCTGTTCGTACGCTTGAAGGTGGACGAAACGCCCGCGTTCAAAGCGGTTCAGACCTCTGAGCCGCGACGACGCCCGCCGGTGCTCGACGTACTGCGGGATCATCCGCGAACGCTTGCCCTGGGAGTCGGCGTCGGGCTGTCGGCGTTCGTCGCGCAGGCCACGTTGACGATCTTCGCCTTGTCGTACGGCGTCGGCGCGGGGCACAGCCGGCAGAGCATCCTGAATGCGCTCACGTTGTCCTCCGCGTGTGCGATCGTCGGCATCCTCGGCTGGTCGGCGGCCTCGGACCGCTTCGGGCGACGGCCGATCGTGCTGGTGGGTGCGCTGGTGATGGCGGTCTACGGGTTCCTACTGTTCCCTCTACTTGATGCCCAGAGCAACGTTCTCCTGGTGATCGCGTTGATCGTGGGGCAAGCGGTGATCCACCCGATGATGTACGGGCCGTTGGCGGCGCTCTATACCGAGTTGTTCAGTACGGAGAGTCGGTACACGGGCGCCTCCCTCGGGTATCAGCTGGCGGGGCTCGGGGCGGGGTTCACGCCTTTGCTCTTCGCGCAGATCCAGCAGTCGGTGGGCTCTGGCGCCACTCTGGTGATCTCGTCGACGCTGGCGGGGTTCTGCCTGCTGACCGCGGCGTGCGTACTGGCGCTGAAGGAGACCAACCGGCGAGACTTGATGCCGCGGGACGCCGTGACCGTGACCTTGCCGACTTCTGCCTGACCTGGAGGACCGAATGCTGAACGCGGGACTCGGCAGCTGGCCGGCCAGGCGGGCACGGATGACGCCCGGCCGGACCGCCTTCGTCGACGACGACCACCCGATCACGTACGGCGAACTCGCGGCGCGCGTCAACCGGGTGGCCGACCGCCTCCGGGCCGCGGGGGTCGGTGCGGGCGACCGGGTTGCGTATCTGGGGCCGAACCACCCTGCTTTTGTGGAGACGATGTTCGCCACGCATCTGGTGGGCGGGGTGTTCGTGCCGCTCAATTTCCGGCTGACCGCGTCGGAGGTGCAGTACATGCTGGGCGACTGCACTCCATCCCTTCTGGTGCATTCGCCCGCTTATGCGGACGTTGTTGCGTCGTTGAGCGGACCCTTGTTGCAGGTATCCCTGGACTCGTTTGAGGACTGGATCTCCAGCGGGTCTTCTGAATTTGTGGATCAGCTGGTCGAGCTCGATGAGATCGCGCTGATCCTGTACACCTCGGGGACGACTGGGAAGCCCAAGGGCGCGATGCTCAGTCACGGCAATCTGATCTGGAATACCTACAACGTCATCATTGGCACGGATGTCGCGTCGGACGAGGTGACGTTGGTGTCGGCGCCGCTATTTCACGTGGCGGCGCTTGGCCAGACGCTGCTGCCTACGTTCCTCAAGGGCGGGTGCTGCCTACTCACCAGCGGGTGGAACGTCGACAGCACGTACGACCTGATCGCGCGCTACGGCGTCACGTGGATGTTCGGCGTTCCCACCATGTACGCCGACCTGGCGAATTCGCCGCGCTGGTCGTCGGCGGACCTTTCGTCATTGCGGCATTTGATGTGCGGGGGTGCGGCGGTATCAGAGACGCTGATCCGGATCTACCAGTCGCGCGGACTGGTGTTCTGCCAGGGCTACGGTCTGACCGAAACCTCGCCAGGCGCCACCTTCCTCGAGTCGCGCGAGAGTGTGCGGAAGGCCGGGACGGCCGGGCCGCCGGTCTTCTTCGGTGACATCCGCGTGGTCGGAGCCGATGGCGAGAACGTGGCCGTGGGCGAGGCCGGCGAGGTGCTGATCCAAGGGCCGCAGGTGTCGCCTGGGTATTGGCTCAACCCACTCGCCACTGATGCGTCACTTCGGTCTGGATGGTTCGCGTCTGGGGATATGGCGAAGGTGGACGACGAGGGCTACCTCACGATCGTCGACCGCGTGAAGGACATGTTCGTCTCCGGCGGCGAGAACGTCTATCCGGCCGAGGTGGAGAACGCCATCTTCGGTCACCCGGCCGTGGCCGAAGTCGCAGTCGTCGGCGTACCCGACGAGCGATGGGGCGAGGTAGGCCGAGCCTTCATCGTCTGCCAATCCGGCCAGTCCCTGACGACCGCCGAGCTCCACGCCTACCTACAAGACAAACTCGCCAAGTACAAAATCCCCACCCAACTCCAACTCCTCCCCACCCTCCCCCGCACAGCCTCCGGCAAAGTCCAAAAAGCCACCCTCCGCACCTACCCCTAACCTCCACACCGCCCCCGACGCACAACGCGCACCCTCCCCTCTGCGTTGATTCGTCTGCATCCGCTCGCCCCTGCCGGCGGCGGGTCAGGTGAAAGCGGACGTAGGCGGGCGGATTCGGACGAATCAACGCTAATGGCCAGCCCGGTCTCCACGTCGGCCCGGGTTGTGTTGGTTGCCCCCGTCCCCCTGACTTCTTCCGAATTGTCAGGCCGGCCCGGGCCGCGTCAAGGGCTCCATCGGCTACCGCCGACGCTGACGCGCCCTTGACCCACCCCGAACCGGCCAAAGGCGGCAGCTATCAGACATCCCTAGTGCTAGGGAGTCAAGCGGCGGTGGTTTTGGTGCGGTGGGCCCAGGCGGTGTGGGTGTCGTAGTGGGTGCCGGTTTTGAGGCAGCCGTGGAGGAGGCCGACGAGCCGGTTGGCGAGTTGTCGTAGCGCGGCGTGGTGGCCGTGGCCGCGGGTGCGGAGTTCGTCGTAGTAGGCGCGGGTGTGTGGGTCACGCAGGATGGCGGCGCCGGCTTGCTGGTCGAGGGCGTTGACGAGCCGGTTGTTGTGGACGAACCGGGCGTGCACCGTTTTCAGCCTTCCGGATTGGCGGGTGAGGGGTGCGGTGCCGGCGTAGTTCTTGCGGGATTTCGCGTCGGCGTAGCGGCCTGGGGCGTCGCCGAATTCTGCCAGCACCCGGGCGCCGAGGATCGGTCCGAGGCCGGGCAGGCTGCGGTAGATCTCAACGTCCGGGTGCCGGCCAAAATAGGCCTCGACCCCTGCCTGCAGGCCGGTGATCTCGGTGTTCAGGGCCTGCAGGATCGCCACCGTGGAACGGACCGTGGCGGCGTAGGCGTCGGCCACGATCTCGGACTGGCCGAGTTGCTCGGTGCGCAGCGCGGCCTGAATCGCGGCGGCCCGGCTGGGCAGATCACCGCGCCGGCGAGCCGTTTTCAGCGCGGCGGTGATCTGGCCGGTGGTGAGTTTCGCCGCGGCCGCCGGGGTGGCCGCTTTGGCCAGCAACGCCAGCACATCAGGACTGGTCAACGTCAACGTCCCTTGCTGATACGCCTCCAGCGCGGCCGGGAAGTAGTCCAGCAACGCCGACCGCATCCGCAGCATGTGCCGGGTCCGTTCCTGGATCAGCGATTGATGCGCCCGGGTCAGCACCTTCACCCCGGCCGCGAGCTGCGAATCGGCCTCGGTGGCCACGAGTTGGTGACGCCGGGTCCGGACCATGTCGGCCAGGCTGTGCGCGTCGGTCTTGTCGTCCTTGGCACCCGACAACGACACCACCTCACGATGTCTCGCGGCCAGTTTCGGGTTCACCCCGAACACCACATAACCCGCCGCGATCAACGCGGCCACCCACGGACCCCGCTCGGTCTCGATCCCGACCATCACCTGGCCGGGGCCACCATCATCAGGCAAGTGTTGCGCGATCAGCTCATGGAACTTCACCATCCCCTGGACCCCCTCGGGGACCCGGCGAATGCCCAGCACCCGGCCCTGATCGTCTTGGACCTCGAGGTCATGATGATCTTCGGCCCAGTCGTCACCAACGAACAACACGATGAATTTCTCCCGTCACGCACTCGATGAGTGTCTGAGTAGCCCGCAGGAGATTCCGGCGCCCTAATGGATCAGTGCTCACACCACCCGAAAAGCGGCAGGCACGACACCCCATCAGCCATTCACATCTCCCGACCACCAGCAAGGGCACGCTCTGATACCAGGACTCAAAGCCCGGGGGTACGGAGTGCTCACCTACCAGCGACCACAGACACCGAGTCTGCCAGCGACCGACCCGATAACACCCATTAGGGGGACGGGTGAAGTCTGACCGGGTCTAGCTGTCCCACACGCTGCCGCGTCGAGTTGCCGCGCATGCTGCCGCGCCCGATTGCCGCGCATGCTGCCGCGTGGGGTTTCGCGGACCTCCAGGTCCACGCGGTGGCCGTTTTCGGGGCGATCGGCCGGTTTCGGGTCACCGTGTGGACCTGGCGGTCCGCCATCCATTCGAGTCGTGGCTTATCGCGTCGAGCAAGGGCTTTCCCGCACCACAGCCCACGACTCGCCGCTCCCCGAAGCCCGCGGACCATCTTCGTGAGTCCACCCCGACGACTCGACGCACGGCGAGGGCCGCGTGCATCTTCCCGAGCGGATTGGACGTTTTCCGGGCCGGAAAACGTCCAATCCGCTCGGGAAGCCGTCACCCGTGCACGGCACACCCGACGCGGCAGCGCAATGCCATCACCACACCCGGTCAGACCTCACCCGTCCCCCTGATAGCTGCCGCCCTTGGCTGGGCTTGGCCGGGCTGGAGGTGGGGCTAGGGGCGGCGGGTGAAGCGGAGTTTCCAGGGCACCAGGGCTGACTCGATCTGTACCGAGAGGCTCATTTTGGAGACGCCTTCGCTGCGTTCTTCGAAGTGGATCGGGACTTCGGCGATGGCGAGGCCGCGTTTGACCACGCGGTAGTTCATCTCGACCTGGAAGGCGTAGCCGTTGCTCTGGACCGACCCGACATCGATCGCCCGCAGGGTTTCGGCGTGCCAAGCCTTGAAGCCGGCGGTCGCGTCCTTCACGTGCAGGCGCAGGATCGCGTTCACGTAGAAGTTGGCCCAGGCGGACAGCGCCTTGCGGTGCCACGGCCAGTCGCTCGCCGTCGCGCCACCGGGGACGTACCGGGAGCCGAGGACCACGGCCGCGTCGGTGGTCCTGAGCTTCTCCAGCATGCGCGGGATCGCCTCACTCGGGTGGGAGAGGTCCGCGTCCATCTGGATGACGATGTCGGCGCCTTCGTCCAGGGCGCGCGTCATCCCCGTCACGTAGGCGCGACCGAGGCCGTCCTTGACCGTGCGGTGTACGACGCCGACGGGGATCTCCGCCTCGGTGGTGAGCTTGTCCGCCACCTCACCCGTACCGTCCGGGGAGTTGTCGTCCACTACCAGGACGTGCAGGTTCGGGATCTTCAACGCCGTAAGGAGTTCCACCAACTTGGGCAGGTTCTCCCGCTCGTTGTAGGTGGGCACGACGACGGTGGTCTTCAGTTCCATGATGGCCGAAGCCTACCGGCACTACAGGATCTCCATGGAGTCAGCCGTCGGGGTGTCCGGTCGGGAAGTGCTGGTGACCGCTGAGTAGAAGAAGGCCGTTGAGGCGATGTCGTCCTGCAGCGGGAGGTACCGGCCGCCCGAACGCCACCCCAGCGCCTGTACGTCCACCCGCAGCTTGGAGCGGAAGCGGATCGGGTCGGGCAGGTGGAACCGGTACATACCGAACCGTTGCTGACTCCGGTACAACCCGTCCGGACGCAGGATCTGCGGCAGCCCCAAGTACGGCGTACTGAACGTGGCGTAGCCGCCTTGGTCTTCACCCAGGTCGAAGTTCCAGGCTCCGCCGAAGTAGTCCTCCGTACCCGTGCCACAGATCGTCGGGAACGGTTCAGCCGCGTCTAGGTCCTCATCCAGGTAGAACTTCACCTCACCCTCACCCCACCAGCCGGAGCTGTTGACGCCCCACGCCATATACGTGCCGACGTAGTGGCCCGGGCCCTCGACACCGTCCAGGAGCGTGTGAACCTCCTGAGACGGCAGCGGGTTGCTCCGGCGCCACTGGGCGTGCAAGTACGCGGAGCCCTCGGGGACCGCCCCAAGCCAGTAGTCGATCTGGAAGTACACGATGACCGGCTCGTCATGCGTGTTCTCGACCGTGAACGTCGCGCGATCCTGGAACGGCATCTCCCAGTAGCTGTTGAAGCCGCCATTCGGGTTCACCGAGACCGGCACGGAGTTGACCTGAGCGAACTCACCCCAGCCCGAGCAGAAGAAGTCGCCGATCGGAGTCTCGATAGCGGGCCGCTCATCGCCATCCCAGCGGGCGCGGAAGATCAGCCGGCGCCAGTTGTCCCGATGGGTGGTCAGCCAAATGTGCGTGACACACCCCGGGCCAGCGATGTCGGCGAGCGTCGCGGTCTCGCCCGGCCCGATCTCGATCGACGGCGACACCTTCCAGCCGAGCCCCAGGTCGCGGGCCGCGTTCGCACCAGTCCCCTCGGTACGACGACCGCCTTGGCCGGGCTCACCGGTCGGGTTCTCCGCGCTGATCGACCGGGTCTGCACGTCGGACAGCGCACTCATTCCACTGATCATGCGCCCGACCTTAGGCAACAGCACGCCCTTCCGGAACGGTTGGAAATCGATTTCTCACACTCTGGTCAAAGTTTTGGGCGACCTGAACATGCCCCAGAAGTTATATTCCAGATGTGGCATTAACTGATCGAGGCAGCGTGCATGGGACTGAGGACGGGCGGGTGGCGCTGCGGTTCGTGCGGCTCTACCCGCATCCTGAGCGATGACCCGGCCGCTGAGCTGGTCGCGGAGTGACGCGCCGGTCGCGGGTGCTGGGGAAGCCGCTGGGTGGCAGGGTCGAATTCGTTCTGCCGCCTCCCAGGAACGGATCCAACTGTGTCCAAGAACTGGAGCATTTCCCGTCGCCGCGCCCTGCAGCTGAGTGGCGCGATCGCGGCGAGCAGCACGGTCACGCTGCCGGCAACCGCATCCGCCGAAACCCAGAACGCCGCCACCTTGACCGAAGGCACCAACTTCATGGTGGCCGTCTCCCCCGACGGCCGGTATCTCGCACTCGACCTGGTCACGTCGATCTGGATCCTCCCAGCCGCGGGTGGTGAGGCCCAGCGGTTGACCGACGACCTCCAGGACGCCACCCGGCCGCGGTGGTCGCCGGACGGGCGTTCGCTGATCTTCCAGTCGTACCGTGACGGCAACTTCCACCTCTGGACGATCGGGGCCGACGGCAACGGTCTTCGCCAGCTCACCACCGGCCGGTACGACCACCGCGAACCGCACTACACCCCCGACGGCAAGTCGATCGTCTTCTCGTCCGACCGCAGTGGCAACGGCACGTACGGCATCCACCGGCTGGACGTTGCCACCGGCACCATTTCCGCCTTGACCGACACCTTGACCGAGGAGGCCGAGCCGACCGTCTCCCGCGATGGCGCGAAGGTCGCATTCACGGTCGACGTCGCCGCGATCGACGAGCTCGACCTCGCGACCGGTCAACGTCGTACGGTAGTTGCCGCGAGCACCGGAACCACCCTCTACGGTCCGTCGTACGACGACAAGCAGGTGCTCGCGTACGTACGGCTCACGGGCCCGAAGGCGGATCTGGTCATCGGTGGGCAGGCGGTGACGAGCGGCAAGGACGTCTTCGCCGTACCGCCGTCGTGGAGTCCGACGGGCGGGTTCCACTACACGGCGGACGGGTTGATCCATCGACAGGACGCGAGCGTGATCACCTTTGCCGCAACGGTTCCCGTCACCTCGCGACGACCCCGGCCGAAGTCGCCGGACATCGAGTCGACCCGGCGCCGGCCCGCCCTCGGTATCGCTTCGCCAACGGCCTCGCCGGATGGCAAGACGATCGCCTTCCGCGCGCTCAACGCCCTCTGGATCGCCGACCTCGACGGCCGCGCCCAACCGCGCAAGGTAGTTGCCGACGGCTACTTCAACTCGGACCCGGACTTCTCACCCGACGGCCGATCGTTGCTCTACGCAAGCGATAAAGACGGCACCGCGGACCTCTGGTCGTACGACCTTGCCTCGGGCAACAAACGCAAGCTCACCACATTGCCCGGCGCACAAACGGCTCCGCGCTACTCCCCCGACGGCAAGCAGGTCGCCTACCAAGACCAAGACGGCATCGCCTGGGTTCTCGACCTGGCAACCGGTCAGCCGAAGCAAGTCACCCCTACGCTCTTCCAACCGGGTCGCGTGAGCTGGGCGCCCGACGGCAAAACGCTCGTCCTCGCGGCGGTGAAGGCCTTCAGCAAGCGATTCCGCGAAGGCACCAGCCAACTCCTGTACGTCGACGTGGTCACGGGCGCTTTCGAGTACGTCGAGCCGATGCCGTTCCGATCGCTGGCCACGCGTGGTGACGACGGCCCGGTCTTCGCGCCGGACGGCAAGCACCTCGCGTTCGTGGTCGAGAGCCTGCTGTACGTCGTACCGGTGGATGCGCGCGGTCGGTTCACTGGCGAGCCGCGCGCGGTGACGTCGGAGGCGACGGACTCGCCGGTCTGGCTCGACGCCCGGACGCTGCTCTACTTGCACAACGGGAGACTCCGCCGGACCACAATCGCCGGCACCCGCGCGACGACGATAAGGCTGGACTTGACCTGGCAGCGCGCGACGATCAACGAACACGTGACGATCCACGCGGGCGCCTTATGGGACGGACGCTCGAAGGCACTAGAAAACGACGTCGACATTGTCCTGGACGGAGGGCGCATCGCCGCAGTCCGCCCACACCGCGGCAAGCCCGATATCGACGCGTCCGCAATGACCGTGATGCCCGGGCTGATCGACGCGCACAATCACTGGCATTTGCGCGGTCGGGCCTGGGGTGCGCGCCAAGGCCTGCTCTGGTTGGCGTACGGCATCACGACCACGCGTTCTCCCGGCGATCCCGTCTACCAGATGCAGGAAACGCGGGAGGCGCTCGCGAACGGTTCGCTGATCGGCCCGCGGTACTTCGCCACCGGCGAGGCGATCGACGGGTCGCGCGTGTTCTACAACTTCATGCGTCCGACGTTGTCCCTGGCGCAACTCGGGCGCGAGCTCGATCGGGTCGAGGGGCTCGCGTACGACCTGGTGAAGACGTACGTCCGGCTCCCGATCGAGTACCAGCGGCGGACGATCGCCGCGGTCCACCAACTCGGCCTGCAGTTGTCATCGCACTACCTCTACCCGGCCGAACACCTCGGCATGGACGGGATGGAGCACACAGGCGCCACGAACCGCCTCGGCTACTCGCACACCGTCAGCCGCCTCGGCCGGGCGTACGCGGACGTCATCACGCTGTTCACCCGGTCGGGGATGTCGGTCACGCCGACGCTGTTCAACTCGACCATGGCGCACGTGGACGACCCGTCGCTGCTGACCGATCGCCGGACGACGCGGCTCTTCCCGTCCTGGGAGTACGCCGCGTTGCAGACCGAGGTCGAGACGGCGAAAGGCCCGGCGGGCGCGACCACGCGAGCGCTGTTGGCGGGCAACGTCGACATGGTGTTGCGCATCCATCGCGGTGGCGGCCTGGTCATCGCCGGCACGGACGCGCCGCTGGACAACGTCGCGATCTCCTTGCACGCCAATCTCCGGTCGATGGTCGCGGGCGGTTTCACGCCGTACGAGGCACTGACCACGGCCACGCACAACCCAGCCAAATGGCTGCAACTGGAGGACAAACTCGGCGTGGTGAAGCCTGGGGCGCAGGCGGATCTGGCGTTCGTGCGCGGCAATCCGCTGGCCGATATTCGCGCGGCGGCCGACGTACAGCAGGTGATGGTCGGCGGGCGGCTGCACACAGTCGACTCGCTGCTCGCGCCATACCCGGCATCAGTCGCGCCGGCGGGCGTCAGCCGCGCACACGCGCATGCGGACGACCCGGAATTCTGGTGGCACGAGCCGGAGTGGCTGCATCGTGTCTGCTGCGAGGGCTGACGGCGGAAACGTTCCCAAACATTTCCGAACAGGTTATTGCGTCATCGAACATTAGCTCTTAGGTTGACCGGCACCAGAGGTGTTTCCGCCCATTCACCTACCGTGAGGAAGTCCCGTCATGGTGCCTCGATCAATCCTGCGCGGCCTCGCCGTCGCCGCCCTGCTACCCGCATTGGCCCTACCACCCGCCACAGCCTCCCCCGTCGCGGTCGACACCCAGCCGACCGCGACGTGGAGGCTGCAGGCGGCGAGCGGGCCGTCGGCCAAGGTCGAACTCAGCGAAGGCGGCCGCCTCAGCCTCGCGGTCGAGGTCAACGGAGCAACGCCCGTGCGAGCCGTCGACCTCGGCCTCGTCACGGCCACCGCCGACCTGTCGGGCGGGTTAACCGCACGTGGGCAGACGACGCGCGAGGTCCGCGAGACCTATCTCATGACGACCGGCAAGCAGCGCCAGCGGACCGTGCTCGCGCAGGAGACCCGACTGCGGTTCGCCAACCCCGCAGGCGCCGAGTTCACCCTCATCGTCCGTACGTCGGATGACGGCGTGGCCTACCGGTACGAACTACCCGCGGCAACGACCGTCGAGCGCGAGTCCGGCGGGTACGAGTTCGCCGGCGACGCGACCAGCTGGCTCCAGCCGTACAACCCGCAACACGAGAACGAGCACGCCCAAGCGACGGCCGCAACCGCACCGACCGGGCAATTCGGCCATCCCGCGTTGTTCCTTGCCGGCGGCAACTACGTGCTGCTGGCCGAATCCGGCCTCGACGGACGGTACGCCGGCGCCCGGTTGCGCCATACGCAAGGCACACCCCGGTACGACGTACTGCTGGCGGACGAACGACCGGTCACCGGCGTCTCCCGGACGGCCTGGCGGACGATGATCGTGGGCGACCTGGCGACGGTCACGGCATCGACGATGGTGGACGACCTCGCGGACCCGGCCAAGTTCACGGACACCTCGTGGATCAAACCCGGCGTCTCGTCCTGGTCCTGGCTCGCGGAGAACTCGAGCCCACGCGATTTCGAACGGCAGAAGGATTACGTCGATGCCGCCGCCAAGAACAACTTCAAGTACGTGCTGGTGGATGAGGGCTGGAGTGAGTCCTGGATCCCGGCGCTGACGCGGTACGCCCGCGCCCGTGGGGTCGAGGTGCTGGTGTGGTTCCACTGGACGAACCTGGAGAGCCAGGCGCAACGCGACAACTGGTTGCCGCGGCTGACCAATTGGGGCGTGAAGGGCGTCAAGGTCGACTTCATGGAGTCGGACAGCCAGGCCCGGTACCAGTGGTACGACGCGATTCTCGCCGACACCGCGAAGCACCAGCTGATGATCAACTTCCACGGTTCGACCGTGCCGCACGGTCTGGCCCGGACCTGGCCGCACCTGATGACGATGGAAGGCGTGCGCGGTGAGGAGAACGGGCTGAACGCGAGCCGCAATACGATCCTCCCGTTCACCCGCAATGTGATCGGCTCGATGGACTACACGCCGACCCGCTTCGCGACGCTGAGCAATCCGAAACCGCAGACCAGCAACGCGCACGAACTCGCCCTGCCGATCGTGTACGAGTCGGGCTGGACGCATGTGGTGAGTACGCCGGAGGAGCTGGCCTCGCAACCCGAAGGCGCCCGGATGCTCGCGCAGTTGCCGACGACGTGGGACGAGATGCGCCTGCTCGCGGGGCAACCCGGCCAAGAGGCGATCGTTGCCCGGCGCAACGGTCAACGCTGGTTCATCGGCGGCATCCGCTCGGGCGGCGCGACCTCGGTCGACGTACCACTCAGCATGCTCGGCACCGGCCGCTGGCTAGTCGAGACGATCACCGACGACGGGCCAACACTAAGGCGTACATCGCAAACATGGACAGCGGCGGACAAGCTGACCATCCCGGTGGTCGACCGCGGCGGCTTCGCGATCCAGGCCTGCCCGGCGACGACAGGTCGGACCACTTGCGACGTGCCTTATCTACCGGCGCCTTCGACGACTGTGCTGGTGGATGCGGACAAGACCGAGATCGCACCCAACGAGACCGTTCGCGTGCAGGGGATCTTCGTCGCCCGCACTGGCGGGGTGGTGTCCGATCTGGAGTTGGCGCCCGTAATACCGCGCGGCTGGTCTTTGGTGGCGGGGCGGCCGGTACGGAAGACCCGGTTGACCGAAGGGCAGAGCGTCAGCGGGAGCTGGACGTTGAAGCTGCTGCCGGGCGGCGTACGCGGCGATCTCGAACTGGTTGTCGCGGGCAACTACACGGCACCGGACGGACGTCGGGTGTACTCGTCGGACGCGACGCCGATCTTCGCGGAACCACTGCCGCCGACCGGGTCGACGTACGTGAGTGATCTGCCGTGGACGGACGAGAGCAACGGGTACGGCCGGGCGCAGCAGCGCGATCACAGCCACGGCGGGGATAAGCCGCCGGGTACGTTGACGATCGGCGGCAAGACCTACGCGAAGGGCGTCGGCGCGCACGCACCGAGCTCGCTCACCACTTGGCTCGGCGCGAACTGCACCCGCTTCGTGGCAGAGGTCGGGGTAGACGACGGGACGCAGTCGACCGAAGGCTCGGTCGGGTTCATCGTTGTCGGCGACGGCCGCGAACTGGCCCGTACGCCGGTCATCCGCGCCCGCGAGGCCGCGACCGTTCTGGACCTGGACGTGACCGGGGTCAAGCGCCTGACGCTCGCCACCAACGACGGCGGCAACGGCAAGAACAGCGATCACGCCGACTGGGGCATCGCCTCACTCGCCTGCAAAAGCTAAAACCGGCTAGAACGGCAGCTTCGGCTGCGGCGGCGCGTGGGACGGGTCGACGCCGTCGAAGAGGGAGCTGACCGACTCGCCGGCGTGAATGCGGGAGATCGCCTCGGCGAACAACCCGGCCACTGAACGCACCTGCAGCTCGGGCCAGTCGGACGGCCTCGGGACCGTATCCGTCGTCACCATCTCGGTGATGAAGGGGTGGTTCCGGAGCCGTTCGACAGCCTTGCCGGTGAAGAGGCCGTGCGTACAGGCGACGGCCGCGCCCGTACAGCCGAACTGCTGCAGCCGGTCAAGCAGCTCGACGATCGAACCACCCGTCGCGATCTCGTCGTCCAGCACGATCGCGCGTTTGCCGGCCACATTGCCGACGATCGCGTCGATCACCACGGTGTCGTCGGCCAGCCGCTGCTTACTACCAGCCGCGACCGGCAGCCCGAGCAACCGCGCGAACTGGGTCGCGGTCTTCGCGTTGCCGAGGTCCGGGCTGACCACCACGGTGTCGGTGAGGTCCTTGCCGCGGAAGTGCTCGGCGAGCTCGCCGATCGCGGTCAGATGGTCGACCGGGACTGAGAAGAACCCGTGCACCTGCGGCGCGTGCAAGGCCATCGTGAGCACCCGGTTAGCGCCCGCGGTCGAGAGCAGATCCGCGACCAGCCGGCCGCCGATCGAGATCCGGGACGAGTCCTTCTTGTCGGACCGCGCATACGCGTAGTGCGGCATCACGGCCGTGATCTGGGCCGCGGAGGCACCTCGGGCCGCGTCGATCATCAGCAGCAGCTCCATCAGGTGCTCCTGCGTCGGCGGCACGAGCGGCTGCACGATGTAGACGTCGCGCTGGCGGCAGTTCGCCTGGAGTTGCGCCTGCAGGCAGTCGTTGCTGAACCGATGGATCTCCACCGGGGACAGCTCGACGCCGAGATCGGCGCAGATCTGGTCCGCCAACGAATGATGAGCACTACCGCTGAAGACCACGATCTCGCGCACTGCTGACTCCCCGAAGACCCACAGCTCAGACCCGACGACGCCGAGCCTATCCCGGCATCGCCACGATCCTGGCAACGGCCTCGGCGGCGTACCGGCTGTCGGACGCCGAGACATCCAGATGGGTGACGAATCGCAGCGTGCGCGCCCCGACGCCACCGATCAGGACACCCTGTTCCTTGGCCTCGGCAACCACCTGCGGCACGGTCTTGCCTTCGGCCGGGAGGTCCAGCACCACGATGTTGGTCTCGACCGCGTCCGGTTTCACCCCACCCGGTACGGCGTCCGCGAGCACCTCGGCGATCACTCGCGCCTTCGCGTGGTCCTCGGCGAGCCGGTCCACGTTGTTCCGTACGGCGTACAGCCCGGCCGCCGCGAGCACGCCCGCCTGGCGCCATCCCGCGCCGAGGCGTTTACGCCAAACCCTCGCCTCGCGGACCAGCTCGGCCGATCCGACCAGCACCGAGCCGACCGGGGCGCCCAGGCCCTTCGACAGGCAGACGCTCGCCGCCTTGGCTCGTCGTACGTAGTCGGCCATCGGCACGCCGGTCGCAACGTGTGCGTTCCAGAGGCGCGCGCCGTCCAGGTGCAACGGCAGATCGGCCGCGTCGAGCTCGTCCGCGAGTGCGTCGTACCGGCTCTTGGGCTGGATCGTGCCGCCGCCGAAGTTGTGCGTGTTCTCGACAGAGACCGCGGCGGTGGTGACGAAGTACGGCCCGAGGTCGGGGGCGATCAGCGCGCGGATCTGCTCGAGGTTGATCAGGCCGGCCGGGTCGGACCACGTGCGGGTGGTGATACCGCTGACGGCCGCGTGTGCACCGAGCTCGGCCCGGGCGATGTGGGCCCGGGCCTCGCAGATCACCTCGCTGCCGATCGGGGCGAGGGCACGCACGCCGAGGATGTTCGCGAGGGAACCCGTCACGGTGAACAGGCCGGCCTCGTGTCCGAGCAGGCCGGCCACCTCGGTCTCCAACTCGATGACTGTCGGATCCTCGCCGTACACGTCATCGCCGACCTCCGCCCGGCCCATCGCCTCGAGCATGCCCGGCGACGGCTTGGTGACGGTGTCGCTGCGGAGGTCGATCAATTTGGTCACGCGCGGGCAGCCCTCAAGCGTTCGGCGACGAGGAAGGCGAGCTCGAGCGACTGGTGCCGGTTGAGCCGCGGGTCGCAGGCCGTCTCGTAGCGGTTGACGAGGTCCGCGGCGACGAGGTCCTCACCACCACCGAGGCACTCGGTCACGTCGTCGCCGGTCAGCTCGATGTGCAGACCACCCGGCCAGGTGCCGATCTGCTCGTGCGCGTCGAAGAAGCCCTCAACCTCGTGGACCACGTCTTCGAAGTTGCGCGTCTTGTACCCGTTGGGGGTCTCATACGTGTTGCCGTGCATCGGGTCGCACACCCACGCGACCGGTGAACCGTGATCGCGCACAGCCTCCAGCAACGGCGGCAGACCCTCACGGATCTTGCCCGCGCCCATCCGGGTGATGAAGGTCAGCCGACCCTCCTCGCCCTTCGGGTTGAGCTTGTCGATCAACGCGCGGATGTAGTCGGGCTCGGTCGTCGGGCCCACCTTCACGCCCAGCGGGTTGCGCAGCGTCGCGAGGAACTCGACATGCGCGCCGTCGAGCTGACGGGTCCGCTCGCCCACCCAGAGCATGTGCCCGGACACGTCGTACGGCTGCTCGGTGCGCGAGTCGATCCGGGTCAGCGCGTGTTCGTACTCGAGGATGAGCGCCTCGTGGCTGGCGTAGAAGTCGACCGTACGGAACTCGTCCGACGTCGCGCCACAGGCCCGCATGAACGCGAGTGCCCGCTCGATCTCACCCGCGAGCTGCTCGTACCGCTGGCCGACCGGCGAGGAGCGGACGAAGTCGGTGTTCCAGGCGTGCACCTGGTGCAGGTCGGCGTAACCACCAGTGGTGAATGCGCGCGTCAGGTTGAGGGTGGCGGCGGCCGCGTTGTAGACGCCGCGCAAGCGCTGCGGGTCCGGGATGCGGGACGACTCGGTGAACTCGAGGCCGTTGACGGCATCACCGCGGTACGCCGGAAGCGTCACGCCATCCCGGGTCTCGTTGTTGCTGCTCCGGGGTTTTGCGTATTGCCCGGCGATGCGGCCGACCTTTACGACCGGGACGCTCGCGGCGTATTGCAGCACGACGGACATCTGGAGGAGGACCCGGAGCTTCGCGCGGATGTTCTCGGCGGTCACACCGTCGAAGGTCTCGGCGCAGTCGCCGCCCTGGAGGAGGAACGCCTCACCGCGCGCGACGGCGCCGATCTTGTCGCGGAGGTCGTCGCACTCGCCGGCGAATACCAGGGGCGGCAGCTTCCGCAGCTCCTCGATGACGCCCTCAAGCGCGTCGCCCTCCGGCCACTCCGGCTGCTGAAGCGGCTTAAGCGCCCGAAGCTCATCCAAACTGGGAACGCCCGGCACAACCCCCGAGCCCAACATCGCAAATTGCATACCCCCACCCTAAACGCCCCCACCCCACGCTCCCCCTCCCGTCTCACGCCCCCACGCCGGGCTCCCCGTCCCGCCTCACGCCACCCCTCGCCCTGCTGATCTCCCGCGCCCTCGCCCTGCTCGTCTCACGCCCCCCTCGCCGTGCTCGTCTCACGCTGCTGCTGCTCATCGGGCCCTTGTGACGCGGCGTGTCGCGGATCGTCGGACCCTTTTGACCAAGAGGTGTCGCCTTTGGGGGGCGGGCTCCGGGCTCCCATTGCGTTGATTCGTCTGCATCCGCTCGCCCCTGACCGCGGCGGGTCGATTGGTCACCGGCGTGGGCGGGCGGATTCGGACGAATCAACGCCAACGCCCGCCGGATTTCACCGCGCCAGGTCCTTCGTGGGCACCCGTCCCCCCGAGTTCTTCCGAATTGTCAGGCCGGTCCGGCTATTCGGGGGGACGGGTGGAGTCTGACCGTTTGCGTACGCCTTCCGTACTCGGATGGCCAGTGGTGCTGCTTCCTGAGTGAACTGGACGTTTTTCGGCCCGGAAAACGTCCAGTTCGCTCAGGAAGATGATGCTGGGAGCCATTGCGGTCGTCATGCGCCCGCAAATCGTGCGTTATCCGCTCATCTCCTGGGTTCCGGTGCGCAGCTCCACATCGGCGAGCGCCCGGCCTATTCCGAGGGTCGGCATCCGGAATGGGGGGTCGACCCGCCAAGTTTGGCGTGTCCACCCCCTATTCCGAGGGTCGACCCTCGGAATAGGAGCGGACGGTGCTGATGGCGGACCGGGTCGCGCGGGGACGGCTCCGCGGTGCGCGCAATGAGGCGTCTCGCGGGAGGGATATCCACAAACCGTGCCCGCGGAGAATTCAGGGGGCGGGTGCCTACCGAATACCCGGCCCGATCCGGCGAGGGGGCTTGGTTAAGACGCCTTGGTGTCGGGGTTTTGGCGGGGTTTTACGTGGTCTTCGAGGGATTCGCCGGCTTTGAGGAGTTCTTTGGCCTTGTCGGCGTAGATGTCGACGTACTCCTGGCCCGACAAGTCCATCAGCGCGTACATGATCTCGTCAGTGACCGAGCGCAAAACGAACCGATCGCGCTCCATTCCCTCATAGCGAGAGAAGTCCAGCGGCTTCCCGATCACCACACCCGGCCGCAGCACGCGCGGGAAACGCCGACCCGGCTCGCGGCGGAGCCACTGGGGCATAACGGTCCCAGGCGGGTTGAGCTTCTCGGTGTCGATCATCGCGACAGGGATGACCGGCACACCCGCCACGATCGCCATCCGTGCGACGCCCGTCTTGCCCTTGTATAGGCGCCCGTCAGGCGACCGAGTGCCCTCCGGGTAGATGCCGAAGAGCTGGCCCTTCTCCAGGATGCCCAAGCCGGTGTTCAGCGCGGCCAGCGACGCTCGGCCGCCGGAGCGGTCGATCGGGATCTGGCCGATGGACCGGAAGAAGGTGGCGACCAGTTTCCCTTTGAGCCCGGGCGCGGTGAAGTACTCGGACTTGGCCGGGAAGATGATCTGGCGCGGTACGGCGACCGGCAGGAAGATCGAATCCGTGAACGAGAGGTGGTTGCTGACGAGCAGCGCCGGCCCCTTGGTCGGAATGTTGTCCAGCCCCTTGACCCAAGGACGGAAGATCAGTCTCACCAGCGGTCCAACGATGAACCGCTTGAGGAACAGATACAGCACGCCTTCACCTCCGTCACGCCGCAGTCGACACAGGACCCTACGTCCACTCTGCCCCTCCGGCAATCTCACCGCACGCCCCCAAGGGGTTGCACTTCGTGCTGGCACCTGATCCAGACCCGCGGGATTCGGGATCGGGCGCGCGGAGAGTTGTGCGGGATGTCACGCTGGTAGCGCAACCGCCGCGCCGGTCTGGGCGACGGCGCACCCGCCTGCGACCATGGCGTCTTGAAGTCGTCGTTCTGTACCGCCTGAGGAGTCAGCGTGCCAGTGCACTCTTATGCGGAGGAGTTCCGCTCCCCCGGTTCCGGCCAGCAGGCCGGTGTCGGTGTTCTGCTCAGCCATGGGTTCACCGGCTCGCCCGCGTCGATGCGGCCGTTCGCCGAGCACCTGGCCGCCGAGGGCTTCGGGGTGGCGCTGCCCCGGCTGCCCGGCCACGGCACCACCTGGCAGGAGATGAACCACACCCGCTGGCCGGACTGGTTCGCCGTACTCGAGAACGAGTTCGAGCGGCTGCGCAAGGAGCACGACAAGGTCTTCATGGCCGGCCTGTCGATGGGCGGATGTCTCACGTTGCGGATGGCCGAGGAGCATGGCGCCGACCTGAGCGGCCTCGTGCTGGTCAACCCGTCGGTGCAGACCGACGACAAGCGGCTGGCGGTGCTGCCGGTGCTGCAGCGATTCGTGCCGTCGCTGGCGGGCATCTCCAACGACATCAAGAAGCCGGGTGTGAACGAGTACGCCTACGACCGGATGCCGCTCAAGGCGTTGTACTCGCTGTCCCAGTTGTGGCGCATCACCCGGGACGACCTGGCCAAGGTGACGCAGCCTGTGCTGCTGTTCCGGTCGACCGTGGATCACGTGGTCGAGGCCAGCAGCGGCTTGAAGATTCTCTCCTCGATCTCGTCGCGCGATGTCACCGAGGTCCTGCTGGAGGACAGCTACCACGTGGCCACGCTGGACAACGACGCCCCGCGCATCTTCGCCGAGAGCGTGGGCTTCATCCGCCGGGTGGCCGCGGATGCGTGACAACGGCCTGACCGCGTCGTCGTACGCGGAGATGGGGGAGGTCGAGCCCTCGATCACCGATGCCGTGCTGAGCGCGCTGGCCGAGGCCGGCATCGCGGCGTACGCCGAACAGGTGGAGCCGGGCGAGGCGTCGCGTCGCGCGATGGACCGGCTGTACGTCGACGAGGCGTCAGCCGAGCGCGCCGGCGTGGTGATCGCCCGGAGCAGCGAGGACGCGGAGTGGCAGGCCCTGGTCGCGCAGTTCGACGAGGCGCCCGCCACGGACAGCGCGAGTGAGACCGGCGAGGCTGGTACGGCGACCGTGCCGCGCTGGCCCGCGATCGAGGACCTGGACATCGAGATCGACCGGTCCGAGCCGGTCCGGATCAGTGACGACCAGCCGGAGCCCGAGCCGAAGCCGCGGGTGGCCGACGCCAAGGACCCGCACGAGCACTACATCCCGCCGGAGCCGCCGCGTGGTCCGCGGCTGGACTGGATCAGCCGGCTGGCCTGGACCGGGGTGATCGGTGGACCGCTGGTGCTGGTGCTGGTCGCGCTGCTGGACATCGGTTCGGGTAGCCGACTCACCCTGCTCGGCGCGCTCGGATTCGCGGCCGGATTCCTTACGCTGGTGATCCGGATGAAGGATCGCCTGCCCGCTGACGAGGGTGGCGACGACGGCGCGGTGGTCTAGGCCGGGCCCCGTCTGATAGACAGACCTCACGATTGTCGGACAATCCGGCGATCTGGGTTCGAGGAAGGGCACCAACGTGCAGGTCACCGAGACCGTCGAGATCACCGGCCATCTGATGGACTCCGGTCTGCTGTCGAGGGTTCTCGACGACATCCGCGAGTACGGCGGTGACTACACGCTGGACAAGTTCGAGCTCGGCCACGACAAGGAGGACACCTCCACGGTCCGGATGACGGTCGGCGCCGATGACGAGGAGTCCCTGCAGCGGCTGCTGATGCGGATCCAGACCAAGGGCGCGAACCTGGTCGATCCCGGTCAGCCGCAGATCACCGAGGCCGACACCGACGGCGTGTTCCCCGACGGTTTCTACTCGACCACGAACCTGCCGACCAGCGTGCGCCTCGGCGGCCGCTGGGTGCTGGTGCAGAACCCGGAGATGGACTGCGGACTGCTGGTCGAGGGCGACCTCGAGGGGGACTCTGTGCGGACCATCCCCATGTCGGACGTAAAGGCCGGCATGCGCATCATCACCAGCGCCCAGGGCGTCAAGGTCACTCCCCCGGTCGTCGCGAACACCGAGGAGTCGTTCGGCTTCATGGAGTCCGACGTCTCCAGCGAGAAGCCACAGCGCGTGCTGGTCATGCAGGTCGCCGACGGAATGCGCGAGGCGAAGGCGAACGGCCTGAAGGTGCTCTGGGTCGGCGGCCCGGGCATCGTGCACACCGGCGCCGCGCCGGCCATGGTCGCGCTGGTCGAGGCCGGCTTCGTGGACGTGCTGTTCGCGGGCAACGCGCTGGCCACCCACGACATCGAGTCCTCCCTGTACGGCACCTCGCTCGGCGTCGACCTGTCCCGCGGCCGTGGCGTCGAGCACGGCCACGAGCACCACATCCGCGCGATCAACACGATCCGCAAGGCCGGGTCGATCGCGGCCGCGGTCGAGCAGGGCGTGCTGACCTCCGGTGTGATGCACGCACTGGTGAAGAACGGCAAGAAGTTCGTCCTGGTCGGCTCGGTCCGCGACGACGGTCCGTTGCCCGATGTCTACACCGACGTGCTCGAGGGCCAGCGGGCCATGCGGGCCGGTCTGACCGATGTCGGCTACTGCCTGATGGCCGCGACGATGCTGCATTCGGTTGCTACCGGCAACATCCTGCCGGCGTCGATCCCGCTGACCTGCGTCGACATCAACCCGGCCACGGTGACGAAGCTGGCCGACCGGGGCTCGTCCCAGGCCCGCGGCATCGTGACCGACGTCGGGCTGTTCATCGAGCACCTCGCCCGCGAGCTCGCCCCCGGCTACGCGTCCTGACCGCTCCAGACATCCGATTTCCTATCGGATGACCCGTAGACATCCGCGCCCCTGCGGCTTAGCGTGTTCCGAAATTCATCGGATCTCTACCGCCCCAGGGGATACGGATGCACATAGTCACCGCCGGTCTAGCCATCGTCGCCGCCGTGAGCGTTCTCACCGGTATGACCTCGCCGCCCAGCCAATCCACCGAGACCACCGATGTCGCCGACGCCGCGGAGGAAGGCCCGTCGCTCTGGTACGACGAACCGGCCCGCGACTGGGAGTCCGAGGCGCTGCCGATCGGTAACGGCGCACTCGGCGCGATGGTCTTCGGCGATCCGTCCACCGAGCACCTGCAGCTGAACGAGAAGACGCTCTGGACCGGTGGTCCGGGCGCGAAACAGGGCTACGACTTCGGCAACTGGCGTACGCCGCGCCCGACCGCCTTGCAGGACATCCGGCGCATGATCGACCAGAACCTCAAGGTCCTCCCGGACAAGGCCACGGAGATGCTCGCCCAACCTGAGATCGGGTTTGGCGACTACCAGCCGCTGCTGGACCTCAAACTGGCCATGGACTCCGCACCAGCCGCGACGGGCTATAGGCGCCACCTAGACATCAAGAACTCCCTAGCCGGTGTGCGGTACGACGCCGGCGGTGTGCGCTACACCCGCGAGTACTTCGCCAGCGCCCCCGGGAACGTCCTAGTCGCCCGGTTGAGCGCCAGTGAGCCCGGCAAGATCGGTTTCACCACCACGCTCACTGGCGAGGCGAACCGCACCCGCACGGTCACTGCGATCAACGGCCGCATCCGGGTTCACGGAAGTCTCCTGGACAACGGGATGCGCTACGAGACGCAGGCCCAGGTACTCAACACCGGTGGCACGCGTACGGACAACTCGGACGGCAGTGTCACCGTAAGCGGCGCCGACTCCGTCGTACTGGTTATGTCTGCTGGTACCGACTACGCCGACACCTACCCGGCGTACCGGGCTGGAGATCCTGGGCCGGGTGTGACGAGTCGTGTCGACGCTGCCAGCCGCATGTCGTACGACGGACTCCGGGCGCGACACATCGCGGACTGCCGGCGTCTGTTCGACCGGGTCGCGCTGAACCTTGGACAGATTGTGCCGACTGTGCCGACCGACGACCTGCTCGGCCGGTACCGCGATGGCACGGCGTCTCCGGAGGAGCGGAAGGCGCTGGAGGTGTTGTTCTACCAGTACGGGCGCTACCTGCTGATCGCGTCGTCACGGGACACCTCTCCCCTGCCGGCAAACTTGCAAGGCGTCTGGAACAAGTCGACGACTCCGCCGTGGCGTTCCGACTACCACACCAACATCAACCTGCAGATGAACTACTGGCTTGCCGAGAGCACAAACCTCAGTGAGACCACTGCCCCACTCTTCGACTTCGTAGACGCTCTCGTGCCGCCCGGACGGGTCACGGCGAAGGAGATGTTCGGCGCCGACGGCTGGGTCGTACACAGCCAGACGAATCCCTTCGGCTTCACAGGCGTCATCGGCTATCCCCTGGCCTTCTGGATGCCTGACGCGGGCGCTTGGCTCGCCCAGCACTACTGGGAGCACTACCAGTTCACGCAGGACAAGACGTTCCTGAAGGAGCGGGCATACCCCCTGATGAAGGAGCTCGCCGCCTTCTGGCTGGACGAGCTGCAGGTCGATCCGCGTGACGGCAAGCTTGTCGTCTCGCCGAGCTTCTCGCCCGAACACGGCGACTACTCGGCCGGAGCGGCCATGCCTCAGCAGATCGTCTGGGACCTCTTCACGAACCTCAAAGAGGCTGCGCCCGTAGTAGGCGAGACGAGCGCCTACCGAGCGCAGATCGCGTCCGTACTCGACCGGCTGGACCCGGGGATGCGTATTGGCTCGTGGGGCCAGTTGCAGGAGTGGAAGGAGGACTGGGACGACCCAACGGACCAGCACCGGCATACGTCGCAGCTGTTCGGTCTACATCCGGGACGCCAGCTGATCCCGTCCAAGTCGCCAGATCTGGCTGCAGCTGCCGCTATGACGTTGAAGGGCCGCGGCGACGGCGGTACCGGTTGGAGCAAGGCCTGGAAGATCAACTTCTGGGCGCGCCTTCTGGACGGCAACCACTCGCACAAGATGCTCTCGGAACTCCTGAAGACCAGTACGTTGAAGAACCTCTGGGACACCCACCCGCCGTTCCAGATCGACGGCAACTTCGGTGCCACCGCCGGGATGACGGAGATGCTCCTACAGAGCCACGCCGGCTCAATCGACGTACTGCCCGCTCTGCCCGACGCCTGGGCCGACAAGGGCTCGTACGACGGTCTGCGCGCTCGCGGCGCCTACACGGTCGGTGCGACCTGGCAGGACGCCGCCGCCACGGAGATCCGGCTGCGCTCCGACAAGGGTGGAACCGTCTCCCTTCGCAACCAGATCTTCCAGGGCCCGTTCACCGTCACGGACGACCAGGGCCGCCGTGTCGAGGTACGCCGCACTGGTGCCGACAAGGTCTCCTTCGGTACGTCGGCCGGCCGGGCGTACACGGTCCGAGCGCAAGCGCGGATCGACCTCACCGCCCCGGCAGCCGTCTCGTTCAAACCGGTAGAGGTCAAGGCCTCGATCAGCGGCTCCATCCCGGCCGGCGACCTCACGCTCGACGTACCGACCGGCTGGAAGGTCTCGCCCACCTCGGTCCGTACGCCGGCAGTCAAACCAGGCCAGCCGTACGAGGCTGTCTTCACCGTCACGCCCACCTTGGCCTCCGGCGAAGGCGATTTCTCCCTGGTGGCGAGACTGAAGACATCGGATTACCAGCTGTCGGCGCGTGCCGGAACCGGGCTCTGGCGGGTCAACCTCGCGCGCGGGAAAACCGCCACCCAGAGCACGACCGCGCACAACGCACCGGCCTCGCGAGCGGTGGACGGCAACTCCAGCGGGAGCTGGGGCGACAACTCGGTCACGCACACGCCCGAACCGTCGAACCAGGCCTGGTGGCAGGTCGACCTCGGCAAGGCCGAAGGCCTGTCGCAGATCGCGGTGTGGAACCGGACCGACTGCTGCTCCGACCGCCTGAGCAACTACTGGATCATCGCCTCGGAGAACCCGATCACCGCCGACTCCCTCGAAGCCGCCCGAACCGCCCCCGGCGTAACGGCCCTCCGCCAAACCGCCACCGCCGGCTCCCCCACCCTCATCGACCTCCCCCTCACAGCCCGCCACATCCGCATCCAACTCGAATCCCCCACCGCCCCCCTCTCCCTAGCCGAGGTCAAACTCCACCCCACCAACGGCTAACCCTGAGAGGTGGGTTACGGCGTCGGAGGTTGGCGGGGTGCAGGATGGCCGGTATGACCGAACTCGTGCATCTGGATGTGGCCGACGGCGTCGCGAGCATCACGCTGGACTCGCCGCACAACCGCAACGCGCTGTCCCAGCAACTCACCGGCGAACTGCTCGCCCATCTCGAGAGCGCCGGCGTGGACGACGCCGCCAAGGTGATCGTGATCCGGTCATCCGGTGACGTCTTCTGCTCCGGCGCCGACATGTCCGAGGCGACCACGGTCGGCATGGGCGTCGGCGCCCAGCGCATGGTCGACGTTCAGCGCGCGATCGTCGCCAACCCCAAACCCGTCATCGCCCGGGTCGCCGGCCCGGCCCGCGCGGGCGGTATCGGCATCGTGGCGGCGGCCGACATCAGCCTCGCCGGGCACAGCGCCACCTTCGCGTTGACCGAGGTACGGCTCGGCCTGGCGGCGGCGACGATCTCGCTGACGGTCATCCCGCGAATGACCGATCGGGCGGCCGCCTTCACGTTCCTCACCGGCGACGGGTTCGACGCGACCGAGGCCGCTTCGCTGGGTCTGGTCAGCCGGGCCGTGCCCGACGCCGACCTGGACGACGTAGTCGCCGGCGTCCTCAGGTCCCTGCTCAAGGGTGTGCCGCAGGGATTGCGTGAGACCAAGAAGCTGCTCAACCGCGAGCTATTGGCCGATATCGATGCCCGCGGCAAGGACCTCGCCGAGCTCTCGGCCTCACTCTTCGGCTCCCCGGCGGCGCAGGAGGCCATGCTCGCCTTCCTCAGCCGCAAGAAAAGCTGACGCCTTCCGGCTCAGGTCAAGCGGAGGAGGATCGGCAGGTGGTCTGAAGCTGCGACCAGGTCTGCCGAGTTGACGTCCGATAGCGGGACGGCGATTGCGGTTAGGCCGGGGGAAGTGAGGGCAGCGTCTATGTGGCGGCTCGGAGCGCGGGCGGGGAAGGTGGGGCCGGTGTTGTTGTCGGTTAGGCCGGCCTCGGCGATTTTGGCCCAGAGGTCGCCGCCTGGTTCCTCGTTGAGGTCGCCGACCAGCAGGTACGGCACGCCGAAGGACTCGCATCCACGCACTACCTGACGGAATTCGCGCAGCCGCCCGCCGATGTGCAACCCGAGATGGCACACCACCAATGCCACCTCACGCCCGGGAGCGCTGTGGCCCGGGAGCGTCGTACGGGCGCCGATCGCGCCACCCGGCAACTGGGTCGCGATCAGCCGAAGGCGCCGGCGGATGAAAGGGCGCCAGACCCGCCAATGCCGGTACGACGTGAGGTCCAGACCGTCGGCGGCGAGAATCGCGTTGCGGGCCGCGCCTCCGACGTACCGCAGGCCGAAGGAAGCGGCCATCGCCTCGCGTTTGCGGCGCGTCCCCCACCAGGTCGGCGCCTCCTGGATCAGCGCGACATCCGGCGCACACGCGCGCACCACCCGGGCCAGGGCCTCGCGGTCATCGCCCCAGCGGTGCACGTTGTACGACAGGACGCGCAGACCGGGTTCAGTCATCCCGCGAGGGTGAGAAGGAATCCGGCTCCTGCACCGGCGGCGCGCTGATCGGCTCCGCGCGGCCGCTGATCGGCTCCGCGCGGGCGATCCGGCGGTTGGCGCCGAGCATCGACGTACGGCGGGCGACTCGTTCCGCGCGGGCGGCGGCACGCTCCGAACGCGGCAGCCGCTCCGACCTGGTGGCCCGCGCGGCAGTCGTCACGGCAGTCGTCTTGACCCGCACCCGGCGCAACCAGGTCGCTTCTTCGCGAGCGAGATCGGCCGCGCCGACCATGCCCGCCTCCGGCCCGAGCACCGCCCGAACCACGCGCGCCTCCGGCCGGAAACCACGCCCGGTCAACGTACGGCGGAAGGCCTCCCGCGCAGGCGCCAGCAACAGCTCACCAGCGTCACAAACGCCACCCCCGATGACGAAAGTCCCAGGATCCAGCGCAGCCGCGAGGTTCGCGAGCCCGATACCCAGCCACCGGCCGACGTCCTCGAGCAGCTCGACCGCGACCGGGTCGCCATCCTTGGCCAACTCGGTCACCAGCGGCCCGGTGATCGCGCGCGGATCACCGTCCACCCGGCGGAGCAGGTTGTGCGCAACCGGCGAGCCCGAGGCGGCCAGCTCACGCGCTTCCCGGACCAGCGCGTTGCCGGAGGCGTACTGCTCCCAACAACCACGATTACCGCACTCGCAGCGATGCCCACCCGGCACGACCTGCATATGCCCGAACTCGCCCGCGATGCCGAACTTGCCACGCTGCAAGGCACCATCGTTCAGGATGGCGCCACCAATACCCGTACCAAGGGTGACGCAGACCAGATGACTCTCGCCTTGGCCCGCGCCGAAACGCCACTCCGACCAGGCGGCCGCGTTGGCGTCGTTCTCGACCACGACCGGTACGCCGAGGCGGCGCTCGACCGCATCCCGCAGTGGCTCGTGCCGCCAGGCGAGATGTGGGGCGAACAGGACCGACGAGCGGGTGCCGTCGACGAATCCGGCCGCGCCGATGCCGACCGCGATCACGTCATGTTTGGCCTCGAGGGTCTCGACCACCTCGGCGATCGCGTCCTCGGTCTCGCGTGGGTCCTTGGTCGGTGTGTCCCGGCGCAACCGGTCCAGCACGTTGCCCTCCGGGTCGACCACGCCGGCGGCGACCTTCGTACCACCGATGTCGATCCCGATCGTGAGCGCCTGTGTCAACGCCATCGCCCGGACTCCTCTCTCGAACCCCCAGCGTTCAGTGTCAGTGTCGCCGAGCCAGGTCTGCCGCACCGATCAGACCCGCGTCATTGCCGAGCAAGGCCAGGCCGAAGCCCGGATGCGGCCGGTTCTGCTTGGCCGGCAGCACCTTCTCGAACGCGCGCTGAGCCGGCTTGAGCAGCAGCTCCTTGGCGGCGCTGACGCCACCCCCGAGCACGATCAACCGGGGGTCGAACAGCGTCGCGATACTGGCCAGACCCTCGCCGACCCATTGGCCGAGATCGTCCAGCAACTCGATCGCGCACGCGTCACCGGCGGCCGCGGCCTTGGTGATCATCGGCCCAGTCAACTCGGCCGGGTCACTGATCCCGCACACCCCGAGCATCTGCGCAGCCGCGAGCGAACCCGACTCGGCCTGCGCCCGGCCCTCCCGGACCAGCGCGTTCCCGGAGGCGTACTGCTCCCAGCACCCGCGAGCGCCACAACCACAACGATGACCACCCGGTACGACGCGCATGTGGCCGAGCTCGGCGGCAACACCATGCTCGCCGCGGAGCAACTCGCCATCGATGACGACGCCACCGCCGATACCGGTGCCGACCGTCAGGCAGACCATGTGCTCGACGTCCTTGGCCGCGCCGAAGGCGAACTCGCCCCAGGCGGCAGCGTTCGCGTCGTTCTCCACCACGACCGGCAAGCCGAGCGTCTCCTGGACGCGCGCGCCCAGCGGCTCGTCACGCCAGGCCAGGTTCGGCGCGAACAGCACGGTCGACCGGTCCGACGAAACGAACCCGGCCGCCCCGATCCCGATCGCCTCGATGTCGTGCCCGGCGATCAGTTCGGCGGCCGCCTCACAGATGGCCTTCGCGGTCTGGTCGGTCGAACCGGCCGGGGTGTCGCGATGCGTACGCTCGCCGATCTGGCCGTCGGTATCAACGACGCCTGCCGCGATCTTCGTACCGCCGACGTCGATGCCGATGGTCAGTCCCATGGTTCGGGGTCCTCACTCACGTCGATCCGGTCCGCTTTCGGCCGGGTCCCCTCTTCGTCATGCACAGTTTCATCATGCTCCGGACCGGCGGCGGCATCGGCATCGGTCCGGGCTTGGCGTGCGGCCTCGGCGGCTGCTTCGAGCAACGACCGCACTGACCCGAGCACGCCGGCGGCGGCAGTCGCGAGGTGCTCGATCGTCTCGGGACTCACCTGCTTCGCCCGCGAGATGAGCTGACACACCGGGCACCACTGGCACTCGCAGGCCCCCTGCTCTTCAGCCTCCTCAGGAAAGGCTTCCGCAAAGGCGTCGTACCCGTTTGATTCAGCGCCAGTGCCGTGGCGGGCGTCGGCGGAGGCCTGCTGGAGCACGGCGAACAGCTTCGCCGCCTCCTCACCGACCGACCCGATCGCTTCCTTGCTCACGACTTGCCCTCCGCGCTCACCTGTTGCCGTCCGTCAAGGCCTTGTGCTCTGCCAGCCGGCCCGCTCCCCCGCGGGTGGCGTGCCCCAGCTCCCGGCCGAGGTGGCGCCCATTCTCGCGGTAGCCCGGCGGCGTCGCCTGCTGCTGAGCTCCTTGAGGGGCGAAGCGTACCTGCAGGCGGCCGTTGTCCAGCCGGGCCCCGGTCACTTCGGCGCGGGCCAGTGCCGCGGGCAACGGCAGCACCCGGCGATACGAGCCGACGGTGATCAGCAGTTCGTCGCCGCGGCGGGCCAGTTCGAGATCGCTGGCGGTGGCCAAGGGCAACGACATCGTCAGCGTGTAATTGCGCCCATCGGTGTCGATATGACGATCGACCCACAGCGAGGTCTCGTCCGTGGCCCGCACGAACGGATCCTCCCCGCCGTACATCTCAACGGCGAAAGCGGCGAGCTCCTCCACGCCGACCGGCTCACACGCGCGGTACGGCGACTCCCAGATCGGCAACGGCTGGAACGAGACGGCCACTTCCTCGAGGATGCCACGCTGCGCCGCGACCCACTGCCGCCGCCAGTTGTCCGCACCGGCCGCCGGGAAGACGCGGTTCGCGATGACGCCGTCGACGCGATAGCCGTACAGAGAAAGCGTCGTGAGCGTACGCCGGGCTTCCGCGACGACAACGGCCTCCGGCGTGAGCACCAGTCGCACAGACGCGTCAGGCCCGGACAACATCGTCCGTACGTCGGCCAGGTCATCCCGCAACCGGCGCAACGCATCGAACACGTTGTCGTCGGGCAACGGCAGCCCGACCGCCTTGCTCAGGACCGGCCGGAACGTCCGCACCACACGCCGTTCGACCGTGAAGAGCCGGTTCATGTACCAGTTGAGGGCCTCGGGCAACGCCAGCAGCCGCAGCGTCTCGGCGGTCGGCGCGCAGTCCACCACGATGACGTCCCACTGGCCGGACCGGACGTGGTCGCGCACCTCGAGCAGCGCGAGCACCTCCTCCGCGCCGGGCAGAACGGTGAGCTCCTCGGCCTCGATCGGATCGACGCCGACCGTGTTCAGCACGCGGCGCAGGTAGGACTGAATATCGCCCCACGAGCGCTCGAACCGGCGCTGAGTGTCGATCAGCTGGACGAACAACCGGTCGTCGACCTCGGTCGGCTCCGGGCCTACCGCGGCGTCGAACGTGTCGGCCAGGGAGTGCGCGGTGTCGGTCGAGAGCACCAGCGTGCGATGTCCGCGGAGCGCGGCAAGGGTCGCGGTACCGGCGGCAGACGTGGTCTTACCCACGCCTCCCTTGCCGGTGTACAGCAGAACCCGAGTCACAGTCGCTCAGGACTCGACGCGCTTCTTGAGGCCTTTCAGGGCCGTGTCGATGATGACCTTCTCCGCCTTGCGCTTGAGCATCCCGATCATCGGAATGCTGACGTCGACGGCCAGCCGGTAGGTCACCTCGGTGCCCTGCGCGCCGAGATCCTTCAGCAGGTAGGCACCATCGAGACCTTTGACCATCTTCGCCTCAACGAGTGTCCAGGTGACCTCGTTACGGCCCCAGGTGTAGTCGAGCGTGTACTCGTCGGAGATCGCGCCCGCGTCGACCTTGAACCGGACCTGTTTCGGCCGGCCCGCCTCGTCGGTGGACAGCACCTCGGTCTCGCGCATCGAGTCCGCCCATTCCGGGTAGGACTCGAAGTCCGCGATCACCGCCAGGATCTCCTTCGGGGTCGCATCGACCACGATGGACGAGGTGGTCTGCTCTGCCATCGAATCACCTCTTCGCTGCCGGAAGGCTGACGGGACACCGGTACCACCGGAGACTATCGCGGGTTGCCAGCCAGGACGGTGTTCGCCCGCCGCGCGCCCGGTCTCGACCTCGTCCTTGAACTCCCAGACGTTATGCCGATAACGGGCCACATAGGACTCGCGCAGCCGATCGAGCCGCCGGCGGGACAACTTGCCTTCTGGTTCCGCCCGGAGGTACCAGTGCACGACCACACCGTCCCGGACCGGCTCGAGCCACCACTCCGCCGTACCCGTCAACTCCCCCGCAACCGTCCACCGCACCCCCTGCAACCCACGACGCTCGTACGGCGTGAGAGTGAGCCCGGGCCACCAGGCACGCCAGAGCGAGTCATCGCCCAAGCGCTGCGCGACGTAGGCTGGTTCCGCGACGATCAAGTCGTCGCAATTGACGTCGAGCGATGGCATGCGCAGTTCCCTGGGTCACACTTGTCCGGCCTGGCTACTTCCGAGTAGGTGACTGTAGCGTGCAAAAACGCCGACAACTCGGAGCACGGAGGAGAACGGATGCGTGAGTACACCACGCCCGCGGTGATCGAAGCGCCGACCACAGGCAGTCTCAGCGACCCGGTCTGGGCCAACGCGCAGTCCCATCCTGCCACTCCTGTGTTCAGTCGCCGGACGTCGTCGGGCTGGTCGGATGTGACCGCGGCGGAGTTCGCCGACCAGGTCACCGCCGTCGCGAAGGGCCTGATCGCCTCGGGCGTAGAGCATGGCGACCGGGTGGCCCTGCTGAGCCCGACCCGCTACGAGTGGACCCTGGTCGACTACGCGATCTGGACCATCGGCGGCGTCACCGTCCCGATCTACGAGACGTCTTCGGAATCGCAGATCAAGTGGATCCTGACCGACTCCGAGGCCGTTCTCGCCGTCGTGGAGGGTCCGACGCACGCGACTTCGGTCACGGACGCCGGCGCCGCGGACGTGCGGGAGATCCTGCAGTTCGAGGCGGGTGGGATCGACGACCTGGTGGCGCGCGGTGCCGCCGTGTCCGACGAGGAGCTCGACAAACGCCGTACGGCGGTCACGCCGACCGACGTCGCGACGCTGATCTACACCTCGGGCACGACCGGTCAGCCGAAGGGCTGCAAGATCTCGCACCTGAGCTTCATGGATGAGCTCGGCACCGCCACGAAGATTCTGGACGAGCTGTTCGACAAGAACGGCGCCTCGACGCTGCTGTTCCTGCCGCTCGCGCATGTGTTCGCCCGGATCATCCAGGTGGGCTGCGTGATGATGCGGGTCAAGGTCGGGCACAGCGCCGACGTGAAGAACCTGGTCGCCGATCTCGGCTCGTTCCAGCCGACGTTCATCCTCAGTGTGCCGCGCGTCTTCGAGAAGGTCTTCAACAGCGCCAGCCAGAACGCGCACTCCGCCGGCAAGGGCAAGATCTTCGACTTGGCTGCCGCGACCTCGATTGCTTACTCCGAGTCTTTGGATGCCGGTGGACCGGGCTTGGCCCTGCGGCTGAAGCACGGCCTGTTCGACAAGCTGGTCTACAGCAAACTGCGGGCCGTCCTCGGCGGCAAGGTGCAGTACGCCGTCTCCGGTGGCGCGCCGCTGGGCGAGCGGCTCGGGCACTTCTTCCGGGGTATCGGCCTCCCCGTGCTCGAGGGCTACGGCCTGACCGAGACCACCGCCGCCATCTGCGTGAACCTGCCCGGCGACATCCGCATCGGCACGGTCGGCCGCCCGCTGCCGGGTGTCACGGTCGCCGTCGCGGATGACGGTGAGCTGCTGTTCAAGGGCAACCAGGTCATGATGGGCTACTGGCACAACGACGAGGCGACGGCTGCGGCCATCGACTCGGACGGGTGGTTCCACACTGGGGACCTGGGCGAGTTCGACGCCGATGGGTTTGTGCGGATCACCGGCCGGAAGAAGGAGATCCTGGTCACGGCCGGCGGGAAGAACGTCGCGCCGACCATCCTCGAGGACCGGATTCGCGTACATCCGCTGGTCAGCCAGTGCATGGTCGTCGGCGACGGCAAGCCGTTCATCGCCGCGCTGATCACGATCGACCCGGAGACCATCGGGAACTGGGCGTCGAAGCACGGGAAGTCGTCGGATATCCCGTCACTGGTGGACGATCCGGACTTGATCGCGGAGATCCAGACGGCGATCGACGACGCCAACTCAGCCGTCTCGAAGGCGGAGGCGATCCGAAAGTTCTCCATCCTGCCGACGGACTGGACCCAGGAGACGGGCGAGCTCAGCCTCAAACTCAGCCTCCGCCGCCACATCGTCATGAAGAACCACACCGACGACGTAGAGGCCCTCTACACGAAGTAAGCACTTTTGGACCCCGGCTGCTGCATTACACGGCGGCCGGGGTCTTTTCATGCCCAGCGGCCAATCTGTGCATAACTCTCCCGCGAAGTGCCTTGTTGTGTGCGCCTCCCGGGCTCTCGGCGGCCTCTTGGCGGGATCTTGCAGTCCGGCGGCTGGATATCAGGTCGACTCGATGTAATGAGTGTGGCATCGTTACGGTCATTAGCAACATGGGGCCTGATCGCAGTGAGGAGCACGGATGCACGACGCGGCTCGGGTGAAATCGGTCGGCCTGGGGTTCGCCCTGTTCTCGGCGGTCTGCTTCGGCGGATCGGGCCCGTTCGCGAAGGCCCTGATCACCGCCGGCATGTCCCCACAGCAGGCGGCGTGGATGCGCATCCTCGGCTCGGCCATCGTCCTCGTACCGCTGATGCTCATCCTCCGCGGCCGCACCGGCCTGCGCAGCGCCCGCGCCTCTTGGCCCGCTTTGACGCTCTATGGCCTGACCGGTATCGCCGGCTGCCAGACGCTCTTCTTCATCGCCGCCAGCCGGTTGCCGGTAGGCATCTCCATCCTGCTCGAGTTCACCGGCCCGGTCCTGGTCGTCGGCTGGATCAAGTTCGGCCGGAAGGCCCACGTCCCCCGCTCGGCTGCCCTAGGCGTCGGCATCGCCGTACTCGGTCTGGCCTGCGTCGTCGAAATCTGGTCCGGCATCCAACTCGACGCAATCGGCCTCCTCGCCGGCCTAGCCGCGGCCGCCTGCCAAGCGACGTACTTCATCCTCATCGACCGCCTCACCGGCCTCGCCGACCCCCTCGTCATGACCGCCGTCGGCAGCGTCGTCGGCTCGCTCCTCCTCACCGCCGTCGCCCTCCCCTGGACGATGCCCTGGCACGTACTGACCGACACGATCCCGTTCGGCGACCGTACGGCGCCCGGCTGGTCCCTCGCGGTCTGGCTCATCATCGTCAGCACCGTCATCGCCTACCTAGCAGGCGCCGCCGCCGTCCAACGCCTCTCGGCCGCAGTCGGCGGAGCCGTCGCCTACGTCGAGGTCGTAGCCGCCGCCCTCTTCGCCTTCCTGCTCCTCGGCGAAAAGCTGACCTTCTTCCAAGTCCTAGGCGGCTGCATCGTCCTAGCCGGCGCCTTCGTAGCCCAAACCTCAGTCCACAAAGTCAGCCCGGTCCTGGACCTATCCGACGTCGAACGCGTCGCGGAAACGGGTGAGGGCGAGCTCGCTGTTCGATGAGGCGAAGGCTTCTAGGCCGATAGTGCCGTCGTACCCGAGTTCCTTGAGTTTGGCCGCGATCGCCGGGTAGTTGATCTCGCCCGTGCCCGGTTCGCAGCGGCCGGGCACGTCGGCGACCTGGACTTCGCCGATGAACGGGAACGCCTTCTCGATCAACGCGATGAGATTCCCCTCGCCGATCTGCGCGTGGTAGATGTCCAGCATCAGCTTGAGGTGCGGACTGCCAATAGCCTCGACCAGTGCCAACGTGTCCGCCGCCTTGCCGAACGGCACCCCAGGATGATCCACCTCGGCGTTGAGATTCTCCAGGCAGAACGTCACGCCATACCGCTCCCCCAGTACGGCGATCCGCTCCAGCGTCTTCGTTGCCTTGAGCCACATCTCGCCGGTCACGTGGTGCACCGGTACGACGGGCAGGCCGCGGGCGTCGAGCCCAGTGCCGTGCAGGTTCAACCTCGGACACTGGAGCTGCTGCGCGGCATGAATCGACAACTCAGCCGTACGCAACAACTCCTCCGCGCCGTCGGTCAGATTGCCGGAGACGTACCCGGTCATCGACGAGAACGCCGCGCCCGTCTTCCTCAACTCGGCAAGGTCCTTGGCAGTCCAGTCCCAGATCTCGACCTGAAAGCCGCGCTCGTGAATCGCCTCGATCCGCTGAACGAGCGGCAATTCGAGAAACAACATCTCCGCACAAGCGGCCAGCGTGAAAGTCATTCCGCCACCTTCTCCGGCTGACTACTCTGGTACGACGCAATCGCGGCGAGCGCTATCGCAAGAGCATTCCGCGCGTCTTCCCCGGTCACAACCGGCGTCGACTTTTCCCTGACAGCATTGACGAATGCGGCCATCTCGGCGGTATACGCGTCGATGAACATCTCAACGTCACTCCGCACAGTCCGCAGCGAAACCCCGTCCGCGTGATGATGGACCATCGCGGACTGCAGGAGATTCCCCGCACTCAGCATGCCCTTCGACCCGAACACCTCGCCACGCACGTCGTACCCATAAAGCGCCGAGAAGTTCGCCTCCGCCGTGGCAATCGCCCCATTATCAAAGGTGATCGTCACCACCGCCGTATCCAGCAGCCCTTGCTCCTTGAACTCCGGCGCCACCAACGCATCCGCCCGCGTGAACACCTCCAGCGGCTTCGCCCCCGGGTTCAACCACAACAACGTGTCGAAGTCATGGATCAACGTCTCCAGGAAGATCGTCCACGGCCGCACCCCGCCCGGGTTCTTCAACCCCGCCGGCCATCCCGGATCCCTGGTGACGCTGCGCATCAACTGAGGCGTCCCAATTCCCCCAGCCACCACCACCTCATGCACCGCCGCAAAGTCCTTCGCAAACCTCCGATTGAACCCCACCTGCAACGCCACCCCCGCCTCGCGCGCTGCCCCTATCGCCCGATCCGCGTCCTCCAGGCTGAGCGCCATCGGCTTCTCACAAAACACCGCCTTCCCCGCCCGTGCCGCCGCCACCACCAACTGGCTATGCGCCGCCGCCACCGACGTAATCGCCACCGCATCCACCTCGGGATCCCCCATCAACCCCTCAACATCAGTGGTCGCCCTCACCCCGTACGGCGCCGCGACCCGCTCAGCCGCCTCCCCCACCGGATCCGCCACCCCCGCCAACACCACCCCAGGCAACCGCCTCGCGATCGTCTCGGCATGCATAGCCCCAATCCGCCCAGCCCCCACAAGCCCAACCCGCACCAACTCCACCAGCCGCCTCCTCATCTCAGGACTAGAGCGCTCTAGTCAGAACAAGCAAACGCCGAACCCACCCCGCCGGTCAAGCGTTCGGCAGGGACAAATCCATAGCGGCGGCGTGAGGAAACCGAGTGCAGCCGGTCGGCATCGTGGCTACTGTCGGCGAATGACTTCGTTAGAGGGAGGCGCCACGCTGCCGTATTGCGTTTCGATCAGTAAGTACGACCCGGCTGATCGTGATGAGCATTGGGCATATATCGGACCTGAGGAGCCGATCAGCGACCACGGTCCGGTAGAGGCGGCATACCTGAAAGCGGTGGCTGCTTTCGCTGCCGAGCTGGGAGTCGAGCGGCTAACGATCCGCGAACCAGGACTTACCTCCATCAACTTCGGGCTGGAACCGACGATTGAGGGCCATGGGCTGATCGGCCTGTTCCCGGCCGACCTCACTGGATTTCACGATGGTGCCGAGGTGTCGCTCGAAGTCGCTCTCGAGTTGGTGCGCGCGATGATGCGCGATAACGGAGCCTTCTGCAGCCTCGAGGTTGCCGGAAGGCTCGAGGTGAGCGTCGGTTACGACCAGTACGTCAGAGTTCTAACCAGCTCGCCTTGCGAATCCGCGATTGCAACGACGTACGCCCTGGGTCTTTTCCCCGATGCCCGCGACCCGGCCATCTACGCCATAGACGATGAGGACACGGTGTATCGGCCGGCTGATGACGAGTTCTGGAAAAAGCTGGTCGGCTCAGTCGCGGCGGGCGAGGCCGGGCTGCTTGAGGAGATGCGCGTCTACAACCGTTCCACCTGGTGCCGGCTCAACGGGGAAGGCGTGGATCTCGCCGCCATCCGTGCCGGGCTCAGACCGCGTGCACGATTGACCGTCTGGCCGCCTTTGTCCACCGACCTCGACGCGGTTCGGCGCGCGGCGACTGCCGCCGAGTGGTCAGCCCAGATCATGTGGCAGGACGCTGATGGCCGCATCGTTAGCACCTACGTCGACGAGATCGAAGATGTCGATGCCGTCCTGGCCAATGCACGCGCCGCGTTGTGTACGGCGAACGTGGTGGACGAACGGATCGCGCTCTACACCGCGATAGTCCCCGACGGCGACGGAGTTGTGCGAGTCCTGCGAGGCATGGATCCAACCGAGGACGATCGGCGGTGGGCTGAGCGGCAAGCACCGCCGGCGTGATGGTGGTTGGGGCTAGTGCGCTCTAGTGTGGGGGCACTGGACTGGAGGTGGTGGCGTGGGGCGGCAGGCGACGATGGAGGATGTGGCGGCGCGGGCGGGGGTTTCTCGGGCGTTGGTGTCGATCGTTTACCGGAATGCGCCGGGGGCTAGCGAGGCGACGCGGGCGCGGGTGTTCGCGGCTGCGGCTGAGTTGGGGTACCGGCCGGACAGTCGGGCGCGGTTGCTTGGGCGGCAGCGGACGAAACTGCTCGGGGTCGTGTTCGGGGTGGGGCAGAGCTTTCATGGGGATCTGGTCGAGGCGTTGTACGTCGCTGCCGAGGCGGCCGATTACGACATCGCGTTGAGTGGGGTTGCTCCGTCGCGGAGCGAGAGTAAGGCCGCGCAATCCTTGCTGGATTACCGTTGCGAGGCGCTGGTCCTGCTCGGGCCTACGTTGAAAGCGGGCGACCTCGCGGCGTTGGCGTCGAGCCTGCCGGTCATCTCGGTCGCTCGTAAGGTCAACGCTGACGGCGTTGACGTGGTGCGTACGGATGACGCCAACGGCGCACGGCAAGCGGTCGACCATCTCGTTGCCCTCGGCCACCAACACATCGCACACGTCGATGGCGGAACCGCCCCAGGCGCCGCCGAACGTCGTACCGGCTATCGCACCGCCATCCGCAAAGCCGGCCTGACCGAGCACATCATCCGCGGCGGTCTGACCGAGGAACACGGCGCGCGCGCGGCCGCCGAACTCCCCTCGCACACCACTGCCGTGACCGTCTTCAACGATCGCGCGGCGGTCGGGCTGCTGGACGTCGTACGGCGCAACGGTTCTCGCGTGCCCGAGGACCTGTCAGTGATCGGGTACGACGACAGCACGGTGGCTCGGCTCTCCCATATCTCCCTCACCACCATCGCCCAAGACACCACCGCTCTCGCCGACCGAGCCGTATCTACCGCTATTACCCGTCTGAGCGACGAAACCTCCACCACCATCGAACAGGTGATCCCGCCTCTGCTGGTCCCACGCTCCACCACCGCCACACCGCGCTCCTGAGTCGGGACGCTTCCCGAGTCAGCGCAGGTGTTGCCAAGGCCCCGTCAGACGCAGCCATCCGGCCCCGTATCCGCTGTGGGCTTGACACTCCTGAGATGGGTCTTGGAAGCCTTCTGCCTGCTGTACTTCCGGGCCGCCTTACCATTGGTCTCGCGAGTTGTCTTCGCTCCGTTCTGCCGTGCTAGTCGTGGCCGTGGCGGCGGCGGGGTGAGCTCGCCGGTGGTGAGGTTCACCTGACCGAGGTAATGCGTGCCGGTATGGTCGACCAGGTACCTGGCTCCACGCGGGGTAGTCCATTCGACGCTGCCGTCGGGCAGGATCGCGTTGCGCAGGCCGCCGTGGGTTTTGGCCCGGTGCGGTGTGCGTGTCACCGGTGTCAGGTTCTTGGTGCTGGTTTGGCCTGGTGGGCCGTTCTTGTCGTATGGCACGACGTGGTCGAGGTCGGTGGAGAAGGTGGTTTCGCCGGTGGCCCACGGTTCCATCGGTATCGGGTAGCGCAGTTTGACCCATTCCCTGATCCGCTGGGGGATTTCATAGGAACCGGCGCTGATGTGTTCGCGCAGATCGATGACGGGCTTGAGGACCACGGCTTCACTGGCGATGAGTTCCTTCAGCTGCGAGACCAGCAGCGGGCCGATGCCTTCGACCCGCACGATCCCTTCACCGCTGGCCAGTGACTCCTGCGAGATGTGCACGTAGAAGATGTGCGGCGCCCGACCGAGGCCCCGGTTGCGGTTACGTACCTTGATGTCGGCCAGCAACTGGTCCACCGGCACACCATCCTCACCATCGCCGTTGCCGTTTGCGGTGTGGCCGCTGTCGCCGTACCCGCCGCCATATCCGCCGCCGTACTCGCGGTCGCCGTAATGGCTGGACTCGTCGTCGTTGCCGTGGCGGCCTGCAGCGCCCTCAGCGGGCTGGGCGGCTTTACGGGCTTTGCTGCGGCCGTGTTCGCGCAGGTCCAGGGCCATGGCGGGGTCGGCCAGCAAACCAATGGCCTTGGCGCGGAGCTGCTGATGGGAGCCGGTCTCGCCCTCTTGCGCCAAGATCTCGGCCAGTTCGTCGACGGCGGCGTCGAACCGGATCGCGTCACCGGTCGCGGTGCGGGCGACCACCGATTTCGTACCGTGATCGTTGGACTGTCCCAGCCACACGCCACGTTGGCGGGCGTAGAGGTCGGCGTCGGCCTTGGCCTTGTCCGGGTCTGCCTGCATTTTCGCGCCGGCGACGATGCGCCGCAGGTGAGATGGGGTGACGGTGTTGATGATCGCGTTGACCTTGGCGTCCACGATTCCCGCCGCGACCAGGGACAGCGATAGGCAGGTGCGGGCGATTGAGCGGGCCCGCCAGGCTTCGGCGTTGCCGGCCAGGACCTGGGCGAGGGTTTTCGGGAACCGGTGGCGCAGCGCGAGGGCTTCGCCGAGGTAGGCGGCCGCGGCACCGTGGGACATGCCGAGGCGCCAGCCGAATTCCTGGGCACAGAATTCGGCGATCGGCGGGCAGCCCTCACCGCCGTACACGCGCAGCCGTTCCACCCCCGGGACGATTTCGCCATCCGGTGGTGGGTCGATGGTGGCGTTGAGGTCGGCGTAGTGCAGGGCGAGCAGCAGCGACTCGGCTTCGTCGGCCGCGATGCGGGCGCGCGAGGCGGCGGCGCGGTCCAGGGTCTGGTCCACGTCGAGCTCATCAACACCGATATCGAACATACTAGCGATTATACAGCGTCAGTAATCGCGATTTCCGTTATCCACAAGGGAAAATTGCCAATGAGTCGGAGGTGGCCCTTCGAGCGCGGTAAGGCCAGTGCCCAGGAGCCTTTTGATGGTGCGGGGTTCGTTGGCGTGGCCGTGGCGACTGAGTGGGCGAATCCGACCGGCTCGCTAGTGGCGGGTGACGATGAGTGCCTCGGAGTAGAACTCGATTCGGGCTTCTGCTCATAGGGCCGAAGGGAGGTCAGGGTAGGTGGGTTGGGACGTTATGCGGAGTGACTATTTGGATAGCGGAAGGGAGGGAGTGGGGGGCTCCGGGGAGGGCGGAGTGGGATTGGAGGATGGCTTGGCAGGTTCGGCGGAGGTCGGTGGGGAGGTCGTGGTGGAGGACCGCCGAGAGGTGGCCGGAGGCCAGTAGGCGGGTGTTGTCGGCGTCTAGGTCGTGGGCGATGAAGACGGCGCAGTCGCGGCCGAGGGTGGTGAAGGCGTTGACGATGGCCTGGTTGGCGCCGCCGATTGAGTAGACCGCTACCAAGGCCGGGTCGGCGTTCAACGCCGACAACGCGAGGGCGTGCATGGTTTCGTCTAGGCCTTCGGTTTCGGGGAGTTCGACCAGGCGGCGGGATGGGGCGAAGCGGCGCATGGCCGTACGGAAGCCCATTTCGCGTTCTTCTTCGCCGCGGAAGGACTCGCGGCTGAGGGTGACCAGGACGTTGCCGGGGCGGGGGCCGAGCCATTGGGAGATGAGGTACGCCGCGGTGGTGCCGGCGGCGCGGTTGTCGATGCCGACGTACGCCGAGCGGCGACTGGTCGGGAGGTCGGTCACCAACGTGACGACCGGGATGCCCGCCGCCACCAAACGGTCGACGGCCGCGACAATCGAGGGGACGTCCGGCGCCTTCAACACCACGCCGTGCGAGCCGCGGCGGCGGATGCGGTCGAGGGCGCTGACGAGTTCGAGCGCAGTCGCCGTCTCCGTGAGGTCGAAACGCGCGCGGATCATCGCCGGTCGCAGGCCCGGGAGCTCTGCTTCGAGTGCGGCACGTACGGCGCTCGAGAATCGCGCGGGTGCCTGCATCACGAGGTCGATCACGAAGGTGCGGCCGCCTAGGCGGATCTGGGATTGCTGGCGTTCGAGGTCGACGATGGCCTGTTCGACCTGGCGACGGGCGCGCACACTCACCCCGGCGCGGCCGTTCAGCACGCGGTCGACGGTGGTCTCGCTCAGACCGGCCTGTACGGCGATGTCGCGGATGCGGAAGGGCCTGCCCACGTCGTACCTCCGGAGCATAGAGAATGACGGGTTTTTGGTGGATTTCCGAGCTCCCAAAACCGCCTGTCGCGACTCAGGCTAGTGCCACAACCAAGACAAGGAGATGGCGCAGATGCGAGTTGAGGATTGCCGGGTCGAGGACCTGGTCGAGGTGGTCAGCGTGAAGACCGATCTCGCCGACTATCCGATGGCGGCTGGGGTCGAGCAGGAGGTCCTGGTGTACGACGCCGCCCAACTCACCAAAGACGCAAAAGCCGAACTAGCGCGGGCGCTCAAGGACGGCCCGGGCATCTTCGTCATCAAGGGGGCCTTCGGCAACGACGAGGTGGAGGCCGTCACCAAGGAGTTCCAGGGCATGATCGCGGACCAGCGCGCCGCCGGGCAGCAGGCCGGGGACCACTTCGCGAAGCCCGGCGCCAACGACCGCGTCTGGAACGCCCTCGAAAAGCTCGCCCTCAGAGCGCCCGAGGCGTTCGCGAACTACTACAGCAGTGATGTGCTCGCCACCGTCGCAGAGGCCTGGCTTGGACCGGCGTACCAGGTGACGTCGCAGGTGAATGTGGTCAACCCCGGCGGCGAAGGCCAGACCGTTCATCGGGATTACCACCTCGGATTCCAGTCGAACGACGTTGCGGCAAGCTTTCCGGATCACGTCCACCAGCTGTCCGCCGTACTGACCTTGCAAGGGGCGGTCGCGCATTGTGACATGCCAGTGGAGAGCGGGCCGACGCTTTATCTGCCGCATTCCCAGAAGTACGAACTGGGATATCTTGCCTGGCGGTTACCGGAATTCGGTGAGTACTTCGTTGCCGACCACGTTCAGTTGCCATTGGCAAAGGGTGACGCGGTGTTCTTCAACCCCGCGCTGTTCCACGCGGCCGGCTCGAACCACTCGCAGGACATCTACCGGATGGCGAATCTGCTGCAGATCAGCTCGGCCTTCGGGCGCGCGATGGAGAGCGTCGACCGGACCACGATGTCCAAAATGCTGTATCCCACGTTGCGCAAGCTGAAGGCCTCCGGCACAGTGGACCGTCTGCTGGACAACGTGGTCGCCGCCAGCGCTGAGGGCTACAGTTTTCCGACCAACCTCGACCGCGATCAGCCGATCGGTGGACTCGCGCCACTGAGCCAGGCCGACGTGGTCCGGCAGGCGCTGGCGGAGGACTGGCCGGCGGAGCACCTCCAGCAGACCCTGACCGAGCACGACCACCGCCGTCGCACCAGCTGAACGTCGTGCCAGTTGACTGCAGTTGAACACTCGAGGGAGAACCACCTATGGAGCCACTTCGCATCGGCATTCTCGGCGCGGCCCGGATCTCGGCCGCCGCGATCGTCGCACCCGCCAAGCTGACCGGCGCCCGCCTGGTCGGAGTGGCGGCGCGCGACCGGGACCGGGCGGAGGCGTTCGCGGCCGAACACGGCGTCGAACGCGTGCATGCGACGTACGACGAACTGCTGGCCGATCCCGAGATCGAGGTCATCTACAACCCGTTGGCCAACAGCCTGCACGGCCCGTGGAACCTCAAGGCCATTGCCGCGGGCAAGCACGTGCTGACCGAGAAACCGTCCGCCAGTAATGCGGTCGAGGCCGCGGCGGTCCGGGACGCAGCGCGGGAGAAGGGCGTCGTGCTGATGGAGGGGTTCCACTACCTCTTCCACCCGGTGACGCAGCGGCTGCACCAGTTGCTGGAGAAAGGCGAGCTCGGCGAACTGCGCCATGTCGAGACGACGATGGTGATGCCCGCACCGGCCGATGACGACCCGCGATGGTCGCTCGAGCTGGCGGGTGGGGCGTTGATGGACGTCGGGTGTTACGCCTTGCATGCGCAGAGGATGTTGGCGCCGTGGGGCGGCGGGTTGCCGTCGGTGGCCAGCGCGAAGGCGGCCGAGCGGAGGCGTCGGCCGGGCTTGGACGAGTGGCTGACGGCCGTGCTCAAGTTCCCGAACGGGGCCAGCGGGACCGTGCGGTGCAGTATGGCGGCGGACGAGGTGGAGTTCAGCTGCCGCGTCGTCGGGACGCGTGGCGAGGCCTTCGCGCCGAACTTCGTGCTGCCGCACCTCGATGACCTGGTCACGATCAAGACGCGCGAGGACACCTGGGTCGAGCAGCTCGGGCGCAAGTCGTCGTACACGTATCAGCTGGAAGCGTTCACCGACCACCTCCGCGATGGCGCGGCCCTGCCGATCAACGCCGACGACGCCGTCGCGACGATGGAGCTGATCGACGAGACGTACCGTGCGGCCGGCCTCACGCCGAGGCCGACCGCAACCATCTAGTCGTGGGTGGGGAAACCCAAGTTGAGGCCGCCGTGGGTGGGGTCTAGCCAGCGGCTGGTGACGACCTTGCCCTTGGTGAAGAAGTGCACGCCTTCGGTGCCATGCGCATGCGTGTCACCGAAGAGCGAGTTCTTCCAGCCACCGAACGAGTAGTAGGCCATCGGCACCGGGATCGGCACGTTGATGCCGACCATGCCGACCTCGACCTCGTTCTGGAAGCGGCGCGCGGCTCCACCGTCGTTCGTGAAGATCGCCGTGCCGTTCCCGTACGGGTTCGAGTTCACCAGCTCCAGCGCGGCGTCATAAGAGTTCACGCGTACGACGGACAGGACCGGGCCGAAGATCTCGTCGGTGTAGATCGACATATCCGGCGTGACCTTGTCGAACAGGGTCGGGCCAAGCCAGAAGCCGTCGTCTCCCCCGTCAAAGTCGTCCTGACGGCCATCGACCACCAATTCGGCGCCTTCGTCAGAGCCGGCGGAGACGTAGGAGACGACCTTGTCGCGGTGCGGGCCGGTGACCAAAGGACCCATATCGCAACCGCGCGTGCCGTCGCCGGTCTTCAACGTAGCCATCCGGGAGGCGATCTTCGAGACCAGTTCGTCCGCGATCGGCTCGACCGCGACCAGGGCCGAGATCGCCATGCAGCGTTCGCCGGCCGAACCGAAGCCCGCGTTCACCGCGGCGTCGGCGGCGAGGTCCAGATCGGCATCCGGCAGTACGACCATATGGTTCTTCGCGCCGCCGAGGGCCTGGACGCGCTTGCCATGCGCCGTGCCCTTTTCGTAGACGTAGCGCGCGATCGGGGTCGAGCCGACGAACGACACCGACTTGACGTCCGGGTGTTCGAGCAGACGGTCGACGGCCTCCTTGTCGCCGTGCAGCACGTTCACCACGCCGTCGGGCAGGCCCGCCTCCTTCCAGAGGGCGGCGACGGCGTTCACGGCCGACGGGTCCTTCTCGGATGGCTTGATCACCACACTGTTGCCACAGGCAACCGCGATCGGCACGAACCACAGCGGCACCATCGCCGGGAAGTTGAACGGCGAGATCACCGCGCTGACGCCGAGCGGCTGGCGGATCGAATACACGTCGACCTTGGTGGAGACGTTCTCGCTGTAACCGCCCTTGAGCAGATGCGGGATCCCGCAGGCGAACTCGACCACCTCGAGCCCACGCGTCACCTCCCCCAGCGCGTCGGACAGCACCTTGCCGTGCTCGGCGGTGATCAGCGCGGCGATCTCCTCCTTGCGCTGGTTGAGCAGCTCGCGGAAGCCGAATAGCACCTGCGCGCGCTTCGTCAGCGACGTCGCGCCCCAGGCCTTCGACGCCTCGTGGGCGACCTTCACCACCTCGTCGACCGTGGCCGCCGAGGCGAGATCGAGCTCACCGGTCACCGCACCGGTGGCCGGGTTGTAGACCGGGCTGGTCCGCTCGGCGACACCGGTCCACGAAGCGCCGCCGACGAGATGGGTGATACGGGATGTGCTCACGAGAATTCCTCAGGGTTGAACGAAGGGTTGTTCGAAAGTGGGCGGCTCGGCCCAGCGGGACAGGTAGTCGGTGATGGTCTCGAGCATGAACGTGCTCGACTCGCGAGCGCGTTCCTCCCAGGCGAAGACACAACTGGTCACCGTGCCATCGAACCCCGCCAGCTCCAGGCTGGAAAAGAGCTCGGCGAAGTCGACTTCCCCCTGACCGATGTCCAGGTGCTGGTGCACCCGCACGGTCGAGCCGGGCGGATTGACGATGTAGCGCAAGCCCGACGAGCCGGTGTGGTCGAACGAGTCGGCGAGGTGGATGTTGGTCAGCAACGGACCGGCGTACTCGATGATGCCGGCCGCGTCGTTGCCCATATGGAAGGTGTGCGGCGCGCAGTAGAGGAATGAGACCAGTGGACTGTTGATACCGCGGATCAGGTCGATCGCGGCCCGGCCGTCCTCCTCGAAGTCGTCCGGATGCGGCTCCAGCACCAACCGCACGCCCTCGGCCTCGAACACCGGCAACAGGTCCTCCAGCGAACGCCAGAACTGCGCCTCACTCCGGGCGGCCTGCTCGGGTCTGCCGTTGAACTCGGTGTTCATCACGTCGACGCCGAGGTCGGCCGTTATCCGGATCGCGCGCTTCCAATACCGGACGGCGGCCTGCCGTTCGTCCTCGTCGGGGCCGGACCACTTGTACAACGGCAGCACCGACGAGATGCCGACGCCCGCTGCCGCCAGCGAGTCCCGGAAGGCCTTCACGCCGCCGTCGTCCACTCGCGGGTGGTTGAAGAACGGCAGGAAGTCGTCGCGCGGGGACAACTCCAGCCACTGATAGCCCAGATCCGCGACGAGTCCGGGCAGATCCAGCAGTGGCACCTGCCGGAACATGTACGGATCCAGGCTCAGCTTCATCCCAGGACCTCGCTCCGACGTACCATCTCGACCTCGACCGGGAGGCCGGTGGTGAGGGATTCGACGCCGGCCGTGCAAACCGCGGCCGCGGCGTAGCCGTCCCAGGCCGAAGGTCCGTCGATCTCGCCACACTTGGCCGCGTCGACCCAGCGCTGCATCTCGATGTCGTACGCGAGGCCGAAGCGGACGCGGAAGTCGTCCGGTACGGAACCACCCCAGTGTCCGGTGGTCTTGGTCAGTACGTCGACGCCGAGGCCGATCGTCGCGCTGCCCAACTCCCCGACGGCCTCGCAACGCACCTCGTACCCGACCTGGCAGTTCACGAACACCTCGACATCGGCGATCGCGCCATTGGCCATTTCGAAAACGGCCAGCTGGGGGTCCAATACGCCCTCGGCAACCAGGCTGGTCGGCCGAGGAGCGCGCACGGTGATCCGGGCGATCTCGTCATCGAACAGCCAGCGAGCCACGTCGACCTCGTGCACGAGTGAGTCGCGCACGATCATCTCGCTGCGGAACGTGTCCGGCACGGTCCTGTTCCGGTGCACGTTGTGCAGCACCAGAGTACGACCGAGATCGCCCGAGTCGAGCAGCTTCTTCAGCGCCGCGTACTCCGGGTCGAACCGGCGCATGAAGCCGACCTGGATCAGCGATTTGCCGACCTTGTGTTCGGCCTCGACCACGCGTAGCGACGACTCGGTGTCCATCGTGAGCGGCTTTTCGCACAGCACCGGCTTCTGCACTTCCAGACACGCGTGCAGCTGTTCGGCGTGGGCGAAACCGGGTGAAGCCAGGATCACCGCGTCGACGTCGTCGGCGGCGATCAGGTCTAGCGGGTCGTTGACCGTACGGACGCCGAGCCGGTCCGCCAACGCCGAGGCGCGAGCGGTATCCGGGTCGGAGACCGCGACCAAGCGGGCGCCGGAGGTCTTCAAAGCGACCCGTTCGGCGTGGTCGGCGCCCATCAGGCCGACGCCGATGATGCCAATCCGCAAGTCAGTCATTCTTCTCCAAAGACTCCAAAGGCTCCGCAGACCCCAAAGGCGACTCGATCGGGCCCGTGACGGTGGCCGGTGAGACCACCGCACCGGCGTCGATCCCGCGCAATTCGTGGCTCAGCGCCTCCAGCTCGGCACCACCGGCCATCTCGTTGGTGAGCTGCTCCAGCGTGATGTCGGCCCGATGGGTGTCGAGCGCGACCCGGCCCAGCTTGAGTACGACGAAGTGATTGCCGACCAGGTAGGCGTGATGCGGGTTATGCGTGATGAACACGACGCCCAGCCCGGCATCGCGCGCCTTCACGATGTACTTCAGGACGACGCCCGACTGGTTCACACCCAGCGCGGCCGTCGGCTCGTCCAGAATCAGCACCTTGGCGCCGAAGTAGATCGCCCGCGCAATCGCGATGCACTGCCGCTGCCCCCCGGACAGCATGCCGACGGGCTGTTCCAGGTTGGGAATCGAGATCCCCATCTTGGTCAGCTCGTCCCTGGCGACCCGCTTCATCTGCGCCGCGTCGAGGGTGCCGAGCGCGCCGGTCGGAACGAACTTGGTCAGCCGCGTCGACTTCATGATCTCGTTGCCGAGGAAGAAGTTGCGCCAGACCGACATCAGCGGCGCCAGCGCGAGGTCCTGGTAGACCGTCGCGATACCGCTGTCCATCGACTCACGAGGTGAGCTGAAGTGCCGCTCCTCGCCGTTGACCGACATCGTGCCGGCCGTGTAGTCGTGCAGACCCGAGACGATCTTGATCAGCGTCGACTTGCCCGCGCCGTTGTCGCCGAGCACGCAGGTGATCTCACCCTGCCGCACGGCCATCGAGACACCGCGAAGGGCGTGCACATTGCCGTAGCTCTTGCCGATGTCATCCAGATGGACGATCGGCGAGGTCGGGCTGGTGGCCGCCTCGTCGGCGAATCCCTTGGTGATGGTCATCTCAAGTCCGCCCTGTTCTTGACGACGAGGTTGACGATCGTTGCCAGCAGCAACATCAGACCCAGGAAGGCCTTGAACCAGTCCGCGTTCCAGCCGGCGTACACCACGCCGAGCTGGGTCATACTGAAGATCAGCGCACCGACCGCCGAGCCGACGATCGATCCGTAACCACCGGTCAGCAGACAACCACCGACAACCGCCGCGATGATGTAGATGAACTCCTTGCCGACACCTTCACCGGACTGCACGCTGCTCTGATTGAAGAGCAGGTGCATTCCGGAGAACCAGGCGAAGAAGCCGACGGTCATGAACAGGCCGATCTTGACCCGCTTCACCGGCACACCGACAGCCCGAGCCGCTGCCGCGTCGCCGCCCACCGCGAAGATCCAGTTGCCCACCTTGGTCTTCAGCAGCACCCAGGAAGCGATCGCAACGAACACGACCCACCAGATCACCAGGATCTCGATACTGAGCCTGCCGATCTTGAACTCCGAGGCGAACACCGCCTGGCCGGAGCTGAAGCCGTCCATATCGCGAATCGAGTTCGACGAGACGGTGCCGGCCAGGATCCTGGTCACGCCCAGGTTGAGCCCCTGCAGGATGAAGAAGGTGCCGAGCGTCACCAGGAAGCTCGGCAACCCTGTTCGCATCAGCAGCCAGCCGTTGAACGCGCCGACGCCCACTGCGACCACCAGCGCCACGACAGCCCCGACCCAGACGTTGACGCTGAACTGGTAGGCGAACAGGCCGCCGGTCAGTCCCGCCGTCGTGACCGCGACACCGGTCGACAGGTCGAACTCGCCACCGATCATCAGCAGCGCCACCGGTACGGCCATCATGCCGATCAGAGCGGCCTGGTAGAGGATCGTGCCGGTCGAGTTGATGCTGCGGAACGTCGGCGCCGTGATCAGGAAGAACACCAGGACGACGGCGGCGCCGACCAGCGAACCGATCTCGGGACGACTCAGCAACCGGGCCGCTATCGAGCGGCGGCCGACCCGGTCATCCGCCGTCGTAGTTGCCGTGAGTGTGGAAGCCATGGCCTCAGCGAGTCCCGTTGGCGGCGAACTTCTCCACCGCGGCCACGTTGTCCTTGTCGATGAACGCCGGACCGGTCAGCGTGGCCTTGCCACCACCGATCGTGTTGCCGTTCGTCTTGTACAGCCACAGGTTGTCGACAGCGAGATAACCCTGCAGGTAGGGCTGCTGGTCGACGGCCCACTGCACCTTGCCGTCCTTGATGGCTCCGACCAGTTCCTTGTTGGTGTCGAAGGTCCCGACCTTGGCGCTGGAACCGGCCTTGTCGACCGCCTGAACCGCGGCCAGCGCGAACGGAGCGCCGAGGGTTACGACGTAGTCGACGGCCTTGTCCTGCTGGAGTTTCGAGGTCATCGTCGTCGTGCTACCGGGCATGTCCGTACCGGTGATGTAGACGTTCTCCACCGCCGGGAACTTGTCCTTCACGCCCTGGCAGCGCGCCTCCAGACCGACGTGGCCCTGCTCCTGGATCACGCAGATGGCCTTCTTCGCGCCGACCTTGGTGAGCTGGTCCCCCGCGGCCTGACCGGCGATGCGCTCGTCCTGACCGAAGTAGGCGATCGCGCCCGCGTCCTGCCAGTGCTCGATACCACCGTTGAGGGCGGTGACCGGGATGCCCGCGGCAACGGCCTTCTTCACGTTGGCCGAGACCGCGTCGGGCTTGGCGAGCGTCACCGCGATGCCGTCCACCTTGGCGTCGATCGCGGTCTGGACCAGGTTGGCCTGGTTGGCGCCCTCGGGATCACCCGAGTACTGCAGCTCCACGTTGTCCTTCGCCGCGGCCGCCTCGGCGCCCTTGCGAACCAGGTCCCAGAAGGTGTCACCGGGAGCGGCGTGCGTGATGAAGGCGATCTTCATCCGCGGGGTGTTCGCGACGTTGCCACCACCTTGGCCGTTGTTCTGCTCCTCCTGCTTACCGCCGGACGAGCTGCACGCGGCGAGGGCGATCGCCAGGCTCAGCGCGGCCCCCGTGGCCACTGCCTTCTTCTGCCACCGAATCATGAGTCGAAACCAACCTCTCGAGTGTTCCCACGGCCCGTGCCGTGGGGTTGGTAATGCAAGACCCCGTTACTCACCTGAGTCCCCAGACGCTCAGAGTCCGTGTGCCGAAAGATAGGCGAAGGTGCGCTCCGCGATCGGTAGCGGCACGTCGGCCGAGCAGGGATACAGATCCTGCTCGACGATCGCGTACACGTCGACCTCCAGTTCCGCCAGCGCGGCCAGGATCGGCGGCAGGTCCGGCAGTCCGGCCGGCGGCTCGCACATCGCCCCCAGCTTCACCGCCTCGCCGAATCCCAGGCCCTTCTCGTTGACCTCGGCCAGTACGACCGGGTCGACCTGCTTGAGGTGGACGTACCCGATGCGCTCCGGGTAGTCCTGGATCAGCTTCAGGTTGTCACCCCCGCAGTAGCTGATGTGCCCGGTGTCGAGGCACAAGTTCACAACCGCCGGGTCCGTCTCCGCGAGGAATCGCTCGACGTGCTCGTGCGTGTCGATATGGGTATCCGCGTGCGGGTGGAACTGGGTCTTCAACCCGTACTCCTCCGCGATCCGCCGGCCCAGCTCGTTCATCTGACGGCCGTGCCGCGCCCAGCCCGCGTCGTCCAGCTCGGGTGGTTCCAGCTCCTCACCCGTCTGCGGGTCGCGCCACGCGGACGGGATCACCACAAGGTGCTTCGCGCCCATCGCCGCCGTGAGCTCGGCCGCCGCCGACACGTCCTTCCAGGTCGAGTCCCACGAGCCCGGCTGGTGCAGGTGCTCGAAGATCGTGCCCGCGGTCAGCTCGAGCTCACGCTTGGCCAGCTCGTCGCGCAACCGCGCCGGGTCCGTCGGCAGATACCCGTACGGCCCGAGCTCGATCCGGCGATAGCCCGCCGCCGCGACCTCGTCCAAGAACCGTTCCCACGGCGTCTGTTGCGGGTCATCCGCGAACCACACGCCCCACGAATCCGGTGCGCTACCGACCTTCACTTTCGCCATGTCAGTCCTCCTCTACGGGCGCGATGTACCAATGCTGGGCCTGTTTCGATTCCTCGTACGACGTACGCGCGGCGCGGGTCGAGTCGAGCTCGGCCACCTCGCTCACGGGCACGTCCCACCACGACTCGCTGTCGGGCGCATGGACCAGCGGATCGGTCCGGACATGGATCATGACCGGCCCTTCTGCCGCCTTCGCGGTGGCGACGGCCTTCTCGAGCCCGGCCCGGTCGTCCACCTCGATCACGTCGACGCCGAGACTGCGCGCGTTCGCCGCGAGATCGACCGGGAGGTAGTCCCCGTCGAGCCGGCCATCGCCCGAGCGCCGCCGGTACGCCGTACCGAAGCGTTGTGAGCCAAGGGATTCCGACAGCGCACCGATGGACGCGAAGCCGTGGTTCTGCACGAGTACGACGATGACCTTGACGTTCTCCTGCACGGCGGTGACGAGTTCGGTCGACATCATCAGGTACGAGCCGTCGCCCACCATCACGAACACGTCGCGATCGGGAGCACCCAGCCGTACGCCGATACCGCCAGCGATCTCGTAACCCATACACGAATACCCGTACTCGACGTGGTATCCCTTCGCGTCCCGGGTCCGCCAGAGTTTGTGCAGGTCTCCCGGCATCGAACCGGCCGCGCAGACCACCACATCGCGCGGGTCCGACGTCTCGTTGACCACGCCGAGCACCTCGCCCTGGGTGAGCAGGCCGGCCGCGAGGCGGTCGGTCACCTCGGCGGGCGGGTTGTACGTCTGCTCGACGATGCCGTCCCAGACCTGGGCAAGCTCGTCCGTCCGTTCGCGGTATTCGTCGTCCACGGACCAGCCGCCGAGCGCGGTCTGCAAAGCGGTGAGCGCCTCGCGGGCGTCGGCGATGACGGGCAGGCCAGCGTGTTTGCCGCCGTCGAATCGGGCGACGTTGAGGTTGACGAAGCGCACGGCCGGGTTCTGGAACGCCGTCCGCGAGGCCGTGGTGAAGTCGCTGTAGCGGGTGCCGATCCCGATCACCAGGTCCGTCTCCGCCGCGAGCGCGTTCGCCGCCGTCGTACCGGTCGAGCCGACCGCACCGACGGACTGCGGGTGGTCGTACCGCAAGGAGCCCTTGCCCGCCTGGCTCTCCGACACCGGAATGCCGGTCGCCTCGACGAAGGCCTGCAGCGCCTCCTGCGCCCGGGAGTACGCGACGCCGCCGCCCGCGACGATCAGCGGGCGCTCGCTGTTCCGGATCAGGTCGGCCGCTTGCTCGATGATGGATGCCTCGGGCAACGGCCGGGCGATGTGCCAGACGCGCTCGTCGAACAGCTCGTCGGGCCAGTCGAATGCCTCCGCCTGGACGTCCTGCGGCAGCGCGAGCGTCACGGCACCCGTCTCGACGGGATCGGTCAGGACACGCATCGCGTTCAGGAGGGCCGACGGCAGTTGCTCGGGCCGCCAAACCCGGTCGAAGTACTTCGAGACCGGGCGGAAGGCGTCGTTGACCGAGACGTCGCCCGCGCCGTACGACTCGAGCTCTTGCAGGACGGGCGTCGCCACGCGAGTCGCGAACACGTCGCTCGGCAGGAGCAAGACCGGCAGCCGGTTGATCGTGGCGAGCGCGGCACCCGTCACCATGTTGGTCGAACCCGGGCCGATGCTCGCCGTACACGCGTAGGTCTGGAGGCGGTCGCGAGTCCGCGCGAAGGCGGCCGCGGTGTGGACCATGGCCTGCTCGTTCCGCGCCAGGATGTACGGCAGGGCCGTCGGATCCTCCAGCTCGGACTGCAGCAGGGCCTGCCCGACGCCGGCCACGTTGCCGTGACCGAAGATGCCGAACATCCCGGCGAACAGCTTCTGGCGTTCGCCGTCGCGCTCCGAGTACTGGACGCTCAGGAAACGCACCAGTGCCTGGGCGACAGTGAGCCGCACCGTCATCGCTTGCCTCCGAAGGGTAGACGCGGGTCGATCTGCTGGCTCTCCCAGCTCTCCCGGACCCAACCGTGCCGCGGGTCGTCGCTGATCAGCCATTGCCGTTCCGCACCGGGCCCGGCCATCACGTTCAGGTAATACAAGTCATACCCGGGCGGCGCCATCGCAGGCCCGTGCCAGCCGTGCGGCACCAGCACCAGGTCGCCATCGCGGACCTCGGCCAGTACGTCGATCGGCCGCTCGTCCGTGCCGTAGACGCGCTGGTAGGCGATCGGCTCGTTGTTGCCCGGAGCCCCTTGTTCGGACTGGAGCTCGAAGTAGTAGATCTCCTCCAGCTCACTCTCCTCGCCGGGCTTTTGCTCGTCATGCTTGTGCGGCGGGTACGACGACCAGTTGCCGCCCGGCGTGATCACCTCACACGCGATGATCGAATCCGCCTCGAGCACCGCCGGCGTACCGAAGTTGTTCACCTGTCGCGACGCCACTCCCGCTCCGCGCAATTCCGTCGGCACCTGCTCCTTGCCCAACCGCCTGAAGTTGTACGACGTTGTCGCCTTCGCGTGCGGCAGGGCGATCCTTGCTCCGTCGACCGATTCGATCGTAAAAACGGAGTCGATCGGGATGTAAGCGAGGTCGGTTGGACCGGCGAAGGGGCTAGTGCGTCCCTCGAGTTTGACGGTCTCGCCGGCGCAGACCACCTCGGCGGAGCCCTGGAGCGGCAGCACGATGTACTCGCTGGAGCCCGTCTCGATCTCGCGGGATTCCCCCGGCGCGAGCGTTACGACGTACAGGCCGGTGTGCGACCAACCGGGTTCACCCGGCACGACGGCGAGGTCGAAGCCGTCGCGGGCCGTAGTCCCCGTGGGGCGGAACCACTCGGTCATGCGGCACCTCCGTGTACGAGTTGGGCGGCGTGATCGACCGCCGCGGCGACATCTCCGTCGGGCGGGAAGAGCAGCGCACGCCCCACCACGAGACCACGCACGGACGGTAGCTTGAGCGCCTTGCCCCACGACGCGTAGGTGTCCTCCGGAGCGGCCGTCGGGTCGCCGCCGAGCAACAACGTCGGCAGGGTCGTCGCCTCCATCACGCGCGGCAGATCGTCCACCACGGGAAGCTTGAGCCAGGTGTAAGCGCTGGTCGCACCCAGGCCGGAAGCGATTTGGATGGACTTGATCACCGAGTCCGGGTCGAGCAGGTTCTGCACCCGCCCGTCCTTGCGGATCGACCAGAACGGCTCGACCATCGCCATCAACCGGCGCTCGGCCAACTCGGTCACCGCCCGGGCGCTCGCCTCCAGCGTCGCAACCGTACCGGCGTCCCCGAGGTCGATCCGGGTCAGCATCTTGCCGCCGTCGATCCCGCGCGCGTCGAGCTCGGCCGCGCAGTACGCCGTGAACCGGTCGTCGAGCTCGAACACCGAACCCTGCAGACCGCCCCGGTTCATCGACCCGATGACGAGTTTGTTCTCCAACGCACCCAGCAGAAGCAGATCCTCCAGCACGTCCGGGGTCGCCAGCACACCGTCAACCCCCGGCCGCTCCAACGCGGTCAACAAACGATTCAGCAATTCGGGCCGACTGGCCATCGCCATCTTGTCGTCGCGGACGCCAAGCGAACCACGCGCGGGATGATCCGCGGCAACGATGAGCAACTGCCCGTCATCACCAAGCACCTCCCGCCTAGCCCGCGCCTCCCACGCCTCACCAATCGCGTACGGCCGCCGCGCCCGAATCTCCGTCAACTCCCCGAAATCCCGCACGCCCCTCACGCCCCGCCCGTTTTCTGATCATCGGGCCCTTGTGACGCGGCGTGTCGCCGTTCATCGGGCGCTTCTGACCGTCGCGAGCCGAGCAAATCCTCAACCTCAGTCGAGGTCGGCATGGCGGTGGAGCATTCCAGCCGGGAGGCGACGATGGCGCCGGCGACATTGGCGAAACGCAGGGTCTGCTCGAGCGGCCAGCCCGCCAGCAGCCCGTGGCACAAGGCGCCGCCGAACGCGTCCCCGGCGCCGAGCCCGTTCACGACCTCGACCTCGAACGTCGGCACCTCAACCCGCTCGGTCCGGGTCCGCGCGAGCACACCCTTCGGACCCTGCTTCACGACCGCGAGCTCGAGCCCCTTGTCCAGTAAGGCGAGTGCGGCCTTGTCGGGATCGGTCTCGCCGACCGCGACCTCGCACTCCTCCCGGTTGCCCACGGCAACGGTGCAGTACTGCAGGGCCCGATCGACCTGCTCATGCGCCTCACTCGGATCCGCCCAGAACATCGGCCGGTAATCCAAATCGAGCACCGTGATCGACTTTCGCCGCCGCGCTTCCCAGGCGGTGAAATGCGCGGTCCGGCTCGGTTCCGCCGACAATCCGGTCACGGTCGACCAATAGATCTTCGCGTCCTTGATCGCCTGGAGATCCAGCTCGGACGGATTGATCACCAGGTCCGGCGCTTTCGGGAATCGGTAGAAATACAAGGGAAAATCGTCTGGCGGAAAGATCTCGCAGAAGGTGATCGGCGTCGGCAATCCGTTCACGCCGGTGACGAATTCGTCGGATACGCCGAGCTCGCCCAACGTGCGGTGAATGAATTTGCCGAACGGGTCATTCCCGGTCCGGCTGATCACGGCCGACTTACGCCCATGCCGCGCCGCCGCGACCGCCACATTCGTCGCGCTGCCACCGAGGAATTTGCCGAACGTCTCGACGTCCTCCAGGTGCACGCCCGTCTGCAACGGATAGAGGTCGACGCCGATCCGGCCGATGGTCAAAACGTCGTACATCTCAAACCCCTTCGGCGAGGTGCCGCAGATGCGCCACGCTCGCCCGTACGTCGGCCAGCGGACCGTCCGACCCTGGCGCGGGCGCCTCGGTGAGGATCGTGTCCTGCTCCAGCACGTACCAGCCGTCGTACCCGGCGGACTCCAGCGTCGTGACGATCGTGCCGAGGTCGATATCGCCGGCACCCAGTGGGCGGTACATCCCCTGCCGGACGGCGTCGGTGTAGCTCACGGCCCCGGCCTGGACCTTCGCGGCCCAGCCGGCGTCGACGTCCTTGAGATGGGTGTGCACGATCCGGGCCGTGTGCCTCTTCGCCAGCTCGACCGGATCGACGCCGCCGATCAACAGATGACCCGTGTCCAGGCAGAGGCCGATCGTGCTGCCACTCAGGACCCGGTCGACGTCGTCCGCGTTCTCCACCATCGTGCCGACGTGCGGGTGCAGCGTCGCCACTAGGCCTTGTTCCGCGGCCACTTTGGCCAGCCGATCGAGGTTGCCGAGCAAGGTGGACCAGCCGAGGTCGTCGAGGACCGGGCGATCGTCGTACCCCTCTTGGCCGGTCGCGGCCGCCAGCACGAGAGTGCCCGCGCCCGCGGCGACGAACCCCTCGAGCGCCTTCGCCACCTCCGGCAGCGGGTCATGCCCGGGGTCGTGCAACACCACCGGCACGAATCCGCCGACAGCCTTCAGACCGTTACCGCTGAGCGTCGCCGCCTTCTCGGCCGGGGCATCCGGCAGGAAACCGTCCGGCCCGAACTCGGTCGCGGCCAAACCGACCTCGCGCATCTGGTGCAGCACGGTCTCCGCGTCGTACTGCCAACCCCACCCGGGCACCTCGCACACACCCCAGGAGATCGGCGCGCCCGCGATCCGGTTCTCGATCGAGCTCATCGTCCTACCTCGTCCAGGTTGACCGGGCGGTTCTCGCGCCGGGAGATCTCACAGGCCTCGGCGATACGGAACGCCTCCAGCGCATCCCGAACCGTGCAGGGCACCTCCCGCGTCCCGGCGACCACCTCGGTGAAGGCGGTCAGCTCCGCGACGTACGCCGGGTGGAACCGGTCCATGAACGTGCCATGTGCCGGCCCGGCGGGGAACGTCACACCCGCCTCGGCCGACGTCAGCGCCGCGTGGTCGTCAAGCCCGACGGCCAGGGATCCCTTGCTACCAAGGACTTCCATGCGTACGTCGTGCCCGGCGCCGTTGTACCGCGTGCCGTTGACCATGACGAAGGTGTTGTCGTCGAGCGTGAGCAAGGCGGCCGCGGCGTCGATATCGCCGTACTCCCCGAAGAACGCCTCGCCGCGGTTCGCGCCGGTCGCGTAGACGCTGACCACCTCGCGCCCGGTGACGAAGCGCAGTGCGTCGAAGTCATGCACGTTGCAGTCGCGGAAGAACCCGCCGGAGGTCGGGATGTACTCGGCCGGCGGCGGCGCGGCATCGCCGGTGTTCGCGCGGATCGTGTGGATGTAGCCGAGCTCGCCGTTCCTGACCGCCGCGGCCGCCTTGCGATAGCCGAAGTCGAACCGCCGCTGGAACCCGATCTGCACCAGCACGTCACCGGCCTCGACCGCCTCGACGACGGCCTTGGTCCCGGCGAGATCGACCGCGAGTGGCTTCTCGCAGAACGTCGTGATGCCCTTGGCCAGCCCCTTGCCGAGCAACTCGGCATGGGCGGACGTGGCCGCCGCGATGACGAATCCGTCCAGTCCGCTGGTGAGCAACGAGTCCACGTCCGGGGCGAACTCGGCCCCCAGTTCCTTCGCCACCACCTCGGCCCGATCGGGATCCGCGTCGGTGATGACGACCTGATCGACCGCGGCCAATGCTGCCAGTGTCGCTGCGTGGAAGGCGCCGATCCGGCCGGCACCGACCAGTCCGATTCGCATACTCCGATTACCTCTCGCCGAAGGGCTGACTGGCGTCAACACTGGTGGGCCGTGACAGTGATGTCAATAGTTTGTTAGAACATCTTCACGTCGTGACATACATACCCTCGAGATGTAACCTCATCGCCATGGCAGCCCTCCCGGTGCGCATCGATCGGACCAGTCCGGTGCCGCTCTACCACCAACTGGCCGAGCAACTCGAGGCCGCGATCAGCGGCGGCGTCCTCAAGCCGGGCGACGCCTTCGAGAACGAGGTCGCACTGGCCGACCGCCTCACGCTCTCCCGGCCGACCGTGCGCCGGGCCATCGCCGAGCTCGTCAACCAGGGCCTGCTGGTCCGCCGTCGCGGCGTCGGCACCACCGTCGCCAACCGGATGGTGCACCGCCGCGTCGAGCTCACCAGCCTGTACGACGACCTGGTCCGCGAAGGCCGTACCCCTCGGACCGAACTGCTCAGCCTGCAATCCGACGCCATCCACGAACCGGCCGCCCTCGCCCTGGACCTGCCGGCCGATACGCCGCTGGTTGCGATGGTCCGCCTGCGCTACGCCGGCGACGCCCCTCTCGCGATCCTGCGGAACTGGCTGCCCGCGTCGATCGGCGCGGGTCTGACGCCCGAGGGGTTGTGCGCGGACGGCCTGTACGCGCTGCTCCGCGAACAAGGCATCCGCCCAACCGTCGCCCGCCAGCGAATCGGCGCCCGCAACGCCACCGCGGCCGAGCGCCGCCTGCTGCACACGTCAAAAGCCGAACCGCTACTCACGATGACCCGCAGCGCGTACGACTCGGACGGCAAGCCAGTCGAATACGGCAACCACTGCTACCGCGCCGACCAATACGCCGTCGACGTCATGGTCTCCGAACGCTAACGGAGCAGTAGTTGCAGGGTCTGAGCCGTCATTGGCCAGGTCCAGGAGTGGTGGATTCGTTGGCGGCCTTGTTCGCCCATTGCTTTGGCCTTGATCGGGCTTTGCAGTAGCTCGAGCAAATGCGCGGTGAGGTTATCCGCGGTCACCACGTATCCAGTTCGCCCGGCCTCGACGGTTTCCGGCGCGCCTCCAGAAGAACCGATCAACACCGGTTTTCCACAGGCCGCGGCCTCCAGCGCGACAATTCCGAGCGCTTCCGGCTCTAAACCCAACCGCCTCGTGCGGCAAGGTAAAGCGAAAACGTCCGCCGCGTCCTGATAAGGCGGAATCTCCGCAAACGGAACCGGCCCGGTAAAAATCACCGACTCCCCCACGCCGAAACGCTCGACCAATCCCTCGAGCCGTCCGCGATCTGGCCCGCCGCCGACGAGCAGCAAGACCGCATCCGGCACCACGGCCAGCACCTCCGGCCAGGCCCGGATCAACGAGTCCTGCCCTTTGCGCGGCACCAGCCGCGATACGCAGGCGACCACCGGCCGGTTGCCCAAGGCAAGCTTCGCGCGAACCTCGGCTCCACCACACCCCGGATAGAACCGCCGAACGTCCACCCCTGGCCGCAAGCGCTGCATCCGCCCACGCGCCTCCACCGACAACGCAGGAGCAATACGAGACGCACACCAGTCGGACACAGTCGTCACCACGTCGGCCGAATTCCCGATCCGCCGCAGCGCCTGCCGCGATCCGGGGAGCGCGGCCCACCACGTCTCGTGCCCATGCGTGATCGCGACGATCTTCCGCGCCCCCGCCTTCCGAAGCGCCGGCCCCATCAAACCAAGTGGAGCGGCAGCACCGAAGATGACCCGATCCGCCTGATACTCCCGCAGTACGTCGGCCGCGTGCCGTCTGACCCGAGGCGTCGGCACCAGCATCGTCGTACGGTCGCGCACGACGGGGAACGGCAGGCGCGCGTCGTACGCGCGATCGCCCGGCATCGTCGACGTGAAGACGACCAACTCGTCGCTGGGCAAGTAGTCGCACAGCGCCCGTACGAACGTCTCGATGCCACCTTGGCGAGGCGGGAAGTCGTTCGTGACTACGAGGATGCGGCTCATTTCGGGACCAGCGGCGGTACCTGGATGCCGTTCTGCGCACCCCAGGCACGACTCATCGCGATCCGCTCGGGCGGTGTCGGATGACTCGCGAACAGGATGTACCGCCAGCGGGCGGGTTCGAGGCCCGACAGGTTGGTGATCGACAGGCGGTGTTGCATGTCGGCGAATCCGGCCGGGTCCCTGGTCAGGTTGAGCGAGTGCAGATCAGCGCGGGCCTCGATCCGCCGGCTGACCAGATTCTGCACCGGCCCGGCGAGCGTCGTACCGGCGGTGATCATGGCCAGCAGCAGCGCGGTCCGGCGCGGATCGGCGATCCTTGCCCCGAGCAACACCCGGAGCAGGACGATCGCGAAGGCAGCGGCCAATGCCCCGATCAGGGTGCCGTGCAGTACGTCGTCCTCGGCCGCGTGCCCGAGTTCGTGCGCGACGATCAGCCGGACCTCTTCCGGCGGCGCCGCCTTGAGCAGCGTGTCGTAGACGACCAGGCGACGAGTCGAGCCGAAACCGGATACGTAGGCGTTCAGTGACGTCGTACGACGGGATGCGTCCGCGACGAGCACGTCCTTGACCGGCACACCGTCATCGGCCGCGAGCTTCATGAACGCATCGCGCTGTGCCCCGGCCGGCATCGAGGTGAACTCGTTGAACTGCGGCTCGATCAGCACCGGATAGGCGAACGAAACGACGATCACCAGCAACGCCGCCAACGCCGCCGCGGGCGCCCACCACCAACGGCGCCACTTCCGCGCCAACGCGACGACGATGAGCAGCACGATGATCACGCCCAACGTGCCGATGACCCAGCTGACCGCGCGATCCCGGGTCCACGAACCCCAGTCCTGCGTCGACAGACCCCAACGACGTAGCACCCGCTCACCCGCGATGTCGGTCGGCAGAGTGATGACGTTGGCCAGCAGACCCAGTACGACGGCCACGAGCGGGAGTACGACGTACCAGCGCTTGAGGCGGATCGTGTCGTAGATGCGCCGGCCGAGCGGGGTGAACCCGATGACAAGCGGTACGAGCAAGGAGAGGATCCACGATACGGTTGACAGCGGCAACAACTCGGACCGGAACCGCTGCTGCCGGTCGATCTCCTGGGCGGTGAAGTCGAGCGCGGCATCCGCAGGCGGTATCCCCTTCAGCGAGACCCAGGGCGTGGTCCAGACGATCACCGCGACCAGGGCGATGGCCAGGGCTAGTGCGGCCCACCTCGGCGCGTTCCGGTCTTTGGCGACGGGGGCGGCTGATGTCATGCGGCCTATTCTGCGGCCTCAGCCGCCGGCTAGACGCTCCAGGTACCGCTGCCAGTCCTGCACGAACTCCTGCTCGGTAGTCCCCAGCACATCCTTAAAGGCCTTCGCCAGACCGTCCTGGCTCTTGGAGGCGTGCACTGCGCGGTAGAACTGGACCAACTTCGCCTGACCTTCTGTCTCGGCAATAAGTCGGCAAGCGAGCCAGCTCGACTCGTAGGCGACAGCAAGATCCGCAGACGCCGCTGCGAAGGCCTCAGGGGAAGGAAGGCTCTTGGGCCCCTTGCCGGCTCGAACCGCCTTGAAAAGCTCGGCGGCCGCAGAATCCGTATTGACGTCCACTGCGGTGAATGCCACGTAGTCGGCGAACCCCTCGGCCAACCAGAGCGGCACTGGCGAAGCGGTCGCGTTCGAGGCGATGTGAGTCGTCTCGTGCGTGAGGACGATCCGGCGCCCCTGGCGGCCCAGCTCGCCGAAGAGCTTTGGATTCGCGACCATCCGGACCGGCGCGTTCGGCGTTGGTTGGTCGAGCTCGGCCATCGTCACCGCGGCGATCTGCCCGTAGGTGTTCGCCTGGGCGCCGAGGAGTTGCTCCATCTGGACCTGCTTGGCCGGCAGGAAGAGCACGGCCTTGCGCCGCCACTTCCGCCCCCAGACCTCGGTGACCGAATCGACCGCCTGGTCGACCAGATTCGCATAGGCGTCGAGGTCGGCGGTCTCGTGCAGGCTGACCACCAGGCTGTGATCGCCCTCGACCAGATGCAGCTCCCCCATCGCCCAGATCGGCCGGCGCTGACCGCTGACGAACCGCTCCGAGAACGAGGCGGCGTACGTCGTCGTGCCGCGCGTCACCATCGTCACGGGCAGAATCGCTCGCGCCGGTTTGGCGTCGAAACCCTGCAGCTGCCAGGTCACCTCGACCTGCGCGAGCCACGCCTCGGTGACGCCGAGGGCCTGCAAGCGATCCGGTTCGATCGCGCCCGGGTCGTCGCTGACGTAGCGCATCCGGAAGACGGCGAGTGGAAGGTCTCGCAGGTTGTTGTAGACGACGCGCGCCTCGTCGCGGAAGGCGTTCGAGCGTGGGTCGACGACGGCCAGGAAGCCCGCGCGATCTCCGTTGTCGACGGCATCCGCCATCGCCTGGAGCACCGCGCCGCCGACCGTGGCACGTCGTACCCCTTCAGCAGCCTCATCCGGCGAGCTGACCGTACTGGTCGGAGACGGCCCGGCTCCGGGTGGAGGGCTGTCCTGGTCCCGGCCGATCTGCCGGATGCCGACGTACCCGGCCGACGCCGCGAGGCCGATGGCCAAGCCGAGCGCGACCCGTCGGGTGAGCAACCCGACGGTGGCGCGGTCAGCTGTGTCCTGCTCGTCGATCACTTCCGTCACTGTAAAGCGTCCTCCGGACAGTGATCGCCAACGGCCTGCCGCTGGCGGACTAGCCCGGACGGGTGGCGCCGGCGTAACCGCTCATGTAGTCGATGTCGTCGATCGCGACCGGTTTGCCCGGACGCGGCGCGTGCACCATCCGGCCGTTGCCGATGTACATGCCGACGTGGTGGATCGGGCTGCCGTAGAAGACCAGGTCACCAGGCATCAGCGCGCTGCGCCTGACCCGACGGCCTTCGCTGATCTGTGCCCGCGAGGAGTGCGACAGCGAGACGCCGGCCTTGCCCCAAGCGGTCATGGTCAGACCGGAGCAGTCGAACGAGCTCGGACCATCGGCGCCCCAGACGTAGCGGTCACCGAGCTGGTCCATCGCGTACTCAACGGCGATCTTGGCGCGGCCGGACGCCGGGATGTTGATCTCTTCGCCCATCCGGCCCTTGTCGCGGCTGGCGCGCAACTCGCGGAGCTTGCGCTCTTCCTCCCGGGCCTCGGCCGCGAGCTTGTCGCGCGCGGTCTTGTCGAGGCGGGCGACGACCTGCTCGGCGTCGGCCAGTGCCTTATCGGCCTGCGCCTTCAGCTGGTCCTGCTTGGCCTGAACGCTCTGCAGGGCGGCGAGCTCGGTGCGCTCACCGGACTGGAGATCGGCCAGCTTGCCCTGCGCGGTCTGGAAGCGCCGCAGCGTGGCGGACTGCTGACCGGCGAACGCCTGGGCCGTGGAGGCCTGGGCGAGGAACGTGTCCGGGTCGTCGGACAGAAGCAGCTGGGCCGTCGTGGTCATACCGGTCTGCTGGTAGCCGGCCACCGCGAGGGCGCCGATCTGAACCTTGATGCCGTTGACCTGGGCCTGCTGCTTCTTAATGCCGGTGGAGATCGCCTTGACCTTGCGCGTCGCCGCCTTGATGTCGTCGCGCAGATCGTTCGCAGCCTCTCCGGCGATTTCAGCCTTCTCTTGGAGAGCGGCGACCTGAGCGCGAGCCTGCTCCAGTGTCGGCTGGGGTTCGGCGGCGGCCGAGCCCGGCACGAGCATGACTCCGATCAGTGCGGTGCTGGTGATGGCGGCGAGGGCGAGACCTCTGGTGCGGTACGTGCGGCCGGTGGACACAGCCCGGTAGGTTCCCTTCCGACTCATGCCGTCCCCGTAGGCCATCACCGCTCGGTGGCCCAACATCGGCGTTTGCTACCCGGCCTCCCCGGGAATGGGGAGGCGCCAGCGAGTAACGAGTGGTAACAGTAGTAACCGATTCGTGACCGGGGCAATTCGGCCCCCTGGTTTGATGGAAACTTAACGCTCCAGGGGCACCGAAGGTCACGGTCAGCTCACGGAAACCTTTGTCTAGGCGTGGCGGCGGGTCGGGCCGTGCTCCGGGGTGTCGTCGTAGTCGAGGGGGTTGTCCACCGCGTGCACCAGGCGCAGGGGTGGGACCAGCCCCGATTCGGCCAGCGCGTCCAGGGCGGCCAGCTCCTCGTCGTCGATGACCAGGCTCTGATGCCGCTCGGCGTGCAAGCCGAGCACCACACTGACCACGCAGTCCCGGCACTCCGGGCCTCTCATCACACAGGCGTCGCAGTCGATCAGCATGTCGTCCTCCAAGGTGGGGAAGGACCGGAGTTGCATCCGGTTGAGAAGGACGCTAAAGACCCCCACCGACAGTTTTCGTTCAGCCGCGGGCTAGGCGAGCTGTAAGGGTGCTGGCGGCGAGCGCGCGGGCGCCCATCGCGATGATGCTGTCGGCGACTTCGCGATCGCTGGACACGACGACGACCGGGCGGCCCGCGGGCTCGGCGCGAACCAGTTGCCGGATCACCTCATCGGCCGTCACCCCGGCCGGGCTGAACCGCACCCGGACGCCACGGGGTGGATTGAGCTGAACCGGCCCGGACAAGGTCGCCCCGTCGAACACGGCCGTCACCTCGATCCGCCGCTGGGCCACCAGCGCGCCCAGTGCCGTCACAAGGCGCTGCCGCTGGGAGTGCAGGGGCGCACTCGGCCAAGCGGTCTTGGTGACGTTGTAGCCGTCGACAACGAGATGCACCTGCGGTAGCGCGAGTAGCTCGTCCAGGAGGCTGGGGTCGTCGTCGGGCGCAGAACGGCCTACAGACTCCACAGACGGCTCAACGCCTGCAACTGTGTCTGCCGGCCGGAGCTCTCCCCCAGGTGGCAGCGCCAGCTCACGACGCAAACCGCTCGCGGCCTCGATAACCGTGTCCAGCAAGAGCCTCGTGCGTACTGATGCGAACTCCCGCTCCTGCCCCGCCGTACGACGTGCCGCATGCTCAATCGCCTCAAGCTCGGTAATCCGGGCCCGGAGCTTGCGTAGCTCGCGCTCTGACTCCGCACGGGCGGCGTCGACCCGGTCGTCGGCGGTGTCGGCGGCAACCGTTCGATCGGCGAGGTCCGACTGGAGACCGGCGATGCGCTGGCGGGCTTCGTTGAGTTTGCGGCGCAGGGTGACGTTTTCGGCCTTCACCTCGGCCAGCTGTTCCCGAAGGCGTTCGCGGACCTGACGCGTCTCCGTACGGGCCTGGTCGAGCTGCTCACCCAGCCGCGCGATGGCCTCGTCATCCGCCTTCGGCTCGGCCTTGGGCAGGTCGGCGGCCTCGGCCACGCGGGCCTGCCAGTCGTCCGGCCTGAGCAGGTACGCCAGGGCGGCCACCTCGGCCGGGTCGGCGGACGGAGTCGGCACGGCCTCCGCGACGGCATCGCCGAGCTCCGGATGCTCGCGACGGACCTCGAACGCGATCAGCCGGCGGAAATGCTCGTCGGTGTCCAGGATCGGCCCGAGCACCGACGCGGACAGCTTGGCTCGTTTGGCCGGGGCGAAACTCGCGAACCGTCGCAAGGGCGCGGGGATATCCGTCGCCGGCATCGCGCCGAGCGCCTGCGCGGCCAGCGCCAGCACTCGCTGGCGGACCGGTTCGGGAAGAATCGTGGCGTTGGACCCGGCGTTGGCCGCTACCTCGGACACCATGCCTCGTGCCAACCGTGGGTCCCCCGAACGCGGTTCCCCCAGGGCACAGCGCGGCCGGCACGAGACGGCGGACGGCCTTGCGGCCGGGCCGATCGAGCGGTGAACACGCGTGTACCCATGCAGAGAGCGTAGTCGGTCCCGGCCCGTGTCTCGCGAAGATTGTCGGTGGCACCCTCTACGGTCCTCGCCATGAGCAGTCCAGGCGCACCGGCGGCGGCCGCACAGACACGGATTCGCGGCGTCCAGCCGAGCTTCGACGAGCTCGGCACCCCGCTGCGCGACGTGACCTTCTGCGTGGTCGACCTGGAGACCACCGGTGGCGCACCCGGCGATTCGGGCATCACCGAGGTCGGCGCGGTCAAGGTTCGGTCGGGCGAGATCCTCGGCGAGTTCCAGACCCTGGTCAATCCGCACGACCCGATTCCGCCGTTCATCGCGGTGCTGACCGGGATCACCAACGCGATGGTGGCGACGTCACCCCGGATCGGGTCGGTGCTGCCCGCGTTCCTGGAGTTCGCGCAGGGCTGTGTGCTGGTGGCGCACAACGCGCCGTTCGACGTGGGCTTCCTGAAGCATGAGGCGCAGGCGCACGGGTTCGCCTGGCCCGATTTCGCGGTCGTCGACACGGCCCTGCTGGCCCGGCGGGCGCTCGGCAAGGACGAGGCGCCGAACTGCAAACTCGGCACCCTCGCGCGCTACTTCCGCTCCGGGACGACGCCGAACCACCGCGCCCTGTCCGACGCGCGTGCCACCGTCGACGTACTGCATGGGCTCTTCGAGCGGGTGGGCTCGCTCGGGGTGCAGACACTGGAGGACCTGCATTCGTTCTCGTCGCGGGTGACGACCGCTCAACGTGGCAAACGGCATCTCGCGGAGCCGCTGCCGCATGCGCCTGGCGTTTACCTGTTCACCGACGACCGGGGCGAGGTGCTGTACGTCGGCAAGTCGAAGGACCTGCGCACCCGTGTGCGGAACTACTTCACCGCATCCGAGACCCGGACCCGCATGGGCGAGATGATCGGCATCGCCACCGCCGTGCGCGGGATCGAGTGCGCGACCCCGCTGGAGGCCGAGGTGCGGGAGCTGCGGCTGATCGCCGAGCACAAACCGCGCTACAACCGGAAGTCCCGGTTCCCCGAGCGGCAGCACTGGCTCAAGGTCACGGTCGAGCCATTTCCGCGGCTGTCCATGGTGAAACAGGTGCGCGATGACGGCGCCGGCTACCTCGGGCCGTTCAGCCGCAAGCGCACGGCCGAGCGGGCGATGGCCGCGCTGTACGAGACGTTCCCGATCCGGCAATGCACCGAGCGGATGTCCCGGCACCCCAACCGCAGCACCTGCGTGCTGGTCGAGATGGGCCGCTGCGTCGCGCCGTGCGACGGCCGGATCGACATGGCGGCGTACGGCGTGTTGGTGGCCGAGTTGCGCGCGACGCTGGCCGTTGACCCGACACCGGTGGTGCTGGCGCTGACCGCTCGGATCGAACGGTTGTCGGCCGACGAGCGGTTCGAGGACGCGGCCGTGCACCGGGACCGGCTCAGCGCCTTCGTCCGCAGCAGCGCCCGGATGCAGCGGATGGCCGCGGTGACGAGTTGCGCCGAGATCTGCGCTGCCCGGCGGCTGGACGACGGCGCCTGGGAGCTACACGTCATCCGCCGGGGCCGGCTGGCCGCGGCGGGGGTCAGCCCGGTCGGGACCCATCCACGCCGCGTGCTGGAGATGCTGCAGGCGTCGGGAGAGACCGTGCTGCCCGGGATCGGCCCGGTCGCGACGGCCTCCCCGGAGGAGATCGAGACGGTGCTGCGCTGGCTGGAATCACCCGGAGTAAGGCTGGTGGAGCTGGACGGCGAGTGGACCAGTCCGGCCACTGGTGCGGGGCGGTACCTGCGCCGACTGGACAATGCCCGCGCCGGGGCCGATCATCACGAACCGGGCGAACGACGGCGTGCGCTGCGCCCGGTCGGGCCGTAGTGGCCTGCGCCTGGGCGGGAGCGCCTATGCTCAGCGCCAAAGCAATCCGGACGAGAGGACGACATGGTCACCGCGATCGTGTTCATCAAGGCCGATGTGGCCAGGATCCCCGAGGTCGCCGAGCAGGTGGCCGCCATCGAGGGCGTCAGCGAGGTCTATTCGGTGACCGGATCGCTCGACCTGATCGCGATGATCCGGGTCGCGCACCACGATGACCTGGCCACGGTCATCCCCGACCACGTCAACCGGGTGCCCGGGGTGCTCAGCACCGAGACCCACATCGCGTTCCGCACTTACTCGACCCACGACCTCGAGGCGGCCTTCAGCCTCGGTGCGGATGACGGGATCTGATGCATTTCAGGCGGGCCTGGCCAGGCCCGCAAGAGGCCAACGCCTGACACGAGCCTTGGATACGGTGAACCTATGAGTAATCCTCCCGCCGGTTGGTACCCGGATCCCACCGGGCAGCCGAACACCATTCGCTGGTGGAACGGGACTCAGTGGACCAATAAGACGGAGAAAGAGGACAGCGCCGGCACCACCCCGGCCGCTCCCACCGCCAAGTCCACCAAGAGCACTACCGCCGCCGCGGGCGGGTCTGCCACCGCCGGGACTGCCGCCGGGAAGGTGACAAGCAGCACATCGGGCGCTGCCGCGGATAAGGCCGCCACTACGCAGAGTGCGGGCAGCTCGCAGGGCGGCGCGAAGGCCGCGGCGAAGGCGACCACTCCGGCGAATAGCTCGGCGGCCTCCTCGGCGACCGAGGGCAAGAAGGTCGTGCAGGAGCCGGCCAAGGCTGAGGTGAAGGCTGACTCCAAGGCGGCTGACGCGGGTAAGGCCGAGCCGGCCAAGGTCCAGCCGGTCAAGGCGGAGGCTGCCAAGACGGAGCCGGCCAAGGTTGAGCCCAAGGCGGAGCCGGTTAAGGCGAAGGTGACTCCGGTTAAGGCGGTTCCGGCTGAGCCGGTGGCCAAGGCGGAGGAGAGCAAGTCGGCTGCGGCTAAGGGTGATGAGACCAAGGCTGCTGAGGCCAAGGCGGCTGAGAGTAAGCCGGCGGTCGCCAAGCCTGTCGCGGCGGATGCGGCCGCGAAGGCCGTACCGGATGTTGCGGCGGACAAGAAGCCGGCCGCGAAGAAGCCGGCGGCCAAGGAGCTGGTCGAGAAGGACTCGGGTGCCGAGGACGACGAGCTGGAGGGCTCGGAGGAGTCGGGCAAGGGTGTGACGAAGGCTTCGCCTTGGTCTGGCGGGGCCGCTACGCCGTGGTCTAGCGGGGGTAGTGCGTGGACTCAGCCCGGGAAGGATACGGACGACTCGACGCTGCAAGGCGACGCGACGACCGGTGCCGCGGCTTCGGCCGGCGTGGGAACCGGTGCGGGCGAGAAGGCCTGGACGCCGACTGCCGACAGCGCGACGCCCTGGAACCAAGGGGCTGCCGCTCAAACCAAATCCAGCACCACTGAGCAAACGACCGGCCAGGGTGCTGTTGGGCCTTGGGATCAGGGCGGGGAGCAGTTCCACGGGCAGATCCCGGTGCAGCCGGTTCCGACGACTCAGCCGCCGTTGTCGCCTTTGTCGCCCCCTTTCCAGCGGCCGGATCGGTCCAAGGAGAAGGGCTTCCCGCTCATCCCGGTGATCGCCGGGACCGTGGTCGCGGTGCTCGTCATCGTTGCCGGCGTCTGGTACCTGTTCGGCCGTGGCGACGGTAAGCCCACCGCCGACCCGACCAGCAGCTCCTCAACGCCAGGTCAGACGACGGGGACTCCGACCGGTACGCCGACCAGTGGCGAGTCCATCCCGCCCGGCCAGTCGCGCAATCCCGCCATCCACCAGGGCAACCGGATCGCCTCGAACGCGATCTCGTTCCCGCGCTTGCGCCCGCCGTGGTCGGACCGGCTCCGCTTCGTCTCGCAAGTGGAGGACTCCAACGGCCAGCGCGTGCTGCTGCAGGCCAAGTTCGACGGCACCAACGACTGGTACGCGAACATCTTCGTCGGCGCGCTCAGCACCGCCGTGCTCTTCAACGGCAACCCGCAGGCGAGCGCGTCAGACCTGGCGCTGCAACTACGCAGCAGCCTGTACGGCGACATCCCGATCACCGCGAAGGTCACTCGCAACGGCGCGATCACCCGGACCGGTAAGCAGGGGTGGTTCGTCCAGCAGACCATCACCGCGTCCTCGTCCAAACTGACCTCGCCGACCCTGCTGCTGACCGTGGCGGTGTTCGATCTCGGCGATGGCACGGCGGTCGCGTACGTGAGTGACGTCCCGACCAACCGCAACGACCTCAAGGTCTTCGAGGGCCTTGTCTACAAGGCGGTCAACGTTGGCTGAGCATTCCGAAATCGTCCCCGAATTACCCGACCCACCGGCGGAACCGTCAATCCGGCCGGTGGGCGAAGGCCGTCGCGCTCCCGCACACCGAGCGCCCGGTCCCGAACGGCTGCCCGCCCAAGACCCGTCCCCGCCAGGCGGCGGTACGGACGCAGGCGGCGCGGATACCGGCAACACGACTGCGGCCCAGGCCGCCGTCCAACCACGCCCCACCGCCCGCCACAGCGCCCCGATCCCCGGCTCCCCCATGCCCACTGCGCCCGCTACAACCCCAGCCTCGATGGGCCCAGCTTCGGCGGAATCCTCGCCTGGCCCAGTCGGTTCGGCCTCCACGCCCGCCCGCTCCGGCGAGGACGAGGTAGGCGCCACCGAGCCGGTCCGCCTGCGCCTGGCCCCCGAGCCGACCCCTGAGTCCGAGCCAACCGTGGCTGGGAATGCGGCGGCTGGGGTTGGTTTTAGTGAGGTGGAGGTTGAGTCGAGTGAGGTTACGCCGCGGCGTAAGGAAGTGCTGACTCGCGGGCAGCGCCTTGCCCAGCAGCGGCAGGGCCAGGGCGCCCAGGCGGCCATCCCGCGCGGCCCGTTGCCGAACCAGGAGCACGTCTCCCGCACCGAATCGCCCTCGCAGACTTCCACGCACAACCCGATCCGCGATCCGATCCCGACCTCCCTCCCGAACCTGAGCGATACCGGAACCCAGCAGGCAGTCCCCGCGTACGAAAGCTCCCCTGCCGGGATCACCTCGGCGGAGCTGCCCAAGGCGCCGGAGCTGCCGTCCGGACCGCCGAGTTCCGGGTTGCCCGCAGCCGCGGGTGCGTTGATCTCGCCGTACGACACGGGTTCCCTCGCCAACCTCGCGGCCTCGTCCGCAAACGACCCTCTCGCCGCGCAAAGCCCTCCCCCAGCACCACAACTCCCGCTCAACCCAGCGGAAGCAACGGCCCCGCAGACCCCGGCTTCAGCCGGTAGTCCCGCGGCTCATGTCGGAGAACCTGCGGCCAGTACGGCGGCGGCTGCTGCCGGTGGACGGCCTGCGGATGCGACGGCGGGTGCGCCCGTGGCAGGCCGCGCGCAGGAGGTTCGACCAGGCGCGGCGGTTACACCTCAGCAGGTCGTACCGCCGCAGGCTCAGAGCCCAGCCACCGGTATGCCGTTGAGCACCGAGCCGCCTCGGCCAGGTGCACCAGTCCAGTCCGGACCGCCTCGGCCGGACGTACAGCCTCAACTTGGCGGGCACGTTCAGCCTGGCGGGCAGGCTCAGGGCGGTCCGGGGGCGCAGCCGGGTGGAGTGCGACCGGGGAATCTCGCAAGACCAGTCCAGACCGGCCCACCAGCTTCCGCGGGAGCAGCGATTCCCAACCGAATGCCCGCGCAAAGTACGCCAGCGCAGGGAACGCCCGCACAAGCCCCACCCCCAGGCCAGGTCCACCCAACCAAGCCGGGCCAACCCGTTCAGCCGGTAGCCGGTGCGCCGATGGGTCCGGGTAGTCCCGGACGTCCGGGTCCGGCCGGTCAAGCAGGTGGGCCTGCGGGTCCTGGCGTACCGCCTCAGGTGCCCGGACAGCCCAGGCCCGCGCAGGCCGGTATGCCTGGCGCTGCTCAGCCTGGCATGCCTGGGGCGGCTCAGGCCGGTATGCCGGGGGCGGGTCAGCCTGGCATGCCTGGATCGGGTCAGCCTGGTCAGGTTCGTCCGCCGGTTCAGCCGGGACAGCCGGGACAGCCGGGGGCGCCGGTTCAGGGTGGTCCGGTTGGGATGCAGCAGGGCGCGATGCCCGGTGGGCGTCCGCCGGTAGCCGGGCCTGGGCCTGGTGTCGGCGTACCGGGCGCTCAACCGGCAAAGCGACAGAACTGGCAGCAGTCCGGCCCGCAGCAGCCCGCCACGCAGGCGATGGCGCCGGCTCCTGGCGGTCAAGGGACACGTCCGCCCGCGGGTGGGCAGCAGCCTTGGCAAGGCCAACCGCAGAATCCGCAACAGCAGCCCCAAGGCCGTCCGCTCGCCTGGCAGCCAACCGGCCCGAGCGGTCAACCAGGCCCAGGCGGTCGCGGCCCAGATGGCGGTGGCCCCGGCGGATACGACCCCAGCGGTAGTGGGCCGGGCGGTAGTGGGCCGGATGGGAGTGGGGAGGTTGTGCGGCGGTGGCGGGTGCCTGGGTTTGCCGGGGCGCTCGGGATCTTGGTGGCGGCGGCGGTCGCGACGATCATGGTCGTCTCGTGGATCTGGACCAAGACCGACGAGTTGACGCCGGTTTCGTTGCCTTCGGCAAAGGGCACGCCGCTGCAGACGCTCGACCCGTCCGCCAAACCGACGATTCCGCCGGAGCCCGAGGGCAACTACGTCGGCTCGTACATGGTCGCGTGGAACAACGACAAGATGGCAGGGATGTCCTCGGCTTGGAAAGAGGACTACAACCGCATCAGCCTGTACGGCGGTACGGGGCTCTGGCTCACCGTGCACACGAAGTACGACGGCAAGTCCGACTGGGGTAACCATGTCGCCTTCGGCGGCCTGCCGAAGAACATCCCGTACAAGTCGACCCCGGCCGGGATGCGGGAGGCCGCGGCGCAGGTCGGCGGCCGGCTGCTGAACCGGTTGTACCCGGGCGACAAGACCAAGCCGACCAACGTCGTCCACAAGTCGACCCTGGTCAACGGGCGTCGCGTCCACGAGATCACCGCGCGGTTCCCGGTCAAGGTGCCGAAGCTCAAGGAGACGTACTCGATCATCGCGATCGCGGTCGTCGACCGGGGCGACGGTACGGCGATGGTCTCGATCGCGGACCTCTGCGGCACCACACCGCAATGGCTGACGGTCTGGCGTCAGCGCGTCGCCGCGATGATCATCAACTAACTCGCGATGGTCATCAACTAGCTGAAGGACCTACCGGACCTCGGCGCAGGCCGCGATCCAGCGCGTCAGGGCCGACTTGGCGGCGCCGGAGTCGATCGACTCGGCCGCCCGGTCGAGCCCGGCGCGGAGGCGCTCGGTGATCGGGCCGGTGCTCGCGTCGTAGGCGGCGAGGGCCGCGGCGGAGTTCAGCAGTACGACGTCCCGAACCGGGCCGCGTTCGCCGTCCAGCAAGGCGCGAACGACCTTCGCGTTGTACGACGCGTCGGCACCCTTGAGCGCCTCGGCGGGCACGGCCTCGATACCGAGTTCGCGCGGATCCAGCGTGACCGGCCCCTCGACGGCACCACCCGAAACCGACCAGATCTGCGAAGTGGTCGTCGTGGTGAGCTCGTCCAATCCGTCATCGCCATGGAACACCAGCGCGTCGATCCCCCGCCGGGCCAGCACGCCCGCGATCAGACCGGCGACCCGGCCATCCGCAACACCGACAGCCTGGGCCGACGGGTTGCCCGGGTTCGCCAGAGGCCCGAGGAAGTTGAACGTGGTGGGGATTCCGAGCTCCCGACGCGGTACGGCGGCGTGCCGTAGCGCGGGGTGGAACGCAGGGGCGAAGCAGAAGGTGATGCCCGCGCGCTCCGCGACCGCTGCCACCTGCGCGGCCGAGAGGTCCATCGGAATACCGAGCTCCTCGAGCACATCCGCCGTACCGCAGGCCGATGAGGCAGCGCGGTTGCCGTGCTTCAGGATCTTGGCCCCGGCCCCCGCTGCGACCAGAGCCGACATCGTGGAGATGTTGACCGTGTGAGCCTGGTCTCCGCCGGTGCCGACCACGTCGAGCGTGCGGCCGGGAACGTCGATCGGAGTGGCGAAGGCGCGCATGGTCGCGACCAGGCCCTCGATCTCGCCGACCGTCTCGCCCTTGGTCCGCAGCGCGATGACGAACCCGGCCAGCTGAGCCGGGGAGGCGGACCCGGAGAGGATCTCCCCCATCGCCCAGGCGGTCGCGGCCGGTTCGAGCTCGTGCCCGCGAACGAGCGGGCCCAGCACCTGCGGCCAGGTGTACGACGCGTCAGACATGGCGGGCCCCTACTGGATCAGGTGGTCGCGGGCAAAGAGGCGAGCCGGGTGCGCAGCAGACCGGCGGTCGCCTCGGCCAGCCGGATCGGGTCCAGCGGGTGCGAGACGGCGGCCTCGGCGCGGGACCAGGTGGCGAGCCACGCGTCCTGCGGGCGGCCGGTCAGCACCAGCACCGGCGGGCAGCGGAAGATCTCGTCCTTGAGCTGACGGGCGATTCCCAGGCCACCGGCGGGCACGGCCTCGCCGTCGAGGATGGCCAGGTCGATACCGCCGGCGTCCATCTGCTTGATGACGGCGGGCTCGGTGGCGCACTCGACGTACTCCAGCTCGGGCAGGTCGGCGGCGGGCCGCTTGCCCAGTGCCAGCCGGACGGCTTCCCGGGTCGAACGGTCGTCGCTGTAAACCAGCACCTTCAGCGGACGCGCTGCACTCGTTGACTCAGTCACGAGGCAGATCGTACCGGTGTCAGGGCTTCGTCTGGCCAGCGCGTCGGGCCTGTTCCTCCAACCGGTCCAGGCGCCGGTCCTCCCGCTTGGCCTCGCGCTGGGACTGCTGGACCCATTGCACGAACAGCACGCCGAAGAACACCAGCCCGACGATGTCGCCCGAACCCCACAGCAGACCGCCTGCCAGGTACTGGTCGTCGAGCGGGCTCGGCGGCCAGGAGCGGCCGAACGCCGTGTACCAGTCTTCGGCGATCAGCTTGGTCGAGCTCATGATCGTGATGCCCAGGAAGGCGTGGAACGGCAACGTCAGGAACGTCAGGATCAGCCGGAACGGGTAGATCACGCGCCCAGGCACGGGGTCGAGCCCGAGCAACGGCCAGAAGAACAACGCGCCGACCGCGAGGAAGTGCACGTGCAGCAGGTCGTGCAGCACCGTCGAGCGCAGGCTGGCGTCGTACCAGCCGCTGAAGTAGAGCACCCACGGGCTCAGGATGAAGAAGACGAAGCCCACCAACGGGAAGCAGATGATTTTCGCAAAACGCGAGTGCAGTAAATAAAGCAGCCATCCTCGCGGCTTCAGCGGAAGGGTGCGCAGGGCAAGCGTCACCGGCGCGCCGAGCGCACAAGCCAGTGGCGTGAGCATCGAAAGGATCATGTGCTGCACCATGTGCACGCTGATCAGGACCGTGTCGTAAGTGCCCAGGGCCGATTGGGTGGCGATCACCGCGCTACCGAGACCAACGCCACAAAAGGCGAACGTGCGGGCCCTCGACCAGGAGTCGCCACGCTTGCGCAGGCGGTGAACCCCGTACAGATAAAGGGCTCCGACCACCAGGATCGCGATCAGCAGCACCGGTTCGAAGGTCCACGCGGTCAGGAGACGCGCGGGCGTGAACGGTTCGATCTGGTCGCCGGGCTGAGCGTGAGTTGGGAGCACACCCCCACATTAGAAAGGTGATGTCAACGACATGCCCGGGGGTGGTCGTGCTGTCAGACACCGGGACCGACATAATGACCGCGTGGCCACCGCAACAGCACTCCCAGCGTCTCGTGAACACGGACATCACGACCGTCCCAGCATGGTCAGTGTCGGAACGATCGTCTGGCTCTCGAGCGAACTGATGTTCTTCGCCGCCCTCTTCGCGGCGTACTTCACGATCCGATCGGTGACGACCGCCTTGGCGGCGCCCGGGGTGGACCCGTTGTGGCAGCAGTCCACAGCGATGCTCAACATCCCGTTCTCCACGGTGAACACCCTGATCCTGGTGGCGTCCTCGTTCACCTGTCAGTTCGGTGTGTTCGCCGCGGAGGCCGGACGGGCCGGCCGAACCTCCTCGCTGCTGAACGTCCGCCGCTGGGGTATGCGTGAGTGGTTCTCCCTCACCTACCTGATGGGCGCGGTCTTCATCGCCGGGCAGGTCACCGAGTACGCCGAGCTGATGCACGAGGGCCTGACCATCGCCTCGTCGCCGTACGGCTCGGTCTTCTACCTGACCACCGGGTTCCACGGTCTGCACGTGACAGGCGGTCTGATCGCCTTCCTGTTCGTGCTCGCCAGGACGTTCCTGGCCCGCAAGTTCACCCACGAACAAGCCGTCTCCGCGATCGTCGTGTCGTACTACTGGCACTTCGTCGACGTCGTGTGGATCGCCCTGTTCGCGACCATTTACCTGCTCAAGTGAGAGTCCATTTGAAATCCTCAGCCGAGAGGACCGCTAAATCCATGGCTTCGTCACCGGCGCGGTTCCTATCCGCGCGACGGCGACACCGTTCGGCCGGTCTGGTCGTGTTGCTCCTCGGGCTTCTTTCCGTGGGTGCCGCCTATACCGCCTTGGTGCCCGACAACGCTGCCGTCGCGGACGACGCCGCCCAGTCCCAGAAGATCGAAGAGGGCCGCAAGCTCTTCACGGTCGGCTGCGCCAGCTGCCACGGCCAGAACGCCGAGGGCAGCACCGACGGTGAGGGCCGCGTGGTCGCGCCCTCGCTGATCGGCGTCGGTGCCGCGGCGGTCGACTTCCAGGTCGGTACCGGCCGGATGCCGGCCCAGCAGCCGAACGCCCAGGTCCCGCGCAAGAACGTCGTCTACTCGCCGGCGGAGATCGAGGCCCTGGCGGCGTACGTCGCCTCGCTCGGCCCCGGCCCGGCGATCCCGAACGCCGACGCGTATGACGTGAGCAAGGCGACCGACGAGCAGGTGACCCGCGGTGGCGAGCTGTTCCGCACGAACTGCACCGCCTGCCACAACTTCGCCGGCAAGGGTGGCGCGCTGCCGAACGGCCGCTACGCCCCGTCGCTGATGGGCGTGGACGCCAAGCACATGTACGAAGCGATGCTGACCGGTCCGCAGCAGATGCCGGTCTTCTCCGACCAGGTGCTGACCGAGCAGGACAAGCGGGACGTGATCGCGTACCTGAAGGCACTGGAGACCCAGCAGGACCCGGGTGGTTTCGGACTCGGCCGACTCGGCCCGGTGTCCGAGGGCCTGTGGGGCTGGCTGGTCGGAATCGGCATCCTGGTCGCCGTTGCCGTCTGGATCGGCGCCAAGGGAGTGAGGGCCAAGGATGAGCACTGACGACAAGAACCTCCCGGCCACAGTGGTGGCCGACCCGATCGCCGATCCCGGCATCGAACCGCACGAGCACCGCATCACCGATATCGACCCGAAGGCGGCCGACCGGGCCGAGCAGCAGGTCGCGACCATGTTCGGCCTGGCCACGCTGCTGATCCTCGGATCCTGTGTGGCGTACTTCGCCATCCCGCGGGACGACATCCTGGTCTTCGGGCCGCTGACCGGTAACGCGAACAACATGGTCATCGGGCTCTGCCTCGGGATCGCGCTGTTCCTGATCGGCGCGGGCGCGATCCACTGGGCCAAGAAGCTGATGGTCGACAACGAGATCGTCGAGTACCGGCACCCGGCCGGTTCGTCGGACGAGGACATCGCCGCCACCACCGAGGTCTTCCAGACCGGTGTCGCGGAGTCCGGTTTCACCCGGCGCAAGATGATCCGGCGCTCGCTGATCGGTGCGATGGCCGCGCTCGGGTTGCCGGCCGTCGTCCTGCTGCGCGACCTCGGTCCGCTGCCCGGTCGTACGCTCTACACGACGATCTGGGCCGATGGCATCCGGGTTGTGAACGACGTCACGCTCCGGCCGATCAAGCCGTCGGACCTGGTCGTCGGGCAGCTGGTCAACGCCGCGCCCGCCAACCTGGCGGAGATCCTGACGGAGAGCGCGGTCGAGTACCAGAACGCGCGGGCCAAGGCCGCGGTGATCGTGGTCCGGATCGAGCCGGACCAGATCCGCGTCCCGGCCGGCCGGGAGAACTGGGGCATCGACGGCATCCTCTGCTACTCGAAGATCTGCACCCACGTCGGTTGCCCGATCTCGCTGTACGAGCAGACCACGCATCACGTGCTCTGCCCGTGCCACCAGTCGACGTTCGACCTGGCCGACGGCGCGAAGGTGATCTTCGGCCCTGCCGCCAGGCCGCTTCCGCAGTTACCGTTGAGACTGGACTCCGAGGGGTACCTGGTCGCGCAGAGCGACTTCACCGAACCGGTCGGACCTAGCTTCTTCGAGCGAGGGTGAGGTAATGGCTACCAAGGAACTGCCGCCGCCGGTCAAATGGGCCGACGATCGGCTCGGACTGGCCAAGATGGGCAAGAAGAACCTGCGTAAGGTCTTCCCTGACCACTGGTCCTTCATGCTCGGCGAGATCGCGCTCTACAGCTTCATCATCCTGATCCTGACCGGCATCTTCCTGACCTTCTGGTTCCGTCCGTCGATGGCCGAGGTCGAGTACCAGGGCTCGTACAGCCTGCTCAAGGGCCTGCACATGTCGGAGGCGTACGCCTCGACGCTGGACATCTCGTTCGACGTCCGCGGTGGTCTGCTGATGCGGCAGATCCACCACTGGGCCGCCGTGCTGTTCGTCGCGTCGATGATGGTGCACCTGCTCCGGATCTTCTTCACCGGTGCCTTCCGCAAGCCGCGTGAGCTCAACTGGGTGATCGGCTTCAGCATGTTGTTCCTCGGCATCATCGAGGGCTTCATCGGCTACGGCCTGCCGGACGACCTGCTCTCCGGTACCGGTCTGCGCATCACCCAGGGCATGATCCAGGCCAGCCCGATCATCGGTACGTACCTGACGTTCTTCATCTTCGGGGGCGAGTTCCCCGGTGACGACATGGTCTCGCGGTTCTTCACCGTGCACGTGCTACTCATCCCCGGCCTGATCCTGGCGCTGGTGACGGCTCACCTGATCCTGGTCGTCTACCACAAGCACACCCAGTACGCCGGTCCCGGCCGGACCGAGAAGAACGTCGTCGGTTACCCGTTGATGCCGGTCTACATGGCCAAGGCGGGCGGCTTCTTCTTCATCGTCTTCGGCGTCACCGCGGTGATGGGCGCGCTGCTCCAGATCAACCCGGTCTGGCTGTACGGGCCGTATAACCCGGCAGAAGTCACGGCAGGCTCCCAACCCGACTGGTACATGGGCTGGCTGGAGGGCTCTGTGCGCCTGATGCCGGGACTCGAGTCCTCGTTCTGGGGCATCACGCTCAGCTGGAACCTGATCATCCCGGCCCTGCTGATCCCGCCGGCGTTCGTCACCTTCGTGGCCCTCTACCCGTTCATCGAGCAGTGGATCACCGGCGACAAGCGCGAACACCACCTGCTGGACCGGCCGCGCAACGTGCCGACCCGGACCGGTATCGGTGCGGCGATGGTGACGTTCTACGCGCTGCTGTGGATCGGTGGTGGTAACGACCTGATCGCCACCCACTTCGGCGTCTCGCTGAACAACGTGACCTGGTTCCTCCGGTTCGCGGTGTTCCTCGGCCCGGTGATCGCCTTCTGGGCGACCCGCCGGATCGCGATCTCGCTGCAGCGGGCCGACCGGGAGCGGCTGCTGCACGGTCTGGAGACGGGCATCATCGTCCGCTCCCCCGACGGGTCGTACAGCGAGCGGCACGCGCCGATCTCCGAGTTCGAGGCCTACACCCTGACCGCGCACGACCGGCAGACGCCGCTCGAGCTCGGCCCGGAGACCGACGAGAACGGCGTCGCGGCACCGCGCCGGGCCCTGAACAAGCTCCGCGCCAAGCTGTCGGCCTTCTACTTCGCGGACGCGGTGCAGAAGCCGACCGCCGCGGAGCTCGAAGAGGCCCACTCCCACGGCCACGACGAGCCCGGCGAGGCTCCCGCGGTCCCAGGCTTGACCGGCACTGTCGAACTCGACGAAGAATCCGCCGCCAAGTCCGCCGCGACCCCCGAGGACCAGGCCGCAATCGACACGAAGTAGCACCACCGCACAACGAAGGGCCCCGGCACTCAACGCCGGGGCCCTTTCGCCTTCCCACCCAGCTAGAGCCGGGGCTGGCTAGTCAGTGGCAGGTGGTGGTCGGGGAACTGTCCAGTACGGCGTTGTTCAGACCGATCAGCTGGCTGGTGAACGAGTTGTCGGTCATCGTCAGCTTCAGCACGCCGTGCGTTTTCGCGATGATCTTCTCGGTTCGGGTGACCGGCCTTGCCCTGCGGCCTGAAGCGCTCGTAGTGGTGGTCGTGCCCGTTCAGCACGAGGTCGACGTTGTTGTCCACCAGGATGCCCCACATCGTGGTCATGTTGGGGTTGTCCCCATGGGCACCGGAGCTGAAGCGCGGGTGGTGGTAGTAGGCCGCGACGCACTTCTTGGTGTTAGCGGCTAGATCTGCCTTGAGCCAGGTGTGCTGTGCCGATTCGGCCAGCCCCGTCGAGTCCTCAGTCGAGTCCAGTGCGATGAAGTGCCAGTTACCGCGTTCCCCAGCTGTAGTACCGCTTGCCGTTCGGGCGGGCGATGGCGCCGAAGTACCAGTGGTAGCCGTCGTACGGCGGAGATGCGTAGGTCTCGTGGTTGCCGACCGAGGGCTGCATGATGCTCTTGAACCGGCCCCAGGACGTGTTGAAGTACTTGGTGAAGTCCGAGTAGAGCGCGTCATCGTACTGGTTGTCGCCCATGGTGATGACGTTGACGGGATTGATGAAGTCGACGACCTTGGCCGTTTTCGGGTGGATGCATTCACTGCTGGACGCGGTGCACTGGTCGGCGATGTCGCCGGCTGCCGCGAGCACGAACTGTCCCGTGGGACCGGCTGCGGTCGTGGCCGTGATCGGCGCGCTCTGCGCCGACTTGTTGTTGTTCGGGTCCTTGGCCAGCACGGTGTAGGTGTACGCCGTTTGCGGGGTGAGCCCGGTGTCGTTGAACGTGTTCTCCGGCACGGATGCCACGAAGTGGAGCCGCTGACGCCGAAGACTTCGAGCTCCCACAGCGAGTAGCCCCACGTGGTGCCTCGCTGGGTGCCGACGACGCGGAGTAACGGCCGTTGGCGGCCAGGCCGGTGTGGTCGTCGATGCCACCATCCCCCGTGGTGATGGTCTTGAGCGTCCGGAAGTTCGCGCCGTCGTCGGAGATCTCGATCCGGTACGACTTGGCGTAAGCCGCCTCCCAGTTGAGCTTCAGCCGGTTGACGGACGACGGCTGGCCGAGGTCGACCCGGATCCACTGCGGGTCGATACCCTCCACGCTGGCCCACCGGGTCGTCGTACTGCCATCGACCGCGAACTTTCCCATGTACGCGGCGTCCTCAATGGTGGACGTGTCGATGAACGCGTTGCGGGACAACAACACATCGGCGGCGACGCCGGAGCTGGATTGAACGCCGATAGTGGTCGCAATCGCAGTACGACGACGGAGATCATCGGGACTTTGAGTCTTTTGAGCGGGAACATGTCGCACTCCTGCGGTGGCTCGGGGACGCCTGGGGCGGGCAGACCGAATTGGAAAGTAATTTAACAATTGGTTAGTTCAACCCAACTCCCCCGTACTGGCCACGCAGAACGACCAGCAGAATCACTTTCCGTGCCGATTCGGAGTCAATCGGTAACGAGCGCGCAGAAGGGCCCCGACTGCCTGGTGGCGGTCGGGGCCCTTCTGGAGGCGTCTAGTGGTGGTGTGGGTCAGCTCAGGGCGGAACCCTTCTGGTACTCGGACCAGCTGAGGTTCCAGTCGGCCCAGCCGTTGCCCATCTCCATCTTGCGGTTGGTCCCGGTCACGACGACGGGGTCGCCGCGGGTTGTCTGCTGGAAGTACCAGGCGGCGTCCTGGAGGCTCATGCCGACGCAGCCGTGGCTCACGTTCGCCGTACCCTGGCTGCCGGTGGACCAGGGCGCGCCGTGCACGAACTCGCCCGAGCTGGTGACGCGTTGCGCGAACTGGACGTCGTGGATGTCGTAGTACTCCGGGTCGCCGGGCTGGATGCCGACCGTCCGGGCGTCCATCCGCTTCACCCGGAACTTCTCCATGATCACCTTGGTGCCGCTGCGGGTGGTGAAGCCCGACTTGCCGGCGGTGATCGGGATGGTGCGGGCGACCTTGCCGTCGATGCGAACGACCATCGTGTGCTTCGGCACGCTCACGTTCGTGACGACCGACTTGCCGATGTTGAACGTGATCAGGCGGCTGGCCGCGCCCCAGGTGTCGTTCCCCGCGTTGACGCCCTGGATGCCGATGTCGACGGTGACCTTGGTGCCCGACGGCCAATACGCCTTGGGCCGGTAGTGCACGGTCTTACTGTCCAGCCAGTACCAGCTGCCCTCGACCGGGACCGAGGTCTTCACCGACAGGCGCTTCTCGACGGCGGCCTTGTCCTTGACGGCCTTGTTCCAGTAGATCTGGATCGGCATCGCGACGCCGACGGTCTCGCCGTTCAGCGGAGCCATCGAGGCCTTCAGCCGGTTGGCGGCGCTCAACGTCCGGAAGGTGGACTTGACCGTCACGGGCTTGCCGTCGGTGCCGGTCGCCTTGGTCAGCACGGTGTACGTCGTACTGGGCGCGAGCTTCGGCTCGGACGTCCAATTGGTCTTGGCGTCGTCCAGCTTGCCCTCGACCTCATCGCCATCGCCATCGGTCACCTTGACCGAGTCGATCTTGCCGTCGGCGGCGCTGACCTGGACCGGCTGGTCAGGCTTGACCGACTTCGCGTTGTTGGGCGGCGTAACGGCGACCTTGGCCGCGCCTGGCTCGGAGCTGCCACCAGGCGTCTCGGTGCTGCCGGGGGTGGTCGTTGGTGCCGAGCTCGACGGCGTGCCCGTTGGCGACTGGCCACCGGCACCCGGGCTGCCCTCCGTATCACTGCAGGCAGTGCCCAACAGCGCGACCGCGGCCAGCACTGCCACGACGCGACCGCGTTTCCTCACCGAAACCGAACTCAGCATTCCCCGAACTCTCCCCTGTTTACTGGACCGTCGCCCAGCGTACCCGGCACCCAGACCAGCCACGAAAAGCCGAAATCAGCCTGTGGATAAAGCCGAAGAACCCTGGGCCACAGGGCCGCAGGGTTCTTCGAAGACAGACAGCAGGTTGATCAGTGCGCGTGGTCGCCGCGGTAGTACTCGAAGATGAAACCGGACAGCGTCAGGATGCCGATTCCGCTGCCGATGATGAACAGCCACCAGCCGAAGACGACGCCGAGCACGATCACCGCCAGGGTCAGCCCGCACCACAGCGGCCACCAGGAGTATGGCGGGAAGAAGCCCTGCTCACCGGCGCCTTCCACGATCTCCGCGTCCTTGCGGTCCTCCGGACGAGCGTCCATCCGCTTGCCGGTGGCGCCGAGGTAGAACGCGACCAGCAGACACAGGAAGAACGTCATCACCAGCGCGCTGGTGCCGGTCGGGTCCTTCGACATGAACCAGTAGACAGGCGTCACCAGGACGACGAACGCCGTCAGGATGCCGAAGAGCCAGGCTTCCGCCTTCATGCCTTGTCTCCGTCCACGTTGTCGCGGCCGCCGGCCAACTGTTCGAGATGTTCCGTTCTACCGTCGTCGTCACCCGCATCGAGCAGGTTGTCTCGCGCCGCCCCAGTGGCCGGATACTCCGCGAGGGCCAACTCCGGGTGGTGCAGGTCGAACGCCGGGCTCTCCGACCTGATCCGCGGCAGCCGGATGAAGTTGTGCCGCGGCGGGGGCGAACTGGTCGCCCACTCCAGCGAACGGCCCCAGCCCCACGGGTCGTCGACGTTCACCATCGGCGACTTGCGCGACTTGTAGACGTTGTAGAAGAACGGCAGCATCGAGACGCCGAGCAGGAAGGCACCGATGCTCGAGACCTGGTTCAGGGTGGTGAAACCCTCTTCAGCCTTGTACGTCGCGTAGCGCCGCGGCATGCCCTCGACACCGAGCCAGTGCTGCACCAGGAAGGTGGTGTGGAAACCGAGGAACAACAGCCAGAAGTGCAGCTTTCCGAGCCGCTCGTCCAGCATTCGCCCGGTCATCTTCGGCCACCAGAAGTAGAACCCGGCGAACATCGCGAACACGACCGTGCCGAACACGACGTAGTGGAAGTGCGCGACCACGAAGTACGAGTCGGACAGCTGGTAGTCCAGGGCGGGCGAGGCCAGGATGATGCCGGTCAGACCACCGAAGAGGAAGGTCGTCAGGAAGCCGACCGACCACAGCATCGGGGTGTCGAACGACAATGACCCGCCCCACATCGTGCCTATCCAGTTGAAGAACTTCACCCCGGTGGGCACGGCGATCAAGAAGGTCATGAACGAGAAGAACGGTAGATTCACCGCTCCTGTCACATACATGTGGTGAGCCCACACCGCCACCGACAGGGCGCCGATCATCAGCGTCGCGGCGACCAGACCGATGTAACCGAAGATCGGCTTGCGGCTGAACACCGGCAGGATCTCGGTCACGATGCCGAAGAACGGCAGCGCGATGATGTACACCTCAGGGTGACCGAAGAACCAGAACAGGTGCTGCCACAGCAGTGGTCCACCATTGGCCGCGTCGAAGACGTGTGCACCGAGTAGTCGGTCCGCCTCCAGCATCAGCAGCGCGCCGGCCAGGATCGGGAACGCGATCAGCACCAGGATCGACGTCACCAGGATGTTCCAGGTGAAGATCGACATCCGGAACATGGTCATACCCGGCGCACGCATCGTGATGATGGTGGTGACGAAGTTGACCGCACCGAGAATGGTGCCCAGACCGGCCATCCACAGACCCATGATCCACAGGTCGCCACCGACGCCCGGCGAGCGGACCTCGTTGGACAGCGGGGCGTACGCGAACCAGCCGAAGTCGGCCGCGCCACCCGGGGTGAAAAAGCCGCTGATCGTGATCAGACCGCCGAACAGGAACAGCCAGAAGCTGAACATGTTGAGCCGCGGGAACGCGACATCGGGGGCACCGATCTGCAGCGGCATGATCACGTTCGCGAAGCCGACGAACAGCGGCGTCGCGAACAGCAGCAGCATGATCGTGCCGTGCATCGTGAAGAGCTGGTTGTAGACCTCTTCGTTCACGATCTGCAGACCCGGCTTGGCCAGCTCGGCGCGGATCAGCAGCGCCATCACGCCGCCGATCAGGAAGAAGGCGAACGAGGTCAGCAGGTACAGGTGACCGATCAGCTTGTGATCGGTCGTCGTCAGCCACTTGACCGCGATCTGTCCCTTGCTCCGGCGGCGCGGCACGGCACCGACGGCCGGGATCGCGCTCCGCTCGGCGAAGTCGGTCACTTCTCGCCTCCGTGCTCTTGTGCGTGCTCACCGTTCGGGATGGTGTTCGCGTCCTGGCCGCCGGTCGCGGCGCCGGTCTGGCCCTTCGCGGCCAGCTGCAGCAGGTGCGCGTCGTACTCGGCGCGGGTGACCACGCGGACGTTGAAGGTCATCCGGGTGTGGTACAGACCGCACAGCTCCGCGCACTTACCCGCGAACGTGCCGGTCTTGGTCGGCGTCAGCTCGAACGAGCTGGCCCGGCCCGGGATGATGTCGCGCTTGAAGTAGAAGGAGGGCACCCAGAACGAGTGGATGACGTCCGGCGAGCTCAGGTCGAAGCGGACCGACTCGTTCACCGGCAGCCACAGCTCGGCGGGCTTGGCGAAGGATCCGGTCTCCCAGACACCCTTCTCGCTCTCGCCCTCGACCTGCTCGTCGTAGTTGAAGACCCACTGCCACTGGAAACCGACCACCTTGACGGTGTGGTCCGGGGTGGCCGACATCTCGTCGATCTTGTTGCCGTTCTCGATCGTGTAGAAGAACAGCGCGCCGATGATGGCGAACGGGGCCAGCGTGTACAACGCCTCCAGGGGCAGGTTGTACCTGACCTGGCGGGGCGCGTCCTCGTTACGCCGCCGGTACCGGACCACGACGTACAGCATCAGGCCCCAAACGGCGAAGCCGATGATGAGCGCGGCGATCCACGCCCCCATCCACAGACTGTGCATGTACTCGGTCCGGTCCGAGGCGCCCTCGGGCAGGCCTAGCCGCTTCCACTGCTCAGTGGTCTCGGCGGAACAACCGGTTGCCAGGAGCAATCCTGCGGCACTGATGGCCGCTACTCCCAGGCGTCTCTTCGAACCCACGGGGCGCCTTTCCCTTCCCAGGTGAGACTGACGACAGAACACTACTGGACAGGTATCCCCGAACTGCGCACAGGTAGGGCTTACTCGGTGAGTAAGTTGGGCAGTGTGACCAACCGCTCGTATCTGGACGCCGCTTCGTCGGAATCCCTGCATCCGGCCGCACGCGAGATTCTGCTGTCCGCGCTGGACTCCGGCTGGGCGGATCCGGCCCGCCTGCATCACGAGGGGCGGACCGCCCGGCTGCTGTGGGACAACGCCCGCGAAGTGGTCGCGGAGGCCGTCGGCTGCCGTCCCGACGAGCTGTTCTTCACGTCTTCCGGCACCACGGCCATCCACACCGGAGTGACCGCCGCGGCCGCCGCGCGTCGCCGTACCGGTGATCGCGTGGTGCACGGCGCGGTCGAGCATTCGGCGGTGCTGCACGCCGCGGCCGTGGCGGGGCAGCCGATCGAGGTCGGCGTCGACATCCTCGGCCGCATCGACCTTTCGGCGTACGGCGATGCTGTGGCGCAGCCCGGCGTGGCGCTGGCCGCCCTGCAATCGGCCAACCACGAGGTGGGTACGCGGCAGCCTGTCGCGTTGGTCGCGGAGGCGTGCGCTTTCGCGGGTGTACCACTGCTGGTCGACGCGGCGGCCACGCTCGGTCACGAGGAGGTGCCGTCCGGGTGGTCGTTGCTGGCGGCAAGCGCTCACAAGTGGGGTGGACCGGCCGGTGTCGGCGTGCTCGCCGTGCGCAAGGGCGTGCGTCTGCTCCCCCGCTGGCCGTTGGAGGAACGCGAGCAAGGCCTCGCGCCCGGCCACCCGAACATCCCGGCCGTGCTGGCAGCCGCCGCCGCGCTGCAGGCCCGTCGTACCGAGGCTGCGGCGTTGGACGGCTCGCACCGGGCGTGGATCGCTTCGTTGCGTCAACGGCTCCTGGCCGACGTACCGGATGTAGAGGTGGTCGGTGATCCCGACGACCGGTTGCCGCACATCCTGACGTTCTCCTGCCTGTACGTCGACGGGGAGACGCTTGTGACCGCGCTGGACGCCGAGGGCTTCGCCGTGTCGAGCGGCTCGGCCTGTACGGCGAGCACGTTGCGGCCGTCGCACGTCCTGGCGGCGATGGGCGTGCTTACGCATGGCAATGTGCGGGTCTCGCTGGGGCGCGATACGACGTACGACGAGGTGGACCGGTTCGCGCAGGTGGTGCCGAAGATCGTGCGGGACATCCGGGCGCAGGTGGGGCTATGACGGCTGACTTGGAGTTGGATTGCCGTGGCATGTTGTGCCCGTTGCCGGTGATCATGCTGGCCAAACGTCTTCCGGAAGTCGCCGTCGGCGAGACGGTCGCGGTGCTCGCGGACGACCCGGCCGCGGCGGTGGACATCCCCGCCTGGTGCCGCATGCGGTCGCAGGAGCTGGTCCTGGCCGACGGCGAGCTCTATTTGGTCCGGCGGCTTTCCTGACTACTGTCGGGTAGATGGACGCATACGAGCTGGTCGCCAAGGCGCAACGGATCACCGTCCTGACCGGAGCGGGTATCTCGACGGAGTCGGGTATCCCGGACTTCCGCGGTCCGCAAGGCTTGTGGACCACCCAGCCGGCCGCGCAGGCCATCTTCGACATCGACAGCTACCTGGCCGATCCGGCCGTCCGGATCCAGGCCTGGAAACAGCGCCTCATCACCCAGCCGTGGACCGTCGAGCCGAACGCCGGCCACCACGCCCTCGTCGAGCTGGAACGCCAGAACCGGCTGTGCGCCATCGTCACGCAGAACATTGACGGGCTGCACCAGAAGGCTGGCTCTTCCCCCAGCCTCGTGCACGAGCTCCACGGGACCGCGCTGAACGTCGTCTGCATGAGCTGCGACCGCCGCCTCCCGATGGCCGAGCTGCTGCCGCGGTTGGAGGCGGGCGAGGACGACCCGCCCTGCGAGCTCTGCGGCGGCATCCTCAAATCGGCAACGGTGTCGTTCGGCCAGTCACTCGATCCCGACGTGATGGACGCAGCACTCGACGCGGCCCGCGACTGCGACCTCTTCATGGCCATCGGTACGTCGCTACAGGTCTACCCGGCAGCCGGCCTCTGCGACGTGGCCCAAGGACTCGGCGCCCGCCTGATCATCATCAACGCCGAACCCACCCCGTACGACGCAGCCGCCGACGCCCTCGACCACTCCCCCATCGGCCAGGTCCTGCCGGGCCTGGTCTCCGTTTAATCGAGTCGCCTTCCGGGTGAGGGTCGGGCAGACTCACGGATCGTGACGGATTTCGCAACCAAGCCGACGCTGGTCGGCGAGAAGGTGACGCTCCGCGTTCTCACCGAAGACGACTTCGAGCCGATGTGGGCCGCCTTCCAGGACCCCGAAGTGATGCGCCTGACCGGCAGTCATACTGAGATCACGGCTGAAACCGCGCGGGAGTGGCTACGGACTCGCGCCGACCAGCCCGACCGCCTGGACCTGGCGATCGTCGACAACGAGACCGGGCTGTGCGTTGGCGAGGCTGTTCTGAATGAGTGGGACTCGGATAACGAGTCCTGCAGCTTCCGCATCCTCATCGGCCCGACCGGCCGTGGCCGCGGTCTCGGCACCGAGGCGACCCGCCTGATCGTCGGCTACGGCTTCGAAAAGCTCGGCCTGCACCGAATCAGCCTCGAGGTCTACGCCTTCAACCCCCGAGCACGCCGAGCCTACGAAAAGGCCGGCTTCGTCCCCGAAGGCACCATGCGCCACGCCCTCCTCTGGAACGGCGAACGCATCGACGCCACCCTAATGTCCATCCTCGCCCCCGACTGGCCCGCCTAGTTCGCCCGCCTCGGTGTCAACCTTTGGGCCTGGTTTTCGGTGGGCACCCGTCCCCCTGAGTTCTTCCGAATTGTCAGGCGAACCCGGGCCGCGTCAAGGGCTCCATCACCTAACGGTGACGCTAACGCGCCCTTGACCCGACCCGGCTCCACCAAAGGCAGCGGGCTATCAGGGGGACGGGTGAGGCCTGCCCGATTGCTACACCTGGTGCCGTTCACGACTGGCCAGGTCATGCCGTTCACGAATGGCCGAGTGGTGCCGTTCACCGCCGGCCGAGTGGCGCCGGTCACGGACGGCCGAGTGGCGCCGGTCACGGACGGCCGAGTGGCGCCGGTCACGGACGGCCGAGTGGCGCCGGTCACGGACGGCCGAGTGGTGCCGTAGTCGGATGGCGAGCGGTGCCGTTCGCGGATGGCCAGCTGATGCCATTCACGGGTGGCCGGACGATACCGCTCGCGGATGGCCGAGTGGTGCCGTTCGCTGGCGAGTCCTGCCCTGCTCAGATAGCGCGTGGTGCCTTCGCCGATAGCGTGTGGTGCGTTCGCGGATGGCGCGTGGTGCGTTCGCGGAAGGCGAGGCGTGCCGTCGCGGATGGCCGGGCGGTTCCCTCTCGGATGGCGCGTTTCGTCGCGGAATGTTCTCGCCTGGCGATGGGTAGCCACCGTGCGGGCGGGTTCCCACCTCGGAATGGCGGTTTCGAGGGGTCGTTGCAACACCGGGTTGGTTTCTAGGTGGTGAGTAGATCACGTAGGCGTTCGGCTGGGGTGTCCCAGTCGAGCGTTTTGCGTGGTCGCCCGTTGAGTTCTTGGGCGACGTGTTCGAGGTCTTCGGGTCCGTGGATGCTCAGGTCGGTGCCCTTGGGGAAGTACTGGCGCAGTAGTCCGTTGGTGTTTTCGTTGGTGCCGCGCTGCCAGGGGGAGTGCGGGTCGCAGAAGTAGACGGCCATGTCGGTGGCGATGGAGAACTGTTTGTGTTTGGCCATTTCGCAGCCCTGGTCCCAGGTCAGCGAGCCGCGCAGATGGCCGGGCAGGGTTTTCATCGTCGCGATGAGACCGTCGCGGACCTGTTCGGCGTCGTGGCCGCCGGGCAGGTGGACCAGCATCGTGTAGCGGGTGGTGCGTTCGACCAGGGTGGCGATCGCGGACCGGTTGTTCTCGCCCATGATCAGGTCGCCTTCCCAGTGGCCGGGAACCGCGCGATCGTCGGCCTCGGCGGGCCGCTCGGAGATCATGATCATCTCCTCGACGAACCGGTGCTGGCGCTGGCCGGGCTGGCGTTGTGGTTTGCGGCGGGTCCGTCCGGTGCGCAGCGCGGTCTGGACTTCGCGTTTGAGGCCGCCGCGGGCCTGGAAGTAGAGCGCCTTGTAGATCGTCTCGTGGCTCACGCGCATGCTCTCGTCGTCGGGGAAGTCCTTGACGAGCCTGTTCGAAATCTGCTCCGGCGACAACTTCCGCTCCAGACCCAGCTCGACCTGCTCACGCAACGCGGGATCGGTGACCAGCTTTGAGGTCTTGGGCCGGGCCCTGGCGGCCGCAGCGTCGCGGTGGGCCTGGTGGGGCAGGTAGGTTCCTTCAACACTGTGGGCGCGGATCTCACGAGAGACTGTGGACTTGTCCTTGCCGATGCCGGCCGCGATCGCGGTCAAGGTGAGTTTGTTGACCCGCCCATCGGCGATCGCCAGCCGCTGGTCCAGGCACAGGTAACGGTCGCTGATCACCGCGTCAGCTGATGGGGTCATGGAAGTGGAGTATCGGGTTGTGGTGCCGTAGTCCACGACCCGCCCATCGGGATAGACCCGCGTGTTGCCCACCCTGCGGACCCCGTGATGCCAGTCCCGCGCAGTACCCGGATGCACGCCCACCTCCTTGGCTGCGCGCGTGATGGACCAGCCCGCCTCCAGCAACTCCTCGAGGCGGACCCTGGCCTGGGTCTTGCGTTTCACGGCCCGCACCGCGGGAACCAGCCCGGCCACGACAAGGATCCGCCGGGCAGTGTCATGCCTCAACCCGCAGGCCGAACCCGCGCCAGTGATGTTCCCCGATTCCTTGAACACCGCGATGACCTGCTCCCGCAACGCATCAGTGATCACCGTGCGCGGACGCGAACCACGGCCACGAGCCCGCAAGATCTCATAGCCACGACCACGCCCGATCCCCAACGACTCACACGCAGCCGCTACCCCGACCCCCGAATCCACCAGCCGCAACAAGGCAGCACCGTGACGCTCGTTGTCCTCCACAAACGACATAACCATCACAACTCCTCAAATCGAGGTGTTGCAACAACCACGTGAACCCGCCAATCCGGGGTGGTAACCCACCTCGCGAATGGCCAGCCACTCCCAGCACCAACCGCTCCCGCCCACGCCACCGGCCGTCGCCCTATTCCGCAGGTCGACCCTCGGAATAGGGGGTGGACTCGCCAAACTTGGCGGGTCGACCCCCCATTCCGGACGCCGACCCTCGGAATAGGACGGGCACGTCCCGATGTGAAGCCGCGCCCACCAACGTGAAGCCACGCCTGCCGATTTGCAGGGTTGACCCGGCATCTCGGGGGTTGACGTCTGAGATTCCGGGTTCCGGGCCGGTTATTCGGCACCGGAACCCAGGAGGTCAGGGGATAACGGCCGATTTGCGGGCGGCGAACCGCCGGGAAGGCCCGCGCGGGCGTCCTTGTAGTCCGCTGGACGTTTCGGGGGCCGGGAAACGTCCGGCCCGCTCACTAAGACTGCGATCAGACCAATAGCCCGACGACTCGGTGGGCATCGACGGCGGCTCGGCGCGCATTGACCGCTGCGGGTGCGTCTTCCTGAGCGGACTGGACGTTTTCGCGGCCGGAAAACGTCCAGTCCGCTCGGGAAGATGCCAGCCGGGTGCGGGATAACTCGGCAGTCGTGCTCGAGGACGGACTCGCCATCCGTGCACGGCGCCACCTCGCCATCCGTGAACGGCACCACCCCGCCATCCGTGAACGGCGCTAACCGCGGTCCGCGGGCGGCAACACCCGACCATGCGTGAATGGAAGGCGTGATGCAAACGGGCAGACCTCACCCGTCCCCCTGATAGCCCGCCGTACTTGGCCGGTTCGGGTCGGGTCAAGGGCGCGTATGCGTCGGCGTTAGCCGATGAAGCCCTTGACGCGGCCCGGACCGGCCTGACAATTCGGAAGAACTCAGGGGGACGGGTGCCCACCAAAAGCCCGGCCAAAAGTTCACACCTGGCAGGCGATTAGCGTTGATTCGTCCGCATCCGCCCGCCCGCGTTGCCGTACATCTGACCCGCCGCACAAAGGGGCGAGCGGATGCAGACGAATCAGCGCAAGGGAAGAGGTGGGCGGGGTGGGGGTGGTGAGGTCTTCCGAATGGGCTGCTGGCGGGTTAGCGTCCGGGCTGTTCGTTGGGCTTCGGGAGGGGTTGCGATGTCGGTGTTCTCGCGTTCTCGTTTGATCGTTCCAGCGGCTGTCGCCGTGGTTGGGTTGGTCGCCAGCGGGGTGACGCCAACGGCTGTTGCCGACGTACGGGCTGAGCGGGTCATCACCGTGGCCGGGTCGGTCCAGTCGGAGTTGGGGTGCCCAGCAGACTGGCAGCCGGATTGCGCTGCGAGCCGCCTGGTAAAGGGCGCGGGTACGTCGTACAGCCGGACCTTTGACGTACCAGCGGGCGCGTATGAACTGAAGGTGACGGTCAATGGCTCGTGGGACGAGAACTACGGCGCCGGTGGTGTCCGGGATGGCGCGAATATCCCGCTCCGGATCGAGGGGCCGGCCAAGCTCCGGTTCGACTACGACGATACGTCGCACGTGCTCAAGGTCGCCCCGACCGACCTCGCCGGAGGCCTGAATACCGCCGACAAGCAACTGGCGAGCCCGAGTCTGCGGGAGAACCTCACCAAGGAGCGGTTCTACTTCGTGATGGCTGACCGGTTCGCCAACGGCAACACGGCGAACGACGCCGGCGGACTGACCGGGGACCGGCTGACCACGGGGCTGGACCCGACGGACAAGGGGTTCTACCACGGCGGTGATCTGACCGGGATCATCCAGAAGCTCGACTACATCAAGAACCTCGGTACGACGTCCATCTGGCTGACACCGTCGTTCAAGAACCGGCCGGTGCAGGGGTCCGGCGCCGACGTGAGCGCCGGGTATCACGGCTACTGGATCACCGACTTCACCCAGATCGACCCGCATCTCGGCACCAACGAGGACATGCGCAAGCTGATCGACCTGGCGCACGGCAAGGGGATGAAGGTCTTCTTCGACATCATCACCAACCACACCGCGGACGTCATCGCGTACCAGTCCGGGCAGTACGGCTACATCCCGAAGGCCACCAGCCCGTACAAGGATGCCCAGGGCAACGTCTTCGACGACAAGACGTATGCGGGTGGCACCACTTTCCCGGAGCTGGACCCGAACACGTCGTTCCCGAACGTGCCGGTCTTCCGTACGCCGGCGGACCAGACGGTCAAGGTTCCGGCCTGGCTGAACGATCCGACGATCTACCACAACCGCGGCGACTCGACGTTTGCCGGTGAGTCCAGCGAGTACGGCGACTTCGTCGGGCTGGACGATCTCTTCACCGAGCAGCCGAAGGTGGTCGACGGGATGACCGAGGTCTACAAGACCTGGGCCGATCTCGGGATCGACGGCTTCCGGATCGACACGGTCAAACACGTGAACATGGAGTTCTGGCAGAAGTTCTCTCCCGCCGTGCTCGAGCACGCGCGCAAGGGTGGCAACGCGGACTTCTTCATGTTCGGCGAGGTGTTCGACGCGGATCCGCGGCTGATGTCGCCGTACACCACGAAGGGCAAGCTCCAGGCCACGCTGGACTTCGGCTTCCAGTCGAGCGCGGTGGCGTTCGCGCAGGGCAAACCGACCAGCCAGCTGCGGGACTTCTACACCGGTGACGACTACTACACCGACGCCGATTCGAACGCGTACCAACTGCCGACGTTCCTCGGCAATCACGATATGGGCCGCGTCGGCACCTTCCTCAGGAACGCAGGGGCCCAGGGCAACGAATTGCTTGCCCGGGACAAGCTTGCGCACTCGTTGATGTTCCTCACCCGCGGCCAGCCGGTCATCTACTACGGCGACGAGCAGGGTTTCACCGGTCCGGGTGGTGACAAGGACGCCCGGCAGGACATGTTCGCCACGAAGACCAGCGAGTACGCCGATGACGAGGTCGTCGACGGTACCGGGACGACGACGATCGGCAGCAAGGACCGGTACGACACGACGTCGCCGATGTACCGGCATATCGCGGCGATGCAGAAGCTCCGGGCGGCGCATCCCGCGTTGTCCGACGGCACGCAGATCCACCGGTACTCGTCCAACGCAGGCGGTCTGTTCGCCTTCAGCCGCCTCGGCAAGGACAAAACGGAGTACCTGGTCGTCGCGAACAACTCGGCCACCACGCAGACCGCCACCATCCCGACGTACAACGCGTATGGCCTGCTGAAGCCCATCCACGGAACGACGCAGGCGATCCAGACCGATCGGGAGGGCCGCGGCAAGGTCTCAGTCGCGCCTCTTTCGGTGAACGTCTTCCGCGCGACCGCGCCCATCCGACCCCGCGCAACCGCGCCCAAGGTCTACCACCAGGCGCCGGAGCCGGGTGACACGGTCGGCGGCCGGGCGGAGATCGCCGCGGCGGTGCCCGAGAACGCGCCCGTCACGGTCACCTTCGGCTATCGCCCGGTCGGTACGACGGCCTGGCAACGGCTCGGCGCCGACGACAACGCGCCGTACCGGGTCTTCCACGATGTGACCGGATTGCCGAAGGGCACACTGCTCGAGTACCGGTCTGTCCTGAAGGATGCCTCGGGCAACTACTCGGTGTCCGGCTCGTACGGTGTGGTGGGCGATCCCGCGCCGACGGGCGGAGGCGGTGGCGGCACGGGCCCGGTGGTGCAGCCGGCGAACGTGAGCGTGCCGGGTGACCACAACAGCGAGATGGGTTGTTCGGGCGACTGGCAGCCGGACTGCGATCAGGCGCAGCTGACGCTCGACCCCAAGGACAAGGTCTGGAAGAAGGAAGTCACCATCCCGGCGGGCGAACACGCCTACAAGGCCGCGATCAACAAGTCGTGGGACGAGAACTACGGCGCGGGTGGGGTGCCGAACGGCGCGAACATCTCGTACACGGCGCCGACCGGCCCGGTGACGTTCTACTACGAACACGGCAGGCACTTCGTCACGTCCGACGCGCAAGGTCCGATCGTCACCGTGCCCGGCTCGCTGCAATCGGAGCTCGGTTGTCCGGGTGACTGGCAACCGGACTGCATGCGGCCCTGGTTGACGGACGAGGATGGTGACGGCAAGTTCACCTGGTCGACGAGTGAGATCGGAGCGGGCAGTTATGAGGTCAAGGTCGCGCACGGTCTGTCGTGGGACGAGAGCTACGGCGCCGGCGGCAGCCCGACCGGTGGCAATATCGCCGTCACGATTCCGGCCGACGGGCTCGTCGTCACCTTCACGTACGACCTGGCGAGTCACGTGCTGACCGTCACCTCGACCAAACCCGGCGCGCAGCCCGACCTGACCAAGGCGAAGGCCTACTGGCTCGGCCGCGACCTCCTCGCCGTACCGGCCGTGGCTCATCCGGAGCGCTCGCGGTGGCGGCTGCACTGGTCGCAGACCGGTGGTCTGGCGGTTGACGCCGAGGACATCGGTGGGTCGTCGTCGGCCTTGCGGTACGACGCGGGCGGGCTGCCGGATTCGGTTCTGCAGCGCTTCCCGCACCTCAGCGGGTACACGGCGTTGCGGCTCGACCATGGTGATGCGCGCAAGATCCTGACCGGCCAACTCGGCCTCGCGCAGTACGACGATGTCGGGCGATTGCTCGATGCGACGGGCGTGCAGATCCCGGGCGTGCTCGACGATCTGTACGGCGATGCCGCGCACCGGTCGTACGGGGTGACCTTCAGCGCGGGCGTCCCCCGTTTCACCCTGTGGGCGCCTACCGCGCAGAGCGTCACGCTCCTCGCCGGCCCGGCCAACGAGCGCGTCACGATGCGCCGCAACGCAGACGGCTCGTGGTCCGCGGAAGGCCGTCGCGCGTGGAGGAACGCGCGCTATCGCTATGAGGTGAAGGTCTACGCACCGAGCACTCGCAAAGTCGAGACGAATCTGGTCACCGATCCGTACTCCGTTGCCCTGAGCACCGATTCGACGCACTCCGTTGCCGTCGACCTCAATGATCCCGCGGGTAAACCGTCGCTCTGGGCAAAGACGCCCGCGCCGCGGTTGGCGCGATCGGTCGACTCGACGATCTACGAGTTGCACGTGCGGGACTTCTCGATCAACGACCCGACGGTGCCTGAAGCCCATCGCGGCACCTACTTGGCGTTCGCGGATGAGGGCAACGGGACGAAGCACCTGCGCCGGTTGGCGAAGGCCGGGCTGAATACGGTGCACCTGCTGCCGACGTTCGATATCGCGTCAATCCCCGAAGGCGTACAGGAGAAGCCGGCGTGCGACCTCGCGTCGTACGGGCCTGCCGCTGAAGAGCAGCAGGCCTGCGTCACCGCGGTGGCGGCGAAGGACGGGTTCAACTGGGGGTACGACCCGTTCCACTGGCTGGCGCCAGAGGGGTCGTACGCGACGCGTAAGGAGGGCCTTGACCGGGTGGCGGAGTTCCGGACGATGGTGGGCGGTCTGCACCAGAGCGGGCTGCGCGTCGTACTGGATCAGGTCTTCAACCACACCCCGGCCGCCGGTCAGGCGCCGACGTCGGTGCTCGACAAGGTGGTGCCCGGGTACTACCAGCGGCTGAACGCGGAGGGCTCGGTCGAGACGTCGACGTGCTGCAGCAACATCGCGACCGAGCACGCGATGGCCGAGAAGATCATGGTGGACGGGACGGTGTCGTGGGCGCGGAACTACCGCGTGGACGGGTTCCGGTTCGACCTGATGGGGCATCACAGCAAGGCGAACATGCTCAAGGTTCGCGCCGCGCTGGATCAGCTCACGCTGGCCCGTGACGGCGTCGATGGGAAGAGCGTCTACCTCTACGGCGAAGGCTGGAACTTCGGCGAGGTGACCGACGACGCCCGCTTCGAGCAAGCTCGCCAGGGGAACCTCGGTGGCACCGGGATCGGCACGTTCTCGGATCGCCTGCGGGATGCCGTACGTGGTGGTGGGCCCTTCGACGACGACCCGCGGATGCAGGGGTTCGGCTCCGGCGCGGCAACCGACCCGAACGGCGCTCCCGTCAACGGCACTCCGGCGGAGCGCGCGGCCCGGTTGGCGCATGACACCGACCTCGTCCAGCTCGGGCTCGCGGCGAACCTGCGTGGGTTTACCTTCCGATCCGCCTCGGACGGTACGACGGTGCGTGGTGACGGCGTGGACTACAACGGATCGCCCGCGGGGTATGCGGATGAGCCTCAGGAGGTCATCACGTATGTCGATGCCCACGACAACGAAACGCTCTGGGACGCGCTGACGTACAAGCTGCCGCAGTCGTTGCCGATGGCGGACCGGATCCGGATGAACTCGTTGTCGCTGGCAACGACCGCGTTGGCGCAGACGCCGTCGTTCTGGCACGCGGGCGCCGATCTGCTGCGCAGCAAGTCGCTCGACCGCAACTCGTACGACTCGGGCGACTGGTTCAACACCCTCGACTGGACGGGTGCGGACAACGGCTTCGGCCACGGTCTGCCGCCGAAGCCCGACAACAACGCCAAGTGGGACTTCATGCGCCCGCTGCTGGCCGATACCGCGCTGAAGCCGAGTGCCGCGCAAGTCGCCACCGCCTCGGCACAGGCGGAAGACCTGCTGAAGTTGCGCTTCTCGACTCCGTTGTTCCGGCTTGGGTCCGCGGCGTCGATCAACCAGAAGGTGTCGTTCCCGTTGAGCGGTACGCCGGGCGCCGTACCGGGTGTGGTGGTGATGCGCATCGACGACACGGTCGGCCCGGACGTCGATCCCCGCCTGCGCGGTCTGGTCGTCGTCTTCAACACCACGGGTAGTCCGGTCTCGCAGACCATCCCGGGGTTGGCTGGCGCGGCGTTGACGCTGTCGCCCGTACAGGCCAATGGGTCGGACCCGGTCGTCAAGCAGACGAGTTGGGATGCGGCGACGGGTACGGCGGTCACGCCCGCGAGGACGGTCTCCGTGCTAGTTGAAGGTGGGGATGAAGGGTGACAGGGCCGGAACGGTGAAGTAGATGCCGACGAGTAGCGCGGCCGTGGTGACGGCGGTGAAGACGAGGACCCAGAGCAGCGCCGGTACGCCGGTGAGGTGGGCCAGTTGGTCCGCGTCCGAGTTGCTGCCCGCGCCGCGGCGACGGCTGCGCTGGAGCTCGCCGACTGCGCGCGGGGCGGCCAGCAGCAGGAACCAGGTCAGCAGGTAGGCGAAGGCCGACTGGACCTCGGCGGACGCCCACCAGGTGACGGCGAAGACGGTGGCGCCGAAGGCCAGGACGGACCAGAGGCCGAAGAGGTTGCGGATCTGGAGCAGGAGTACGACCAGGGCCAGGAGCAGCGACCAGAGCAGGGCGACGGCGTAGCCGCGACTGAGGACGAAGGCCGCGGCCAGGCCGAAGATCGCCGGGCCGAGGTAGCCGGCCAGCAGGGTCGCGATCATGCCGGGGCCGGATGGTCTACCGCGGGAGACGGTCAGGCCGGAGGTGTCCGAATGCAGCCGGATCCCGGTCAGGCGCCGGCCGGCTAACGCGGCGACGAGACCGTGCGCGCCTTCGTGGGCGATGGTGACGACCTGGCGCACCTGCCGCCAGACGGGTCGCCACGTCACCAGCACCGCCGTCATTACCGCGATCGCGATCAGCACCCGCCCCGACGGCGCCGGCTGCACGGCCGTCAGGTTCTTCCACACCTCATCCATCGCGCCATCCTCCCAACCCCGTCAAATCGCACCCCTCTATTTGTCGTTCATTCGTCGCAATCCGCCCTCTTAGCACAGCGGACCAGTACAGGTCGGCGGCGAGCAGAGGGCGGATTGCGACGAATGAACGACAAATGCGGTACCGCCTGCCTTCCCCGCACGGATAGCGTTGTCCGCATGACGAGGCTTGAGCGTGGTGGGGTTGCGGAAGCGGGTATCGGGGCCGGGCGGTTGGCGGCGTTCATCGAGGCGTTGGCGGCGTGTGGGCAGGAGGTGCAGACGTTGATGCTGGTCCGGCACGGGAAGGTGGTGCTCGAGCACGAGTGTGCGCCGTACCGTCTCACCGACCGGCACGCCGTTTACTCGATCTCCAAGAGCTTCACCTCGATGGCGATCGGTCTCGCGATCGAGGACGGACTGCTCGCACTGGACGATCGCGTCGTCTCGTTCTTCGACGAGCGCGACCTGCCGTCGCAGATCGGCGACAACCTCGCCGCGATGCGCGTGCGCGACCTGTTGACGATGACAACGGGGCACGCCGAGGACACCGTCGAGCGGATTCACGGCGACCGGATGGTCCAGGCGTTTCTCGCGCTGGACGTCGAGGAGAAGCCCGGCACGCTCTTCGTCTACAACTCGGGCGCGACGTACATGCTCTCGGCCATCTTGCAGCGCGTGACCGGCGAGAAGCTGCTCGACTACCTCAAGCCGCGTCTGTTCGACCCCATCGGCGCTAGCGAGGCTCGCTGGGAGGAGACGCCCGAGGGCATCAACACCGGCGGCTGGGGCCTGGAGGTCAACACTGAGAGCCTTGCCGTCTTCGGGCAGCTCCTGCTCAACAAGGGCGGGGACGTCCTCCCGGCCCACTGGGTTGAGGCCGCGACCTCCGGCCAGGTGCCGAACGACAACCAGGACAACGTCGACTGGAAGCAGGGGTACGGCTTCCAGTTCTGGCGAAGCCGCCACAACTCGTACCGGGCCGACGGCGCCTTCGGCCAGTACGTGCTGGTCTTGCCCGAGCAGGACGCCGTACTCGTCATCACCAGCGCCTCCCCCGACATGCAGGCCGTGCTCAACGTCGTCTGGCAGCACCTGCTCCCCGCGTTCGAAGGCCCGGACGACGGCACGTACGCGCCCAACGTGTCCTTTGAGCTCACACCGCCTGCGACCGGCAAGCCCGCAGCAGGCCACGGCACGACGTACAGCTTCGAGCAGAACCCGTTCGGGCTGACGAAGGTACGGCTCGATCCGGATGGCAGTGGCACGTTCACCTACGACTTCGGCAGTGGCGAGGCTCAGGACGTGGTGTGCCGGGAAGGCGACTGGCAGGCGGACCAGTGGCGGTTGGGCTGGCTCGGCGATCAGCTGGTGACCAGTGCGACCGGAGACCCGTTCACGGCGAGTATGCGGTTCACGGAGACCCCGTCGCTCTACACGCTCACCTGCCGGCCTGATGGCGACACGATGACCGTCGACGTACTGCGGAACGTCGGCTTTGGCCCCGGCGACGCCACCCTGACTGGGCATGCCTTGTGAGGTTTCGAGGCGGCGCGGTGTCACTCTTGAGACATGATCACTCCTGCCGAACAGACCGTGCTGGACCTGGTCAACCGCGATGACCTGATCAAACTCACCACCTCGTTAGTCCGGGCTCGCGGCGAGAATCCGCCCGGTGACGAGGGCGACACCGTTGCCGCGCTGGCGGCCGGTTGCGTGCAACTCGGGCTCGACTTCGAGGCGGTGCGGGTCGAGGAGCCCGGCCGCGACAACCTCAGTGCTGTCCTGGCCGGTGGCAACGGGCCGGGTTTGCTATTGCTCGGTCACAGCGACGTGGTCAGGGTCGGCGAGGGCTGGACGGTGGATCCGTTCGGCGGCGAGATCCGCGACGGCCGGATCTACGGTCGCGGCGCGTCCGATATGAAGGGTGGTCTGGCCGCGTGTGTGATCGCGATGGCCGCGCTCCGGGCGTCGGGCGTGAACTTGAGCGGGCCGGTCGAGCTCGCGGCCGTGGTGGACGAGGAGGAGACCGGCAAGGGCATCCACCAGTTCGTCACCGATAGCGCCGATACGTCGTACCTGGCGTGTGTGGTGGCCGAGCCGACCGACCTGCAGACGATCATCGGCGCCCGCGGCGATTCGTACCTGCGCGTCGTCGTCACCGGGCGCGCTGCTCACGCGGGCAATGCGGCCGACGGCGTCAACGCGATCTACGGCGCGACGGCCGTCATCGCCGAGATCGAGCGCCTGCACGCGGAGCTCACGCGGAACCCGCACCCGCTGCTCGGGCCTGCCAGTTGGAGCGTGGGCGAGATCCACGGCGGTACGGGTGCCTCGATCGTGCCGGCCGAATGCGTGCTGATGGCCGATCGCCGCCTGCTGCCCGGTGAGGTCCCCGCCGAGGTGGTCGAGGATCTGCGCCGCCGGATCGAGGCGCTGGGGTTGACCGAGCGCGGGCTGACGATCTCGGCGGAGATGCCGATGGAAATGCCCGCTTTCGAGACTCCTTCGGACGCGCCGTTGGTGGTCGCAGCCGAGCAGGCCCTCGCGGATGCGGGTGGTCCCGGGCTGCCGTTCGCCGGGTGGACGGCCGCGTGCGACGGTGGTTTCGTGGCCCGCGACCTCGGCGTACCGACCATCGTGCTCGGACCGGGCTCGGTCACCGACCAGGCTCATCGCGCGGACGAGTCCGTCTCGATCGACGAGCTCTTCACCGCCGCCCGCACGTACACCCTGCTCGCGCTCCGGCTCCTCAGCTAGGGTCGGAGGGTGCGAATCGCCACCTGGAATGTGAACTCGGCCAAGCAGCGACTGCCCCGGTTCTTGCCGTGGCTGGATGAACGGCAGCCCGACGTCGTCTGCCTCCAGGAGACCAAACTCGCGAACGACGCCTTCGCGGATCTGTTCGAGGCCGAGCTGAACGAGCGCGGCTACCAGGTCGCGCTGAACGGCGAAGTCCAGTGGAACGGCGTCGCGCTGCTCTCGAAGGTCGGCCTGGACGACGTCGTGACCGGCATCCCCGACGGCCCGGGCTTCCCGCATCAGGAGGCGCGGGCGATCTCGGCGACCTGCGGCGGCATCCGGGTGTACTCGCTCTACGTGCCGAACGGGCGGGTGCCGGATTCCGACCACTACCAGTACAAGCTGGAGTGGCTGGAGGCGTTGCGCAAGCAGGTCGCGGCCGGACCGGCGGAGACGATCGTGCTGGGCGATATGAACATCGCGCCCACCGATGCGGACGTCTTCGACCCGCAGGCGTTCATCGGCCAAACCCACGTCACCCCGGCCGAGCGGGAGGCGCTCGCAGCCCTGCAGGCGCTCGGCCTGCACGACGTCGTCCGGGAGCACTGGCCCAACGAAACGGTCTTCAGCTATTGGGACTACCGCGCCGGGATGTTCCACCAGAACCTCGGCATGCGGATCGACCTCGCCCTCGCCAGTACGCCGGTTGCCGAGCGGGTCAAGGCCGCCTGGATCGACCGGCAGGCGCGGAAGGGCACCGGGCCGAGCGACCACGCGCCGGTCATGGTCGACCTCGACGAGGCCCCAGACGGCGACATCGGCCCGATGGTCCCACCACCGTCCGCCGGCCGCCCGCGCCGAGGAAAGAAGCTCCCGCAATCTAAGGAGTGAGTACGGCGCTGAGGGCGCTGGCCTGGGTTCGCCAGTCGCGCGGGTTGTTGGTGGCTTGCCCGGTCCAGCTGACGCCGACGCGGTTGAGCGAGTCCTTGCCGGCTTGCCAGATCGTGTCGGACTGGCGTTGGGCGTACGTCCGGTAGGTGGTCGATTTGGTCGCGGCGGCGAGGTCCGTCAGGTAGCGCATGAAGATGCCCTTGAACTGCTTGGCGTTGTCGTCGCAGCTCGTCGCCTCGCAGGCCTCTCGAAGTACGCCGTTCGGGCTTAACGTCGGTGAGTTGATCGCGGCGTCTGCGAGCTGGCGGGACGCGGTGAGGTGTTCCTGGTTGTTGGTGGCTCGGTAGAGCTCGAGCGTGCCGCCGACGGCCAGGCCCTGGTTGTACGTCCAGACGGTGTCACCGTTGCTCTGGCAGGTTGAAGTGTTCAGTCCGTCGTTCACCAGGCCTTGCGCGTTGATCATCCCGCTGGCTTTGAACCAGTTCCAGCCCGTCGTAGCTCTTGTTAGCCACGTGGTGTCGCCGGGGAGCCGGTTGTGCAGCGCTGCCGTCAGCCGGATGTACAGGCCGTTGGTCACCGCGTTCTTGTACGTACGCTCGCGGTCCCACCAGACGCCACCGCCGCAGGTGTTGTCCCAATAGCCGTGGACGTAGTTCGCGATCGTCACCGCCATGTCGCGGTACTTCGTCTGGCCGGTCAGGTCGTACGCCTGGACCCACGCCAATCCCCACCAGGCCACGTCGTCGATGGCGCGGCTGATGAAGTTGCCCTCGATCGGGTCGCTGCTCTTCACTCCGGCCGGGAAGACGCCCTTGTTCACCTGGAACGTCCGGTCCACCACCCAGAGGTAGTCGGTCCGGCCAGTCTGCTTCAGGTAGTCGATGACGGTTGTGACGGCCACTGCCGAGTTCCACCAGCTTGACGGCCACCACGCGGTGTCTGGGTTGTACGAGTACATCAACGCATCAGCAAGGTTTTGAGGTCGGCTGTGCACGGGACGAGCCCACGCCGTACAGCTGCCGCTTGCGCCCTCCACTGCCCGGCCGCAAGCCCGTACGGCGCCGCCGTACAACTTGGATCGCGGATCCGTCGTTGCGTAAAGGGTGGTGCTAGTGAAGGTTGCACCTGTTGGTACGGCGCGACGGCCGAGGGACGAACCGCCCGGCCAGGAGACGCCTTGGTCCCATGAACGGTCTAGCCAGACTTCATCCCCGGCACGGCCTGCAGTGAGCTCTGCCCAGGCCATACCCCGGTTATCCAGGTGTACGGCGATGCGGCGGCCGCTAAGGGTTGTAGCCGGCACTGGTTGGTTGTCCCCGGTAGGACCGGTTGAGCCGTCGCAGGCCGCGTCGCAGACCTTGAGGTGGACCCAATCCGTACAGACCACACCGCTGGCGTCACCGCAGGCACGGATCATGCCGCGCTTGTGGTTCGCCGGATCGGCCAGGTTGTACATGAGCGTCCTGGTGCCGGTCCACGTACCAGGGATGCTCGCCTTACCCAGCAGGCCGTCCCAGCTCGTACCGTCGGTCCACGTCCGATCGAGCCACACCGCGTTGCCGGTAGTCCCGTTGTCGATACTCCCCCACGCCATCGCGTCGACATTCGAGACGTGCAAGACGATCCGCCGGCCGTTGACGTTCTTCTCCGCGACAGGGAACGTCTCCTCCTTGGCGAGAGACGGATCGCGAGTATCGCAGTACACGGAACACACCGTCGCGGCGGCCGCCTTACCCGGCACTACGGGCGTAGGGGCGGTACCGAGTGGAAGTACGACCGCCACGACGGTGAGCAGGTTGACGAACATGTCAGCCTCCTAGTGGTGCGGAGTTGGCCCAGGTCGTATCGGCGTCGTAGCTGGTAGCGCTGTCCCACGCATTACCGCCACCGCTTACCGCGATGTAGACCAGGTCGCTGGCATGACGCACGTGGTACGTCGGGTAGTTGAAGGACTCGAGCGACACGTTCCCTGGTGTGTTGGCTGAACGCGGCTGCTGCGCGCAGAACGTCGCATCCTTCGCGTACGTCGCCGTGCCGTCGTTCGGGTCCTTGTAGAGCCGGTAGCCGCGATGCCGGAGGAACTGGCCCGGGAAGTTCCGAGACTCCAGTGAGTAGCACGTCGCGTCAGCAAGACCTGCGCGAACGATGTACGTCGCATCCTGGCGTGCCACCTCAGGACTTGCAGAGTTGATCACGTCGGTCCTGAGGCCGGCATCCAGGTGGCGGAGGTACCGATCGGTGTAGCCCGCGGTAGTCACCCGGAATGACCTGGCCTGCCCCTCCGGTAGGTCCGCGCCACTGCGCCACCAGGGCGATACGACGTTCCAGGTCGCGTCTTGGGCGAAGGAGCCTCCAGTGTTGGGCTCCACCCACAGCTCGGCGTTCCGGTGCCTCAGGTATGACCCGGGCACGCTGAAGGCTTCTAGCGAAGTGGCGCCGCCGGAAAGGCCCTCGCGGGCGCAAAAGGTGGCGTCGGCGTTGAAGGTCGTACCCGATGCCGCCTCTTTGTAGACGCGGGAGGCGCGATGGCGGAGGTACTCGCCGGGGAAGTTCCTCGACTCGAACGAGTAGCAAGAGGCGTTCGCGAGGCCTGGACGTACCCAGAACGTGCTGTCCTTCTTGAGGCCGGGAGCGCTGTTGCCGTCGACCACTTCGGTGGTCGCGACGCCGTTGATGTGACGGAGGTACCGGTTAGTGAGGTTGGTCGTGGTGACCTTGAATGAGGCCAGCTTGCCGACCGGGAGGACCGTGCCCTTGGCTGCGGCGATGACCTTGAGGTTCACCTCGCGTACCCGGGCGAAGTCCATCTTGCGAACCTGCCGGTCGTACGTGAAGAACCCGTTGATCTCGTCCTCGACGTCCGTCGGCTCGGTGTAGATCGACGCGGACAGCCCCTTGGCGGAGATGAGGTCCGTCAATTGGCTGGTGATCTGGACATACCGCGTCGTCAAGGCCGTGGGCGTCGGCAACATCTCGTAGGCGAACGCGCTCGTCGACCACTCGTGCCCATCGACGTGCAACCCGAGACCGCCGTACTCCCCGAGCACGAGGACGCGCGTGCTCGACGGCTCCCGCGCCACGCCGGGTCCGACGTACATGTGGTCGTCGATCACGTCGCCGTTGCCGGGATCGGGGTCGGACTCGCAGCAGTTCGAGCCGGAGTTGTGGTTGACCAGACGAGTCGGATCGAGGGTCTTCACCAGGTCGGCGATCCGGCCGGCGTCGAACTCACCCCAGCCCTCGTTGAACGGGATCCACTGCACGATCGAGGTGATACCGCGATGGTTCTCGATCATCCGGCGCAGCTCGGCCTCGTAGCGCGCCTCCCCCGCGGCCGTGGCGTTCCGCCCGTTCGGTAGCGACGGCATGTCCTGCCAGACCATCAGACCGAGCTTGTCGGCCCAGTAGAACCAGCGATCGGACTCGACCTTGATGTGCTTGCGGACCATGTTGAAGCCGAGGGCCTTTTGCTGTTCCAGGTCGAACCGCAATGCCTCGTCCGTCGGAGCCGTGTAGAGGCCGTCGGGCCAGTAGCCCTGGTCAAGCGTCCCTAGTTGGTAGACGAACTTCCCGTTGAGGGTTGGCCGCAGTACGCCGCCAAGCATCGCTTTGCCGACCGAGCGCATCCCGAAGTACCCACCGACGGTGTCGCCGCCACCTGTCCCCTTGAGCGTCACGCGTACGTCGTACAGGTAGGGGTCGTCGGGAGTCCACAAGCGGGCGTTAGGCACTGGTACGCGTATCGGCGAGCCGATGGCGCCAGTGTTCTGGCCGACGACCTGTGTGCCGTTTAGAACCTCTACCCGCGCACTCTGGCCGGAGATGCCTGCGCCTCGCACGGTGAGGTCTAGCGCTCCGGCGGCCAGGTTCGGGATTGTCTCGAGTCTGGTGATGTGGGCGGGCGCGGTCGGCTCTAGCCAGACTGTATGCCAGATACCCGAGGACGGGGTGTACCAGATGCCGCCGCGGTTGAGCCGTTGCTTGCCGATAGGGATGTCCTGAGCGTCCACTGGTGCCCAGACGCCGACGATGATCTCGTTCGACCCGGCGCGGAGTGCACTGGTGATGTCGTACGAGAACGCGTCGTACCCGCCGTCGTGCGTACCGAGCAGCGTGCCGTTGACCCAGACCTTCGACTGCCACATGACGGCGCCGAAGTTCAGCTGTACGCGTTGGCCGTTCCAGTCGGTTGGGACGGTGAAGGCGCGGCGGTAGTACGAGAAGTTCTCGTGCCGCTCGATGCCGGACAAGGCCGACTCGATCGGGTAAGGGACCAGAACCTCCTCGCTGAGGTTCTGGTTGATCGGTGGGGTGTTGAGATTCGCTGCGCCGGCGAACTGCCAGATGCCGTTCAGGCTTTGCCACTGGGTGCGGGTCAGCTGGGGGCGCGGGTATTCCGGCAGCGGGTTTGTCGTCGACACCTGGTTGCTCCAGGGCGTCGGCAACCTCGGCGGCTTCGGGTCGAACTGCGCGCCGTCCTGCTGGGCCTGCTGGGCCTGTGCCGGCGCCTGGGCTGCACCTGTGAAGCCGGCCAGGGCGATCGCGGCGGCGAGCAGTAACGCCAGCAGACGGAAGCGATCTGCGGGCAGGCGGAAGCGCGGCACGGGCATGGCGATCTCCTGGGCGGTAGGAGCAGTTGTCACAGAATGTGTGACTTTGTTCGAGCGTGTGAGCGCTCTCTCGTCAGAAAGTAGCGGTCGCCTCACGGTCCGTCAATGCCATGGAATCGTTTCAGTCCGCGACCGCCTCTGGTCTGCGCAACCGCGTCCAGGCATACTGAATACAGTGTGCCTTCTGAGTGGACGGTGAGCGCGGATGATGCGGCAGCTGGAGTACCTGGTGGCGTTGGCCCGGGAGGGGCACTTCTCCCGCGCTGCCCAGGCCTGCCATGTCTCGCAGCCCTCGCTCTCCGCGGCGATCCGCAAACTCGAGCATGAGCTGGACGTGCCGATCGTGCGACGCGGCAACAAGTACGACGGCCTGACGCCCGAGGGCGAACGCGTCCTGCTCTGGGCGCACCGGATCCTCGCCGAGCGGGACGCGTTGCGCCAAGACCTCTCGATGTTGGAAGACGGGCTCAGCGGAGTGCTGCGAATCGGCGCGATCCCGACCGCCCAGACCGTCGTACCGTTGCTCACAACGCCTTTCTGCCAACGGTATCCGCGCTCGCGAGTATCGATCGCCTCACTCTCGTCGGCGGAGATCAGTCACGGTCTGACCGAGTTCGAGCTGGACGTCGGCATGACCTACCTGGACGGCGAACCGCTCGGCCGGGTGCGGACTTTCCCCTTGTACAAGGAGCGATACCTGCTGCTGGTGCCGGGCGACAGCGAATTGGTCGAGCGCGAACCGGTGAGCTGGGCAGACGCCGCCAAACTGCCGTTGTGCCTGCTGTCCGAGCAGATGCGGAATCGCCGGATCCTCGACGAGATGTTCGCGACCGCCGGCACCATCGTCGTACCGGCTGTCGAAACCGACACCGTCGCCGCCCTGTACTCGCACATCGCCTCGCTCAACTGGTGCAGCGTCATCTCCCACGCCTGGCTGCACATGTTCGGCGTACCCGCGGGAATGCGCGCGATCCGCCTCGAACACGTCGGCCCCTCCCCCCGCATCGGCCTCGTCTTCGCCGATCGCGAACCCGAGTCCATCCTCGCCCGCGCCCTGCTCGACGTAACCCGTCACCTCGACGTCCGCACTACCCTCGACGGCTCAGCCGCCTCCCACGTAGGCCTGACCGAAGCACGTAGATGAACAAGATCGCCATGACCGCGAAGCCTGCCCACATGGCCTGCCGCCAACCGTCGACGAACGACTCCTGCGCTGCGCGGATCAGCGCCGCCGCCTGAGGGCCTTCAGCGGCCGCGAGCGCGTTGGCTATGCCGTCGCGGGCGGCGTCGGGGACATCGGGTGTTTCGGCGAGCCGGGAGTCGATGGCGCTGCGGTAGCCGGCGGACAAGATCGCTCCGAGCAGCGCGACGCCGAGCGCCGTACCGAACTCCCTGGTGACGTCGTTGAGAGCAGACGCGACTCCTTGCCGCTCGCGCGGTAACGCGCTGGTGATGGCCTCGGTGGACGGGGTCATCGACAGGCCCATGCCGAGTCCCATGGCCAGCATTCCGGGCAGCACCGAGAGGTAGCCGCCTTCGACGGAGACGAAGGTGGCCATCAGCGCCAGGCCCACGGCCCCGAGAGCTATGCCGACGGCCATGGTCGAGCGGCCTCCGATGCGCGCGGCCACTCTCGGGGCCAGACCGGAGGCGAACATCATCAGCAGCGCCATGGGCATCAGCGCCAGGGTCGATCGCAGTCCGGACCAGCCGAGCACTGCCTGGAAGTACGGGAAAAGGACAACGAAGATCCCCGCCTGTACGCCGAAGACGGCCAGGAGCGATACGGAGCCAGTGGCGAGGCCGCGCTCCCGGAAGAGGCGGACGTCGAGTAGCGGAGCCCGTTGATGCAGCTCCCACGCGACGAAGCCGATGGCGGCGATGACGCCGACGAGCAGACTCAGGAGTGTCGCGGGCGCCGTCCATCCGTTCTCGGGGCCTTCGTGGAGAACGAAGATCAGCCCGAGTACGGCGACCACCGAGGTCAGCGAACCAATGAGGTCGAACCCGTGCTCAAAGGCTTCACGCGAGTTCGGGACTGACCGCAGAGCCATGACGACGGCGGCGATGACGAGCGCGACAGGCAGGACGAAGAGCCAGCGCCAGGTTGCAAGGTCGACTAGTACGGCCGAGAGGTACATCCCGAGGATGCCGCCACCGCCAGCGACTCCAGTCCACACGCCGATCGCCTTGGAGCGCTCCTCGTCGGGGAAGGTCGAGGTGATGACGGCGAGGGTGACCGGCATGATCATCGCCGCGCCTACGCCGCTGAGGAACCGCGCGGCGAGCATGACCTCGGTCGAGGTGGCGAGGCCGGCCACCGCGCTCGCCACTCCGAAGACCGCCAGGCCGGTGAGCAGCACGGGCTTGCGGCCCCACCGGTCGCCGATCGCGCCTAGCGGCAGGAGCAGCGCCGCAAGGCTGATCGTGTAGATGTTGATGATCCACAGGACGGTGCTCTGCGAGGCGCCGAACTCGATGGCGAGCTCCGGCTGGGCGACGTTCAGCCCGGACACCGAGGCGATGACGGCCATCAGGGCAATGCAAACCGCGATCAGAATCGCGCGACGTTGGCGCGGGTCGCGGATGGTCGGATCCGCGCAACCCACCTGGGCAGGCTGGTTAGTACTCATGCATTTCCTCTCACGAAGGCAGGGGGTACCGGCGCCCGAGCGATCGCTCGGGCGCTGACAGACCACCGAGGCGTACGGCACAGGGCCGTGCGCTGGTGCTGGTGGACGCCGTGCGCTGGTGCTGGTGGTGGTGAGGTGGTTAGTTGCGGCGGGTGGCGCGTACGACGACGTCGTGAAGCGGGACCTCTCGGCCACCAGGGCCGGCGAGAGTACGGTGACGCTCTTCGGCGGTGACGATCACCCACGCGGTGTCGTCCAGGCGTGCCGTAATGGCCGCAACGGTCGCCGACGCCTCGACGGGAGGTTGGTGACCATCCCCATCGCTCCGGCCGCCATCCGTGGCACTGTCGCCGCCGCCGTCGGCCGTTTTACTGTGGCCGTCGGCCGTTTTGCCGTGGCCGTGGTCGTCGGCCGTCTTGCCGTGGCCGTGGGCGTGGGCCGATTTACCGTGACTGTGGCCGTGGGCGTCGGTCGGGGCGCTATGGGTGTGTAGGTGGCCAACGATCAGCAGAGTGCCACCAGGGGCCACCCACTCGGCGATGCGGTCGTAGAACTCCAGCTGCGGCATCGCCGGGTGGGCGTAATGAGTCGTGACCAGGTCGAACCGCGTCCCCGGGTCCCAGACGCTCAGGTCCGCCTCGACCCACCGCACCCGCTCCGATACTCCACTCATCGCCGCACGGTCGGCCGTCTCGCTCGTTGCCGCACGGTCGGCCGTCTCGCTCGTTGCCGCACGGTCGGCGGACTCGCTCGTTGCCGCACGGTCGGCGGACTCGCTCCTTGCCGCATGGTCGACGGCCCCGCTCACTGCCGCACGGTCGGCGGACTCGCTCATTGCGGCGTGGGCGGCGGACTCGCTCGTTGCGGCGTGGGCGGCGGATTCGGTCGTTGCGGCGTGGGCGGCGGCGCGGGTGAGGGCTTCGGTTGAGAGGTCGGCTGCGGTGACCTGCCAGCCTTGCGAGGCGAGCCAAATGGCCTCGGTGCCCGCGCCGCAACCCGCATCCAGCGCCGTACCCGGCATCAGGCCGCCGACCTCACGGACAAGGTGCGGGTTGGGCGGGTTCGTGCCCATGGATCCGGGACTGCCGGTTCGGTTCTGTTGCCAGTGCTGCTCCCAGTACTCCTTGTCGAAACCGTGGTGTGTTTCTGCCTGCTCCGCCATGTCCAAGTCCTCCAGATGGGTTCCTTGACGATGGTGCGACCATGGGAACGATCGTGCAAACATCGTTGCCGAATGGAAAATTGACCTCATGGATGACTCGCTGGACCACACCCTCGACGCGGTCGGGCCGAGGCTGAAGCAGCTCCGGCAACGCCGCGACGTCACGCTCGTCGACCTCGCGGAGGAGACCGGCATCTCGACCAGCACCCTGTCCCGGCTCGAGGCAGGTCTACGACGCCCCACGCTGGAACAGCTGCTCCCGCTCGCCCGCGTGTACGGAGTCACACTCGACGAACTCGTCGACGCTCCACCCACCGGAAATCCACGCATCACCGTGCGGCCCATCTCCTGCGACGACGGCTCGCTCATCCTGCCCCTGACCCGCCGGCCCGGCGGGATCCAGGCCTACAAGTTCGTCCTTCCGACCGGTAACGACGATGCCGAGCCCGAGTTGCGCACCCACGAGGGCTACGACTGGGCCTACGTTCTCAACGGCACCTTGCGCCTCGTCCTCGGCGAGCACGACCTCCTCCTCAACCCCGGCGAGGCCGCGGAGTTCGACACCCGAACGCCGCACTGGTTCGGGGCCACCAGCTCCGGCCCCGTCGAGTTCCTCAGCCTCATCGGCAAGCAAGGCGAACGCGCCCACGTGCGCGTATCCCCCAAGGCCCGTTCGTCAAAGTAGTCGACCCACTCGGGCAGACGCACGCGGTCGAGTTGACGCACGTGGTCCGGTAGACGCATGCGGTCGGGTAGACCTATGCGGTCGGGTTGGCGCACGCGCTCGGGTGGACGCAGGCGGTGAGCGGCCGAGCGCCTCACGCGATAGGCAAATCCTCTTGCCGGATAGAAACTTTCGCTTTGACCGTCTTCTCCGCAGGGCTCAGGGTGGTGAGAGAAGCCCTTATATTTAAGGAGATCCGCCATGGCGAAGGTGCTCTGCGTACTCTATGACGACCCGATCGACGGCTACCCGACCAGTTACGCGCGCGACGATCTGCCCGTGGTCGCGGGCTATTCCGATGGGCAGACCCTGCCGACGCCGAAGGGAATCGACTTCACGCCCGGGCACCTGCTCGGCAGCGTTTCGGGTGAGCTCGGATTGCGCCCGTACTTGGAGAGTCTTGGGCACGAGCTCGTCGTCACCTCCGACAAGGAAGGCCCGGACTCGGTCTTCGAGCGAGAGCTCGCGGATGCGGAGATCGTCATCTCCCAGCCGTTCTGGCCCGCGTACCTCACCCCCGAGCGGATTGCGAAGGCGCCGAACCTCAAACTGGCCGTGACCGCCGGGATCGGGTCGGACCACGTGGACCTGGCGGCCGCGATCGAGCGCGGTGTCACCGTGGCCGAGGTGACCTTCTGCAACAGCATCAGCGTTGCCGAGCACGTCGTGATGATGATCCTCTCGCAAGTCCGGAACTACCTCCCCTCGTACAAAATCGTCGTCGACGGTGGCTGGAACATCGCGGACGCGGTCTCCCGCTCGTACGACCTGGAAGGCATGCACGTCGGCACCGTCGCCGCCGGCCGGATCGGCCTCGCGGTGCTGCGCCGCCTCGCGCCGTTCGACGTACACCTGCACTACACCGACCGGCACCGCTTGCCCTCCGAGGTGGAGGAGGAGCTCGGTCTGACCTGGCATCCGAGTACGGCGGAGATGGTGCCGCACCTGGACGTGGTGACGATCAACGCGCCGTTGCACCCGGAGACCGAAGGCCTGTTCGGCGACAAGCTGCTCAGCACGATGAAGCGCGGCGCGTACCTGATCAACACGGCCCGCGGCAAGATCGCTGACCGCGACGCGATCGTCCGTGCGCTGGAGAGCGGCCAACTCGCGGGATACGCGGGCGACGTCTGGTTCCCGCAGCCCGCCCCGGCCGACCACCCGTGGCGCACCATGCCCCACCACGGCATGACTCCGCACATCTCCGGGTCCTCGCTGTCCGCCCAGGCCCGCTACGCCGCCGGCACCCGGGAAATCCTCGAGTCGTACTTCGACGGCACCCCCATCCGCGACGAGTACCTCATCGTCGACGGCGGCGCCCTCGCCGGCACCGGCGCCCACTCCTACTCCACCACCAAGTAGTCACTCCCCTTCCACACAAGGCCTGTCGGGGCTAGGCCTTGCGTGCCAATGTCTGTCGGAGGGCTCGGCCTTGCGTGCCTGTGCCTGTCGGTATCAGCGGTCGGTGTGGGCGATGACGAGCAGTTCACCATCGCTGGCACCGACCGATTCGCGGTTCCAGCCGCCGTAGATGTCCTCCACGACGAACCCGGCTGCGTCCAAAGCCGAACGAATGGCCTGCTCAGAGCGGAAGCGCAACGTCGCAGTGCTGAGAAGCTCCTCTCCGTCGTGAAACGTGCAGTGGTGCGTGAAGTCGACAGCCCCGTCATCGACCGATGTCACCTCAGTCCAGGCGTCGACGACGCTGCCGTCGGGCATAGTGATGCGATGTCGCGAGTCGATCGGGTTCCACCGTTCCCACCCGCGCGCGTCGGGATCCCTGCTGTCGAACGCCAACCGTCCACCCGGCACCAGCGCACGTCGAAGATCGCTGAGCGTACGACGCCACTCGTCCTCCTCTACGAAGAACTGCGCGACATGACTGGTCATCACCGCAACGTCGTACGCCGAGTCGCCCAGCACCGGCGACGTACCCTCAATCCACGTGACGCGCTCGGCCCCCGCCTTGCCACGGGCCCGCCGCAACGATGCCGCCGCCGGATCGACACCCGTCACCCGATGGCCGAGCCTGGCCAGCCCGATCGCCAAACGGCCGGTCCCGCAGCCCAGATCGACCACCCGTCTGCCCCCAGGTGCCAACTCCCCGCCCGACTCTTCGGCCGCACTGACCGCGGAGACGAAGAAGTCGTCTTCCCTGGACCAAGGACATTCGGCGTCGTACACCTCGACCAGACGAGGATGGTTGAACTCGGCTTCCCGCATCCACGGATGCTATTTCGTGGTCCCACTCGCTGGCGACGGAGTAATCCGATGGCGCTGGTTCGGGCCAACGGCGATGATGTTGTCATGATTTCTGGGCCGGCTGCTGCCGCGAAGTGACTCACGGGTTTCCCGTGCGTAGTCCCTTCGTCGGTCAGTCATGCCCAGGAGCCCTCACAGATGCATATATCCAGCCCAATTCCGCCCTTTCTCACTGGCGAGCCCGGCCCAGAACCACCTGATACCGGCCCTGCTGCCACCGGGCCATCCGTGACCGAACCACGCGTCGCGGAACCACGCGTTGCCGGACCACACGTGACCGGAGCGCGCGTGACCGGACCACACGCGACCGGGCCAGGTGCCACCGGGTCGCCGGTCAGCCGGGTCGGATCTCAAGCCGTCGGGGCGGTTGTGGAGATCGCGGGCGACGAGTCGGGGTTTTCCGGTACGAACATGCTTGATCCGGATAGCCGCGTCTTTAGCCACGCCACGGTTGAACTGGATCTCGAGTCAGCCGCGCGCTGTGTCGAGGTGGCGCGGCGATCCGTGCCTTATGCGGGGGATGAGTTCAAGGCGAACCACCTTCTTCGAGTACGGCAGCGTCCGACGCTCGCCTGGTTGCTGGGGGCTGATGGACCCATTTACGGCAAGGCGCGGGTCCATCTTGTTGATAAGACCTTCTTCGTTGCGGTGCGGATGGTTGATGTCCTGATCGCCGAACCGACCTACTCCGCTGGTACGAGCCTCGATCCGGATGGCCGGGCCATGGCGTTTGCTCTTCACCGGGAGGGGCCGCGGGTCTTCGGCACGGCTGGCTGGGACGACGTACTGATGGCATTCACCACGTTGATGCGAGCCAAGTACTACAGCCAGGTCGAGCCTTTGACCGATGAACTGTTCCAGGTGTTGCAAACCAACGACACCGCTGGCTTCGGAGACAACGGCAGCAGTGGCAGTGGCACGATCGTCGAAGGGTTGCTTGCTGGTCGGGACCGGATCGAGCCGTATATGAGGCAGGTGCTTGATGAGCGGTCGACGCTTCCGCCACTTGAACCGTTGATGCCTGCTTTGGTTGAGACGGCTCTCACTTGGGGTGCGGATGGGCGGCGGGTTTCGGTGATCCATGACGAGCAGAGTTCGCTTACGCCGCATCGACTCGGGCAGATCGAGCTGGTGTTGGCGCAGGCGTGGCCCGGTCGTGGTGGGCCGTTGCTGTCGCTTAGGCAGGTGGATTCGCGTACGGATCCACGGGTCCAAGTGGCCGACTTGTTGGCCGGGGCCGCTCGGCGTATCGCGACCAACGAACTCTGTGGTGAAGGTGATCCCGAATTGGCGGAGCTTTTGAGTCCCTACATTGATTCCTCCTCGATTTGGGCTGATGAGGGCAGCTGGGCTCGGTTGACCGATCGCCAGTACGGCCAGGGACTGTCGGCGGCCAGTTGGTGAATCTCGTCGGCTAGGTGGTGCGGTTTACCGCTCGCGTTGGGGGACGCGGGCGGTGAGTTGGTCGAGTGGAGCCAACTTGAGGTGGCGGGTGCCTGCGGCGAAAGCCAGGTAGACGTGGGGGCCCGCTTTGGTCAGGCCTTGGCTTTGGCTCGGTATGAGGAAGGTGGAGCTCAGGCCGCTGGACCGTCGTTGGATCGTGAACAGGCTCGATTCCTCGGGACCGGCCGAGCGGCTGAAGAGGAAGTGGGTGGACGTCACGATTGCGCCGGCGACTCGGGCCGGCGTTTCGATCCACGAGGCCGATGAGGCCCCCGAGTCCGAGGGGGCCGGCGAGTCTGGTGAGGCTGGCAGTGGTTTCAGCTGGCCCGAGGGTGAGACGTGGTAGCGGTAGAGGCGGGATGTGCCGCCTACGAAGAGGGTGGATCCGTGGGTGGCGACGTAGCGGGAGGCCGCGACTGGGAATGCGGCGTCGGGGGTGAGGGATGAGCCGTCGCGTGCGTTGAGCAGCTTGGGGAGGCTGAAGCGGCGGATGTAGTGGCGATCACCGGCGGCGTGGGTGATCCATAGGTGTTTGGAGATGGCGACTCCGCCGGCCTCGCTTGCCTGGAGGGCGAGGGTCTTCAGCCGGCGGCCTGAGCTGTGGTCGATGACTGAGAGGATGCTGCGACGTTGCGCGCTGTCGAACGAGTACAGGATCAGCCAGTCGCGGGATGGCAGATAGCCAAGGCCGCGCGGCTGATAAGTGGCCGAATGCGGGATATCAGGCCCGCGAACGAACTGGTCCGTGCAAACCGCGGTCGGCGCCACAGCGGTCGGCGCCACACTGGTTGGACCGGTGAGCAGGCTGGAGAACAGTGCTCCGGTCGCGAGGAAGCATGAGGTGTACATCCGGGTCCCTCCCTAGGTTGAACGATGCGCAGGGAAGGTACGGCTTCAGGCCCGCCGAAATCAGACGACTTCAGGACCTGTGGACAACGCGACTACGAGGCCGGGAAGAGGGCGGGAAACACGGAAACCCCCGTCACCCGGGAAGGGGTGGCGGGGGTTTCGTGCGGTGGTTCAGTTGAACGAGTCGCCGCAGGCGCAGGAGCCGGTGGCGTTCGGGTTGTCGATCGTGAAGCCCTGCTTCTCGATGGTGTCGACGAAGTCGATGGTCGCGCCCTTGAGGTAGGGAGCGCTCATCCGGTCGGTGACCACGAACACACCGTCGAAGTCGGCCCGCACGTCACCATCGAGCTGACGCTCGTCGAAGAAGAGCTGGTAACGGAGGCCGGAGCAACCACCCGGCTGCACGGCAACGCGCAGCGCGAGGTCATCGCGACCCTCCTGGTCCAGCAGCGCCTTCACCTTGGCGGCGGCGCCGTCGCTCAGCTGAACGCCGGTGGCCGTGGTGGTGGCCTGCTCGGTCTGCGCTTCAGTCATTCCTGACTCCAGTCATCTGTGATGTCAGCACTCGGCCTCAGGGCAGCCGACCGGGTGCGAAATTCCGCTGTCACCTCGGGCAACAACCTCTCTCCCGAGCGCATTCCCATGGTCGCACACCAATTCCAGCCACTCCAACGAACGCCCCGGCAACAACACCCCCGAAATCACGCAAAGTCACCGAGCCCACGTCTTGGCAACACGCTCCGCGACGGTGGCCAGCGAGCCGTAAGCGTCCGCGAAGGCCTTCTCCTCGCCAACCGCGTCCACCAGCGAGTACGCCGACTCGACGCCCATCGTGCGCATCTCCCGCGAGCCGATCAGCACCTTGCCGGCGAGTACGACGCACGGCCGCATCGCGTCGTTCGCCACCTTCGCGACCCCGGCGATGACCTTGCCGTCGCGGGACTGGAAGTCGAACGCGCCCTCGCCCGACAGCACGAGATCCACCTGACCCGCCTTGGCCCGTAGATCGGTCAGATCCGCCACCAGGTCGATCCCTGAGACCCGCGTCGCACCGAGCAGCAGCAGGGCATAACCAAGCCCACCGGCAGCACCCGCTCCCTTGGCGTCGGCGGTCTTCCGCCCGGCCAGCGTGGCGAACCCGGTGAGCAGCCCATCGACGGCAGGCTTGCGCTCGTCCGTGATGCCCTTCTGCGCGCCGAAGACGTTGGTCGCGCCGCGCAGCCCGAGCAGCGGGTTCTCCACGTCACTCGCCGCGACCAATTCGACGCCGTCCAGCTTGGCCAACGCAGGCGCAAGATCGACCGAGGTCAGTCCCTCCAGGCCGGCAGCACCCGCGTCCAGCACACCACCCACACCAGTAGCGCCAAGGGCCGCGAGCAGACCAGCGCCCGCGTCGTTCGTACCGGATCCGCCAAGGCCGAGGATGACCCGCTTGGCGCCCGCCTCGACGGCCGCGGCGACGAGTTGACCCACGCCGTACGTCGAACCGTCTTCCGGGCGGCGGTCAGCCGGTTCGACCAGGTGCAATCCGCAGGCCTGGGCGGTCTCGATGTACGCCGTCTCGCCCGCCAGCAGCACCGTCGCCGGCACCTCCTCGCCGAGCGGACCCCGCGCCGTACCGGACAGCAGGGAGCCGTCGACCACGGCGGAGAGCACGTCGATGAAGCCCGGGCCACCGTCGGCCATGGGTGCCACCAGCACCTCCGCCTCCGGATCACGGCGGCGCCAGCCCTCCTCGATCGCGGCCGCGGCCTCGACCGCGGTCAGGGTGCCGGCGAACTTGTCCGGGGCAATCAGCACGCGCATGCGGACATCCTTGCGCACCGGACCGCCATCCGCCGCAACGACCATGGTCCGAGACGGCGATACTCTCCACTGCCTCCTACCAGAAAGCCTTCACCGTGCCTCGTACTGCCCGCGCCCTGGCCGCGACCGCCCTCGCCCTCGCCGTCCTCGTCACCAGCACAGCCTGCAATGGCGACAAGGACCCCAACGCCAGCCCCGAAACTCCTGGCGGCACCTTCGCCAGCCAGCCGACCCCCTCTGCTCAGCCGGACGGCCTGACGCTGGTGATCGACAACCTGAAGCCCGGCCAGTGCGTGAGCTTCGCCTATACCGGCCCCGTGGTCGAGGTGACGAACCCACGCGTCGTCACTTGCACGAGCAAGGATGCGAAGCAGAAGTTCGCCCGCTGGGTCGACGGCAAGGACAAGGCCGGCGAGGAGGCCTGCGGCCACCTGGGCGAGAGCGCCTACCTCGGCACCAACGAGGAGAAGTTCCTTTGTCTTGACCATCTCTACCGGGCCGGCGAGTGCGTCAAGGCGGACGTCGACGGCACCCGGATCATCGGCGTATTCCTCAATTTGGTTGTGCCGTGCAACAAAGCCGCGGCGGGCGCCGGCACCTCCAAGGTCAAGGTCGTGAAGGTGGTCGGCAAGGCCAAGCCCAAGGCCAAGTACTGCGGCAAGAACGCCCAGTACGACCTCGCCCATCGAGCCATCGCGCTCTGTGTGACGACAGCGGTGTAGATCACATAGTGGGCGGACGGATAAGGCTGGGCTGAGCTGCTGTGGCGCGTGGCACGATGGTTGATGTGACGACAACCGCGGATGCGCCGAAGTCCCTGCCACTGCTGTTCCTCGGGCGTGACACGGACCCGCACTCGGAGCGGGGCGTGGAGTGCCCGGGCGCGCTGCCGCCTGCCTCCGACCCGGACCTGGTCGAGCGGGCCACGAAGGCCAAGGCCGCGCTCGGCGACCAGGTCTTCGTGCTGGGCCACCACTACCAGCGCGACGAGGTGATCCAGTTCGCGGACGTCACGGGTGACTCGTTCAAACTCGCGCGTGACGCCGCGGCCCGCCCCGACTCGCCGTACATCGTGTTCTGCGGTGTGCACTTCATGGCCGAGTCCGCCGACATCCTGACCAACGACGACCAGACGGTGATCCTGCCGGACCTCGCGGCCGGTTGCTCGATGGCCGACATGGCCCGGATCCAGCAGGTCGAGGCCGCTTGGGACGCGCTCGCCGACGCCGGGATCGCCGACGTCACCGTGCCGGTCACCTACATGAACTCGAGCGCCGACATCAAGGCGTTCTGCGGCCGCAACGGCGGTGTCGTCTGTACGTCGAGCAACGCGCAGGTGGCGCTCGAGTGGGCCTTCGAGCGTGGCGAGAAGGTGCTCTTCCTGCCGGACCAGCACCTCGGCCGCAACACCGCCGTGCTGGAGCTCGGGCTCAGCCTCGACGACTGCGTGGTGTACGACCCGCACAAGCCGCATGGCGGTCTGACCAGCGAGCAGCTCGCGGCGGCCAAGATGATCCTGTGGCGCGGGCACTGCTCGGTGCACGGCCGGTTCACCGCCGCGTCGGTCGACGACGTGCGCGCCCGCGTTCCCGGGGTGAACGTGCTGGTCCACCCCGAGTGCCGTCACGACGTGGTGACCAAGGCGGATCTCGTCGGCTCGACCGAATACATCATCAACACCCTGGACGCCGCCGAGCCGGGCAGTTCCTGGGCCATCGGCACCGAGCTGAACCTGGTGCAGCGGCTGGCCAAGGCGCATCCCGACAAGAACATCGTGTTCCTGGACAAGGCCGTCTGCTACTGCTCGACGATGAACCGGATCGACCTGCCGCACCTGGTCTGGGCCCTGGAGAACCTTGTAGCCGGCGTGGCCATCAACACGATCAAGGTCGACGCCGAGACGGAGAAGTTCGCCAAGATCGCGCTGGACCGGATGCTCAGCCTCCCTGGGAAGTCTCTTCGCGACTGACCGCCGCCGTGCCGCAATACCACCCGGCGAGTACGTCGCCGAGGTGGTCCGGCGCCCAGCGGTCGACCGGCTCGATCCGGCCATGCAGGCTCGCGAGTCCAGCCGCGAGCGCGCGGGGCAGATCGCCACGCCAGTCGACGACCACGCCTTCGCCAGGTCCGACCAGGACCGAAGGCGCTCCGCGGTCCAGGCACACGACCGGGCAACCACTCGCCAGCGCCTCGGCAACGGCCCAGCCGGCCGAATCGCCAAGCGTTGGTGAGAGGAGCGCGTCCGCACGGCCCATCGCCTTCAGTACGTCGGCCCGCGGCAGTTCACCGAGGAACTCGACCCTGTCCCGTACGCCAAGGCGATCCGCGAGGCGATCGGCCCGACGCCACTCCGGCCCATCGCCGATGACGCGCAACTCCCAGTCCGCGGCATCCGGTCGGGCCAGCGTGGTGATGGCCGGGATCAGTCCTCGGGACGGGATCAGCCGGCCCACGAACAATGCCGTACGGACGCTCGAGTAGTCGCGTCCCTGCTGGCCTCCGCTGTTCAGGCGCGGCACGACGACCGCGGGGTGGATCGCGACCTCGCCGGTGCCGCGATAGGCGTGCGCCGCTTCGTGATCGCGCGCCACGACCAGGTCGACATCGCGGCTCAGCCGGTAGTTCGCGACCCGCCGAGCCGGGCCGGTGCAGAGCCGCCGCAGCAGCTCGACCTCCAGCGCGGGCCCATCCAGCCAACGGGTCAAGGCCACCGGCACCGGTTCGGACGCCCCCGCCGGGCCCCAGATCACGCGCGCCCCGCTACGCCGTACGAGGCCGACGGGATGCCGATCGGTGTCGGTGGCGAGCAAGTGGATCACGTCGAAGTGCTGCTCGGCGTGCAGCCGCCGAATGGTGCGGGCCGCCTGCCGCCCCCAGGTGAGGCGCCGGAGAGCGGGCAGGTCGACCCCGATGACGGTAAGGGAGGGTAATGGTCGCTGGGACAGCTCGGCCGTAATGCGCCGGGCCGACCCAACAGTGGTGACCAGATGGACGTCATGAGTCGCCGCAGCGGCTCGGCACCATGCCCAAGCCGCTTCGGCATCGCGGTCACCCTCAGGGTGACAAGCGTTGGCACTGATCAGGACCTTCGCCGTTGAGATCACGGCGGCCCCTCAGCAGCGTCCACCCGCCGGTTCGAGCCCGGGCACCCGCCAGCGCCCACTCTTGCCCACGAAATCATGCCGTCGCTCTGCGATTCCCATCGCGGAACCCCCAGTACTCCCCCAGTTGGCTGGATATAGCCGACCGTCCTCGCCCTGAGAGTAAGCCAGTAATAGCTGTGTTGCCTAGAGTCCTACGGCGATAGAAAGTTGCACAAAACAGCAGGATTACGCGGAAACTTACGGGATCGCCACCGCGGTTCCGCCCGCGTCCTGCGCGTCCGTGCCGATCCAGGTGGACCACGTGTGCATGTAACTCCCCTTCCACGCATAACGTTTCGCGGCGAGACCACCATCGGCCGCAGGGATGCGGTAGTCGTTACCGATGAACAGATTGTCACCAGTGCTGTCGAATGCGTGACCCCAGTACTCCGGCCGGTCCGCCTTCTGGTTGCTCACAACGCCTGTGAGACCAAGGCCGAAGCCGTTCGCACAACGAGTGCTGGTGACGTTGTTGTCGATCACACGGAGGTGCTGGAGGTGTAGCTCGCGCCCCTGCCGCTCTTGTCCGCCGATGGCGTTGTGGTTGCCCGAGACAGTGTTGCCGGAGATCTCGACGTTGACCGACGAGTTCACGTCGATCCCGGCACCGTCGTACAGACCGCCTTCGGTGACGCCACGGCGGCCGAGTAGGTCACAACCGTTGCCTGTGACGGTGTTGCCCGAGATCTTGCCGTTGCTGCTGATCTCGAAACGGATGCCGTCGGCGGAGTTGTTGGTGATGGTCGAGTTCCGGAACTCCAGCGAGTTCGTGATCGCCGGATCGCCTGCCTGGCCGTCGGCCCAGAGCCCGATGCCCAGGTTGTCGTGGACGAGGGCGGCGTCGATCACACCGGTCGCGCCAGTGGTGAGTTTGATGCCGCCGGACTCCCAGTCTGCTACCCAGTACAGGCCTTGGTGGTTGTTGTGGTCGACCTCCACGTTGGCAACGGTGAAGCGGTCGCCCTGGTAGATGCCGCCGCCGAGCTGACCGTTGTACGACGCACGCCCAGCCGTGAACGAGGCGTCGTTGCCGATGATCTTGAAGCCGAGCGCGTGGTTGTAGCTGACGTCCGTGCTGAAGACCTTCCAGCGGGTGCCGAGCTCGATCGCGCCGGCCTGGCTCAGCGACGCGAAGTGCCGCACACCGATGCCGCGGATCGTCACGTCTGTCGCGCCACCTGACGGCAGCGCAGTACGGGTGCGGCCGACCAGCATCGTCGCCGTGGTCGGGTTGTCCCGCACGTACACGCGGTTGGCGGCGTAGTCCGGGTAGAACTTGCCCGGGCCGAGGTCTGCCAGGCTGGCAACGCGTACGAGCTGCGTACTGCCGCGGAAGACGTCCTCGGACTTCCGGCAGAGGTTGGCCACGTTGTTCTCGCACTGGCCGTTCGAGTCGGTGTAGGCCGCGGGAAGTACGCCGTTGACGTACCAGTTGGTGCCGGAGGCGGTCCAACCTGTGGCGACGACGGCTCCCGAGAGCATCGTGCCGCTCGTGGGCGACGGGCCCGCGCCCCACAGGGTGTCGCCGGTCTTGAGTTGTAGTGGTGCCGTCAGCCGGTAGACGCCGGCCGAGAGGCAGTACGTCGTACCGGCCGGGTTCGCGTTCACCACGGACTGGATATTGGTGCCGAGGGCAACGTTCACCCCGGCGCAGGTATCGGCGGAAGCTGGTTGCGCTCCTACGATCACCGCCGCCGGTGCCGCCAGGATTAAGGCGGCGAAACCCCTCCAACGTTTGCTGGACATCGCAAAACCCCCATCGTTTGGTCTCCGGCCGACGCTAGATGGAGGTCTTGCCAAGGGCACAGGGTTCTGAGCTGCAACAACCTGCAAGCTTTATGCGGACAACGCGGCGAGCTCCGTCACCAGCAGCGCACGGAACGTCGCATTCTCGCGAAGGTCGGCCGCGAAAACCTGCTCCACACCGAGCAACGCCTCGACCAACCCCGCGGGTCCGGCCTTCGCCTCGCCGACGACCGTCCGCAGCTTCTCGGCCAGTGGATCATCGATCTCAGAGGCCGTACTGACGTAGCGCATCCACGCCGCCACGGCCAACGCGGCATGGCGCGGTTCGGCGCCGGCCGCGAGGCGATCGCGAATCGTGCCGAGCAGGCGAACCGGCAACTTCACCGACCCGTCCATCGCGACCTGGGTGGTCCGGTGCTTCAACGCCGGATTGGCGAACCGCTGCAGCACACTCTCCCCGTACGACGTGAGGTCCAGCCCGGCCGGCGGGTCGAGCGTCGGTACGACGTCCTCGGTCATCAGGTCCTGCGCCAGCCGTGCGAGCTCTTCGTCCCGGACCGCCTCGGCGATCGTCGCGTAGCCGCGCAGCGCACCGAGGTACGCCAGCAGCGAGTGGGTCGCGTTCAGCATCCGGAGTTTAGCCTGCTCCCAGGGCGCGACGTCATCGGTCAGGATCGCGCCGGCCTGCTCCCACGCGGGCCGGGCCGCGGCGAAGTCGTTCTCGATCACCCATTGGCGGAACGGTTCGGCCACCACCACGCCCTCGTCACGCCAGCCGAGCAGGCGTTCCGCGTCCACGCGATCGGCGTCGGTCGTCGCGGGCACGATGCGATCCACCATGCTCGACGGGAACCTCGCGGCCGCCAATTGCTCGGTGGCACAGCCCTTGGCTTCGGCGAACTCGTGCACCAGCCGCTTCAGTACAGCCCCATTGCCGACGAGGTTGTCGCAGGAGAGCAGCGTCAGCGGACCAGCGCCAGAACGGGCTCTGGCCTCTAGGCCGGCCACTAGCTGCCCGACAACCGTGCGAGGTGTTGCTGAGGCCAGATCCGCCTGGATGCCCTCATCGGCGAAGTCGAGTCCTCCGCCGGGCGCAGCGCGGTAGCCCTTCTCAGTGACGGTCAACGTCACTACCGACACGGCTGGATCGGCAATGCGCTCTACGACGCCTTCTGGCGCTACCAGCAGCTCGCGGACGCTACCGATCGCCTGGATCGTCGGGTCGCCGAGTCCGCGCTCTAGGACCGAGTAGAGCCCGTCCTGCGGCGCTAGCTGGTCCCGCACGGTCGTAGAACGCTGGCTGACTCCTGAGATCCCCCAGGTCGTCTCGCCAGTCGCAGCCGCCGCTAGTTCCGTATAGACCGCCTGGTGAGCCCTGTGGAAGGCGCCGATCCCCAGATGGACCAGGCCGATCGACAACTCGTCAGGGTTTACCGCGGTAGCGACCTTGCTGTCGCGTGAGAGTCGCTCGGTCATGAGTGAACCGCCAATGCGTGGGCGCGGACTTCTTCCAGAGTGGCGACGTATCCCGTGCCACCAAGACCTCCAACGGACAGAGAGGCCGCAGCCACTCCTAGCTGGATCGCCTGGTGTAGGTCGTCCCCAAGGGCAAGACGTGCTGTGACGGTCCCGGCGAACGAATCGCCCGCACCGGTCTGGTCGACGACTCGAGGCGCTGGCACCGCTGGAACTTCGGTGCCGTCGTCCAGCAACACTCCATCGGCACCACGCGTCATTGCGACCGCTTGCGCCCCGAGCTGCCTCAACGTCGTACAGGCTGCATCGGGGGTTTCCCCGACCAGTTGTGCCTCTTGCGGCCAGGCTGGGGTCATCAGTCGCGCGTACGGCGCTAGGAGGCGGAGGTGTTCGGCGGCGCCTGCGGCGTCGACTAGGCGTGGCCGCCAGTTCGGGTCGTACACGAAGCACGTAGAGAGGGCTGCGGCCTTTCGGACGGCCGCAGCGGCTGATGCCGAGATGGCGCACGCGATGCCGCTTGCCAGGACTGCGCCGAGCTTGTCGGGCACGTCCTCGGGGCTAAGGCCTGAGCCGGCACTGCCCTTGCGTACGTAGAGGAACTCGCGTCCACCGGTCGGATCGGCCTGCTGCAGGTAGAGACCGTGTTGCCCGGGCACGCGCACCACCCGGCTGCTGTCGATCCCGAGATCGTTGACGCGGGCAATGAGCCGGTCGCCGAGGTCGTCGTCCGGGACTCTCGCCAGCAAGGCGGTGTGCGCCCCTGCGGCGGCAGAGGCGGCTGCGGCGTTCAGGGCGTCCCCCGAGAAGGCGAGGCGCATCGTCGTACCGGTGTCGAGTGGTTCGGTCGCGGTCAGTTCGACCAGGACCTCGCCCAGTACGAAGACGTCGGGGGTGGTCACTAAGACTCCTCCAGTCATGGGGTAACGCCAGTGGAGCCGCGCACGATCAGCTCACCGGGTAGCTGCCGGCCAGGACCGGCCACGCCGTCGGGGTCGTCCAGTAGCGCCAGCAGAAGCTCCACCGCGACCCGGCCCGCCTGCTGCTTCGGGAGGCTCACGGTGGTCAGAGCGGGCCGGGCCATCCGGGACATCGCGATGTCGTCGATGCCGACCACGCTGAAGTCCTTCGGCACGGATATTCCGCGAGCATCCAGACGGGCCATCAAGCCGATCGCGACCAGGTCGTTGTAAGCCACCACGGCGGTGGCTCCGGAAGCGACGACCTGGTCGGCGGCGGCGAATCCCCCGTCGTAGTGCGGCGGGAAATGCCCGATCTTGACCACCTCGAGCCCGGCTGTGGCAGCGGCCTCGGTCAGACCCCGGGCCCGCTCACCTTCGGACCAGGACGTGGCCGGGCCACCGACCCAGGCGATCCGGCGATGCCCGAGCGCGGCCAGATGACCGACCGCCTGGCGCATACCGTCGGTGTTGTCGAACGTGACCGAGCCGATGTCCGCTGCGACCCGGTTGACCAGCACGACCCGGGTCTCGGCGGCGAACCCGACCAGCTCGTCGAGACTAGCCCGTGGCGAGCAGAGGATCATTCCGTCGACCTGCTTGGCCAACGCCCGGACTAAGCCCACCTCGACAGCCGGGTCCTCGTCGGCATCAGCCAGGAAGACCGCGAGGTCGGCCGCCCTGGCCCGTGCCTGGATGCCCTTGACGATGCTCGGGAAGAAGGGGTTCGCGAGGTCCGGCACGACCAGGCCGATGTTGCCGGTGCGGCCCGTGATGAGACCGCGGGCGGCCCGGTTCGGGGCGTAGCCGAGGCGGTCGGCGGCGGACTGCACGCGCGCCCGGGTCTCGACGTTCACCATCTCGGGCATCGAGAGCGCACGCGAGACGGTCGACGCCGAGACACCGGCCAAGCGGGCGACGTCGCGAATGGTCGAAGGCACATGCGGAGTTTGCAGCCTGTTTCATCGAGGTGTCAACAGCCGGGCCTTGTGCCTGTGTTGTCGGACTGCAATCCTTTGCAGTGTCCGTTTCATTCGATGCGTCCTGGAGATCTTGTGCCGAAGCTGCTGCAGCCTCATCCCGATCGCGCCCTGCCCGCCGGCGAGGCCCGCGACATCGCCCGGCGGATCTATGAGTCGGTCCGGGAGTTGCCGCTGCTGTGCTTCCACGGCCACGTCGACGCCGCGCTCTTCGCTACCAACGAGCCCTTCGGCGATCCTGCGGACCTGTTGGTCGTTCCGGATCACTACGTCACGCGCATGCTCGTGTCGCAGGGTGTGCCGCTTGAGAGCCTTAGTGCGGGCGGGGATCCCCGGGAGATCTGGCGGGCGTTCTGCTCGCATTGGCACCTCTTCCGCGGCACACCTAGCCGGTACTGGATCGAGCACGAGCTGGCCGAGGTACTCGGTGTGAAGCTCGCGCCTTCCGCAGAGACGGCTGACGAGCTGTACGACGAGATCAGCGCGCGCCTGGCCGAGCCGTCGTTCCGCCCGCGTGCTCTGCTCGACTCGTTCCGGATCGAGGTCATCTCGACGACGGACGCTGCAACCGACGACCTGGGCCACCACAAGGCCCTCGCTTCCTCGATGCCGGGACGAGTGATTCCGACGTTCCGACCGGACGCTTTGGTGTACGTCGATACGCCCGGCTGGGTTGAAGCCGTGCGGCTGTTGGGCGAGATGGCGGGGACGGACACGTCGACGTACGACGGGTATCTGGAGGGTCTCCGGGTACGTCGACGTGCGTTTATCGAGGCGGGCGCGCTTGCTACGGATCACGGTCATCTCAGTGCATCGACCGAGCCATTGAGTGATGAGAAGGCTCGGGCCATCTATGCGGACGCGCTACGTGGTGAGGCTGGTGCGGCCGCGGAGACGTTTGCTGGGCACATGTTGTTCCAGATGGCGGCTATGTCGGCGGAAGACGGTTTGGTGATGCAGTTGCATCCGGGCGTGCTTCGGAACCACAACACCGATGTGCTGGGGCGGTTCGGGCGTGACCGGGGGTATGACATTCCTGTCCGTACTGAGTTCACTCGGTCGTTGCGGCCGTTGTTGGAGCGGTTCGGGCATGCGGAGGGATTCGGGCTGGTGCTGTTCACGGTGGACGAGACCGTCTACTCCCGCGAGTTGGCGCCGCTTGCCGGGGTCTACCCGACTGTGCGGCTCGGAGCGCCGTGGTGGTTCCTGGACAGCCCGGACGGGATGCGCCGGTTCCGCGAGCTGGTGACCGAGACGGCTGGTTTTGCGAATATGTCGGGTTTTGTCGACGACACGCGGGCGTTCCTGTCCATCCCGGCCCGGCACGACCTCGCCCGCCGAATCGACGCGGGCTACCTCGCCAAGCTCGTCACCGAACACCGCCTCGAGGAAGACGAAGCCCTCGAGGTGGCAGCAGACCTCGCCTACAACCTCGCCTCCACGACCTACCGCTAACCGCCGAAGCACTCCCCCACGGCGTCGGGTGCGAGTGGTGCCCGCGCACGGCGGCAGGCGGTGCACGACGACTGACGTCCGAGTGGTGCCGCGACGGGTGCAACCCGACGAAGGGCGTCGGGTGGTGCACAAGACTGCGACGATGTCTTGAGTAGGCGTACGCCCCTGGCCTGAGTAGGCGCGCGCCTTCGGTCTTGAGGAGGCGTGCCGCCTTCGGTCTTCGTAGGCGCGCGGCCTCCGTCTTGAGTAGGCGCGCGGCCTGCCTTCTTTCGTTCATTCGTCGGAATCCGCCCTCCCAGCGGCGCGGGCCTGTGCAGGCAGACGACGGGAGGGGGCGGATTCCGACGAATGAACGAAAGAAAGTACCGATAGGCTTTGCGCCTGAGTTGAGGGGGTGCGGGGAATGAAGGTGTTGATCAGCGCCTATGCGTGTGGGCCGGATGAGGGGTCCGAGCCCGGCGCGGGGTGGGCGTTTGTGCGGGCGGCGGTTGAGAAGCATGAGGTTTGGGTGGTTACCCGGCGGCGGTTCGAGGAGTCGATCGAGCGGCGTCGTGCGGCTGATCCGGTGTTGCGCGAGCGGTTGCACGTGACGTACCACGATCTGGCCGATCCGTTGCTGAAGGCAAAGAAGCGCCCGCGCGACGTGTACTGGTACTACGCCCTCTGGCAGCGCGACCTCGGCAAGATCGCCTTGAAGTTGCACCGGGAGGTCGGGTTCGACGTCGCCCACCACGTCACGTTCGCCGCTGACTGGCTGCCGTGCGGTCTACGCCGCCTCCGCGACGTACCACTCGTCTGGGGACCCGTCGGCGGCGCCACCCGGCCGCCGTGGCGGCTCGCCCAGCGCTGGCTCGGCACGCGCGGCATCGTCGGCGAGTTGATCCGCACCCCCTTCACCGAGCTCGCCCGACGAGTCTGGGGCGACCCGGTGGCACGTCAGGCCGGCTTGACTGTTGCCTTGAACGACGACGTGGCGCGACGATTCCGCCGGGCCCGCCGGGTGGTGGTTGAACCGAACTCCTCGATCGACCTCTCAGACGTGCCTCCCGCATCCCCCAATCGCGACGACAACAAGCGCGCAGTGTTCGTGGGGCGACTCGTCGGCTGGAAGGGCGTACGGCTCGCGGTCGCCACCATCGCGCACCCCGACGCCGCCGGTTGGACCTTGGACTTCTACGGCTCTGGGCCCGAGCGCGGCGCGTTGGAGGCCGAGGTGGCCCGCCTAAACCTGGGCGACCGCGTGCGCTTCCTAGGGATGCGGCCGCGGGATGAGGTGCTCGCGGCTCTGCGGGATGCCGACGCGATGCTCTTCCCGTCCCTGCACGACTCGGCGCCCTGGGCGGTGGCCGAGGCCGCGACACTCGGCTGCCCGGTGGTCTGCCTCGACCTGGGCGGGCCGCCACTCCTGGCCGGAGCGGCCGGGCGCGTCGTCGTACCCACTGGAGACGTGATCGGCGAGCTGGCGAGAGCACTCGACGTCAAGGACAGGCCCGAGCCGACCCTGCGCTGGTCCCCCGAAAGACTGCCGGGGGTCGTGGACGACTGGTACCAGTCGGTGGTTTAGTGCGCGCCGTCTAACAGGCGGCGCAGGCCCGTGCTCGAGGTCGAGGCGGTGTAGGGGAAGTAGTGCACCCGGGCACCGACCTCGCCGAGGAGTTTCTCCAGGCGGATGGCCTTCTCGGTGCCCTTCCAATCGTCTCCCTTGAACAGGACGTCGTACTTCAGCTCTTTCCACATCTCGAACTTGTCGCTGGACCAGTCGCTGACGACCTTGTCGACCAGGTCGATCGCCCCAACGACCTCCATGCGCTCGTGATGCGGGACCACCGGGCATCGGCCCTTGATCGCGGCGACCACGTCGTCCTCGACCACACCCGCGATCAGGAAGTCGCAGTTCTCCCGGGCCCGGCGCAGGATGTTCAGGTGGCCGATGTGGAACATGTCGTACACACCGGGCGCGTAGCCGATCACGGTCATGCGGACCTCAACCTCGGGCGGAGACTTCGGGCGGAGTCTGGGGCGGCAATTCGGACGTGGCGCCCAGACTAGTCAGTTCGCGCCACCACTTGGTCACCGCCGCCACGAGAAGTAGCAGATTGACTGCCATCAGTAGGCCGTACAGCGTGACGAAGACCGTCGGCCAGGCCAGGGTGATGAAGACCAGGCAGAGCACGCCGTAGTCGCTCGGCGCGATCAGCAAGGACTTGAGCACCGATTCGCCGCGCGGATTCGGCTTGGCGGCGGCGTTGTTGCGGCGCAGCTGCTCCATCAGGATCAGGCCGAAGAACGTCACCGAACCGACCACCACGTACATCATCGGGATCAGCAGCACGAGGTCGGACTTGAACCAGCCGAAGCGGAAGAGCCCGACCAGCACCGCCAGATGCAGCGTCGCGATCTTGGTGCAGTCGATCATGTGGTCGAGCCACTCGCCGACCGGGCTGCCGCCGCCGCGCAATCGCGCCACCTGGCCGTCGGCCGAGTCGAGCGCATAACCGAGGACCAGCAGCAGGGTCACCAGGACGGCGACGTTGAACGTCGGCCAGGCCAGGGCGATGACGGCGATACCCGCGAAGGAACAGAGGGCGCTCGCCGCGCTCACCTGGTTCGGCGTGGCACCTAGTTTGTACGCCGCGGCGGCGAGGTAGCGGCCGAGGCGCCGGTTGATGAAGCGTGAGTACGCCGGGGTGCCGGCGGCGGGCTTTTGGGCGGACGACAGGGCCGCGACCAATTCGCTGATCGAGCTCGCCTGGCTCGGGCGCGGGCTCTGGTCCGCGCTCGGGCTGTGGCTCGCGGGCGGGCTCTGGCTCATGCGACCGAACTGCGGGTGACCCGCTGGTCGAGGGCGGCACGGAGGATGTCGCTGTCGGTGCTCCGGGCGACGTCGAGGTGCCGGACGGCCGGAGCCGCGACGGCCAGGGCCGAGGCCGCCGGAACGACCGCACTCTCCAGGCCGGGGCCGGTGAAGACCAGGTCGACGCCGAGGGCGCTGAGCACGTCGGCGCTGGCGCCGTTCGTCACCACGACCTCGTCGACACAGCGCAACCGGCTGATGATCTGCTGGCGCTCGATCAGCGGCACGAACGGCCGCACGCCCAGGTGCTCTTCGGCCCACTCGTCGGTCAGCACGCCGACGACCAGCCGGTCACAGCCGGCCCTCGCCTGCTGGAGCAGCTCCAGATGCCCGACATGGAACAGGTCGAACACTCCGGACAGATATCCGCCCATTGAAACAGCCACCACGGTCCCCCCACCGAGCCCTGTGGGCTCACGCCTCGCGCCCCCCGGCGCCCCAACCTGGTCCCGCGAGTCTCGCGCCGCTCTGCGCTCAACCCGGAAACACACTGCACAGACCTTACACCCGGTAACCGGCGACACCTAGCGATGACGCTCGGTCGAGATCCGGCGAACAACACCCGAATTTACCGGGAATTCCCTGACGAAACAATAAATCGTCTAATTCATTCAGTTGTTTGACTCACGGCCGCTATTCGGGCGCAATAGGTGATCAACGTTAAATCCAGGCTAGATTCCGGTGATTACCGAGACGGCGTCGTCCGTAACCGTACGCAGTCATAACCGGCATAAGCCCAGGTGACAGGGCGAACGCATCGTCAATTCACGGCAGCGGAGTGTGCAAACGGGCCTTTCAACGGCGTTCAGCGCCCGTTCGGACGACTTGACCGCCAAGTAACGATCTTGCAACATGACGATCCGCACGAGGGCGCCCATTCAAACGGGCGGAGGGAATTGACCAGGCCGCTACTGGGGACATAGTGCGCCAACATCAGCCTCGGAGGTTGTTTCACTTGAAGAAGTTGCTGTACGCCGCACTCATCGCGGTGCTCGTCTCCACCGTTACGGTCTGGGTCACCAAAGGAGGTCCGTCCGACAGCGCCGCGGCGTCGTCGAAGTCGACCCCTGAGCGCGGTGCCGGCTACTGGCAGGGCAAGAAGCCAACCCACTGGCCCACCAAATGGCCGCGCCCGACCGTGACGCCGACGGTCACGCCGACCACGACGGTCAAGCCGACCACCAGTACGACGACGACCACGAGCACGGCGCCGACGCAGCCGACCCCGACCGCCACCTCGAGCACGACGAACCCCCCGGTGCCGCCGCCCACCACCACGGTGCCGACCACCCTAACGACCGGCCCGTCCATCGCCGGCGCGTGTTCCGGGACCACCATCAACCCCGGCCAGGACCCGCAGACCGTGCTGAACTCGAAGCCCGAGGGCACGACGTTCTGCTTCGCCGCGGGCGTGCACCGCATCACCAAGACCCTCCGGCCGAAGGCCAACCAGGTCCTGGCCAGCTCCGCCCGGGCCGTACTGAGTGGCTCCGTTCGGCTGGGCGACAGCTACTGGAAGACCAGCGGCGACAAGTGGGTCGTGCGCGGCGCGTTGCCGGCGGCGTACAGCAAGGTCGGCCAGTGTGAGGACAACGTCGCCAATATCTGCGACCTCCGCGAGCAGCTCTTCTTCGACGGCAAGCACCTGACCCGGGTCGGGTCGCTGAGCCAGGTCACGCCGACCAGCTTCTACGCCGACTACGCGGCCAACGCCATCTACATCGGCCGCACTCCGGTCGGGCACGCCATCGAGATGTCCAAGACCAACCAGGCCATCGGCACCGGTGGTACCGGCGTCATCGTGCGCGGTCTGACCATCGAGCACTTCGCCAGCCCGGCCCAGACCGCCGCGGTCGAGATCGGCGCCGGCTGGCAGGCCATCGCGAACGAGTTCCGCGACAACCACGCCGTCGGCCTCAAGCTCGCTCGCGCCGACCGGGCCATCGTCCGGGCGAACCGGGTGACCCGCAACGGCCAGCTCGGCATCAGCCAGTGGCGTTCGCAGGGCGCGCAGATCCTGCGCAACGAGATCGACAACAACAACACCGACGGCTTCTGGATCGCCGACTGGGAGTCCGGTGGCATCAAGTCCACCTGGTCGTCCGGTCTGATCGAGGCGAACCACGTGCACGACAACCTCGGCATCGGCGTCTGGTCAGACATCGAGGAGAACAACAAGGTCATCAAGGGCAACCGCATCGACCAGAACGCGGCCTGCGGTATCCGCTACGAGATCAGCTACAACGGCACGATCATCGGCAACACCGTCACCAACAACGGCTTCGGCGTACGACGTACCGGCGCCGGCGGTGGCCGGAGCCTCTTCGACGGCGGCGGCATCAACGTCAACACCTCGTCGAACGTGCGCATCGAGGGCAACACCCTGACCGGTAACCGCAACGGCGTCGCGGTCCAGTCCCGCGACCGCGGTACGGCCACCGGCGGCCAGGGCACCTTCCTGCTCCGCAACGTCAAGGTCGTGAACAACAAGATCGGCATCGACTCGGGCACCGCCACCAACGGCGCGGTCTACCTGGGCAGCGCGACGATCCCGGCCGGCGCGGTCGTCTTCACCGGCAACCAGTACAACGTGGACAGCCTGTCCGCGACGCGCTTCAACTGGATGAACAAGTTGATGACCACCGCCCAGTGGAAGGCCGCCGGCAACGACACCACCGGCTCCTTCAGCTAGTCACCACCCCTCCAACAGGCCGGTCCCCCACCAGGGACCGGCCTGTTCGGCTTTGCCGGGCTCGGCCTTCCCGCCGCAGGTGTGGCTAGCTAGCCACGGCCCAAAGTCCGTACCTCGCAGGCGATGAAGAGGTGGCGGTCCGAGGGTCACTGGTGGAGGAGCGAGGTGTAGAGGGCCTCGGTGGCTGCTAGGTCGGCTTCGGGGGTGAAGCGGGAGAGGTAGGAGGCGCGGGCGTTGGCGCCGAGGGCGTCCGTGTTGGCGGAGACCTTGGCGAGGGCGGTTCGGAGGGCGGGGATGTCGCCGGGGGTGAAGGCGGCGCCGTTGCGGCCGTCTTCGACGAGTTCGGCTAGGGCGCCGATCTGGGCGGCCACTACCGGGACGCCGTGGGCGAAGGCCTCGACGATGACCATGCCGAAGGTTTCGTACCAACGGGCCGGTACGACGAGCAGCGTGGCGCGGGCCATCAGGTCCATGCACTCCTGCCACGGCACGGCACCGACGTACGAGATCGAGCCCGACGACGCGGCTTCGGCCCGCAGGACGTCGTCACGCAACGGCCCGTCCCCCGCGATGACCAGCTTGCCGAGCGCGGGGTCCCACGCCTCGAGGAGGTCGAGCAGGCCCTTCTCCGGTGCGAGGCGGCCGACGAACAGCACGTGCTCCCCGGATCCGGAACGGACTCCGGCCGGGTGCGGGACGGAGTGCGGTTTGACCGTGATCCGCGCCGGGTCGTACCCGTCCTTGATGAACGTCTCCCGCACGAAGGCCGACGGCGCGACGAACCTGGTGACGTACTTGTGCCAGGTCTTGAGCCCACGGTGCAACTGGATCCCGGCCGCGAGCGGCACGCTGGCGATCCGCGAGTCCCGGTAGCACCCGTGCCGCACGCCCGCCCACGGCGACGTACCGACGCAGTCCTCGCAGGGGGCGCCGTCGCGCTGCAGGAGCCCGTTCGCGCACATCAGGCGGAAGTTGTGCAGCGTCGCCACCACGGGCACGTCGGCGGCCGCGGCAGCCTTGAGCACCGACGGGCTGATCAGTGGAAAGGTGTTGTGGACGTGAATGATGTCCGGACGCCGTACCGTGATCTCAGACGCGAGCGAACGCTCGTCCAACCTCGACCACAATGACCGGACCGGCACCAAGGCCCGGCCCAGCACCGGCAGTTCGGCGATATCGTCGCTCGACCGGGAGTAGAGCTCGACGTCATGACCACCCGCCCGTAAGACGTCGACGTGCTGCGAGACCACGACATTCTCGCCGCTCGGCTGAGCCGATCGGTACCAGTTGTGCACCACGAGCACTCGCATAGGGTGCAACAGTAGATGGGCGGCGGACATGACGCGATCGATCGAGCGGCGCATACCCCCGCAAAGCCTGATCGCGGTCGCCCTGCTGCTCACGGGAGTGCTGACCGGCTGCACCTCCAACGACGACACAGCGTCAGCGACCGCACCTCCCCCGGCCGGTCCGACCACACCGATTGCCGCGGGCATCGACCGTGCCGGCCCCTGCACAGGGGTGCAGGTCGAGCCCGGTGCCGATGTGCAGCGCGTGCTCGACAGCCACCCCGCCGGTACGACGTACTGCTTCGGCCGTGGGCTGTTCCGGATCGGCAAGCCGTTGAAACCGCAGCCGGGTGACACCCTCGCGAGCAGCGCGGGCGCCATCATCTCCGGGTCCCGGATCGTCAAGACCTGGAGCCGGGAAGGCGCCCACTGGGTCGCGCGAGACCTGCTGCCGGCGCCGTACGGGCGAGTCGGCAAGTGCGAGGACAACCGGGCCAACCCGTGCCACCAGGGCGAGCAGATCTTTGTCGACGGCAACCACCTCGCCCGCGTCACCACCAAGGCGAAGCTTGCGCCAGGCAAGTTCTTCCAGGATTACGAGCGGGACCTCACCTACCTGGCCGACGATCCGGCCGGGAAGCTGGTCGAGATGTCGCACGCCCACAGCGCCACGGATGGCAACGTGCCCCGCGTGACCGTGCGCGGGCTGACGATCCAGCACTTCGCGAGCCGCCCGCAGAAGGCGGCCCTGACCGTTGGCGACGACTGGCTGGTCGAGGCGAACGAGGTCCGCTGGAACCACGCCGTCGGCATCCTCGTGGCCCGCGGCGATCGGGCCAGGCTGCTGCACAACAAGGTCGTCCACAACGGCCAGCTCGGGATCAGCCAGCACCGCTCGGAGCACGTGCTGATGGCGGGGAACGAGGTGTCCCGCAACAACACCGACGGCTTCTGGGTGATCGACTGGGAGTCCGGCGGGATCAAGTCGACTCGATCGTCCGGCGTGATCGAGAACAACCTGGTCGAGGCCAATCTCGGCAACGGCATCTGGAGCGATGTCGCCGACTACGACCGGCACATCCGGACCAACCGGATCATCGACAACGCGGCCGACGGCGTTCGTTACGAGATCAGCTATGAGGGCACGATCGAGCGGAACCTTGTCGTCGGCAACGGCTTCTTCGGCGGCCGCGGCTCCGGCCCGACGCTGCTGGACGGCGCCGGGATCAACGTCAACACCTCAACGGGTGTGACCATCACGGGCAACGTCGTGGCCGGCAACCTGAACGGGATCTCGCTGCAGTCCCGGCCGCGCGGCAATGGCCCGCGCGGCCCTTACGTACTGCGCAACATCACTGTGAAGGTCAACCGGGTCACGATGACCGAGGGCTCGGCGCAGACCGGGGTCGCACAGCTCGGTGATGCGGACATCCCGGCGGGCACGCTGAAGTTCAGGAAGAACTCGTACGACCTGGAGAGTCCGGAGGCGCGCCGGTTCGAGACGCAGGGCCGGGATCTGACGCCCGCGCAATGGCAAGCCGCAGGCTTCGATCCGGATGGCCGGTTCGACTAGCGGATTCGGCTCGACCAGCGGATTTGGATCGCCAGCGGTCGGCATCGGCGACGGCCGCCGCGGCCAGCAGGTGCACGGTCATCGAGCTCAGGTCGCTCAGGCCGCTCTCGTTGATCGAGGCAAGGGTCAGGTAGCCCATCAGCATCGCCGTGGAGGCACGGATGTACGGCGTGGGGGCGCGCACCACGGCCACCCAGGCGAGGATGAACGCGATCGCGATCAGCGCGACGCCGAGCAGACCCGTCTCCCAGTAGAGCCCGAGCCAGCTGTTGTCGATCGGCTGGACGTCGATATCACCTTCACCGCGGCGGAGCAGCACCCGTTTGTTGCCCAGGCCGTGCCCGATCAACGCGGTCTGCGGGGCAACCTTCTCCTCGATGATGTACGACCAGGCGAGTGTCCTGCCGCTGAGTGACTCCAGCTGTTTCGTGCCCTGGCCCCGCAACAACCAGCTATGCAGGACCGGCACGACGAGGAAGACGCCCACCACACCAAAGGGAGCCAGAACGGTCGCGAACCGGCCGAGCCAGGTCTTGCGGGTAAGGAACAGCGCGAGCACCAGACCGATGCCGAGCGCGGCCGCCGCCGTCCGGGTCTTGCTCAGGGCGATCAGGGTGAGGCCGCCGAAGACCAGCATCGTCCCGGGGATGGGTTTCATCCGGCGATTCAGCACAGCGATCAGGGCCAGGCCACAGACCAGCGCGCCGACCTCACCGACCCGTGGCGGCAGCATCGGCAGGATCACGCCCTGCAGCCGATAGCCCGCCCCGAGCGAGCTGATCTGCCGCCAGGCCTGGCTCGGCGAGACGAGAACACCCACCGCGATCAGGCCCGCCAGGAAGACGTGGGCGTACAGGTGCGCCTTGACCAGCCGCTCGGGCACTGACAGCAGCGGACGCCAGATGACCATCATCAAAAGCAGGCCGGTCGCCAGCCGGACGAGGCGCAGCAACGGGGTCATCGGCTCGGCCAGCAGGAAGCCGGTCGCGGTCGCGAACAGCACGTAGCCCAGGTACATGAACGTCGTCCCGGAGACGCGGGTCCGGAAGCCCGGCTTGGTCGAGACCAGCGCCAGCAGGAACACCCCGCCGAGCAGCGCCCCCTTCAGCAGGCTGTTGCTGGCATCGGTCGATCCCTGCGGCGCGCTCGGCCGGGAAGACCACGGCTGTACGTCGACGACCAGCAGCGTCCACAGCACCACCCACAACCCACCGGGAGCGAAGTCGGCCAGCCTCTTCCGTGAGGAGTCCGCTGGCGCCGCTGTGGCAGTCACGGCCTGGCGGACTCGATCAAGTGCCCGTTCGCGTCGAGCGGGATACCGAGCGTCTCGTCATCGCGATGGGCGCCGATCAGCACCACTCCGAGCACGGGTGCGCCGGCGAACTCCAGAGACGCGCACAGCCGGGACACCCGGCTCTGCCGGTCATGCCCGCACTGCACGACGAGCACGCAGCCGTCGACCGCGGCGGCAAGCGGCGCCACCCCGTGGTTTCGGTCAGCCGCCGGCCCGTGCACGACCAGGGTTTCCGCCGAGGCGCGCAGGTCGGCCACGATGCCGGGAACCAGCGCCGGCGCGACCGTCAGGGCCTGCTCGTCTCCCCTGCCGGGCAGCAGCAACTGCAGGTCGGGCGTGGGCCCGGGCACCAGCAGCTTGCGCGCCTTGTCGTTGCGCGAGTGAGCCGGCTCCGCGACCAGGTCGACCAGGCCTTCCGGGTTCTCGGGGGCGCCCCGGCCGAGCTTCACTTCCGGCCGGGGACCGCGGACGTCCGCGAAGACCAGCACGGTACGACGGCCTTCGCGCGCCGTGGCCGCCGCCATCGCGAGCGCCACGCCATCGGCGTTCGGGCTGGGTGATGCCGACAGCACCAGCACGGCGCCCTCGCCGTCCGCGCTGTAACCGCGATGGGCGATGGCCGAGACGACCTCCGTTCCCAGGGCCGTCAGCTCGGCGCTGTCCAGCCGGCGGGCGGTGCGATGCCACCAGCGGCGCCCGGTCGTCGACGCGGTGAGCACCGGCGCTCCCGCACTCCGGGCGGCCTCGTCGCGGGTGGCGACAAAGGGGCTGAGATGGGTGCTGGCGAGGGCGAGACCGATCCCGAGGACGAGGCCGAGGACCCCGCCGACGATGGCGTCGCGGGCGATCTTCGGCGAGACGGTGGCCGACTGGGTGGAGGCCGGCGTGACCACACTGCTGGTGCTGCCCGCGGAGTCGGCCGCCTCGCGCAGCGCCTTCGCCTTGTCCTTGAAGTCCACCGAGCTGGTGCGCAGATCGACCTGCTTGTCCCGCAGCGAGGAGGCGAGGCCGTCCTGCGAGCGGCTCAGGGCGTTGTCGATCGAGCGCTGCAACCCGTTGGCCTGGGTGGACGTGGTGGTGGCGCGCTGCTCGTTCTGCACCGCGAGGGTGGCGAGCACGCTCTGCGCGGCGGCACGGCGCTGCTCCAGGTAGACCCGGGCGATCATGTTGGCCCGGCGGACGGCTTCCTCGGCGGTCGGCCCGTCGGTGGTGATGACATAGGAGTTGTCGGTGACGGCCTTCACCCGGGTCACGGCCGAAAGCTTCTGCACCTCGTCATCGGCGCTGGACAGTCCCAGTTTGGCGGCCACCAGGCGCATCGTCGACGGGCTCGCGACCACCCGGGCCTGCGTCTCGGCGGGCAGGTCGAGGCCGAGCGGACCGGTCTTGTCCAATCCCGCGGGCAGGTCGAGCAGCGCCGGCGGCACGGCCGGGCCGACCAGGATCTCGCTGGTCGCGGTCCAGCGGGCGGTCTGCGGCAGAGCGAAGGCGAAGGCGCCGGCTACACCCAGCAACATGCAGGCGCCGATCAGCAGGCGCCGTCGCCACAACGACTGCACCGCGTCGCGCCAAACCATCGTGCCCGGTTCCATCTCGTACCCCCAACTTCCTGCACAAATCCAATGGTCGCTCCACCGATCGCCGCCGGCGGCCCCCGTGACCAGTCGCTCCAGCTTGCCTCAGCACACCAGGGTCGCGGCCGATCTCCAACAGTTTGATGGCCAACGACTACGAATGGTTACCAAGACTGCGAGTTCCATAGCATATCGGCAACTAATTGAGCCTTTGACCTTGCGGACCATCACGCTGCGTGCTCTGATTCGGCTGGGGGAAATCTCGGGGTGGGCAAGCGCGGTGGGGTGCCGCGCTCTTTTATGGGGGTTACTGCATGAGAAAAGTATGCCTTTTCGTGCTCGGAGCGTTACTGGTGGCATTGCTGCCGGCACTGCCTGCGCAGAGCACGGGAGCATCGCTGGGCGCCATTGCTCAACCGATCTGGCAGACCAACGCCGAAGTCCGCATCCTCGCGGTCAGCGGTGGCAAGGTCTACGCAGGCGGCCGATTCACCTCGGTCCGCCCGCCCGGATCGCCGGCGGGGACCAATGAGGTCGCCCGAACCTATCTGGCGCGTTTCGACGCCGCCACCGGAGCCCTGGACATGGGCTTCAACCCCGTCCTGAACGACGCGGTCCACTCGATCGCGGCGTCGGCGGACGGCACCAGAATCTTCGTCGGTGGCGACTTCACCACCGTCAATGGCTCCTCTCGCCGCAAGCTCGCGGCCTTCGATGCGGCAACAGGTGCCTTGAGCAACCAATGGCGCCCGTCCGCGTCGTGGCGGGTCAAGGCGATCGAGGTGCGCGGAAACACTGTGTACCTTGGCGGTTCGTTCAGCCTGGTCAACAACATCGACCGGCTCCGGCTCGCGGCCGTGACCGCCGACACCGCGACACTGTTGCCTTGGGCACCGGTTCCGAACAACGAGATCTACGCGATGGCGCTGTCCGACGACGGCACCAAGATGTTCGCCGGCGGGCCCTTCACCAGCGTGGACGGCACACCCGCGAACACGGCCGTCAGCCTCGACCCGAACACCGGCGCCGTGCAGCCGTTCCCGGCGGGATCGGCCGTTCCGCAGCCGAGTGGGTCGTGTGTCTCGCGCGTTCGCGACATCAGCACGCACGGCAACCAGGTGTTCTTCGCGAACTCCGGTGACGGTGGCGGTTGCTTCGACGGCACTTTCGCGGCGGCCGTCGACACCGGCGCACTGCTGTGGAAGAACCAGTGCCTGGGCGCGACCGAGGCCATCGAGTACGTGAACGGCTGGCTCTTCAAGGGCTCGCACGCGCACGACTGCGCCTACCAGGGCGCGGGCAACTTCCCGCAGGGCGCGGGTTACCGCTTCCTGCTCTCGCAGGACATCAACACCGGCGCGATCGGCCCATGGACGCCGAACACCGACGCCGGACCGCCCACCGAGGTCGGCCCGCTGGCGATGGCGACCGACGGCAGCAACCTCTGGGTCGGCGGCGACTTCCGCACCGTCAACGGCACCGGTCAGGCGGGCATCACCCGCTTCATCTCCAGCGGCCCGGGTGCGGCACCGGCCAAACCGGCTGCGCCGAAGGTCTTCAGCGCGAAGCCCGGTGAGGTCAAGATCAACCTCCAGACGGTGTACGACATGGACGACACCACGCTGACCTACAAGCTGTACCGCGGGTTCAACAAGGAGCTGATCCACACCTGGAGCGGCTTCTCCGAGTGGTGGCGTAAGGAGCAGTTGACCTACACCGACACGGGTCTGCCGGTCGGGTCCGACCAGATCTACCGGGTCGAGGTGAGCGACGGCGCCAACGTGGTGCTGTCGAACTACTCCGCACACATCATCGTGTCGGGCACGACCGCCAACTACTTCGGTCAGGTCCTCGCGGACAACCCGGCCAACCTGTACTGGCGACTCAACGACGCCTCGGGCTCGCTCACCACCGCCGACTCGTCCGGCTTCGCCAACACCGGCAACTCGTCGTCGACCGGCATCACGTACAACCAGACCGGTCGTACGGCGGACGGCAACAAGGCGGCGTCGTTCACCAGTTCGGGCCGGATCACCGGTTCGAAGCCGTCGAACTCGGACGCGGCCGTCTCGGTCGAGGCCTGGGTGAAGACCAGCTCGTTCCTCGGTGGCCGGATTCTCGGCTTCGGCAGCGGCCTGACCGGCAGCAGCACGACCTCGGACCGCCAGCTCTACGTGGACAGCACCAACCGGGTCAAGTTCGGTATGCGCGTCAACGGTGTCAGGACGACCATCACGTCGCCCAGCGCGATCAACAACAACCAGTGGCGCCATGTCGTCGGCACGTTCGAGCCGGGCAGCATGAAGCTGTACGTCGACGGAGCGCTGGTGGCGAGCGCGGCCACGCCGGGCACCGCGGATGTCTATCGCGGTTACTGGCGAGCCGGCAACGACAGCCTGACCAACTGGCCGAACCGTCCGCTCTCCGCGGGTCTGTCCGGCACGTTCGACGAGCTCGCGGTGTACCCGTTCGCTCTGACCGATCAGCAGGTTCTGACGCACTACCAGACCAACTGACCATTCAAGAAGACTCGGCTCTGCTCGAAACGAAGAAGCTCGGGTAGATTGCACCGGTCACCGGTGGGAGGCGGGCGATCACGCCCCGCCAGGCGGTTCGCCTCCCACCTACCCAAACGGGGGACTTACTCGAGGGACAGAACCATCGTGAGGAAGTTGTGGTTACTCGCCGTCGGGCTTTTGCTCGCCGGCACCATCCAGGCACCGACCGCACATGCCACTGGCACGCCGCTCGTCGCGCTCGCCAGCGCGGCCTGGCAGACGAACGCACCGGTCCAGGCCGTGCACGTCGCCAAGGGCAAGGTCTACGTGGGTGGGAAGTTCACCAGGGTCCGGCCGCCAGGAGCGGCAGCCGGTACCAACGAAACGGCTCGTAGTTATCTGGCCGTCTTCAATGCCACCAGTGGCGGCCTCGACCCGATGAACCTGATCCTCAACGAGGGCGGTCAGATCTGGTCGATCACCTCCACGCCCACCGGGTCCCGGGTGTTCATCGGTGGCGATTTCACCACCGTGAACGGCCAGGCCCACAACCGGATCGCCGCGATCGACACCACCACCATGAAGCTGATCCCTGGCTTCGCGACGCAGGTGGACTGGCGGGTCAAGACGATGGCCAGCTACGGCAACGTGCTGTACATCGGCGGCTCCTTCAACAACGTAACTGGGACAGGCCAGACTAAGGCGCCCCGCAAGCGCCTGGCCGCCCTGAACAACGCCACCGGCGGTCTACTCTCCTGGACGCCCACGACCGACGACGCCGATGTGCACGCGATCGACGTCGCCGACAACGGTTCCCGGGTGCTGATCGGTGGCGACTTCAACACCGTCAACGGCACCAGCAGGTACGGCCTGGCCAGCCTCACGCCGTACCCGAACACGAAGGGCACCCTGCAGGCGTTCAAGGCATCCGCCGCGATGCCCCAGCCGACCAACTCCTGCGTCTCCCGGGTCAAGGACATCGAGACGTACGGTGACCGGATCTACGTCGCGGCGGCGGGTGACGGCGCCGGGTGTTTCGACGGCACCTTCGCCGCCACCGTCAGTGGTCTGGGTGAGCTGGTGTGGAAGAACTACTGCCTCGGAGCCACCGAGGCGATCACGTACGTCAAGGGCTGGTTGTACAAGGGCTCGCACGCGCACGACTGCAGCAAGAACGGCGATTTCCCCGAAGGACCGTGGGGCAACCGCTTCCTCCTGGTGCAGAGCATCACGACCGGCAGGATCGGCCCGTGGGTGCCCAACACCAACGCCACCGGTGACACTCAGGTCGGGCCGTTGGCGATGGCGACCGGCGGTGCCGATCTCTGGGTCGGCGGTGACTTCACCACGGTGAACGGCAAGGGCCAGCAGGGTCTGACCCGCTTCACCGGGCTCGGCAACGGCGCGGTTCCGACCAAACCGGCCAAGCCGACCGCCACCACCCCGAGCTCCAGGCGGGTTGACGTGAGCATTCCCGCGGCGGCCACCGACAACGACGACACGATCCTGACCTACCGGTTGCTGCGCTGGACCGTGGGCCAGCTGGTGACCAGCAAGCAGGTCGTCTCGACGTTCTGGTGGAAGCCGAAGGTCACGCTGACCGATACCAGCCTGAGTCCGGGCACGAAGGTGCAGTACCGGATCGAGGTCACGGACGGCAAGAACACGGTGCGCAGTGACTACTCCAACATAGTCACGGTGAAATGACCGGTCCGCACCGCGCGGTCCGCCTGCCACCACCACAGCAGTAGCGTCACCGAGGCCGCGATCGCGAGTGCCCAAGCAGCACCCAGGGCGCCCGCGGTCGCGGCCCCGCCGATTCCGGCGATCACGAACAGCACCGACGAGACGATCCGGATCGACAAGCCGCGATTCGCCGCGGCAGTCGCCCGCAGGATCGCGAAGGCGCCCGCGTTGGCCGCGCCGAACGCCCACAGCAGGATCACCGGCACCAGAACGGGCTTGGCCTCGGCCCAGACGGCCACCCCGAGCAACTCCCGGCCGACGGCGTCCGGCAACAACAGGAAGACCGCTCCCCAAGCGAGTGCGCCGGCCCCGACGAAGGTCGTCACCGCCAGACCGACGAGCCGCAACCTTCTGGTCGAATGCTTCAGCGCGCGAGCCGCCTCGGGCACGGCGAAGGCGCGAATGCCCTGGTTCAGTACGTTGACCGGGCCCATCAGGATCTGCGCGCCACGGATACCCGTGACGGCCGCGATCCCGGTCACCGCGGTGATACCGATCATGTAGACCTGCACGGTGCCGCTCATCAGCACCATCTCCGCGACGTACTTCGGGGTCAGATCGCGGTGCGCGTGCAGCCAGCTCTTCACGGCTCTGAGCCGCGGCCGTACGCCGGACTGGTAGCGACCGAAGAACGCCGCGATCAACGCGCCTGCGCCCCAACCGAAGACCAGCAGCGTCGCGGACGCCATCCCGGTGGCGTAGAGCAGGCCGAAGATGGCGGTCATCCCGACGAGCCAGACCAGGTCGCTGAAGAACGCCTGCCGACCGCCGCCCACGACGAAGAACGCCCAGCGCCACGCGTCCTGGACCAACAGCCCGGGCATCATCACGGCGAAGGCGATCAGCACGCCACGCGCCGGTATACCGGGCCAGAGCGCGATGGCCAGACCCACGACCATGGCCAGGACGCCGACGGCCAGAGCGGTCGCCGTACTGGCCCGGATGGCATCGCGCCAGGCCGGCGTACGGCTGCCTGAGTGGCGGACAGCCAACGGCTCGGTGGCGACAGCCCGGGACATGTTCAGGGCGATCGTGTAACCGCCGAAGGCCAGTGCGTAAACGCCGAACTCCGCGACCGTACTGCTGCGGGCCACCAGCACGCCGACGACGAGGTTGCTCAAGCTGGACAACGCTTGGTCGGCCAGCCCCCAGCCGGCTCGCTGCGCCGGACCTACCAGCTTCTGCAGTTTCAGCGGGAGCTCACCCCTGGTACGGCGGACAGCACCGGGCGCGGACGGCGCAGCAGGATGCCGAGGCCGAACCGCGGAATGCCCAGCACATACCGCCGCCACAACCGGCGCGGCTCCTTCGCCAACCGGAACGCCCACTCCAGGCCCGAACGCTGCATCCAGCGCGGAGCCCGGTCGAGCCGTCCGGTGTGGAAGTCGAACGCAGCGCCCACACCGATCAGCACCGGCGCGTTCAACCTGGCACGGTGCTCCGCCATCCAGCGCTCCTGCTTCGGCGCGCCCAGTCCGACCCAGATGATGTCAGGTGCGGCCGCGTTCAGCCGGTCGACGATCTCGTCATCCTCGGCCTCGGTCAACGCCCGGTACGGCGGTGAGTAGACGCCTGCCACCTTGAGGCCCGGGTGCTTCGCGGTGAAGTTGTCGCGCAACAGCTCGGCGACGCCGTCGGCACCACCGTAGAAGTACTGCGACCAGCCGCGCTCGACCGCCTCGGACATCACCCGCTCGATCAGGTCCGGCCCGCAAACCCGTTCCATCGTTGGGAATCCGGCCATCTTGCCGGCCCAGACCAACGGCATTCCGTCGGCCAGCGTGAGGCCGGACGTGTTGTAGACCTTGGTGAGCTGCTCGTCCGCGCGGGCATGCAGCAACGCGTTCATATCGGACACGCAGACCAGGTGCCGCTCCCCCGCGGCGATCCACTGCCCGAAGGTGTCGACGGTCGCGTCCATCGTGGTGACGCTGACGTGAATCCCCAGTACGTCGACGCGGCCGCCGGTCATCTCAGTCCTCCTTGCGGGTGATCTCGGCCAGATCGGCGTCGACCATGATCTTCACGAGCTCCGGCACGTGCACCTGCGCCTTCCAGCCGAGCTCCGCGTGCGCCTTCGACGCGTCACCGATCAACGAGTCCACCTCGGTCGGCCGCTCGTACCGCGCGTCGTAGTCGACGAACTCTTCCCAGTCGAGCCCGACGTGCGAGAAGGCCAGCTGAACGAAGTCCTTCACCGAGTACGACGTACCGGTGGCGACCACGTAGTCGTCCGGCGAATCGTGCTGCAACATCCGCCACATGCCCTCGACGTACTCCGGGGCGTATCCCCAGTCGCGGCAGGCGTCCAGGTTGCCCAGGTAGAGGCGCTTCTCCCTGCCGAGGTGGATCCGCGCGACGGCCCGGGTGATCTTGCGCGTCACGAACGTCTCGCCCCGGCGCGGGCTCTCGTGGTTGAACAGGATGCCGTTCACCGCGAACAGGTCGTACGCCTCGCGGTAGTTCCGGGTCATCCAGTACCCGTAGAGCTTCGCGGCGCCGTACGGCGAACGAGGGTAGAACGGGGTCTGCTCGTTCTGCGGGGGCGGCGTCGCGCCGAACATCTCGGAGCTGCTCGCCTGGTAGAACCGGCAGTTCAGGCCGATCATCCGGATCGCCTCGAGCAGTCGCGTCGTACCCATGCCGGTGGTGTCACCGGTGTACTCGGGTTCGTCGAAACTGACCCGGACGTGGCTCTGCGCGGCCAGGTGGTAGACCTCGTCGGGCTGGATCGCGGCCAGCAGCGTGACCAGGCGCGACCCGTCGGTCAGGTCCCCGTAGTGCAGGAACAGCCGCTTGTCCTCGGCGTGCGGGTCCTCGTACAGATGGTCGATCCGGTGCGTGTTGAACGTGCTGGCGCGGCGGATCAGGCCGTGCACCTGATATCCCTTGGCGAGCAGCAGCTCGGCCAGGTACGACCCGTCCTGACCGGTGATCCCGGTGATCAAGGCCTTCTTCATGCATCCCCCCTGCTGTTCTCGAGGTACCAGGCGTAGACACTCGCCACGCCATCCTCGAGGTCGATACCGGGCTTCCAGCCCAGCGCGCGCAGGCGGCTCACGTCGAGCAGCTTGCGCGGAGTCCCGTCCGGTTTGGACGGGTCGGTGCCGATCGCACCGGTGTAGCCGACCGCCTTCGCGATCGTCTCGGCCAGCTCCCGGATGGTCACGTCCGTCCCGACGCCGACGTTGATCGTCTGCGGGTCGTCGTAATGCTCCAGCAGGAACAGGCACGCGCTCGCCAGGTCGTCCACGTGCAGGAACTCCCGCCGCGGCGTGCCGGTCCCCCACAGCACGACTTCGGCGGTGTTGTTGAGCTTGGCGTCGTGGAACCGGCGCATCAGGGCCGGCAACACGTGCGACGAGGTCAGGTCGAAGTTGTCGTTCGGCCCGTAGAGGTTGGTCGGCATGGCCGAGATCCAGGGCAGGCCGTACTGCCTTCGGACCGCTTGGACCTGCATGATGCCGGCGATCTTGGCGATCGCATACGCGTCGTTGGTGGGCTCGAGCTCACCGGTGAGCAGACTCGATTCGCGGATCGGCTGCTCGGCGAACTTGGGATAGATGCAGGACGAGCCCAGGAACAACAGCTTCGGGGTCTCGGTTGAGAGCGCCGCGTCCATCACGTTGACCTGGATGCGCAGGTTGTCGCTGAGGAACTCGGTCGGGTGGTCCCGGTTGGCCAGGATGCCGCCGACCTTGGCGGCCGCGTCGATCACCACCTCCGGCCGGTGCTCGGCGAAGAACGCCATCGTCGCGTCGCGATCGCGGAGGTCCAGCTCCTTGGAGGTGGCGCCGATCAGCCGGGTGAAGCCCTCGGCCTCGAGGCGCCGCCAGACCGCTGAGCCGACCAGGCCGCGATGGCCCGCCACATAGACGCGGGCGTCCCGGTCGAGGCGCATCAGTACGCCCCCGAGCCGTAGAAGACCGCGCGGAACGTCTTCCAGAGGATGAGCAGGTCCAACGTCATCGACCAGTTGTCGACGTACCGCAGATCGAGCCGGACCGACTCCTCCCACGACAGGTCGCTGCGGCCGCTGACCTGCCACAACCCGGTCAGACCGGGCTTGACCAGCATGCGCCGGGTGTCGTCGGCCGCATACAGCGCGACCTCCTGCGGCAGCGGCGGACGCGGGCCGACCAGCGACATCTCGCCGCGCAACACGTTGAACAACTGCGGCAGCTCGTCCATCGAGAAGCGCCGGATGATCCGGCCGAGCGGTGTCACCCGGGGATCGTCGCGCATCTTGAACATGACCGTATTACCGTCGCTGAGCGCGTGCAGATCACCGAGGCGCTGCTCGGCATCGACGTACATGCTGCGGAACTTGAGCATGTTGAACTCGACCCCGGCACGGCCGACGCGGCGCTGGCGGAACAGCACCGGGCCCCGGCTGGTCAGCTTGACCGCGAGGACCAGACCGAGCAGCGGCAGGGCGAAGAAGATCACCAGCGCGAGCGCGACGACCCGGTCGAAGACGCTCTTCAGCAGGTGCGGGCCGCCGCTGACCGACGGGCGCTCCAGGTGCAACAGGGACAGGCCGGCGACCGGGCGGACCGAGATCCGCGGCCCGGCGACCTCGATGATGCCCGGCGACACGATCAACTCGACGCCACGCTGTTCCAGGGCCCAGGACAACCGGCGCAGCGACTGGCCGGCGAGCTCGGGATCGGAGGCGATGGCGACCACGTCCACGTCGTGGCGGTCGACGGCGGACATGATGTCCGACTCGTCCAGCTCGTCCGAATCGCCGACGGGCTTGCTGTTTCTCGGCAGGCAGGCGGCGACCACCCGGAACCCGTCGGACGGGCGCTTCTCCAAGTGCTCGCTGAGCGTGGAGGCCTGATCGTTGCGGCCGACAACCAGCACCCGGCGCATACAACGCCCGCGCTGGCGATGGCGGCTCAGGTCCTTGCGGAGGCCATACCGCAGCAGCAGCGCCAGCACCACGGTCGCCGGAATCGCCAGTACGACAAAACCGCGGGCGATCTCGCTCTTGGTCGCATACGACACGACGGCCACGACCGCGGTCAGGCCGACGCCGGAGCGCAGGATCGACCGGAACTCGTCCGGGCCGGCGCCGAAGAAGCGCGGCTCGTAGCCCTTGGACAGCGCGACGGCCGCCACCCAGGCCAGTGGCAGCAGGCTGCCGAACAACAGATAGCTGGTGCCGACCTGGTAACCGAACCGGGTCAGCAGGGCGATGGAAACGCCCATCACGGCGGCCAGCAGGTCACCGCCGAGCGCGGCCCAGCGATAGACGCAGACCCACTGCGGCTCGGTCAGCCGGGCCGAACGCGGCACGATCGCCGGAACCTGGTCCGGCACAACCCAAACCGGACCACGCCGGTCGAAGAACTCGGCCGGCGTGATCGGAGTAATCGGCGCACTTGTCGTCGGCGTCGGCGGCAGAGCCGACGCACCCGACAGGTCGGTGGTCTTCATTTCAGGCACAGCATCCCCCATGACGGCTCGATCCGTCACCCTCAGTCACCCCCCGGTGAATACCTCAGAGCCCACAGCCACTCTGTACAGCGTTTTCCGACAAGCCGAGTTCCCCCCTCGGCGCTGGTTTGGCCAAGGGTACAACGAGTGTCGGTGTGTCGGGTAGCGCCAACTACAGCCTGTTGTCTTCTGAAGATCCACCGGCGTTCACCGGAAGATGCTGTGCCGTTCACCGGGCGGGTGTGAGCGGCGGCGTCAGCCGGCGATCAGACCGTCGCCGCTGATCAGCTCCCGCATCTCCGACAGCGTGCTGTCGGCAGGCGGCAGGATCACGTCGGAGTCGTGCAGCACGTCGTCCGGCACCTTCTCGCCGCCACGGACCAGGTCCAGCAACGCGGCGAACGAGGTCTTGAAGCTCTCCTCGTCATTACCGGAAACGGCCTGCTCCAGCTTGCCGTCGACCTCGTTCAGCTGGTCCAGCTTGTCGTCGGCAAGGTTCCACTGGCCCTCGCCCATGATGCGAACGATCATCACTGCACTCCGTCCTGCGGGCGGGCCTGCTGGGGCTGGGCGGCCGGCTGCTGCTGCTGCTGCGGCTGGCCGGTTTGGTCGGTCGCGATCTGCTTGGGCGCTTCGGCCGGGGCCAGCTGGGCCTTCAGCTGGGCGAGCTCGTCCTCGACCACCGAGTTGGACGAGAGACGCTCCAGCTCGAGGGTGATGTTGTCCTTGCTGCTGCCCGAGGCGTCGTCGAGCGCGCCGGAGGCCAGCAGCTCGTCGATCGCGCCCGCACGGGCCTGCATCTGCTGGGTCTTGTCCTCGGCCCGCTGAACCGCCAGACCGACGTCGCTCATCTCCTCGGAAATACCGGAGAAGGCCTCGTTGATCCGGGTCTGCGCCTCGGCCGCGGTGTAGGTGGCCTTGATCGTCTCCTTCTTGGTACGGAAGGACTCGACCTTGGCCTGCAGCCGCTGGGAGGCCAGCGTCAGCTTCTCCTCCTCGCCCTGGAGCTGGGCGTGCTGCGTGGTCAGGTCGTCGATCTGGCCCTGCAGTCCGGACTTGCGGGTGAGGGCCTCGCGAGCGAGATCCTCCCGGCCCATGCCGAGCGCCTTCTGTGCCTGATCGTGCAGTTTCTGCGACTGCGACTGCAATTGGGCCGCCTGCAGCTCGACCCGCTTACGGCTGGTGGCGACGTCGGCCACGCCCCGCCGTACCTTCTGCAGCAGTTCGAGCTGCTTCTGGTACGAGTAGTCAAGGGTTTCGCGAGGATCTTCGGCCTTGTCCAAAGCCGTATTGGCCTTGGCCTTGAAGATCGTCGACATCCGCTTGAAGATGCTCATCGATATCCGTACCCCTTCTGCGCCGGCGAGTGGACCCGGCGTGCGTCAACCACCCTATGTCGCGATGGGTCACGGCACCATCAGGACCGGCCCGGATAAAGTGGTGAAACGTCCGGGGACCACCCCGAGTGCCGGTTATCAATAGCGAACAGCCGAATGAGGTCATCAGTCCCCGTGTTCCGTCGAGCCAAGTCCGAGACAGCCCCGCAGCCTGCGTCGAGTACCGACCGCACCCCGAAAGAAGGCGGCAAGGGCCGTCCGACGCCGACCCGGAAAGAGGCCGAGGCCGCCCGGAAGACCGGGCTGAAGAAGCCGAAGAACCGCCGCGAGGCGACCGCCATGCGGCGGGAGAAGCAGCGCGCCGAGCGGATCAAGGTCCAGGAGGCGATGAAGACCGGTGACGATCGGTACCTGCCTGTAGCCGACAAGGGCAAGGTCCGCCGGTTCGCCCGGGACTACGTCGACGTGCGCTGGTCCGTGATGGAGTACGCACTGCCCGTGCTGCTGGTCTTCTCGTTCGCCGGCATCCTGCTGTCCGGTATCACCTGGGTGCCCGGCGCGGTGAACATGGTCTTCCTCGCGATCATCCTGGCCATCGGGCTGGACTGGTTCCTGCTCACCCGCGGTCTGCGCAAGGCCGTCGCCGCGCGGTTCCCGGACGAGCCGACCAAGGGCCTCGGCTTCTACGCCGTCCGACGGACCATGCAGATGCGCCGCTGGCGGCTGCCGAAGCCGATGGTGCAGCGCGGCGCGAAGCTCTAGCACGTAGGGTCGGCGGTATGGACTTTCGCTATCTAGGAAACAGTGGCCTGAAGGTCAGTGAGATCTCCTACGGCAACTGGCTGACGCACGGCTCCCAGGTGGAGAACGAGCAGGCGAAAGCCTGTGTGAAGGCCGCGCTCGACGCGGGGATCACCACGTTCGACACCGCGGACACCTATGCGAACACCAAGGCCGAGGCCGTGCTGGGTGAGGCTCTCGAGGGCGTGCGGCGCGAGTCCGTCGAGATCCTCACCAAGGTCTACTGGCCGACCGGCCCGGCCGGGCCCAACGACACGGGCCTGTCCCGCAAGCACATCCACGAGTCGATCAACGCTTCGCTGACCCGGCTGAAGACCGACTACGTGGACGTCTACCAGGCGCACCGCTACGACACCGAAACGCCGCTGGAAGAGACGATGGAGGCCTTCGCCGACGTCGTCCGCGCCGGCAAGGCGCTGTACATCGGTGTCTCCGAGTGGACCGCCGACCAGCTCCGCGAGGGCCACCGCCTGGCCCGCGACCTGCGCATCCCCTTCGTCTCGAACCAGCCGCAGTACAGCATGTTGTGGCGAGTGATCGAGGGTGAAGTGGTGCCGGCCTCGGCAGAGCTCGGCATCGGCCAGATCGTCTTCTCGCCGATCGCCCAGGGTGTGCTCACCGGCAAGTACCTGCCCGGTCAGCCGGTGCCCGAGGGTTCGCGCGCTACGGACACCAGCGGCGGTGCGAACTTCATCAAGCGATTCCTCACCGACGACGTACTGACGCGCGTCCAGGAGCTCAAGCCGATCGCGGATGAGGCCGGCCTGAGCCTGGCCCAGCTCGCCGTCACCTGGGTGCTGCAGAACCCGAACGTCTCCTCCGCGATCATCGGCGCCTCTCGTCCCGAGCAGGTCACCGAGAACGTGAAGGCGGCCGGCGTGAAACTCGAGGAGGCCCAGTTGAAGCAGATCGACGAGGTGCTCGGTTCCATCATCGAGCGCGACCCGGGCAAGACCGCCCAGAACGCGCCCCAGACGAGGCCGGTATGAGCTGGTCCTGGCGGTTCGAGACCGCCGCCGGTGAACCCGCCGACCCGGGCGACCTCGCCACGGCCGAGTTCTCCGCCCAGGGTGACGCCGAAAGCTGGCTCGGCGAGTTCTGGCGCGAACTGGCCGAAGCCGGCGTAGCCCAGGTCCGCCTCTTCGAAGACGGCCGCGAGGTCTACGGCCCCATGAGCCTCGCCGCCCAACAGGAGTAACCCTGGTCCGAGCGAAGGAGGCGGCATACCTGGCGGTAGCATCCGGGGGCTGTCTCCCTCGTTTAGTAAAGGATGAACTTCGTGCGCCGGATCGTGCTCGTGTTGCTCGGTGCCCTGCTCTTCGCAGGTGCGACCGCGACCGTCGCCCAGGCGGCGGACTTCCGCTTCTGGGGTTACTACCAGGCGGCTGACGGGCAGTGGGTTTTCGCTCCCAAGGGGCCGAACGAGATCGTGCCGAAGGACGGTTCGGTCGAGGGCTGGCGGTACGCCGTGGGTGGCGCGAAGCCGCGGATGCCTCGCGCCGCCGGGGACTTCAACGCGATCTGCGGAGCGACCCCGGCCGAGACCGGCAAGAAGCGGGTTGCCGTCGTCATCGACCCGGGTACGGCCGAAGACTCGGACGACAAGTCGACTCCGCCGGCCGCGACCGGGACCTGCGTGGTGACGGCTCCGGCCTCCACCGGCGCCCAGGTGCTCGCCGCGATCGCGCCGATCCGGATCGAGAAGGGCCTGACCTGCGCGATCGACGGCTACCCGGCGACCGGTTGCGGTGGTGAGGTCAAGAACGCGACCATTCCCGCGACGGACGCGCCGGTCCAGCTCGAGATCAAGCCCGCCGTCGGATCGTCCGCTCCGGCTCCGGCCGCTGAGGAAGACGGCACGCCGTGGACGCCGATTGTCATCGGGGTGGCCGTGATCGCGCTGCTCGGCACCGGTGGACTCGTGCTGAGCCGCCGTCGCTCGGCAAACTGATCAGGTGAAGGCCGTCCACAATCCCGCGCTCCCCCGGGCCCTGCACCCGGGCGCGTGGTGGTTGTGGGCGATCGGCCTCGCGGTCGCCGCCAGCCGTACCCGCAATCCCTTGTTGCTGCTGCTAATCCTCGTGGTCGCCGGATTCGTCGTCGCGGCCCGTCGTACGGACGCGCCCTGGGCGAACAGCTACGTGGCATTCATGAAGCTCGGACTGGTCGTCATCGCCGTCCGGATCGTGTTGCAGGCGCTGCTCTCGACCCGATCCCAGGGCAACCACATCCTGTTCACCATTCCGCAGGTCCCCCTGCCGGACTGGGCCAGCGGCGTGAAGCTCGGCGGCATCGTCACCGCCGAGGCGGTGCTCACGGCCTTGTACGACGGAGGGCAGCTCGCGGTGATGCTGTGTTGTATCGGCGCGGCGAATGCCCTGGCCAGTCCCAGGCGGCTGCTCAAGTCGTTGCCCGGGGCGCTTTACGAGATGGGCGTCGCGTGCGTGGTCGCGTTGACCTTCGCGCCTCAACTGGTGACGGACAGCCGGCGGATCCGGGCGGCCCGCAGGTTGCGCGGTAAGACCCGCGGCTCGTTCCGGACCACGGCCATGCCGGTGCTGGAGGGCGCGCTCGACCGTTCGGTGGAGCTCGCGGCCGCGATGGACTCTCGCGGGTACGGCCGGACCGCCCAGGTGCCGCAGCGGCAGCGCCGGATCACGGGCGCGTTCGTCCTGCTCGGGCTGCTGGGGATGGCCCTTGGCGTTTACGCGTTGCTCACCGACTCCATGTCCGTGCCCGTCGCGGCGACGGCGTTGGCGGTCGGCGTACTGCTTGCGGTCGTGGCGATGGCCGTCGGGCGTCACCGGGTGGCGCGAACGCGGTATCGGCCGGATCCGTGGGCGTTGCCGGAGTGGCTCGTCACGTTGTCCGGTGCGCTGGTCGGCGGTGCGTTGATCGTTGCCGCCGGCACCGGTGTGGCCGGGCTGATATTGCCTGGTCCGATGGTGGTACCACCGTTACCGTTGCTTCCGGCAACTGCCATCTTGCTTGGACTGCTGCCGGCGATCGCGGCCCCGCCGCCGAGCGTTGCGGTACGACGGGAGGCGGTGCCGGCATGATCGAGTTCGACCGGGTCACGGTGACCTATGACGGGCAGCCCGAACCGGCCCTGCGGGACGTCTCGTTCGAGATCCCCGAGGGCGAACTGGCCTTGGTGATCGGGCGGACCGGCTCGGGCAAGTCGACGCTGCTGCGCGCGATCAACGGGCTGGTGCCGCATTTCACCGGTGGCACGTTGTCCGGGCGGGTGACGGTCAACGGCCGCGACACCCGGTTGCATCGGCCGCGCGATCTGGCGGATGTCGTCGGCATCGTCGGCCAGGATCCGCTCGCCGGGTTCGTCACCGACACCGTCGAGGACGAGCTGGCGTACAGCATGGAGTCGCTCGGTGTCCCGGCCGACGTGATGCGCCGCCGGGTCGAGGAGACGCTCGACCTGCTCGGTCTGGCCGACGTACGGGACCGGCCGTTGACGTCGCTGTCCGGCGGCCAGCGGCAGCGTACGGCGATCGGTGCGGCCCTGACCGCCCATCCGTCCATCCTGGTGCTCGACGAACCGACGTCCGCGCTCGATCCGCAGGCCGCCGAGGAAGTGCTCGCGGCCCTGCAACGACTCGTGCACGACCTCGGCGTCACCGTCGTACTGGCCGAGCACCGGCTCGAACGCGTCATCCAGTACGCCGATCGCGTCATCGAGGTGCCAGGCGGTAGCGCCAGCGTCGCGACCGGTGATCCCGCCGCCCTGATGGCCACGGCCCCGGTCGCGCCGCCGGTGGTCGAGCTCGGCCGGTTGGCCGGGTGGTCGCCGCTGCCGTTGTCCGTCCGCGACGCCCGGCGTGCTGCGGTTGCCTTGCGCAATGACCTCTCGGCGCTGGCGCCCGTTCGGCCGGTGCCGTCGTCGGGCGGGAAGGTGCTTGCCCGATGCAACAACCTGGTCGCCGGCTATGGGGCGACGATCGCCTTGCGTGGTTTGACTCTGGAGATCGCGGCCGGCGAAGTCGTCGCGCTGATGGGACGTAACGGCGCGGGCAAGTCGACTCTGCTCAACACCCTCGTCGGCCTGGTCAAACCCCGGTCCGGCTCGGTCGACGTTGAAGGCCTGGCGCCGGGGAAGGCGCGGCCGAAGGACCTGATTCGCGCGGTCGGGCTGGTGCCGCAAGAGCCCGCTGACTTGCTGTACGCCGCGACTGTGGCGGACGAATGCGCCCACGCGGACCGCGACTTCGGCGTACCCGCGGGCTCGTGCCGGGAATTGCTGCGACGCCTGTCCCCCGAGGTCGACGAGGAGATGCATCCGCGCGACCTGTCCGAAGGCCAGCGGTTGTGCCTCGCCCTGGCCGTCGTACTCTGCGGTGCTCCCCCGCTGGTCCTGCTGGACGAACCGACGCGCGGGCTCGACTACGGCGCCAAGCGAAGGCTCGTCGCGATCCTGCGTGAACTCGCCGCCGCCGGTCACGCCGTACTGCTGTCGACCCATGACGTCGAGATGGTCGCCGAGGTCGCGACCCGGGTGCTGGTACTGGCCGATGGCGAGTTGGTCAGCGACGGGCCGACCGCGACGGTGATCGCCGGTTCGCCCGCGTTCGCTCCGCAGGTCGCGAAGATCCTGGCGCCGCTGCCGTTCCTGACCGTCGGCGAGGTCGCGACCGCACTGGGCCGCGCCTCATGACCGGTTTGATCACCTTCCGGCCGCGATCGGCGCTGACGCTGGTGCTCGCGTCGGTGGTCGGGCTGCTGGCCTTCGGCTGGCCGTTGCTCTGGTCGACCGATCAGGCCGGGGCGAGCGCGATCGGGCACACCACCGACGCGCCCTGGCTCTTCGTACTCCTGCTGCCCCTGCTCGTCGCCGTGGTCCTCGCCGAACTCTCCGAGAACGGCGTCGACGCGAAGGTGATCTCCCTGCTCGGCATGCTCGCGGCCGTTGGTGCGGCCCTGCGCGCGCTCGGCCCGGGCGCGGCCGGTCTCGAGCCCGGGTTCTTCCTCCTGGTGCTGGCGGGACGGGTTTTCGGCGCCGGGTTCGGGTTCGTCCTGGGCGCCATCTCGCTGGCCGCCGGGGCGTTGATCAGCGGTGGGGTCGGCCCGTGGATGCCGTTCCAGATGCTGGCCTGCGCGTGGGTCGGTTGCCTCGCCGGGTTGTTGCCGCGGGCAAACGGCCGCGGTGAGATCGCGATCCTTGCCGGCTACTCGATGATCGCGGGCGTGCTGTACGGCGTGATCATGAACCTGTGGTTCTGGCCGTTCGCGACCTTCGGCAGCGACTTCTCGTTCATCCCGGGCGAACCCCTCGCGGAGAACCTGCACCGCTACTTCCTCTTCGTCGCCGCCACCTCGCTCGGCTGGGACATCCCGCGCGGCGTGTTGTGCGCCGGCATGGTGCTGGTCTTCGGCCGGCCCATCCTGACGGCCTTCCGCCGAACCGCCCGCAAGGCCGCGTTCGACGTACGACCCGTCTTCGAACCACTCCCGGAGAAGGCCGATGGCTGACCTCATCACCGACGACGCCGGCGCCCTCGTCAACGGCGTACTCCGCCTCGGCTTTGACGGCCACCTCGCCGTCGCCGGCTACACCGTGACAACCGCGCGAACGCCAGACGGCGTCAGGTACGACGTACGAACTCCTGATGGCGAGCTGGTCTCGTGGACGGCGCCAATTGCGGGCGAACGGACGTTGGTGCTCGGTGGAGCGCGGTCCGGCAAGTCCACCGCCGCCGAACGCCTACTGGCCGGCACCCCCAACACGCTGTACGTCGCGACGGGGTATGCCGCCGAGGGTGATCCCGAATGGGCCGAGCGAATCGCGCTACACCAGGCCCGCCGACCGTCGACCTGGGATTCGGTCGAGACGATCGACCTGGTGCCGTTGCTCGCGACCGACGGCCCACCCCTGCTGATCGACTGCCTGACCCTCTGGCTCACCCGCACCATGGACGCGGCCGACGTCTGGACCTCTCTGGACCGCGTGACGGAGGTTGAACGCCAAATGGACGCCCTCGTCGGAGCCTGGTCCACCACCCGCCGCCGAGTGGTTGCCGTAAGCAACGAAGTCGGCTCGGGCATCGTCCCCGCCGACGCGCCGACCCGCCTCTTCCGCGACCTGATGGGCCGCCTCAACACCACGCTCGCCCATCACGCGACCACCGTCCTCTGGTGCACCGCCGGCCGTACCCTCGCGCTCTGAACCTGCACCGAGCCGCCATCCACCGTTCTCGCCCGGGACATCGCGTTACCGGAGGACGGAAGTTAGCGTGAACATTCTTCACGTTTCTTCCGATGCGAGCACAAGGGATACGCCTTATGCATAGATCGATCCTGGCCGGCCTGTCGGCCATTCTGCTGACTTCCGGCGCCCTGGCCGCCACGGCTCCAACGGCCCAGGCAGCGGTGAACTCCTTCTCGGTCCTGACCTACAACGTGGCCGGGCTACCCGACGGGATCTCGTCCGGCGACCCGGAGAAGAACACCCCGTTGATCAGTCCCCGGCTGGCCTGCTACGACGTCGTCGCCGTCCAAGAGGATTTCAACTACCACGCCGCCCTCTATGCGGGTGACAATCACCCCTACCGGACCCCAACGAGCGGCGGCGCCGCGTTCGGCGACGGCCTCAACACCTTGTCCCGGTTCCCGTACGACGACTTCAACCGGATCAAGTGGTCGAGCTGCAACGGTACGGACTGCCTGACGCCCAAGGGGTTCAGCCTCAACCGGATCCGGCTGGCCGACGGCGTGTACGTGGATCTGTACAACCTGCACCCGAACGCGGGCGTCTCGACCGCCGACCTGGCGGCTCGACGGGCCAACATCACTCAGCTCACCCAGTACATCGCCGCCAAGTCGGCCGGCAACGCCGTGATCGTCATGGGCGACACCAATACCCGCTACACCAGAACCGAGGACAACATCCGCGAGCTCACCACGGGCGCAGGCCTGACCGACGCGTGGGTCCAGCTGATTCGCGGTGGCCAGGCCCCGCCCATCGGCAGCCCTGCTCTGGTGTGTGATCCCGCCGCGGTGACCAACTCGTGTGAGGTGGTCGACAAGGTTCTCTACCGCGGCAACAGGTTCATCAATCTCACCGCGACCCAGTACAACAACGAGAACTCGAAGTTCCTCGACAGCGCTGGGAAGCCGTTGTCGGATCACTATCCCCACCTGGTCCGGTTCAACTGGACGCTCAACGACGGCATCCGGATGAGTGACCAGTTCGGCGGCCCGCATGGGGATCCGTTCACCGATGTGGACAAGGTGGCCGGGGCCACCAGCGTCCGGTCCGTTCGCCTGCGTGGCGGTGCACGCCTTGACCGGATCGGGCTGACGCTGGCCAACGGCACCGTGCTGGCACATGGCGGAAGCGGCGGATCAGAGACGGAGCTGACTCTCGCCACGGACGAGCGCATCGTCGCGATCACCTTGACCCGAGGCCAGTACAACGGGCGCACGAGGATCTTCTCGGCCGTCGTCACCACTAACCGCGGCCGGACGCTGTCGACCGGCACGCCGACGGCTGACAAGGTCACCTACACCGCCCCGACCGGATGGCAAATCGTCGGTTTCACCGGGCGTTCCGGTGACGGAGTGGACAAGCTCGGCGTGATCTACCAACCCTGACCGCGCGCTGCAGGTTGTCCAGAGCGTTCATCGGGCCTTTGTGACGGGGCGTGTCGGGGTTCATCGGGCTCTTGTGACCAAAGGCCGCACGCCGAGATGTGATAGACGGGTACGACGAATTCGGGGCTGGAGGGGTTTTGGGCGACGGGGTGCGGTTGGCGTTCGGCACGCTGTCGGTATTGCCGGCCGGGGTGCCCGGACAAGTGGACCGGAAGGTCGCCGGTCGGGCGATGATCCTGGCGCCGCTGGTCGGGCTGGTGATCGGGGGGATCGCTGCCGGGGTTGTCGCAGGCGTATCGCAGTTGCGCCCGGATGCACCCCTGCTGGCCGCCGTACTTGGTGTCGTCGTACTGATCGCCTTGTCCGGCGCACTGCATCTCGACGGGCTCGCGGACATGGCGGACGGCCTCGGCAGCCGCCGTGACCGCGAGACCATGCTCGCGATCATGAAGAAGGGTGATGTCGGCCCATTCGGTGTCGCCACGATCATCGCCGTACTGCTGATCGACGTCGCTGCCCTCACCGCCTGCGTATCGGCCGGTCTCGGCTGGCAGGCCATCCTGGTCGCCGCGGTCGCGAGCCGCTTGACGCTCCCGTGGGCCTGCCGCACCGGCGTACCCTCGGCCCGCCCCGACGGCCTGGGCGCCATGGTCGCCGCCACCGTTCGGCCGCTCTACGCCGCCCTCGCCACGCTCGCCGTACTAGTTGCAGCCGTGGGCCTGGTCGTCATCAGCGCCCCAACGCTGTCGTACGAGCAGAAGCTGTCGGAACCGGAAGCGCTCGGCCTGGTGGCGGGTGGCGGGGTGTTGGTGGCGGTTGGGGCCGGGTTGCTGGTGGTGCGGCGGGCTCGGCGGGCGTTCGGCGGCATCACCGGGGACGTGCTCGGCGCCGGGGTGGAAGCCGGTTTTGCGGTGTGTCTGATTGTTATCGCGCTTTCCCTCTGATTTCAGGCAGGATGGGGCAGCAAGTCCGGACGAGGGAGAAAGGTGACGAGGCGGAGCGTGAAGCGGTGACCAACCTGCGCACATCCGTTATCTTTACGTAATGAACCCAACCCGTCCGGCGCCTGGCTCGCAGGCTTCGCTGCGCGAAGCCAACCGTGAGCGGGTTCTGGACGTCGTTCGCCAGCTCGGACCGCTCACCCAGGTCGAGATCGCCGAGGCCTCGGGCCTGTCCGCCGCGACCGTGTCCAACATGGTGCGCGAGCTCGACCGGTCCGGCTCGGTCGGGCTGTCCCGCAGCATCCGCAACGGCCGCCGCGCCGTACTGGTCTCCCTCGCCTCCGGCGGCGGCCTGCTCGCCGGCGTGGCCTTCGGCGAACGCGACGTCCGGGTGGCGATCGCGAACGGCGCCGGCGAGATCCTCGGCCAGCAGTACATGCCGCTCCAGGCCGACCACGTCGCCGACGACGGCATGGAACGGGCCGCCCGCCTGCTGGCCGACCTCGCCGAGGACGCCGGGCTCGGTGTGGAAGACGTCGAGGCGGTCGGATTCGGACTGCCCGCGCCGGTCGATTCGGTCACCGGCGAGGCCGGGTCGGACGCCGTGCTGCCCGGCTGGCGCGGGGTGAACGTGGCCGCCGCGATGGCCGGCTACCTCCGCGCCCCGGTCGCCCTCGACAACACCGCGAACCTGGCCGCCCTCGGCGAACTCCGCAACGGCGCACTGCGCGGAGTCCGGCACGGGTGCTACATCAAGTTCTCGTACGGCGTGGGCGCGGGCATCGTGATCGGTGGCGAGATCTTCCGCGGCAGCGCCGGTACGGCGGGCGAAATCGGCCATCTCACGATCGACGAGAACGGGCCGATCTGCCGCTGCGGTAACCGCGGCTGCCTCGACACGTTCGTCGGATCGCGCGCGCTGCTCAGTTCGCTGGCCGCCTCGCACGGGCCGATGCGCCTGGGCGACGTGATCAAGCGTGCGCTCGCGGACGACCTCGGCTGCCGCCGCGTGCTCGAGGACGCGGGTCGCCGGGTCGGCGTCGCCGTCGCGGGCCTGGTCAATCTGTTCAACCCCGAGGTCATCGTCGTCGGCGGGCGAATGGCCGAAGCCGGCGAACTCGTCCTCGGCCCCCTCCGCGAAGCCCTCGACCGCTGCGCCATCCCCAGCGCGGCCGCCACGGTAGAACTCCGCCCCGCCGAACTAGGCGACGAAGCCGACGTAATCGGCGCCCTCTCCCTAGCCGCCACCCTCGCCCACACCAAAGCCACCACCCGCTAGCCCTCGCACACCTCCCGCGCCCGGCACCCCGCGTACGCCGTACAGGCCGCTGGTGGATCCCGCCGCGGTAGGCATTCATTCGTCGGAATCCGCCCTCTCAGCCGCCGCGGACAGGCACAGGTCAGCAGACGGGCGAGGGCGGATTCCGACGAATGAATGCAAGGCGAGGTGGTCTGAAGGGACCGATGAAGCCCGACACGCCGCGTCACTACGGCCCGATGAACGGGAAAGTGGGGTGGAGGGTGAGGTGAGAGGGAGGTGGGCGGTGGCCGAGGTGGTGGGCGTGACGATCTCGTGACGTTCTAATGTCTATTTCTTGAATTCAACTCTTGACGCCAAGGTGGGTTGTCTCTTTAATCGGGTGATGGCCCGCCGGGCCCATACGTCTTTAGGAGTACGACATGTCACGATCCCCCGTTCGGCTGCTAGGCCTGGGCGTCACCGCCGTTGCGATGGTGTTCTCACTGGCCGCCTGTGGCTCCGACGAACCGGCCGCCGAGGGCAAGAAGATCGCCCTGCTGCTGCCCGAGTCGAAGACCGCCCGCTACGAGGCGCTGGACCGCCCGCTGTTCGAGGCCGCGCTGAAGGCGTCCTGCCCGAACTGTGAGGTCATCTACAGCAACGCCGACCAGGACGCGGCGAAGCAGCAGCAGCAGGCTGAGGCCGCACTGACTCAGGGTGCGGACGTGCTGGTGCTCGACCCGGTCGACGGCAAGGCCGCCGCCGCGGTCGTGAACAGCGCCAAGGGCCAGAGCGTGCCGGTAGTGGCGTACGACCGCTTCATCGAGGGCGCGAACTACTACGTCTCGTTCCAGAACGAGGCCGTTGGCAAGCTGCAGGCGCAGACCCTGGTCGACGAGCTGAAGAAGGCCGGTAAGACCTCCGGCAACATCGCCATGATCAACGGCGCGCCGACCGACCCGAACGCGGCCCAGTTCAAGGCCGGCGCGCACAGCGTGCTGGACGGCAGCGGCTTCAAGATCGCGGCCGAGTTCGACACCCCGGACTGGAGCCCGGACAAGGCCCAGTCGTGGATGGAGGGCCAGCTCTCCGCCATCAAGTCCGGCCTCGTCGGCGTGTACGCGGCCAACGACGGCACCGCCGGTGGCGCCATCGCCGCGCTCAAGGGCGGCGGCGTGAACCCGCTTCCCCCGGTCACCGGTCAGGACGCCGAGCTCGCCGGCATCCAGCGGATCGTCGCCGGCGACCAGGCGATGACCATCTACAAGGCCGTCAAGCCGCAGGCCGAGGACGCCGTCAAGGCCGCGCTGGCGCTGGCGAACGGCCAGAAGCCCGAGGCGAAGACCGACGTCCAGGGCGTGCCCTCCACGCTGCTCGACCCGATCGCCGTCACCAAGGCGAACATCGCCGATACAGTCGTCAAGGACGGTATCTACAAGGTGACGGACATCTGCACCGCGAACTTCGCCGCCGCCTGCACCGCTGCCGGCCTGAAGTAACTCCTCTCTCCGAGAGACTGATTCGGTTCTTGACGTCCTCCCCCGCCAGCAGGCGGGGGATTTCACCCCAACACCCGAAGGTAGCGAGATGAGGTTCGCGGATCGTAGCCGTGCCTTACTGCGCAAGAAGGCTCACCGCGCTGCCACGGCCCGTCCGGCCGCAGTCACTGCAAGGTGTAACTGTGGTGCTGGTGCTGGTCGCTTGGTTATCGCTGGCCAGCACCGCAAAACCTACTCGACGCCTCCGACAAAAACCGAAAGGAGGGACCGGCGTTTACTCCCCGCCCTGAAGGACGGGGTTTCCACGCCGGACAATCGATGAGTGTCACCCCCAGTCAGGTCGCGACCGGCACGGTGCTGTCGCTGCAGGGCATCTCCAAACGGTTCGGCGCCGTCCAGGCGCTGAAGAACGTCGACCTGGACGTCCGGGCCGGTGAGGTGCTCGCCCTGGTAGGCGACAACGGCGCCGGCAAGTCGACGCTGGTCAAGACCATCGCGGGGGTTTACACACCCGACGACGGCTCGGTCACCTTCGACGGGCGCCAGGTCCACGTGACCAGCCCCGCCGAAGCGCAACGACTCGGCATCGCCACCGTCTTCCAGGACCTCGCCCTGTGCGACAACCTCGATGTCGTCGCGAACCTCTTCCTCGGCCACGAGCTGCTCCGGGGCAGGGTTCTCGACGAGATCGAGATGGAGCGGACGTCGTGGGAGCTGCTCAAGCAGCTGTCCGCGAAGATCCCCTCGGTCCGTATCCCGGTCGCCAGCCTTTCCGGCGGCCAGCGGCAGACGGTGGCGATCGCCCGGTCGCTGCTCGGCGATCCCAAGGTGGTGATGCTGGACGAGCCGACCGCGGCCCTGGGCGTGGCCCAGACCGCCGAGGTGCTGAACCTCGTCGAGCGACTCCGCGAACGGGGTCACGGGGTGATCCTGATCAGCCACAACATGGCCGACGTGATGGCGGTCGCCGACCGCGTGGCGGTGCTGCGGCTCGGCCGGAACAACGGCGTCTTCACCGTCGCCGACACGAGCTCGCAGGACATCATCGCCGCCATCACCGGCGCGACCGACAACGCCGTGTCGGAACGCGCGGCGCGCCGGGTCCAGGACACCACCAGTAAGACGGAAGGGCTCGAGTCATGACCACCCCGGTCAAGGGATCACCAGCCGAGGTGGTCGCCGTACAGGACCCGGCCGCATTGCCGGCCGACCTCCAGGACGAGCGGCTGATCGCCAGCCGCGGTATCGGCGGCGCCTGGGCCGTGTTCGTCGCCAAGATGCGATCGGGCGATCTCGGCTCGATCCCGGTGGTGATCGGCCTGATCATCATCTGGGGCGTGCTGCAGGCGTCGAACGGCTCGTTCCTGTCCAGCCGCAACCTGGTCAACCTCACCCTGCAGAGCGCCGCGCTCGGAACGATTGCCCTCGGCATCGTTCTGGTGCTGCTGCTCGGTGAGATCGACCTGTCCGTCGGTTCGGTCAGCGGTCTGTCCGCCGCGGTCATGGCGGTCACTTTCGTCAACCAGGATTGGCCGATCGCGCTGGCCGTGCTCGGCGCGGTCGCGGTCGGCGTACTGGTCGGGCTCTTGTACGGCGCCTTGTACACCAGGTTCGGGGTGCCGAGTTTCGTGATCACCCTGGCCGGTCTGCTCGGGTTCCTCGGTTTGCAACTGCTTGTCCTGGGCAAGGATGGCTCGCTGAACCTGCCGTTCGACTCGGCCCTGGTCGGTTTCGCGCAGCGCAGCTTCCTGCCGACACCGCTGGCGTACGGCCTGGTCGTCGCGATCGTCGCGGTGTACGTCCTGAGCCGGGTCCGCGCCCGCGGCAGCCGGATCAAGGCCGGGCTGTCGGCCAGCCCGAACTCGATCATCCTGGTCAAGGCGGCAGCGCTGTTCGCCGTCCTGGTCATCCCGGTGATCGTGCTCAGCCAGGACCGTGGCGTGTCGACCATGTTCGTGTTCTTCCTCGCGCTGGTCGTCGTGATGGACTTCGCGCTTCGCAAGACCCGCTGGGGCCGCTCGGTGGTGGCGGTCGGCGGCAACGTCGAGGCCGCACGCCGGGCCGGTATCAACGTGCGCGGGATCTACCTGTCAGTGTTCGCCCTCTGTTCCACCCTGGCAGCGGTCGGCGGCCTGCTCGCCGCCTCCCGGCTCGCCGCGGTGAACCAGAGCAGCGGTGGCACCGACTGGAACCTGAACGCCATCGCCGCCGCCGTCATCGGTGGCACCAGCCTCTTCGGCGGTCGCGGCTCGGCGTACTCCGCGCTGCTCGGTGTGCTGGTGATCCAGTCGATCACCAACGGGCTCGCGCTGCTAAGCCTGGATTCCAACGTTCGCTACATGGTCACCGCGGCCGTGCTGCTGCTGGCGGTCACGATCGACTCGCTCAGCCGTCGTACCCGCGTCGCCAGCGGTCGCGCTTAACCCCTGACGAGGCCCCGGTTGCGCCCTCGGCGTACCCGGGGCCTTTGCGGTGGCCGCGACCTGTGCTCTTGTGCAAAATAAGGCCCATGACAGAGCACAAGCCGCCGATTCGCGTGCAGGCCACCAGCACCGATCAGCCGGTGACCACCCTCGAGTTGTTCTTCGACCTGGTCTTCGTCTTCGCCATCACCCAGGTCACCGCGTTGATGGCGCACGACCTGACCGCGCACGGCATGATCCGGGGCATCCTGATCATCGGGCTGCTCTGGTGGAGCTGGATCGGCTATTCCTGGTTGTGCAACCTGGTCAAGGCCGACGAGGGATCGCTGCGGCTGGTGATGCTCGCGGCGATGGCTGCGATGTTCGGGATCGCGCTGGCCATTCCGGAGGCGTTCCACGACCTGCCGGGCGGTCTGTCCGGACCGGTCGTGATCGCGGTCGCCTACTTCATCTTCCGGGCGTTGCACCTCGTGCTCTTCTGGCTCATCGCCGACGGGGACGCCGTACTGCGTCGTACGTTGCTGAGGTTCGCGCCTTCCATGCTCGCCGGTACGGCGTTGCTGCTGGCCGCCTCGCAATTCCACGGGCGGACGCAGACCCTGCTCTGGGGCGCGGCGCTGCTGGCCGACTATGGCGGCACCTTCCTAATCGACGCGCGCGGCTGGCGCTTCAATTCCGCGAGGCATTTCGCCGAACGGCACGGCCTGATCGTCATCATCGCCCTCGGCGAATCGATCGTCGCGATCGGCGTCGGGGTCACCGACCTGCCGATCTCCTGGCCGATCGTGATCGCGTCCGTGCTCGGGCTGGCGGCCTCGGCGGCATTGTGGTGGATCTACTTCGACGCCACAGCCATCTCCGGCGAGCACGCTTTGGTGAACGAGCCGGAGGAGACCCGGCCGAAGCTCGCGCGGGATGCGTATACGTTCCTGCACTTCCCGATGATCGCGGGCGTCGTACTGCTGGCATTGGGGTTGAAGAAGGTCCTGGAGTACGTCGGCGACACCGAGCACCACGAGCTCTCGGATCCCCTGAAGGGCATCGGGCTCTACAGCCTCTTCCTGGGCGTCGCGATCTACCTACTCGGGCACGTCGGCTTCAAGTGGCGTACGGCGCACCAGGTGGGCGTAAGCCGATTGGCCGCTACCGCTCTAGTCATCGCAGCCATCCCGCTGGTGGCGAAGGTGCCCGCCCTGGGCCAACTCGGCGTACTGGTCGCCATCCTCATAGCGTTGATCGCCTACGAGTCAATCCACTACGCCGCCCACCGCGAAGAACTCCGCCACGGCCCCCACTCATCCCCTTCGCCCGAGTAATACGTCCGCGCTCCGTCTCCAGTCATGTCCGCTCGGGAAGATGGGCGCGGGCCTTCGCAGTGGCGTCGAGTCGTGGATTGGGGCGGCAGGAAAGGCCTTGCCGACCGCGAAAGGCCACGACTCGGCGAGTTGGCGGACCGCCACGCAGGGAAAGGTCGCGCGGCAGCGTCCGGCAAGCGCCGAACCCGGTCAAACTTCACCCGTCTGCCCCCGAATACCCCGGCCCAAACGTCCATACCGGGCCGGCCTTTAGCGTTGATTCGTCCGAATCCGCCCGCCCACGTAGGCGACCAAACGTCCGCAGTAGGGAAGGGGCGAGCGGATACAGACCAATCAACGCAGCAAGGGGACGTGGGCGAATCAACGCAAAGTGGGGCGCAGGCGGGTCAGCGGGTGAGGGTGGTGGTGGCTGACGGGCTGGTCCAGTGGAGTTGGAAGTCGACGCCGCCGAAGCGGACGTGGTCGCCGGGGCGGACTTCGACCGGGCTGGTGATGCGCTGGCCGTTGACGAAGGTGCCGTTCATGGAACCGACGTCGGCCAGGACCCAGGTCTCCCCCGTCAGCTTCAGCTCGGCGTGGCAACGCGAAACCGAGTCGTCCGCGAGGCGGAAGTTGGCGGCATAGCCCCGGCCGATGCGGACCGGGACGGCGTCCGGGCCGGGTAGCACCAGGCTCGGCACGACCGGCATCGGGCGGTACGGCGTGACCGTCACGCGCGGGAGGCGCCTGGCGATCCGGCGCAGCAATTCCCGCACACGGCCTTCGCCGCCGGGGAGGTCGCGGGTCGCGTCGGCCAGTTCGCCTCGGCTCTTCGCGCGCAAGACGAAGTGCAGACGTCGTACGAACGTGTCGTGCGAGATGCGCCCACTACCAGCGCCCTCGCGCAATACCTGGACGGCCCGATCGCGCTCGGCATCCGAGGGCCGGGTCGTCTGCAACCGCACGGAGGTCATTCGTGGATTGTCGGCTGACCGCCCGCACTCTGTCCAGCACGATCCTCGCGAGCGTGCTGGACAGAGCCGGTCCGAGGTCAGGGAGTTAGGAGACCGGGGCGCGGTCGAGGGGCGGGAGGATCGACTCGGCGAAGGTTTGCGGCGGGCCGATGACGCGCTGCAGGTAGCCGTTCTCCAGCAACCACTTGACCGTCAGCGGCGACGGCGCGCCAGGGACGTGGGCGCTCTTCAGCACGTACTGCCAGCCGTACCCGGTCTGCTCGAACCAAGGCGCGATCGGACCGGAATCGACGGTGAACGTCTTCAGCACCTTGTAGCCGCGGTAGTTGCAGAACCCGGCCGGCGTACTGACCAGACTCTGCGGCGGGATCGCCCGAGCCGAGTACGACGTACCGAGGGGTGCCAGGAACTGGCCGAACTCGCTGCCGTAACGATCGACCAGCTGGCCGGGACGGAGCTTCGACGGCACGATGATCGGCTTGCCCTGGGGATCCAGCAGATAGCCGTCGAGCGGCGGGTACTTCCACCAGGCGGCGGCCGGGTCCCAGTACTTGTCGAGGAACTGCTGGGGCGACAACGAGCCGGTACGGCGGTACCCGAACAGCCCGGCGGCGACGATTCCGCGCGTCGGCAGGGTCTCCGGACCGAACCGGCGATCACCCAGGTGGAACGTCTCCGAGCACTCAGTCGACGACTGCGACGAGGCCTGGGGCTGAGACTTCGGCTGAACCGAAGCGGGCCGGGCGATCGCCGACCCGGCGGTCAAAGAAAAGAGCGCGATACCTGCGATAAGTGTGGACAGGACACGATTGCGTGCTGACGGAACATGCATGGTCACGAAACGTAATGGGATTCCCGAGTCCCCGCAAGATCCCTACCGCCGCCGATCAGCGGCGGTAGGGCAATAACCTAAGCAGTCTCGGCGATCAGGTGCTCGCGCGGCTCCGCGAAGTGGCACGCGGCGAGATGACCTTCGCCCGCCTTGGTCGGCCGGATCAGCAACGGCTCCTCAGAGGCGCAAATGTCCTGGGCCTTCCAGCAGCGAGTGCGGAAGCGGCACCCACTCGGCGGATCGATCGGGCTCGGCACATCGCCGACCAGCCGGATCCGCTCCTTCGGCGGCGTACCGCGGATGACACCCAGATCAGGTGCCGCCGACAACAACGCCTGCGTGTACGGGTGCTGCGGCGCGCCGTAGATCTCGTCCTTGGTGCCGATCTCGACGATCTTGCCGAGATACATCACCGCGACCCGATCACAGAAGTGCCGGACCACGCCGAGGTCGTGCGCGATGAAGACGAAGGCGATGCCGAGATCCTTACGCAGGTCGTCCATCAGGTTCATCACCTGGGCCTGGATCGACACGTCCAGCGCGCTGACCGGCTCGTCGGCGATGATCACCTGCGGTTCGACCGCGAGCGCCCGGGCGATACCGATGCGCTGGCGCTGACCGCCGGAGAACTCGCTCGGGTAGCGGTTGTGGTGCTCGGGGTTGAGACCGACGCGCTCCAGTAGTTCCTGGACCCGCTCGAGCTCCTGGCCCTTCTTCACCAGATTGTGCACGCGCAACGGCGTCGAGATGATGTTGCTGACCGTCTGCCGCGGGTTGAGCGAGCTGTACGGGTCCTGGAACACGATCTGCAGTTCGCGCCGGAACGGGCGGAGCTGCTTCTCCTTCAGCTGGGCGATATCCGTGCCCTTGAAGTTGATCGAGCCCGCGGTCGGCGTGAGCAACCGCGTGATCATCCGGCCGGTGGTCGACTTGCCACACCCGGATTCGCCGACCAGGCCGAGACTGCCGCCGGCCTCGAGGTCGAAGCTGACGCCATCGACGGCCTGGACCACCTTGCGGTGCCGGGCCAGCCCCGCGGTCTCCTTGATCGGGAAGTGCATCTTGAGGTCCTTGACCTCGAGCAACGGCACTGTGTTCGTCATCGTTCTCCTCAGCCCAGTCTCGGCTCGACCTCGGCCTCGTAGATCGAGGCCTTGTCGGGTAGGTGGCACCGGGACGTATGCGTACCGGCACCGTCGACGGGCAGCAGGTCGGGCAGGTCGGTGAAACAGCGCTCACCCTTGACCCGCTCGGGGTAGGGACAGCGCGGGTTGAACGAGCAGCCGGACGGCAGGTTCAGCAGGCTCGGCGGCAACCCCTTGATCGGGCGCAGGCGCTCGCTCTCGGCCGAGACGACCGGGATCGACTCCAGCAGGCCCCACGTGTACGGCATCCGCGGCCGGGCGAGCACGTCCTCGGCCGTTCCGTACTCGACACAGCGACCGGCGTACATCACCAGTACGTCGTCGGCCATCTCGGCCACGACGCCGAGGTCGTGCGTGATCATCACGATGGCCGAGCCGAACTCCTTCTGCAGGTTGTTCAGCAGGTCCAGGATCTGCGCCTGCACGGTCACGTCGAGCGCGGTGGTCGGCTCGTCCGCGATCAGCAGTTTCGGGTCGTTGACCAGCGACATCGCGATCATCGCGCGCTGCCGCATACCGCCGGAGAACTCGTGCGGGTACTGCTTGAAACGGCGCTGCGGGTTGGGGATGCCGACCAGGTCGAGCATCTCGATCGCGCGCTTCTTCGCGACGTCCTTGGAGACCTTGTGGTGCACCCGGTACGCCTCGGTGATCTGCGCGCCGACGGTGTACAACGGATGCAGCGACGACTGCGGGTCCTGGAAGACCATCGCGGCCGTCTCACCACGCACCTTCTGCAGGTCCCGCTCCGGCAGGCCGACGATCTCGGTACCACCGAGGCGGATCGACCCGGTCATCTTGGTACGGCGCATGTCGTGCAGGCCCATCACGGCCATACTCGACACGGATTTGCCCGAACCGGACTCACCGACGATCGCCAGCGTCCGCCCGAGCGGTACGGCGTAGCTGAGGCCGTTCACCGCGTTCACCAGACCATCAGCGGTCGGGAACTGGACGGTCAGGTCTTCGACGATCAGGAATGCCTCTTCGCCGGACGGCGTGAGTGCTGTGCTGCGCTTCTCGCGATGCACGGTGGTGGGTGTGGTGCTGGGTGTGCTCATGGTTTCGCTCATCACAGCCTCACTCTCGGGTCGAGCACGCTGTAGAGCACATCGACCAGGAAGTTCATGAACACCAGCAGCACCGAGCCGACCAGGACGACGCCCATGATCACGGGCAGGTCGAAGTTCTTCAGGCTGTCGAGAGCGAGTTTGCCCATGCCGGGCATATCGAAGATGTACTCGGTGAAGATGGTGCCGCCGAGCAGACCGGCCATATCCAGACCGAAGATCGTGACGACCGGGATCAGCGCCGAGCGGAGCGCGTGCTTGTAGGTCACCTTGCGATCGGACAGACCCTTCGCGCGGGCCGTCCGGATGTAGTCCTCGCTCAGCGTCTCGACCATGGAGCCACGGGAGAACCGGCTGTAGGAGGTGGAGTTGTAGATGCCCAGCACCAGCCAGGGCGTGATCATGCCGACCAGCCAGCCGCCGGGACTTTCCAGCGGTGAGACCCAGGCACCACGCGGCAGGATGGCGTAGTAGATGGTGAGGTAGAGCGAGATCATCAGCGCGACGATGTAGTACGGGATCGAGCTCATCACCAGGGTCGACGACATCAGCATCCGGTCGCCGGTGGTGCCACGGCGTTTGGCCGCCATCGAGCCGATCGTGACCCCGAAGACCAGGAAGACGGCCGCGCCACCGAGGGCCAACGACACCGTCACCGGGAAGCGGCTCTTGATGATCTCGAGCACGGACTGGTCGAACTTGAAGGAGTAGCCGAGGCACGGCGCCTTGCACTCACGGATGGCGCCCTGCGACTCGAAGTCGCGTCCGGCGACCAGACCGCCCATGTACCCGGCGAACTGCTGCACCTTCGGCTTGTCCAGGCCCAGGCTGCGCTGGATGTCCTGGTACCGGTCCGCGGTGCACTGACGCTCACCACAGATCGCCGCGGCCGGGTCGGTCGGGGCGACGAAGAACAACACGAACGTCGCGACCAGAGTGGCCAGGACGACGGTGACGGCGCTCAACGCTCGCCGCGCGACGAAATACAACACCGATTACTCCTTTGGCCGACCGTGCCGGCGACCGGGCGTACTGCCCGGCCACCGGCACGGATCGATCGAACTTTGTCAGATGGACCGAGCCGTTACGGCTGCTTCAGGAACATCCGGACGAAGTGCGGCATACCGAAGGCGGTGTCGACCTCCGGGTTGCCGATGTTCTTGCCGACCACGAAGGCGACGTTGGAAGTCCGGATCGGCAGCGCCGGGAGGTACTCCTCCAGGATCTTCCGGTCGAGCTTGCTCCACTCCTTGTTCTTCAGCGCCTCGGCCGGGTCCATCGCCTCGACGCGGTCGATCTCGGCGTCCAGTTCCTTGTTCTCGAGCTGACCGACACTGTTGCCCTCGGCAATGGCCTGCGACTTGAACAGGACCGAGAACCAGCTGGTCGGGGACGGCCAGTCGGAGCACCAGCCGGCCGGTGCCTTGCCCATGTTGACCGGACCGTTCTGGTCGCCGGTCAGCTTGCGGATGTTGGCCTGCGGAACACCGATCGGCTTGGTCTTGAAGCCGGCCTTCTCCAGCGCCTGGGCCCGGGCCTGGCTGACCTGGGTGGCGATGTTGTCGTCGTTGGAGTAGTACCAGCTGAGCTCAAAGCCCTCCTTGCCGGCGGCCTTCAGCATCTCCTTGGCCTTGGCCGGGTCGCCGTCACCCTTGCCGTTCAGGCCGGGGATCTCGAACTTCTCGTAGCCGGGCACAGCGGCGGGCAGGATCGTCGACGCGGGCGGGTCGGCGAAGTCGGTGTGACCGGAGATCTTGCGGAGTGCGTTGTACGGGTACGCCGCCGCGATCGCCCGGCGAACCTCGATCGGAACCTTGCGGCTGTCCATGGTCCAGAACACCTGGCAGTTGCCCGCGCCCTTGACCAGCTGGTCCTTGTTCTGGTCCGTGATCAGCGGCAGCAGGGTCGAGTCGAGGTTGCTGTAGTTGAGCGCGCTCGCGTCCGGGCCGGAGCTCGCGATCACCTGGCGCTGCACCTTGACCGGGTCAAGGCCGAACTTGAAGACCCAGTTGTCCACGTTCTGCAGGCGGACCGGGTCGGTGTTCGGGTCCCAGTTCGGGTTCTTCGTCAGCTTGAGCTCGGTGCCGGGCGCGTACGACTTGACCATGTACGGGCCGGTCGCCAACGGCGCCTTCTCGTAGTTCTGCCGGGTGTCCTTCGCCTTCGGGATCGGCGTGAACAGCGGGAAGCTCACGTAGTACGGAAGGTCCTTCCACGGCTTGTCGAGCTTGATGACCAGCGTGCTGTCATCGGGAGTCTCGACACCGGCATAGGCGTCGCCGCCGGCCGCGTACGGGCCCTTGTACTTGTCGTGGTCCTTGAAGTACGCCAGCTGGTACGCCGGGCCGTCGCTGAAGATCTCGTGCGCGAAGGATCGCTTGATCGCGTACGCGTAGTCCTCGGCCTTGACCGGGGTACCGTCGTGGTACTTGATGCCCTTCTTGAGCTTGAAGGTCCAGCTCAGACCGTCCTCGGACTCCTTGCCCAGGTCCTCCGCGAGATCCGGCACCAGCACGGGCGCGCCGTTGCGGATGTCGTACTGGGTGAGCGCGCGGAAGAACAACTTCTGAATCGCGCTGCCGTCGACGTAGTACGTGTTCGTCGGGTCCATGGTGCCCGGCGTGACATCGGACAGAATCGTCATGGTGCCACCCTTTTTGGCACCATCGACCGGCTTTGCCGGACCCTTCGCCGCGGCGTCGGCGACCTGCGCCTGCGCATCGTTCTTGATCTCGTTGCCGCTGTTGTTACCGGAACTCCCAGACGGGCTCCCGCACGACGCGACGCCGAGGGCGGCGACGGCCGCAAAGGCGGTGATCCGTTTCCAAGCCATTAGTCGGTTCTCCTTTTCTGCCACGAAGGCAAACACCAGCTCAGCGCTGGCGGGTCTTGGGGTCGAAGGCGTCGCGGACGGCGTCCCCGAGCAGTGCGAGCGCCAGGACGAGAATGGTGATACCCACCACTGGAATCCACAGATAGAGCGGGAAAGTCTGGAAGTAGTTGGTCGCCGACGCGATCGTCTGGCCCCACGAGGGAGTCGGCTCGACCAGCCCGACACCGAGGAAGGACAGACCCGCCTCCGCCGCGACGTACGCCGGCAGGGCGAGCGACAGCGAGATCACGATCGGGGCGACCAGGTTCGGCAGCAGTTCCTTGATCAGCACCCGGTGGGTCGGTACGCCGATCGCCTTCGCGGCCAGCACGAATTCGCGCTCGCGCAGCGACAGCACCTCACCACGAACGATTCGCGCCAGCCCGGCCCAGCCGAAAAAGGCCAGCACGAAGATCAGCACGTAGAACCGGATATCGGCCTGCTCGGACGGCGAGAGGTTGAACGAACCACCTCGCCAGGACTCCACGATCGGCACCATCGCGATCGCGAACAGCAGGAACGGCAGGCTGAGCAGGAAGTCGATGATCCACGAGATCACCCGGTCGACCCAGCCGCCGAGGAAGCCGGCCAGCAGGCCCATCGTGACGCCGACGACACCACCGACGATGGTCGCGACGAACGAGACGATCAGCGACGGACGGGCGCCGTACACCCAGCGGGCGAACAGATCACGGCCGCTGCGGGGCTCGACGCCGAACCAGTGTTCCGAGTTCGCCGCGAAGTCCGGCAGCAGGGTGGAGCTGCTGATCAGCTCGGTGTGGTTCGTGTACGGGTCCTGGCCCTCGATGGCGGCCAGCACCGGCGCGAAGATGGCGACCAGGATGAAGAACAGGATGATCACGCTGCAGACGACCGCGACCTTGTCCTTGCGCAGCCGGCCGAGGGCGATCCGGGTCGGGGACTTGCCGTGCGCCACGACTTTCGGGCGGGCTTCGGCGATCGGTGCCGGAGTCTCCTCCGCTCCGACGCTCGAGTCAGGTGCCCCAATGGTCATGCGCACTCCGTCAGCTGGATCATGGGTCAGGACAGCGCTTGCCGAGATCCCCAATCGGCAAGCTCTTTGCAGATAGCTGCAGGTTCGCCTAAACCACTTGACAGGCACCTCGCAACCGGGCAGAAGCCTGCACCAAGCCTGTGACGTCAGACCAGCAGTGCGTCGTCGCAGTGCACAAATCGTTACCCGAACGCGTATCTCGCCGGTACATTGGCGGCTTTTCATCACATTAAGCGATCAATCCCCCGCGTTCCGTATAAAGTGCAACTTGGTGTCAATGGCACTAAACGGTCAGTAATGCGAAAGTGATCCCTTATTTAACGATTTGGTTCAGGGCTTGCCGGCAGCGCCAGGCGGCGAGCGGAAAGCCTTCTGCGTCAGCTTGTTCGATACCGTCGAGCAGGACCTGGCGGGCCCGTTGCGGATCGCCGTCGGCGAGCTCCAACTCGGCCCGGTAAAGGGTGATCCACTGCGTGCCGCTGAAATCGGGATGACGTTCGAGAATGTCCTCTGCCTGAGCCAGCAGGCGGCGGCAATCCCCTGTGTCACCACGGAGCAGGACGAGTCGCGCCCGGGCCGTGAGGATGTGGGCCTTGCCCAGTTCGTCACCCAGTTCGGTGACGAGGCGATCGGCCCGCTCGACGGCTTCGGCCATCTCGTCGACCAGGCCGGCCAGTGCCAGCGCCTCGGCCAGATTGCGCAGGATGATGGCCTGCCGCCGGGGTGCATCCTCCGCAAGTCCGGCGGCCTCGCGGTACATCGCGATCGCGCCGTTCAGGTCACCGTGATCACGCCGCAAGGTGGCGATGTTGGTGAGTTCTCCAGACCGTAAATCGGCTAATTCCGGCCGCGATTCCAGCAGGTCCAAACTGGCCTGATACGTCCGGCTCGCGGCGTCGATGTCACCCGCCCAGTGCAGGTAATGCCCGAGATATGCGAGCGACAAAACCTGCAGCCGGGGATTATCGACCCGGCGCGCCGCCTCGACGGCCCGTTCAGCCTGTCCCCGCAACTCCGCCGCGAAGGCGTCGCCCTGTGCCATCGCGCCGGCGATCGCCAGCTCCACCCGCGCGCTCAGCTCACCCAGATCCGTCCGCCCTGCGATGGCCTCCCGTGCGATTCGCAGTACGGCGTGACGGGCGTCGCGGTCATGCCGTACGGCGAGGTGGCCGTTGAGCCGTAGCGCGAGCGTCGCCGCCAGCTCGGGCTCGTTCAACGCGGCGGCCCGCGATACGGCGACGACGATCGCAGGGGTCTCGAGATCGAGCCAGCCTGGTTCGACGGCGTCCGCCTCGGCCTTTGGCAAGGCATCGCCCGGCGGAGCGGTCAGGCCCTCGGCCGGGCGCATGCTGTGGGAGAGGTCTTCGTCGGCTCTCGTGGTCAGCCGCAGCAAGGCCTCCAGGTAGCGCCGTTCGGCCTGGGTATCGGTGTTCTGCTCAGCCGCGTAGGCCCGGGACAACCCGTGCATGCCGAATCGCCGCGGCTGGATCCGCCGTACCTGCAGCATGCCGAACTCGGCGAGACGTTCGATCGCGCGCTCGGCCGACGCCTCGTCGCAGGCCAGCAGTGGCGCCGCGACCCAGGGCGAGAACTCGTCGACGTGCAACAGCGACAGCCGGGCGAAGAGCGTGCGGGCTTCCGGGTCGAGGGCGCCGAACGCGATATCGAGGCTGGTCCGGACGGCCAGGTCACCCGCCACCAGCGAGTCCAGCCGGCGCGCGTCATCCGCGAGGGCCGCGGCCAATCGGTCAGCCCCGGCACCTCCGGCGAAAGCCAGTTGCAGGCCGACGATCCGCAGGGCGAGCGGTACGCCTGCGCAGTACCGGACGATCCGCTCGTAGACGTCATCCACCTCGGCCGCACCGGTCAGCTCCGCCAGCAGACGCCTCCCCCGCGACTCGTCCAGCGCGCCGAGCTCGTGCTGCTCGACCTCGGTGAGGCCGGGCAGGCGGCGCCGCGAGGTGATGACGACACCGCAGCGAGCGCCATCCGGCCGGAGCGCCTGGACCTGGTCGGCGTCCATCGCGTCGTCCAGCACCACCAGCACAGCCCGATCGGCCAATGTCGTACGGAGCAGGTCGATCCGCTCGGCCTCGTCTTCGGGAACGGCCGGCGCCGGAATGCCCAGCGAACGCAGCATCCGGCCCGCCGTCAGCCGCGGCGGTACCCGTTCGCCGTCGGGTGTCTGCAGGCGGGCGAACAACTGACCATCGGGGTACGCCGACGCGACCAGGTGCCCGAGCCGGGCCGCCAGCGCGGACTTCCCCATGCCCGCGCCGCCGTACAGGCAGACCATTTTCTTGACGGGCTCTTTCAGTGTGCTCACGAGGTCGGCGATGAGTTCGTCCCGGCCGGCCAGCACGGTGATGTCCGCTGGTAGTTCCCTTGGTGTCGCTGGGTTTTTGGGGTCAGGCCCAACGTCGTCTCGCTCGATCGCGTCCCGGAGGTCCGTGAGCGCGCGGCCCGGGTCGAGCCCGAGCGACTCGGCCAACTCGGCCGCGCAGACGTCGTACACCTTGAGGGCCTCGTCGCGTCGCCCGCAACGGTACAACGCGAGCATCGCGCTCCGGGCCAGCCGCTCATCGCCTGGGTCATCGGCTGTCAGTGCGGTGACCTCGTCGACCAGTTCTTCGTGCTTCCCGAGACCGAGTCCGGCGTCGACACGTGCTGCGACCGCGGCCCGTCTGGTCTCCTGTAGCCCGGCACAGACTTGTCTGCGGAGTTCCATCGGCGCTACGTCTTTGAGAGGTTCTCCTCGCCACAAGGCCAGTGCCTCGGTCAGGAGGGCCGTACGGCGTTCCAGGTCGTCTGTGCGGCCGGCTTCTTCTACCAGGGCAGTGAATCGGCCCGCGTCCGTATCGGCTCGATCGACCTTCAGGAGGTAGCCGTCGGCCGTACTGATCAGCGCGGGCGGTTCATCGACGTACGACGCCAGGGCGGCTCGCAGGCGGGATGCGTACACCTGAAGGGTTTGGCGGGCTTTGGCCGGAGGTGCTGTTGGCCAGAAGCTTTCGATCAAGTCCTCGGTTGGAACCAGTTGGCCTGGGCGTAGGAGTAGTAGGGCAAGGAGAAGTCGCTCTTGTCGTCGGGAGAACTGCACCCGCGTTCCGTCGGCCCAGACCTCGACCGTCCCCAGGAGCCGGAATTCCACACTCAGACCTTACTGACCTCGATGTGTGTTGCATCCTCCAGACCAATCAGTGGCAGCTGTGAGGTGATCAGGACGGCACACCTCCCAGTAGCCGGTAGGAGCGGTCTGATCTGGGCGACGTTGTTGCAGTTGTCCAGGAGCAACAGAACAGCCCGGTCGGCCAAGTGGCTGCGGAACAGCGCCGAACGTTCTTCGACGCTGTCCGGTGGCTCGACTCCCAGTGAACCCAACAAGCGGCCCAGAGCATCTCTCGGCGACACTGCCGTCTCTAGGTTTTGGTAAAGCTGCCCATCTGGGTAGACGCCCACTACCCGGTGGGCCAGCGCTATGGCGATTGAGGACTTACCGACACCCGCAGCGCCGTACAAGCAGATGATGGTTGGGACACCGCCAGGGCTGTTCTTTTCCAGTCCGACGGCGAGTTCGTCCAGGAGTGCGTCGCGGCCCTTGAGCGCTGCAGGCGCCTCCGGAAGGTCGTGCGCGCCCGGGAGGTCCAGTGCCGGGTCTTGGCGCAGGATCGCGACGTGGAGTTCGCGGAGTTCCGGACCCGGCTCAGACCCGAGCTCATCCGCCAAGTACAGCGCGAATTCGGCGTACGCCGCGATGGCGTCGGCCTGTCGCCCGGACCGGTATAGCGCCAGCATGCGTGCGGCCGCGAGGGCCTCCCGGGTGGGCTCGGCCGAGGTCAGACTCGCCAGCTCGGGCAGGATCGACTCGTGCCGGCCGAGGGCCAGTTCGGTTTCGAAGCGCAACTCGACCGCGGCCCGTCGAGACTCCTCGAGCCCCGCGCACAACCTCCGCCGTACGTCCTCCGAGGCCACGTCCGCCAGCGCGGGACCACGCCACAGCGCGAGGGCCTCGCCCAGAAGGCGGGACCGCTCGGGCAGGTTCGGCTCGGTTCGTGCGCGCTCAAGCAGCGCGGCGAAGCGCGCAACGTCGGTCGCGCCCGCGAGCTGGTATCCGTCATGACGACTGGTGAGCAGCTCCGGGCCCAGGACCGCCCGCAGCCGAGAGGCGTAGACCTGCAGCGCACGGCGGGGATTCGCGGGCCGGTCCTCCGGCCAGAGCAACTCGATCAGCCGGTCGATCGGCACGGTCCGGCCCGGCTCGAGCAGCAGGATCGCCAGCAGTAATCGCTCCGGGCGGCGCTTCAGCGCGACTTGGTTGCCGTCGGCCCAGATCTGCACTGGCCCCAGCAGCCGGAACTCCACGCGGTCAGGCTAGCCGAGTGGTAAGTCCCGGGTAACACCCCCGCCGCAGGCTCAGCACATGCGACCGCTGGACGACCGGATTGCGGCAGTAATGGTGACCATCGCGATGCTGACGGCGGGTTCCCTCCCGCAGCGAGGCTGGTGCTCCGCTGCGGCCCCATCAGCCAATTGCCGGCAGCTCGGCCCCCTCCCCTCAGGAGCCGAGCAGCCGGTCGTCCGGCGGCGCCGGAGTCAGCTTTCGCGGACGTGGACGGTGACGAAGGGGGGCTTCACGACGTCGAAGAGCTCCTGGCGGCCGCGGATGTCGACCGCGACCTGGTCGCCTTCCTTGATGGTGGCGTCCAGCAGGGCGAGCGCCACACCCTTCTTCAGGGTCGGCGAGAACGTGCCCGACGTGACCTCGCCGAGAGTGGTGCCGTCGGTCGAGACGACGGTCATGTGCGGACGGGGAATGCCCCGGCCGACTGCGCGCAGACCGCGCAGCAGGCGAGTCGGGCCCGCCTCCTTCTCGGCGCGAAGGGCCTGGTCGCCCCAAAACGCCTCCTTCTTCCAGCCGACGGCCCAGCCCGAACGCGCCTGGACCGGCGTGATCTCGGGCGAAATGTCCTGGCCGTGCAGCGGGTACCCCATCTCGGTGCGCAGGGTGTCGCGCGCGCCGAGGCCGGCCGGGACGATGCCGTACTGCTCTCCGGCCGCGAGAAGCGCGTCGAAGATGGCGACCGCGGCCGCGTTCGGCACGACCAGCTCGTAGCCGCGCTCACCCGTGTACCCGGTGCGGCAGACGACTACCGGCGTACCGTCGAAATCGGCCACCGCGAACGCCATGTAGTCGTGGCCGGTCGGCAGCCCGATCGCCTGGACGACCTCGTCGCTCTTGGTGCCCTGGACCGCCAGGATCGCGTAGTCGTCGTGGGTGTTGACGACCTCGATCCCCTCCGGCGCCTGCGCCTGCAAACGTCGTACGACCTCGGCGGTGTTCGCCGCGTTCGGGATCAGGAAGACGTCGTCGTCGGCGTGCAGGTAGGCGATCAGGTCGTCCACCACGCCACCGTCATCCGCGCAGCACAGCGTGTACTGGGCCTGGCCGGGGCCGATCTTGTTCAGGTCGTTGGTCAGACAGGCGTTCACGAACGCCGCGGCGCCCGGGCCCTTGACGGTGGCCTTGCCCAGGTGGCTGACGTCGAAGACCCCGACGGAGGTACGCACGGCCGTGTGCTCGGCCACCACGCCGCTGTATTCCAGGGGCATCTCCCAGCCGCCGAACTCGGCGAACTTGGCTCCCAGCGCGACATGCCGCTCGTGCAGCGGGGACTTCTTCAGGACGGTGGAGTCGGTCATGCAGCGGAACTTACCGCACCGGATAGCGAGGCTGACTCGTTGATCGCAGGCTCACTCCGCGTAGCATGCGCGGGAGCAAGCCAATCGCGATCGTCAGGATCCGGCGTGATCCGCCGGTCTGGGAGGACTGAGTTACCCGTGAGCAGCGTGAGCCTGAGCAAGTCCGATGCGGCCAACGTCAAGACCGACGTGGTGGTCATCGGTGTCGTCAAACTCGACTCCGGGCTCACCCTGCCCGCCGGCACCGAGTCACTGAACGCCGCGTACGGCGGCAAGCTGGCCCAGGTGCTGGCCGACCTCGGCGCGACCGGCCGCGCCGGTGAGGTGACGAAGGTGGCCGGCGCCAAGCCCGGCCGTTCCGCCATGTTGATCGCCGTCGGCCTGGCCGCCGGTGCCGATGGCAGTCTGAAGACCGAGGACCTGCGTACGGCGGCCGGGATCGGCGTCCGTGCCGCGAAGGGCCCGCAGTCCGTCGCGCTGGCGCTGCCCGCCCCCGACGCGGAGGCCGTTCGCGCCATCGCCGAGGGCGCGCTGATCGGGCGGTACTCCTTCACGACGTACAAGTCCGAGGCCGGTACCGACGAGCCCGGCACGATCACGATCCTGACCGACCTCGCCCGCAGCAAGGACGCGAAGGCCGCCCTCGAGCGCGCGGAGGTCGTGGCCGCGGCCGTGCACCAGACCCGCGACTGGGTGAACACGCCGCCGTCGGACCTGCACCCGGTCGAATTCGCCGAGCAGGTGACGAAGCTCGGCAAGGAATACGGCGTCAAGGTCGAGGTGATGGACGAGAAGGCGCTCGCCAAGGGCGGGTACGGCGGCATCCTCGGCGTCGGCCAGGGCTCGGCCAACCCGCCCCGGCTGATCCGCCTCAGCTACACCCCGCGCAAGCCGGTCACGCACCTCTCGTTCGTCGGCAAGGGCATCACCTTCGACTCGGGCGGCCTGTCGCTGAAGACGGCCAACGGCATGATCACGATGAAGGCCGATATGGCCGGCGCCGCCGCCGTGGTCAGCGCCACGCTCGCGATCGCCCGGCTCGGCCTGCCGGTCCAGGTCACCACGTACGCCGCGATGGCCGAGAACATGCCGTCCGGTTCGGCGGCCCGGCCCTCCGACGTACTCACCATGTACGGCGGTAAGACGGTCGAGGTGCTCAACACCGACGCCGAGGGTCGCCTGGTGCTCGGCGACGCGCTGGTCCGTGCCTCCGAAGACGGGCCCGACTTGATCGTGGACGTCGCTACGCTGACCGGCGCCTGCGTCGTCGCCCTCGGCAACAAGGTGGCCGGCGCCTTCGCCAACGACGACACCGCCCGCGACCGGGTGGTCGACGCCGCCACGGCCGCCGGTGAGGCGATGTGGCCGCTGCCGATTCCGTCCGAGATGCTCGACAAGCTGCAATCGCACTCGAAGATCGCCGACCTCGCGAACATCACCGGCGAACCGTGGGGTGGCGCCCTCGCGGCCGCGGCCTTCCTCGGCCAGTTCGTCGGCGAGGGCATCGACTGGGCCCACCTCGACATCGCCGGCCCGGCGTTCAACGAAGGCGGCGCCTCCGGCTACACCTCCAACGGCGGCACCGGCTACGGCGTCCGCACGCTGGTGGAGCTGGCCGCCTCGGCGACCTGATCGCTTCTTTGAAAGCCCCCTGGCCTTTTCGGCTGGGGGCTTTCAATTGGCTTAGCTGAGGCCGTTGCGCTTTTGGCGGGCGTTGTACTCGCGCATGCGCGGCGGATAGCCGACCACGGCCGCGTCGTACGACGGGATGCCGAGTTTGTTCGCGAAGTTGTGCGCCCACTCGACCGACGGGACCCGGCGGCGGGTCCACTCGCCGTCGATCGCGACCAGCAGCAGCGTGTAGTCGGTCACCGCCGTCCGCGGCTCGACAAAACCCTCGACGCCTTGCCGGGTCTGGGCGAACTCGCGCAGGTGCGCCTGGTCGGGGTTGTCCGACTTACGCAGCGTGCCCGGCTTGTGCCGGCGACCGAACCACTTCATAGAGGCAAGTGTCCACTATCACCGCAAATCCGGCCCGGAGGGCACGCGTCGGCCGGGCGGTGACAAGATGACGCTGACATACGGCCTCCCGCCGCGATCCGGAGGGTGGCCGTTCCACCCGCTCGGCGCACCGGAGGAGACCCCTGTGACGAACACCTACGACCTGTTGATCCTCGGCGGTGGCAGCGGCGGCTACTCGGCCGGCCTGCGGGCCGCGACCCTCGGGCTGTCGGTCGCGCTGGTGGAGAAGGACAAGCTCGGCGGCACCTGCCTGCACCGCGGCTGCATCCCCACCAAGGCGCTGCTGCACGCGGCCGAGGTGGCCGACTCCGCCCGCGAGGGTGAGCAGTTCGGCGTCCGCTCGAGTGTTGAGGGTGTCGACATGGGCGGCGTCAACAAGTACAAGGACGGCGTGGTCGACCGGCTGTACAAGGGCCTGCAGGGACAGCTCAAGTCCCGCGGCATCACCGTGATCGAGGGTGAGGGCCGCCTGACCGGCGCCAACACCGTCGAGGTCAACGGTACGACGTACACCGGTAAGAACGTCATCCTCGCTTCCGGTTCGTACTCCCGCTCCCTGCCCGGCCTCGAGCTGGACGGCGACCGGGTGATCGCCAGCGAGCACGCGCTGACGCTGGACCGGGTGCCGGAATCGGCCGTGGTTCTCGGCGGCGGCGTGATCGGTGTCGAGTTCGCTAGCGCCTGGACGTCTTTCGGCACCAAGGTGACCATCGTCGAGGCGCTCGAGCGGCTCGTACCGTCCGAGGATCCTGACTCGAGCAAGGCGCTGGAGCGGGCATTCCGCAAGCGCAAGATCGGCTTCAAGACCGGGACGCGGTTCCAGTCCGTCGAGGTGACCGACTCCGGCGTCAAGGTGACCGTCGCCAGCGCCTCGGGCTCAGGTGAGCCTGAGGTGATCGAGGCCGAGGTGCTGCTGGTCGCGGTCGGGCGCGGCCCGAATACGGCCGGCCTCGGGTTCGAGGAGGCGGGCGTCGTACTCGATCGCGGTTTCGTCACCACCGACGAGCGGCTGCGCACCAACGTGCCCGGCGTGTACGCCGTCGGCGACATCGTGCCCGGGCTCCAGTTGGCCCACCGCGGCTTCCAGCAGGGCATCTTCGTCGCCGAGGAGATCGCCGGCCTCGCGCCCGCGCCGATCGACGAGATGGGCATTCCGCGAGTCACCTACTGCGAGCCCGAGGTCGCGTCCGTCGGACTGACCGAGGCGCAGGCGGTCGAAAAGTATGGCGAGGTCGAGACGGTCAACTACCCGCTCGGCGGTAACGGCAAGAGCCAGATCCTGAAGACGACCGGTTTCGTGAAGCTGGTCCGGGCCAAGGACGCCCAGGTGGTCGGCGTGCACATGGTCGGTTCGCGAGTCGGCGAGCTGATCGGCGAGGCACAGCTGATCTTCAACTGGGAGGCCTACCCCGCGGACGTGGCCCAGCTCGTGCACGCCCACCCCACCCAGAACGAGGCCATCGGCGAGGCACATCTCGCGCTCGCCGGTAAGCCGCTGCACTTCCATGACTGACTGACCTGACAACGTCTGACAGCCTCCGGGCCGTTTCGCCGTGACCCAGATCCCATCGCGTCGCGCGGCACCGTAGGCTGGCCACGAGACTTCGAAAGAGACGAAGGAGCAACCACCGTCATGCCGACCTCTGTATCCCTGCCGGCCCTCGGGGAGAGCGTCACCGAAGGAACCGTCACCCGCTGGCTCAAGCAGGTCGGTGACACGGTTGCCGTGGACGAGCCCCTGCTGGAGGTCTCGACCGACAAGGTCGATACCGAGATCCCCTCCCCTGTCGCCGGCACGCTGCTGGAGATCAAGGCCGCCGAGGACGAGACCGTCGAGGTCGGCGCCGAACTGGCCGTCATCGGCGACGCCGGCGAGAGCACCGGTTCGTCCGACGCTCCCGCTGCCGAAGCGCCTGCCGCTTCGGAGGCCCCCGCCGAGGCCCCTGCCGCCGAGGCCCCCGCTGCTGAGGCCGCCGCGCCCGCTGAGGCTCCCGCTGCCGAGGCTCCCGCTGCGCAGGCACCCGCTGAGGAGGCTCCTGCCGCTGAGGCGCCGGCTGCTGAGGCCGCGCCTGCTCCGGCCGCTGGTGGCTCGGGCTCTGGTGGCGGTACGTCGGTAGTGCTGCCCGCCCTTGGTGAGAGCGTCACCGAAGGCACCGTGACCCGCTGGCTGAAGCAGGTCGGCGACGACGTGGCGGTCGATGAGCCGCTGCTCGAGGTCTCGACGGACAAGGTCGACACCGAGATCCCGTCGCCGGTCGCCGGCAAGCTGCTCGAGATCAAGGTCGCCGAGGACGAGACCGTCGAGGTCGGCGCCGAGCTGGCCATCGTCGGTGCCGCTGGTTCCGCACCGGCCGAGGCCGCGCCCGCCGCCCCGGCCGCACCTGCCGAGTCCGCTGCTCCCGCTCCCGCTGAACCCAAGCAGGAGGAGAAGCCCGCACCGGCTCCGGAGCCCACCCCGGCTCCCGCCGCCGCTCCGGCTCCCGCTGCCGCCGCTCCCGCTCCCGCCGCTCAGGCACCTGCCGCACAGGCTCCCGTTGCTCAGGCACCTGTGGCCCAGGCTCCCGTTGCGCAGGCTCCGGCCGCCTCGACCGCCTCCTCGAACGGCGCTGCCGGTGACGGTCAGAACTACGTGACCCCGCTGGTCCGCAAGCTGGCCGCGGAGCACGGCGTCAACCTCGACTCCGTTGAGGGCACCGGCGTCGGTGGCCGTATCCGCAAGCAGGACGTCATCGCCGCCGCCGAGGCGCAGAAGGCTGCCGCCGCTGCCGCTCCGGCCGCTTCAGCTGGTACGGCGACCGCGCCCACCGCGGCGAAGGCCTCGGTCGAGGTCAGCCCGCTGCGCGGTACGACCGAGAAGATGAGCCGGATCCGCAAGGCCATCGCGAACCACATGGTCAACTCGCTGCACGTCTCGGCGCAGCTGACCACCGTGGTCGAGGTCGACGTCACCGAGATCGCCAAGCTGCGCAACGCCAAGAAGGCCGAGTTCGAGGCCCGCGAAGGCGTCAAGCTGTCCTTCCTGCCGTTCTTCGTGCAGGCGGCCGTCGACGCGCTCAAGCAGTACCCGAAGCTCAACGCGTCGATCGATGACGAGAAGGGCGAGGTGACCTACCACGGCGCCGAGCACATCGGCATCGCGGTGGACGCCGAGAAGGGCCTGATGGTCCCGGTCGTGCACAACGCCGGTGACATGAACATCGCCGGCCTGGCCAAGAAGATCTCCGACCTCGCCGAGCGCACCCGGACCAACAAGGTGCTGCCCGACGAGATGGCCGGTGGCACGTTCACGATCACCAACACCGGTAGCCGGGGCGCGTTGTTCGACACCCCGATCCTGAACCAGCCGCAGGTCGGCATGCTCGGCACCGGCGCCGTCGTCAAGCGCCCGGTCGTGCTGACGGACCCGAAGCTCGGTGAGACGATCGCGATCCGGCAGATGGTCTACCTGGCGCTGACCTACGACCACCGCCTGGTGGACGGCGCCGACGCGGCCCGCTACCTGACCGCGGTCAAGCAGCGGCTCGAAGAAGCCCAGTTCGACGTCTGATTCAACCGACACAAATGAGCAGATACCTGCTGGCCGGTGCGTCCGGCTTCCTGGGTACGGCGCTGACGAAGGACCTGATCGCGGACGGCCACGAGGTCGTCCGCCTGGTCCGGCGCAAACCCAAGAGGCCGGACGAGCTCCGCTGGGACCCGGCCGCAGGTGAACTCGACCCGTCGGCCCTCGACGGCGTGGACGTCGTCATCAACCTGGCCGGCGCCACCATCGGCCGCCCGTGGACCCCGACGTACAAGTCCACCCTGCGCGAATCCCGCGTCACCACCACCGCCACCCTCGCCCGAGCCATCGCGGCCCAGGCCAGTGCTGGGGGTAAAGCGCCGGTGTTCCTCGTACAGAACGGGGTCGGTGCCTACGGCAAGGATCGCGGCGACGAGATCCTCACCGAGGAGTCGTCCACCGGCGACGGCTTCCTCGCGGGCCTGACCGAGCTCTGGTCCGGCGCGGCGGATCCCGCCCGCGAGGCCGGTGCCCGGGTCGCGATCCTGCGGACGGCGGTGGTTCTCGACAACAAAGCCAGGGCGTTCCAGCTTCTCTCCCTGCCGTTCCGCCTGTGCGTTGGCGGTCGCCTCGGCCCAGGAACCCAGTACTTCCCAGTCCTCTCCCTCACCGATTGGCTGCGAGCAACCCGTTTTGTCGCCGACCACGACGAGATCTCGGGCCCGGTCAACGTCGGCATCCCGAACCCGCCGACCAACGCCGAACTCACGAAGGCCTTAGCCGCCGCCCTCCACCGCCCGGCGGTCATCCCCATCCCCGCCTTCCTGATGACGACCGCACTCGGCGAATTCGCCTGGGAACTCCTCGGCAGCAAACGCGCCGAACCCACCGTCCTCCTCAACGCCGGCTTCACCTTCAACCACCCGACGGTCGAAGCCGCGGTTGCCGACGCCCTGGCTCACTAACACGCCAGTACCCCCACCTCTAGGCCGCACCCCACCAGATGGCGGCTGAGGTTTGCGTCGTCCTTGCTCTCTCCGACGAGCGGAGACACAGTCAGGCAATGTCATCGGGCAACTCCCCTGCTCCAAGCCCAGTCCGGCTCGGACAGTTCTTGCCAGCCTTCTTCCCAGACATCCCGACAGCCGCCTTCCCCGCGGTCTTGCTGGTGTTCATGTCAGCCGGCGCTGCTCCTCTGTGCCGTGGTGGTGGCGTGAGTTCGCCAGTGGTGAGGTTGACCTGGCCGAGGTAGCGGGTGCCGTTGTCGTCGACCAGGTACCGGGCTCCACGCGGGGTGGTCCATTCGACGCTGCCGTCAGGCAGCAGGGCATTACGCAGGCCACCGTGGGTTTTGGCCCGGTGGGGCGTGCGTGTCACCGGCAACAGGTTCCGGGTACTGGTTTGTCCCGGTGGACCGTTCTTGTCGTAGGGCACGACGTGGTCAAGGTCGGTGGAAAAGGTGGTTTCGCCAGTGGACCACGGCTCCATCGGCGTCGGGTAGCGCAGCTTCACCCATTCCCTGATCCGCTGCGGCACCACGTAGTCGTCAGCACTACGGTGTTCGCGCAGGTCGATGACTGGCTTGAGGACCACGGCTTCGTGGCCGATGAGTTCTTTCAGTTGCGACACCAGCAGCGGGCCGATGCCCTCGACCCACGCGACACCGTCACCGCTGGCCAGTGCCTCCTGCGAGATTCGCACGTAGAACGGATGTGGTGCCCGGGTGCGGTTGGGGTTGCGGGCCTTGAGGCCGGCGAGGAGCTGATCCAACGGCACATCCACGGCACTGTCGCTTTCGGTGCCGTACGCGTCGCCCTCGCCGCCGCTGTCCCCCTCGCCGCATTCGCCGCATTCGCCGCCCTCGCCGTCGTCGCGGTCGGTGCCGTACGCGTCGCTCTCCCCGCCGCTGCCGCCCTCGCCGTACTCGCCGTACTCGCCGTCGTCGTTGCTGTGGTGGGCTGCGGCGTCCGGGGTGGCGTTCTTGCGGGCTTTGCGGCGGCCGTGTTCGCGCAGCTCCAGGGCCACGGCCGGGTCGGCCAGCAGGCCAACGGCCTTGGCGCGGAGTTGCTGGTGGGAGCCGGGCTCGCCCTCCTGGGCCATGATCTCGGCGAGTTCGTCGACGGCGGCATCGAAACGGATGGCGTCGCCGGTCGCGGTGCGGGCGATGACGGATTTGGTGCCGTGGTCGTTGGATTGGCCCAGCCACACGCCGCGTTGGCGGGCGTAGAGGTCGGCGTCGGCTTGGGCTTTGGCGGGGTCGGCCTGCATTTTGGCCGCCTTCACGAACACCTTCAGCCGTGACGGGGTGACGGTGTTGATGATGGCGTGGATCTTGGCGTCCACGATGCCGGCCGCGGCCAGGGACAGGGATAGGCAGGTGCGGGCGATCGAGCGGGCCCGCCAGGCTTCGGCGTTGCCGGCCAGGACCTGGGCGAGGATTTTCGGGAACCGGTGGCGCAGTGCGAGGGCTTCGCCGAGGTAGGCGGCCGCGGCGCCGTGGGACATGCCGAGGCGCCAGCCGAATTCCTGGGCGCAGAATTCGGCGATCGGCGGGCAGCCCTCACCGCCGTACACGCGCAGCCGTTCCACTCCCGGCACGATCTCGCCGCCGGGTGGGGGGGCGACGGTGGCGTTGAGGTCGGTGTAGTGCAGGGCGAGCAGCAGCGACTCGGCCTCATCGGCCGCGATGCGGGCGCGCGAGGCGGCGGCGCGGTCCAGGGTCTGGTCCACGTCGAGCTCATCAACACCGATATCGAACATACTAGCGATTATACAGACCGAGAAGCCGCCATTCCCGTTATCCACAAGGGAAAATCGCTACCTGGCCGAAGAGAAGAGACGAAGCTCCCGCGCGCACCAGGTTGGCGCCTTCCGTGCGCGCGGGTGAGGTCAGACAGTGGTGATGTTGTTGATGCGCCACTGCGTGCCTTGCTGGGTGAGGGTGATGAGGCGGGTGGTCGGTTGCCCAGTTGGCAGGAGTGTTCGATGGCCGGCGGTGTCTTTCAGCACACCGCCGGCGAGGTGGTCAATGACGCGCAGGACTGCGGTGGTTGCGGCTTGGCGTTCTATCGCGACACCCTCGATTTTCATCGAGAGGCCTTGCACGGTCAGGCCGCTTCTTCGGTAGGCGGCCAGCATCGAGCGGTCTGCCAGCCACGGCCTGCTCCCCCGCACATAGATGGCATCCAGTGCCGAGAAATCCAACGTGGCAAAGGAAATCGCCCGTTGGCGATCGAGTGCTCGCAACATCGCCAGCCAGTCCGCGACAGTGCGCGCGCCGCCTCCCCGCGCCACCGGCGGGCCAGTCGTCGTACGGGCTGGTGTGTTGGAGAACGAGGGAGCGGCACCCGGTGACGGCGGTTGGGCTAAAGGAGGCGATGTCGCGGGGGCTTCGGCGGCCGCGGATGAGCCGCCGCTATGGCCGATGAGCAGCACACCGGTGATCAGGAGTGCTGTCGCGAAAAGCGCCGCGAGCCCGAGCAGGACCACTCGGGCGTCCGGCCGCGGCAAGGCGGGTAGCCGCCGTCCCACCTTCGGTTTCCGCCTTCGGGCTTGCGGGACGCCCGCCGCTCGCGACTTCGCAAGCCCACCGATGGGCCGCACTTCCCTTCCCCAGGCGGGCTGTACATCCGATGCTGTGGGCGCTTCGAAGGCGAGGTCGATGGGCGCTGGTTCGGACAAGGCCAGCAAACACCCAGCGAGGCTGGGGGCGTCGGTGAATAGGGCTGGGGTGAAGGTCGTGGGTGAGCCGCCCGCGAGGAGGGCCAAGTCACGCAAGGCGTTCAGGTCCGCCTCGGCACCACTGCCCTCGTAGGAGTGGAGGCCGAGGTCGGTAAGGATTGGGCGGCCGTCGGCGGTGAATAGAATGTCGCCGGCGCCGAGGTGGCAGTGGTGGAGGCCGATTTGGTGGGCGGCGGCCAGGGCTTGGGCGATGGGCACGAGGAGAGTGACCAGCTCGGCGACGGCGAGGCGGCCGCGACGGGCGAGCAGATCGGCGAGGCTGCCGGCCGGGTAGTACTCAGTCAGGACGAACCACTCGTGCTCGGTACGCCGTACGTCCAACTGGCGCGCGACATGCGGATGGGAGAAGCCGGGCGCGAGCCGCTGCCGGAAGGCATGCTCCGACGGCACGCGCTCGACCGGGACGCGTTTGACCACGACGAAGCGGCCGGTCGCGTGATCGCGCACCAGTTGCACCGTGCCGATCGAACCCGCGCCGAGCGTCCGCCGTACTGAGAATCCAGCGAATTCCTCCATGCCAGAAAGAGTGCACCAACTCGGCCGACGACCCCCGAAGTTATCCACAGGCCCGGACGCTGCCCGCCGACGGAGCAGGCGACCGACCTACACTCGGAGGGTGAGAGAGATCGAATACGTGCTGGCCGGGTTCGGGACCGACGCTGTCGCCTACGAGCAGGCCTGGGCCGAGCAGCGCCGTCTGCACGAGGGCGTCGCGGCCGGGACCGCGGGTGACACAGTGATCCTGCTCGAGCACCAGGCGGTCTATACGGCCGGCAAGCGCACCGAGCCGCACGAGCGACCCTTCGACGGGACACCGGTGGTCGACGTCGATCGTGGCGGCAAGATCACCTGGCACGGTCCGGGCCAGCTCGTCGGCTACCCGATCGTCAAGCTCGCCTCACACGTTTATGTGGTGGATTACGTCCGCAGGCTGGAGGAGGCGCTGATCGCGGTCTGCGCGGACTTCGGGGTCAAGACCGGCCGGATCAAGGGTCGTTCCGGCGTCTGGGTCGCGGCGGACGAGCGCGGCCGTGACCGCAAGATCGCCGCGATCGGCATTCGCGTCGCCCGCGGTGTGACGATGCACGGATTCGCCTTGAACTGCGAGAACGACCTGGCCGGGTTCAACCAGATCGTGCCGTGCGGCATCCCCGACGCGGACGTGACGACGTTGTCGGCCGAGCTCGGCCGACAGGTCCCGATCGCCGAGGTGCTGGATTCGGTCCGTCGCCATCTCGACGAATTCCTTGCCTGGGGCGACTATCAGCGCAGCCCCGATCTCGATCAGCCGGAGGAAGCTCCGGCAGGGATCACCTACGGCTTGGCTGTGTCGCCACTACCCTGAGCAGAAACGTCGTTACGGTTGGGCCATGACCAAGTTCTTCGGTTTCCTGCTCGGAGTAGCCGTCGCATGTGCCCTGCCCGCCGCATTCGGGGTTCTAGTCGCCGAGGGTGGCGTCGAGCTGAGCACCAAAGAGCTGGCCCTTGCCTACGGCATCGGTGCTCTGGTCTTCTGGGGCGCGATTTCGATCGCCACGGGCGCTGCGGCGCTTGGTGCGGCCCTTGCCTTCGGCACCATGATCTACGCGGTCCACTGGATCCCCAACAGGACCAACAACTTCCTCAACGACGTGCCGGGTGTAACGACCGGCATGATCGAGGGCCTGCGGGCGAACGTCCTTAGCGGCCTCATCCCCGTCCTGGCGGTCATAGCGCTGATCTACTCGATCCAGCAGATAGTGCAGGCCGTACGACGTCGCCGCGCGCGTAAGGCCGAAGAGGCCCGTCTAGCGCAGGAGCAGGCTGCAGCTGGTGAGACCCCGCAGTACGGCGACCCGTACGACCAGCCGATGGAGAGCCACACCCACGGCTTCGTCGAGCAGTACGACCAGCCGTACGACCAGTACGCCGACCACGCGCCAGTGGAGTCCACCCGGGAGTTCGCGCCCGTATACGAGCAGACTGCACCCATCCCCGTGCAGGAGCCTGCGTATGCCGGGGAGCAGACCGAGATCCAGGGTGCGGACGAGCAGACCACGCAGTTCGCGACAGCCGACGCGAGTGACGACGAGAGCCGGGACGAGACGGTCCAGTTCGCCGCCACCGGTGAGACCGAGACTGCCGAGCGCGATGAGGTCGCCGATGCGGCGGCTAGTGCCTCCCCGGAAGACGAGGCTGTGGAGGACAACGCTTCCGAGATCACCCAGGTCGCGGACGAGGACCGGAAGGCCGAATCGCCTGTGCTGGAACAAGATCCCCTGCCGCTGACCCCGCCCATGTCAACGCGTACGACGCCCCCGGCCGCCGAGCCGACGACCAGCGCGGCCACCCCCGAGCCCGTCGAACCTGAGCCCGCCAAACCCGAGGCTGCCAAGCCCGAGGCCGCCGAATCCGAGGCCTCCGCTCCCGATCGGGACGAGCCGTCGACTGGCGAACGCCCCTCGACGCCGTCCGGCCCCACCGCCTCGGCAGGCATGGGCATGGGCATGGCTGGCGCCACCGGTGCAGCCGCTGCGGGCATTGGCGTAGCCGCCGGCGGAACGGCCGCCGCGGCGCCCCTGATCCCGTCGGCCCCCGTGCCCGCGACTACCCCCGTACCCACGACGCCGTCGACGCCAGTGCCCCCGGTTGCACCTGCGCCGGTTACGCCGTCGGAGCCGATGACCGAGGCGTTCGTACCGGCCGCGCCGAACGGCCTCCAGACCTCGGGCGCGACGACCGCCTGGGGTCAAACCGACGAGCAGACGGTGACGGCCCGCCAGGTCGAGGCGGATGCGCAGACAGCGCAGTTCGAGTCGGCGGCCGACGCGGCCGGGATCTACCGCGAACGCATGGACGAGCCGGACACCGGATGGAACCTCCGCGCCATCCCGGCCGAAGACCCGCCCGGCGAAACCCACCCCGGCGCACCCACCTTCCGCCCGGCCCCCGGCCCGGCCTGACCTACTGACGTAAAAAGAGAAGCCCGGGCCCACCAAGGCCCGGGCTTCTCCATGTCACAAGGTCCATCTTTTCCTTTGCACTCATTCGTCGGAATCCGCCCTCTTCCACCGCAGATCTGTCCACGCACGCGGTGCTCAAGGGCGGATTTCGACGAATGAGTGCAAAGGAAAGGGCCGCTGGCGTGGTCGCAAGGGACCGATGAAGGGCGACTCACCGTGTCACGAGGGCCTGATGAACGGGAAATCCGTTAGGCGACGTGCATTTGGGGGTGGTGGCCTAGGCGGGCGTGGGCGGCCAGGGCTTCGGCGTAGGCGTGGCTGGCCATTTGGCAGACGTCGGGGGCCATGGCGGCGCGCGGGGAGTCGGTACTCCAGGCGAGCATCAGTTTGCGGTGGATCGGGTCGCCCGCGAGGGGCCGGGTGGTGAGGCCCGGGCTGAGCATGCGGTACGACGTGGGCGAGACGAGCGCGACGCCCTGGCCGCTGGTGACGAAGCCCATCTGGACCGACGTATCGACCGAGTGATGCTCGACCCGCGGCGCGAACCCGGCCTGCTCACACGCCGCACGGAAAAGCACGTGGAAGCCACTGTCGTCCGGTGGTTCGCCGATCCACTCCTCGTCGGCCAAGTCGGCCAGGTCGACCTCGCCACGATGAGCGCTGGCGATGGCGAGCGGGTGATCGGTCGCCATCACCACGTACGCCGTTTCGGACTCGACGATCGTGCACGCGTCGACGCCCGGCGGCAGCCGTACGTCGAAACCGGGGAACTCCCGCAGCAAGGCGAAGTCGAGCCGGCCCGACTCGAGCTGCTGGAGCAAGACCGAGGTGGCCCACTCGACCTCGATGCTGACCTGCTCGATCTCGCAGTGGTCGCGCAGCCGGCTGGCGATCCCCGACATGGGCGCGGTCGGGAAGCCGCCGAGCCGGACGGCGCTGGGCTGGACCTCGGTCATCGCGCTCACAGTGGCGGCGAGGTGGTCCACGTCGACGAGGATGGCGCGGGCCCGATCGACCGTGTAGCGGCCCAGTGCGGTCGGTTTGACCCCCGTGCGGGAGCGCTCGAACAGCTCGCCGCCGAAGGCCGCCTCGATCCGCTTCAGCTGCGCGGTCAGGCTCGGCTGGCTCACCTTGAGCCAGCGGGCGGCGCGACCGACCGAGCCGGCCTCGGCGACCAGCACCACGACTCTGAGGTGACGCAGCTCCACGTTCATGCGCCGAAACCGTAGCCGAGTAACCGGCTCCGCACACAGCGGAAGCGTATTGCGGTTAAGTAACAGACCTCAAAAAGTCTGTAACGCTCGCCGAACCTGTCCGATGTATCACCCCGCCTTGAGCTTGAGCGCCTCCCGATAGCCCAGCTTCCGGCCGGTCTGCAGCAGCGTCCGCTCGTACAGCCGGGCGCCCACCCGGATGATCACCATCGTGGTCAGCAGCAGGATCCCGATCGCGGCCAGCGGCTGCCACAGCGGCACGTCCTCGGTCAGCATCCGCCCCGGCATCGCCATCGACGAAGCGATCGGGATGAACGACGCGATCTCCTTCGGCCCCGGCCCAGCGAACGCCGAGAAGAAGAACGGGATCATCAGCAACATCTGCCCCGGCAACGTGGTCGAACCGAGATCCTCCTGCCGAGTGGCCAGCGAACCCGCGACCGCCCACAACCCGGCCAGCGCGACGAACCCGAGCACGAAGAACACGACGAACCAGCCCGCCACCGGCGCGATCACGTCGAGCAGCTCGCCCTTGCCGGTGAGCATCAACCCTGCCAGCGCGGCCGCACCGATCACCACGATCTGGCCGAGCGCGAGGATCGAGTTGCCGATCACCTTGCCCCAGAGCAGCGCTCGGATCGGCACCGCGGCGGCCAGGATCTCGACCACCCGGCTCTCCTTCTCCTGCACCACGCTCTGCGCGATCATCATGCCGAAGCCGAGCGCGGTCACGTAGAAGATCAACGCGAGACCGATACTCGCGAAATCCGCGACGACGTCCGGCAGCGGCCCCGGATTGAGCAGCCGTTCCTCGACCGTGGTGCCGGCCCGAAGCTCGGCCGGGGAGAGGCCTGCGCGCTGCGCGTTCTTCTCCATCACGTCGTTCGAGACGGCCTCGCGCAGTTGGCCGACGAGGCTCGAGTCGATCCGGTCGTCGCCGACCACGGCATAACCGGCCTCGGTCGGCACCAGCGCGGCCGCGACTTCGCCATCCGTGACGAGTTGCGAGGCGTCCGCGGGCGAGGCCACCCGTCGTACCTCGAAAGCTGTGCCGCCATTGACCGCGTTGGCGCGCTGTACGACGGAAGCGCCGGCGTCGTTGACCACGGCGATCTTGTCCGGGCTGTCGTTGCCCGCGATCAGCGACGGGATGAAGATGCTCGCGATCACCAGCACCAGCATGAACACGGTCGACCCGACGAAGGTCTTGTCCCGCAGTTTGGTGACGACCTCCCGCTCGGCGACCAGCTGCCACGGGTGCCGCAGCCCGCCGCCCACCGGCGTACCAGTCGACGTCTCCAAGGAAGGCTTGGCTTTCAGGTCCGTGCTCATCGGGTCGCCTCCCGGAAGATGTCGCTGAGGGCCACGCGCTCCGGTGTGAACTCCAGCACCGGGCCGCGGCTGATCGCCTGCCGCAGGATGTCCTGCTCACGCCCGGGATGATCCAGGTCGAACGACGCCGTACCGCCGTCCACATCGCGCACGGTCACGCCGTCCACATCGCGCAGCCAACCCGCATCGACAGGTACGGCGTCCCCGGCGCCCATCACCAAGCGGTACGTCGACCCGGGCGGGCCGCCGAGCTCGGAGACCGGCCCGGCCGCGACGACCTTGCCCGCGGAGAGTACGACCAGGTCGTCACAGAGGCGTTCGACCAGGTCGAGCTGGTGACTCGAGAACAGCACCGGCACGTCGGCCGAGACCTCTTCGCGCAGCAGGTCGACCATCGAGTCGACGGCGAGCGGGTCGAGCCCGCTGAACGGTTCGTCCAGCACCAGCGCGACCGGTTCGTGGATCAGCGCGGCGGCGATCTGGACCCGCTGCTGGTTGCCCAGCGACAGCGTCTCCAGCGTGTCCTCGGCGCGCTCGATCAGGCCGAGGCGGTCGAGCAGCCGGTTGGTCCGGTCCAGCGCCCGGCTCGGGGTCTGGCCGTGCAGCCGGCCGAAGAAGACGAGCTGGTCGCGGATCTTCATCTTCGGATAGAGCCCGCGCTCCTCCGGCATGTAGCCGAAGTCGCGCCGGCCGGTCGACGTCAGCGGGGCGCCATGCCAGCGCACCTCGCCGAGGGTCGGGGCCAGTACGCCCAGGATGATCCGCATGGTCGTGGTCTTGCCCGCGCCGTTCGCTCCGACGAACCCGGTCATCCGACCCGGCACCACGTCGAAGGTCACGTCATCGAGTGCCACGTGATCACCGAACCGCCGGGTCAACCCAGCAACGCTCAGCATCCCGCTCACCGTTCCTTTACTAGCTCTGCCCCCACCTTCGTCGAAGGCTTGGCCAAGGCTAGTCAACAGCGCACGTCCGTACGTCGGCCCGCAGTGGGACCGCCCGCGTCATCCGTACGACGGACCCGCGCCCCACGCCGTACGACAGCTCAGCCGCGGGCGCTATCTCGCATTTGTCGTTCATTCGTCGCAATCCGCCCTCAGCGGTGCGCTGACCTGTACAGGTCAGCGGCGGGTTGAGGGCGGATTGCGACGAATGAACGACAAATATCCAAGCGACGGGTGGTTGGCGTTAGCCGCGGGCGTCGGAATTGGTGGCGCCGTCGTCGCCGGGGATGACCAGGCCGCACTCGTACGCGAAGACCACCGCCTGGACCCGATCACGCAGACCGAGCTTGAGCAGCACGCGAGACACGTGCGTCTTGACCGTCGCCTCCCCCACGAACAGCTGGCGGGCGATCTCGGTGTTGGTCAGACCGCGCGCGATCAGGCCGAGCACCTCGCGCTCCCGCTCGGTCAGATCGGCGACCAGGTCCGGCCGGTAGACCCGCTCGCCGCCACCGGCAAAGCGCTGGATCACCCGGCGGGTCACCTCCGGCGCGAGCAGGGCATGGCCGGAATGCACCACCTGGATGGCCTCGACCAGGTCCTCGGGCGCGGTGTTCTTGAGCAGGAACCCGCTCGCGCCCGCGCCGAGTGACTCGAACAGGTAGTCGTCGCGGTCGAACGTGGTCAGGATGATGACCTTGCCCGCGCCCGCGTCGACGATGCGCTGGGTGGCGGCGATGCCGTCGAGCCCGGGCATCTGGACATCCATCAGTACGACGTCGGGGCGCAACTCGTTGGCGAGCTGGACCGCGCGTTCGCCGTCCGCCGCCTCGCCGACCACCTCGATATCGGGTTCGACCGAGAGGATCATCCGGAAGCCGGCCCGAACAAGGTCCTGGTCGTCGACGAGCAGGATCCGCATCGGCGTACCAGTGTCTGTCACAGCTGCTGCTCCTTCACCGGGAACCGGGCGCGAACCCGGAACCCACCGACCGACCGTGGACCAATCTCACTCTCGCCGCCGAGCAGGGCCACCCGCTCGCGGATACCGACGTGGCCGAGGCGGCTGCCGACCGGCGCGTGCTTGGGCCGGCCGTCGTCGATCACCTCGATCTCGACCGCGCCCTCGTCCAGATAGCGCAGGGTCACGTTCGCGGTCCGGGCGGTCGAGTGCCGCCGGACGTTCGTGAGCGCCTCCTGCACGATCCGGTAGACCGATACCGACACGGTCTCGGGCAGCTTCACCGGCGTCCCGATCCGGTGGAAGCCGACAGACAACTGGTCACCACTTGCGTCCGCCACTAGCGCCGGTAGGCGGTCCACGTTCGCCTGAGGCGCCTTGATCGACGGAGTCCCGACTTCCTCGTCCAAGTCGGGATCGGCCGCACGAAGCATTCCGAGTAGCTGCCGCATCTCGTTGACCGCCGTACGGCTTGAGTCCTCTATGACGCTCAGTGCGCCCTTGGCCGCCTCCGGGTCGGTCTCCATCACCCGGCGCGCTCCCCCGGCCTGTACGCCGATGCTGCTGATGTGGTGCGCCACTACGTCGTGCAGCTCTCGGGAGATCCGTAGACGCTCGTCGATCACAGCGCGGCGAGCGTTGGCTTGTTGCTGCTCAGCCAGTTCAACCGCCTGTCGCTGCAGCTCGTCGTGTTGCCGGGCAGTGCGCCAAGCGGTCAGACCCCACAACCACGCGCCGACGAAGTACGCGACGTTGATACAGATGTTGAGGATCACGTACGCGACGTACGGCGACAATAGGCCCTTCGCGGCCGACCCTTGGATCTCGTCGCTCTTCAGCGCCTCGTAAAAGCCGTAGGCCAGCCAGATGAACATGCCGACCACTACGACGATGATCGCGATCTGGAACCGCTTGCGGTCCTGGGCCCACGCGGCCCCCGTGTAGATGGCCATGAACAGTGAGACCTGGGTCACAAGGTTGGCCCCGGCGATCATCGGCAGACGCTCTCCCACGATGAAGAACAGCACAGAAGTCGCGAGCAGCGTCAGGAGCGGGAAACGCCGCCGGACGCACAGCGCCAGCGGTACGACAGCACTGAGGAAGTAGCCCTCGACACCGCCCGCACCCATGTCGATCGGCTCAGGCGAGGCGCTGCGGAGGAGTTCCGCCGCAAGGACCCCCGCGACCGCCAGACCCAGGCCTAGCCCGATATCGGTTCGTGCGGCGGCCTGCGACGGGCCTGGGCGGCGCCAGGCCGACGTACGCGCTGGTTCCGCCGAAGCCAGGCTGACGGGAGGACTTGTAGACACAAGTGCTCACCCTAGTAGTCGTGGGACTCGTGCCCGGGCGGTGTGAGCGGCGGCGTACTCTGGTGGCCGTGACGATCGCCCCAGAAGGACGGAAGCTGCTCAGACTCGAAGTGCGCAACGCGGAGACCCCGATCGAGCGCAAACCCGAGTGGATCAAGACGCGCGCCAAGATGGGCCCTGAGTACCAGAAGCTGCAGAAACTCGTGAAGGACGAGGAGCTGCACACGGTGTGCCAGGAGGCCGGCTGTCCCAACATCTTCGAATGCTGGGAAGACCGCGAGGCCACCTTCCTCATCGGTGGTGACCAGTGCACCCGGCGCTGCGACTTCTGCCAGATCGACACCGGCAAGCCCGAGGCCCTGGACCGCGACGAGCCGCGCCGTGTGGCCGAGTCCGTCGTGAAGATGGGCCTGCGGTACGCCACCGTCACCGGCGTGGCCCGCGACGACCTCGAGGACGGCGGCGCCTGGCTGTACGCCGAGACGATTCGCCAGATCCACGCGCTCAACCCGGGCACCGGCGTCGAGATGCTCGCGCCCGACTTCAACGCCGTACCGGAGCAGCTGGCCGAGGTGTTCTCCTCCCGGCCGGAGGTGTTCGCGCACAACGTCGAGACCGTGCCGCGCATCTTCCGCCGGATCCGCCCGGGCTTCCGCTACGAGCGTTCGCTGGACGTCATCACCCAGGCCCGCGACTACGGCCTGGTCACCAAGTCGAACCTGATCCTCGGTATGGGCGAGACCCGCGAGGAGGTCAGCCAGGCGCTGGCCGACCTGCACGGAGCGGGTTGCGAGATCATCACGATCACCCAGTACCTGCGCCCGTCGCTGCGGCACCACCCGGTCGAGCGCTGGGTCCGGCCCGAGGAGTTCGTCGAGATGCAGGCCGAGGCGGAGGCGATCGGTTTCGCCGGTGTGATGTCCGGACCGCTGGTCCGTTCGTCTTACCGGGCCGGTCGGCTGTACCGTCAGGCGGTGGAGTCGCGGATGACCGCGAACTCCTGACGAGTCCGCTCCGAGCAAAAAGGCAGAACCAGGACCGATGGCGAAGAAAGACGCAGCCTCCGAGAAGAAGCAGGGCCGGCTCAAGCAGATCCGGTCGGCCTACCAGTTGACCAAGAAGTCCGACCCGAAGATCGGGCTGATCCTGGCCGGCATCTTCATCGCGGTGGTCGCCGTGTTCGTCGCGGTCGGTCTGCTGGTCGGTCCCTGGTTCGTGTGGATCGGTCTCGGCGTCCCGCTGGCGCTGCTCGCCACCACGGTCGTGTTCGGCCGCCGGGTCGAGAAGGCGGCGTACAGCCAGATCGAGGGCCAGACCGGCGCCGCGGCGTCCGCGCTGCAGACCCTGCGCCGCGGCTGGACCGTCACCCCGGCCATCGCCGTCACCAAGAACGCGGACATCGTGCACCGCGTGGTCGGCCGGCCCGGCATCATCCTGGTCGGCGAAGGCCAGCCCAGCCGGTTGAAGAACCTGCTCACCGCCGAGCGCAAGAAGCACGTGCGCGTGGCCGGTGGCGCCCCGGTGATCGAGATCGTGGCCGGTGACGGCGAAGGCGAGATCGGCATCCGCAAACTGTCGAAGCACGTGATGAAGCTGCCGGCCGCCCTGCAGCCCTCCGAGATCACCGACCTGCTGCAGCGGCTCAAGGCGCTCGACGCGGTCCGTCCGCAGGTGCCGATGCCCAAGGGGCCGATGCCGTCCAACCTCAAGGGTGCGCGGCAAGCCATGAAGGGCCGCTGACCAACGGCAATGGCGGGGGATCTCAAGACAGCGCCCGCTGGTTGGGCGAAGGTCAGTCAGCCACGCACTAATCCGGTACGACGCGCGGCCGCGGCCGCCGCCGTCCGCTATGTCGCGCGGGATATGACCGCCACCATCGAGCTGGACGGTAAGCAGCTCGGCCAGGGTGGCGGTCCGGTGATGAAGGTGCATCGCGCCGGGCAGTTCCTGGACCGCCTCGGCAGCGACGCGGGCACCGGCTTCGGCGAGGCCTACCTGGCCGGCGACTGGGATCCGGCGCCGGGCACGGACCTGGCCGATCTGCTGCTGCCGTTCGCGGAGCGCTTCAGCTCTGAGAAACAGACCAGCCTGGTGCCGAAATGGGCCCAGTCGCTGCGCTGGCTCGCCACCCGCAGCCAGCCTGCCGGTGCCGACAACGATCGCCACCAGGCCCAGGAGAACGTCAGCGCGCACTACGACTTGAGCAACTCGATGTTCGCCGAGTTCCTCGATCCTTCGATGACGTACTCCTCCGCGCTCTTCGAGCCGGGACGCCAGGACGTCGCGACGTACGGCGATCTCCAGGCGGCGCAATTGCGCAAGCTGGACGCCGTACTCGACGCCGCGGGCGTGCAGGCCGGATCGCGGGTGCTGGATATCGGCTGCGGCTGGGGCAGTCTCGCCATCCGCGCGGCCCAGCGTGGCGCGTGGGTCACGGCCATCACGATCGCCCCGCAGCAGGCGTTGCAGGCACAGGGCCTGGTCGACGCGTCCGGCTATGGCAGCCGGGTGAAGGTGGCACTGCGCGATTACCGCGACCAGATCGGCGAGTTCGACGCCGTACTGAGTGTGGAGATGATCGAGGCCGTCGGCGAGAAGTACTGGCCGGTCTACTTCGGCGCGATCGAACGACGGCTCGCGCCCGGTGGCGTGGCCGTCATCCAGGCGATCGTGATGCCGCACGAGCGCATGCTGGCCACCCGGAACACCTTCACCTGGGTCCAGAAGTACATCTTCCCCGGCGGACTACTGCCCTCGGTCCAGGCGATCGAGCAGGTCACCGGGCAGCACACCGGCCTGAGCGTCGAGGTGCTGCGCCGGATGGGCCCGGACTACGCGGCCACGCTGCGGATCTGGCGGCGGCGATTCCTCGAGCGCTGGCCGGCCATCGCGCAGGGTGGTTTCGACGACACGTTCCGCCGGATGTGGGAGTTCTACCTGGCCTACTCCGAGGCCGGATTCCGGTCCGGATATCTGGATGACGTGCAGATCCGGTTGATCCGGCGTTAACAAAGTCAGCGTTCCAGTACGACTGTGCCGGCCGCCCGATCGTGCAGCCCGCGGCGGTCGGTGTCGAAGACCACGGCCGGGATCAGCAGGCAGATCAGCAGTGACCGGGTGGTGCCTTTGAGTAGCCCGACCGGCGCCGTACTGACCAGCTTGCCCTCGACCTGACCGACCCGCAGGCCGCAGATCCGGTGACCGATGGTCGAGCCGGCCAGTCCACTCAGAATCGCCGACATCGCGAAAAAGATGGTCAATTGGGCGAGATTCGTGTCATTGCCCCCAGCCCACAATGGTTTGCTCGTCACCGCGGACGCCACCAGACCGGCGATGATCCAGTCGATGAACAGAGCCAGGAAACGCCGGCCCCACCCGGCCACGGAGCCCGCGCCCTGCTCGGGCAATCCGAGACGACTGCCCGGATAGCGGAACTCGCCGCTGGGTTGTGCGCCGGACGGCGCAGTCGATGCCATGATGACCAGGTTACCGAGCGGCCTGCGAGCTCTCACCGGCCCGGGGTCAGCGCCGATCCTTATCGACTGGGCACGCTGGGCGTAACATCCGCGAAACATTAGGGTCACGGCCGAGTAATGGGCAGGCCCTACGGTCAAGGCAATCTCTGAGCCACCCCGAGGAGTACGTATGTTTTCCAGCGCTGAGGAGCTGCTCGCCTACGTCAAGGACGAGGGCGTCGCGTTCATCGATGTCCGATTCTGCGACCTGCCGGGCATCATGCAGCACTTCACCGTCCCGGTGTCGTCGTTCGGTCCTGAGGTCTTCGAGGACGGGCTGCAGTTCGACGGCTCGTCGATCCGTGGCTTCCAGCAGATCCACGAGTCGGACATGTCGCTGCTGCCCGACCCGACCACGGCGTACATCGACCCGTTCCGCCGGGACAAGACGCTGATCGTCAACTTCTTCGTGCACGACCCGCTGACGGGCGAGGCCTACAGCCGCGACCCGCGCAACATCGCGCGCAAGGCCGAGGCGTACCTGAAGTCGACCGGTATCGCCGACACCGCGTTCTTCGCGCCCGAGGCCGAGTTCTACGTCTTCGACGACGTGCGCTTCGAGACCAAGCAGAACGAGAGCTACTACCACATCGACTCCGTCGCCGGCGCCTGGAACACCGGCCGGGTCGAAGAGGGTGGTAACCGCGGTTACAAGGTCCGCTACAAGGGTGGCTACTTCCCGGCCCCGCCGGTCGACCACTTCGCCGACCTGCGCAACGACATCACCAAGCACCTCGAGACCAGCGGCCTGCTCGTCGAGCGCGCCCACCACGAGGTCGGCACCGCGGGCCAGGCGGAGATCAACTACCGCTTCAACACCCTGCTGACCGCGGCCGACGACGTGATGAAGTTCAAGTACATCGTCAAGAACACCGCTTGGGACGCCGGCAAGACCGCGACCTTCATGCCGAAGCCGATCTTCGGTGACAACGGCTCGGGTATGCACTGCCACCAGTCGCTGTGGAACGGCGGCGACCCGCTGTTCTACGACGAGTCCGGCTACGGCGGCCTGTCCGACGTCGCCCGCTGGTACATCGGCGGCATCCTGAAGCACGCCCCGTCGCTGCTGGCCTTCACCAACCCGACGGTCAACTCGTACCACCGCCTGGTGCCGGGCTTCGAGGCGCCGGTCAACCTGGTCTACTCGCAGCGCAACCGCTCGGCCTGCATCCGGATCCCGATCACCGGGTCCAACCCGAAGGCCAAGCGGATCGAGTTCCGCTGCCCCGACCCGTCCGCCAACCCGTACCTGGCCTTCTCGGCCCAGCTGCTGGCCGGTATCGACGGCATCCGCAACAAGATCGAGCCGGCCGACCCGATCGACAAGGACCTCTACGAGCTGCCCCCGGAGGAGCACGCCTCGGTCAACCAGGTCCCCACCTCGCTGCCGGCCGTGATCAACTCGCTCGAGGCCGACCACGAGTTCCTGCTCGAGGGCGACGTCTTCACCTCGGACCTGATCGAGACCTGGATCGACTTCAAGCGCGAGAACGAGATCGCCCCGATCCAGCTCCGCCCCCACCCGCACGAGTTCGAGCTCTACTACGACGTGTGATCCGTAGGTCTTCCTGACCTGCGACCGTTCGCCAAACGGCGGCTGACCTGGGCAAACGTCCTCTCGACGTTGCTCATCGTCAGCCGCCGTTTTGCGTCGCCCTCGTGTGGTCCCAGGTGGTCGCGTGTGGTCCCGTGAAAATCTTTGCCGCGAGCCTGTCGGATCCACCGGACGCCGTTCGTAGCGTAGGTGGAGGCGGACAGCGGGTCCGCTCGAGCCGAAGGAGCAGACATGCCCGAGTACCTCATCTACTTCAACCAGCAGTGGGTGGGCGACCACACTGAGGAGTGGTTCGGCGGGCGCGGTCCACTCGCCAGAGCGGTCGTGGACGAGATGAAGGCTGCCGGCGTTTACGTCTTCGCTGGCGGGCTGGAAGAGGAGGACGGCCCGGTCTACAGCGCCGACCCCACCAGTGGCGACGTGTTGATCACCGATGGACCCTACGTCGAGTCCAAGGAGTTCCTGGGCGGATTCGCTCTGGTGAACGTGCCCGATGACGAGACCGCCAAGCTGTGGGCGGGCAAGATCGCGGAAGCATGCGGTTGGCCCCACGAGATCCGCCGCTTCAAGCCACAGCCCCAGCCCAAGTGACTCCACGCGACCTCGTCGTGGAACGGCAGCCGTTCCACCATGAGGTCCCCCAGCAGCCATCAAAGGATAGGTATCTAACCTTTAACGGGCACTCGGTCGATTAAAGGAAACCCTCCTTCGGGCAGACTCGCCAGGTGAGCGATCGTGAACCCACTGCCGCCGAGCGAACCTTTTACGAGGACCTCTTAGTACGCCTACCCGAGCTCCACGATTGGTACCACGAGGACCCCGATGGCCGGCCGTGGATGATCGTGTCCCGCGACTTCGTGGTCGATCGGTGGATTAGGGCCACACTCCGCGTGGACTATGACGGCCAGGATCTGCGCGGTGGCTGGAGTCCCGCCAGCCTCAATTGGGACGACGGCGTACGTGCGGCCGATGCTTCGATCGACACCAACCCACCGGACGGCCTCAGCAGGGATGGCGTGGCACCGCGCATCGCGGCGGCGATCGCCGGGCAATGGTTCGCCGAGCACATTGCCCGCTGGGGGCGCGGCTGAAACCGACCGGCCGCGCTGTTGTGTCGTTCTACTAGGTTTGGGTTATGGGTGTGGAGGCGCGGTACGACGGGGTGGCGGGCGAGTACGACGCGTGGGTGGGGGTGGAGTTGGCCGACCCCGTGTTCGAGGAGCTGGTTGGTGGGGTGGCCGGGCAGGAGGTGTGCGCGGTCGCGTGTGGGCAAGGGCGTGAGGCGCGGTATCTGGCGAGTCAGGGTGCGGTGGTGACGGGCGTTGATCTGTCCGAGAATTTGCTGGCCATCGCTCGCGAGCGCGAGGAGGCTGATCCGCTCGGGATCACCTACCTGCAGGGAGATGCGCACACGCTCGACGGGCTTGCCACGGAGTCGTTCGACGGGGTCGTCTGCTACATGGCGCTGATGGACATTCCGAGTCTGGATCGCGCGTTGCAGTCCATCGCTCGCGTGCTCCGGCCGGGAGGCTGGTTCGTTTTCGCGATCACGCATCCGTGCTTCAAGACCCCGGCGACCGGCGATCTCGTCGACCATACGAACAACACCATTCGGCGTACCGTCGGGCGCTATTTCGACGAGGGCTACTGGGACGGGCCCGGCCAGGTCCAGCCAGCCCTTCCGATCGGCGCCTACCACCGGATGCTGAGCACGTACGTGACCGAGCTGAATCGCGTCGGCTTCGTCATCGACCAACTGCGCGAGCCTCCGTTGGACCACAAGCCGGTCTGGCTGGAAGTCCCCTGCCTGCTTTACGCCCGCTGCCGCTTGGCTTAACGCTTGCCGAGGGCAACGGACTCGACGGTTTGCCATTCGTACATGCGGTTGTCGCGGTGCATCTCGATCAGGGAGACGGCGCTGATGGTGGTTTCGGCGGGCGCGGATTCGACTTGGGAGATGGCCTGTACGGCGAGGTGTGCGGGTCCTTCGGCGTTGACGTAGGCGAGGCTGATGTGGGGGCGGTAGCCGTCGGCGTCCTCGGTGACAGCGTCGGGGCCGACGACATCGCCAATGGCAGAACGTACGGCGGTGCGCAGCTGGTCGAACGGCTCGAGCGGGTTCGGCGGCATGATGACCGCTTCCGCTGTGACGACGGGCCGTTCGAAGTGCGCGACGACCGGGTCGATCTTGCCGAGGCGGTTGCGGGCCGCGGCGCGGATGGCCTCCAAGCGCTCAGGCCGTACGTCCTCGACGAAGCCGACGCCTTGCATGGTGAGGTGCAACCAGTCGCGCGGAATCAGGTCCAGGCCCGGTACGCCGCTGAGCTCTGCCTGGTAGACGTCGACGAGTTCGTGCAAGCCGGGTTGGTCGTCCACGGTGATGTGCCAGGCGTAGAAACGCGTACCGACCTTCCAGCCGGGGCGCCACCACCAATGGTCGCGCAGCTGCTCGTGATGCCGGTGGGTCCACTCGGGTCTTGACGTCATGGTCAGCATTCCGATCTGGCGTCGTACGCGGGCGAAAACCCAATCTAGTGCCCCGCCACAGATCGTAGGGTTGGCCAGATGAACCAGTTGCGGGCCTATATCGACGGATGGCGTCGCCACGACATCCCGGCTGTCCTCGCCACGCTCACCGACGACTGCGTCGCGATCGAGTCGTACGGACCGGTCTATCGCGGCAAGGAGCGCGTCGAGCAGTGGATGCGCGCTTGGTTTGACGCCGGCGGCTTTGTCGACGGATGGACGATCACCGCTGAGATCGCGACCGGCGACTCGCTCGTCGTGGAGTGGCACTTCGAGTGCACCTGGAAGGGCAGCCCCGGAGCATTCGACGGCTCCACGGTCGCAAGGCTCGAGGACGGACGGATCAGCTACCTCAGGGAGTACGCGACGACCGCGCCGCTGTACGACTGGACCGGCACGTGGCGCGACTGATACAGCTCTGGCAGCTCGGCTAGGTCAATCGCCGAGGGCGTCCAGGATGGCCGCTTCTACGGGATAGGCGGCGCTTCGGTCTGTCAGGGGGAACGGCTCCAGCAGCTGAATGCCCGGCTGGGCGATGATCCGCGGACTGTTGCCGCGGTGTGGCCACGAGGCTGCGTGGACCAGAAAAGGGTGGCAGAGGTAGACATCACCCGCGGCACCCGTCGCCTCGGTGACCGGTCGATCGGCGCTTGCTTGCACGATCGGCGGACCCGCCTCGGCCGGAGCGAACCCGTCGTCGCCTCCGGGAGCCAGTACGCGGGCGGCGTCTGCGTGGGAGCCGACGCGGATCCGTGTCGGGGCGTCGTCGGGACCGACATCGGTGAGAAGGAAGATCGCGAGCAGGCCTCGCTCGCGACTCCGGATGTTGGCCCGCCAATCGCTGCCATTCCAGTAGCTGCTCTCGATGTGCCAGCCCGCGTCCTTCGGATCAGCCGGATGCGGGAAACGAACGGGAATCGTCCCGCCCACCCCTGCACGCTTCCACCATTTGTCCGGCCCGATCAGCTGGTCGTACGCCTCCCACAACACACCGGCGGTCCCCGCCTCAGCGAACGACCGACTGTCCGGACAATCGATCCGCACTACTGGTGCCGTCCAGGACCCAGCGTCGTCCCGCCCGACGCCTCGCCCCTCCAGCTCCGCCCAGATCACATCCGCACACGCCTCCACCACTGGGCGGGGCACGGCGCCCCGAACCGCCACGACCCCGTCCCGCACGAACGACGCGACTTCTGCATCCGACAGCATGCCAAGGACCTTCGGCCATCCGCCCCTGTCCGTCAAACCAATTCCCGTCCCGCCGAACGCCAATCGCTACTGGACGAGGGCGGGGTTGTTCAGGGGTGGGGTGCCTAGGGCGTGGCCGGTACGTCGACCGCGGCGGCCGGGTCGGTCGCTCGCAAGCACACACGCGCCGAGCACCTTCCGCACCGGCTCGATCCCCGCCTGAGCTGCGGCTGTGATTGCATGGACTTCGAGCTACCCTGGATGACTCTGTGTAGCTCGACGATCTCCGACAGACACGAGGCAGTCTGAAAAGGAGCCGAAGATGAGGCTAGTCACGCGTGCACAGTGGGGCGCACGCCCACGTGGGTCAGGATCGGCCACGCCATTCGATCCACGCGGGGTTTGCGTCCACTGGGAGGGCACCGGCTGGGCCTCCCCCTGGTCGCACACCACCTGCGACGACAAGGTGCGCGGTATCCAGGCGTACCACATGGACGGCCGCGGCTGGTCGGATATCGCGTACAACTTCCTCGCCTGCCCGCACGGGTATGTGTTCGAGGGCCGCGGCCTGAATCGCCGGTCGGCCGCCAACGGCGATACCGACGTGAACACTTATTGGTATGCGGTCCAGTGCATGTGGGGCAGCCGCAGCGGTTCAGCGCCGCCGGCGTTGCTGACCGCCTGCCGCGATGCCATCGACTACTGCCGAAGCAGGGGTGGCGCCGGCGACGCTCTGCGCGGCCATCGCGATATGCAGCAGACCGACTGCCCCGGCGACCAGCTGTACGCCTGGACGCGCCGAGGCGCACCCCGCCCAACTCCCCCGGAGGACGATATGCCACTGACCGACGCGGACATCTTCAAGCTGCTCAACTTCCGCCTGGGCACCACCGACCAGCACGGCCAGCCGGTCACCATCGGAGACGCGCTGCGGAAGGCGGCCTGGCTCGCCCAGGAGTTCCAGGAGCGAGGCGCCCTCGAAGAACAGCTCGACCGAATCGAGGCAAGGCGCACCACCGCCGCCGCGGGCGAAGCCGACCCCAATCCCGAGCCCGGCGGAACCGACCCCGCCTGACCCGCCGCCGCCCGGCCGACTATGCGTCGCCGTTTTGCGGCATAGCAACACGCACTTAATCTCCCTCTTGAATTAAGTAGAGAAGTTAGCTTTCCTTAGACCGACCTCGTTGGCGCCCCTGCCCCGCGGCGTCATCCGGCCCTGCCGGAGAGCGACTTCGTTTACCTCGACCGGCCCGGTTCGCACGCTGAACCGAGCCGTCCCGCCCTTCAAGAGGAGAACTCCATGACTACAGGCGAAGACCAGCATCGCCCGCCCCCGCGCCGCCGTACGGCGTGGATCGCCATCGCCTTCACCGTCCTACTCGCCGTCATCGCCACCGGCCTGACGGTGACCATGGGCGCCAGTCCGGCGAACGCCGCCATCTCGCCGACGGACTGGCATACCGCGGTGAACAAGAACAGCGCCAAGTGCGTGGATGCACGGGGAGGAGCGACCGCCAACCAGACGGCCGTTCAGCAGACCGCTTGCAACAACAGCAACGCCCAGCAGTGGCAGTTCCAGCCGACCAGCAACGGGTATGTGCGCGTCAACCTGCGCAGCAACGCGGCCCAGGTCATGGATGTCGCGAACGTCTCCAACGCCGACGGCGGTCTGATCCACCTGTGGACGTACGGCGGCGGTAACAACCAGCAGTGGCTGCCGGTCGAGGAGGCCGACGGCGCGTACCACTTCGTCAGTCGGCACAGCGGCAAGTGCCTCGACGTACCCGCCGCCTCCACCGCGGACGGGGTCCAGTTGCAGCAGTACACCTGCAACGGCACGGCCGCTCAATCGTTCAGGATCAACCCAGTGGATGGAACGCCCCCGACCAATCCCCCGGGCACTCCGGACTTCGGCCCGAACGTGTCGATCTTCGACCCCTCGATGTCGAACGCCACGATCCAGAACCGGCTCACGCAGGTCTTCAACCAGCAGGAGGAGAACCAGTACGGCGAACAGCGGTACGCCTTGCTGTTCAAGCCCGGCACCTACAACGTCGACGCGAACGTCGGCTTCTTCACCCAGGTCGCCGGCCTCGGTCTGCACCCGGACCAGGTCACGATCAACGGCGGCGTACACGTCGAGGCCGACTGGTTCCCGCCGCAGAACGCGACGCACAACTTCTGGCGTGGCGCCGAGGGCCTGAGCGTCAATCCGCCGAATGGGCTGGACCGCTGGGCCGTTTCGCAGGCCTCGGCGTACCGGCGGATGCACGTGCGCGGCAACCTCGCCCTCGACGATGGCGGCTGGGCGTCCGGCGGTTTCATGGCCGACAGCAAGGTCGACGGCCAGGTGCGTTCGGGCAGCCAGCAGCAGTGGCTTTCGCGGAACACCAACTGGGGCAGCTGGACCGGCGACAACTGGAACATGGTCTTCCTCGGCGCACTCAACGCCCCGGCCGGCAACTTCCCGTCGCCGCACTACACCCGCGTCGCGCAGACCCCGATCATCCGCGAGAAGCCTTACCTGTACGTCGACAACGGCGGCGCGTACAACGTGTTCGTGCCGGCGTTGCGGACGAACTCGGCCGGTACGACGTGGGAAGGCGGCACGCCTGCCGGCCAGTCGCTGCCGATCAGCCAGTTCTACATCGTCAAGCCCGGCACCCCGGCCGCGACGATCAACCAACAGCTTGCCGCGGGCAAGGACCTGATCTTCGTACCGGGTATCCACCGGGTGTCGGAGCCGATCCGCATCACCCGCGCCAACACCGTCGTACTCGGCCTGGGTCTGGCCACCATTCTGACCGAGAACGGTTCGATGGCGATGTCCGTCGCGGACGTGGACGGCGTCAAGATCGCCGGTCTGCTGATCGACGCGGGCCCGACCAACTCGCCACTGTTGATGGAGGTCGGCGCGTCCGGCTCGTCGGCGAACCACGCCGCCAACCCGACGTCGCTGCACGACATCTACTACCGCATCGGTGGAAGTGCTGTCGGTCGGGCGACCGAGACGTTGCGGATCAACAGCAACAACGTCCTGCTCGATCACGCGTGGCTCTGGCGCGGCGATCACGCTTTCGGCGTCGGCTGGAACACCAACACCGCCGCGACCGGACTAGTTGTCAACGGCAACGACGTCACGGCGTACGGGTTGTTCGTCGAGCATTACCAGAAATACCAGACGATCTGGAACGGCGAACGCGGGCGGACGTACTTCTACCAGAACGAAATGCCGTACGACCCGCCGAACCAGGCCGCCTGGATGAACGGATCGACGCGCGGCTATGCGGCGTACAAGGTGGCCGATTCGGTCAATACGCATGAGGCCTGGGGATTAGGCAGCTATTGCGTATTTACGACCGACGCGAGCATTGCCGCGGATCGGGCGTTCGAGGTGCCGGTCAAGGCGGGCGTGAAATTCCACAACATGATCACCGTGTCCCTTGGTGGGCGCGGCACAATCCAGCACGTCATCAACAACACCGGCGGCCCGTCCAACTCGAGCCAGAACGTGGCGACGTGGGTGAATTTCCCTTAGCGATATTCGGCCAATAGACCGAAGAGCAGGTCGTCGGTCCATTCGCCTTTAGCCCAGGTATAAGCGGGGCGGAGGCCCTCCTGCTGAAAGCCAAGCCGCTTCAGCAGGCGGGCCGACGCCGCGTTCCTCGCATCGCACTCGGCCGAAACGCGGTGCAGCCTTTGCGTCGTGAACAGATGATCCAGCAGGGCTGCGACGGCCTCGGCGGCGTACCCCTTGCCCTGGTACGCCGGAGCCAACGTGAATCCGAGATCGGCCTGCATCAGGTTGTCGTGGAGACGGATGCCGATATCGCCGATGAGCTCGCCTCGCAGGTCGACCGCGTACTGGAACCACCCGGGCCTCGCCGGATCCCCATTCGCGAACGCTTCCACGGCGGCCCGCGCCTGCTCGATCGGGTACGGCGCGTCCCACCCCTGATACCGCGCGACCTCCGGCTCCGACCGATACGCCGCAAACGCCGCCGCGTCCTCGCCCCGAAACCGCCGGATCACGAGTCGCTCGGTGGTGATCTCCATTTCCGGATTATGTCTAACCTGTCCTGTGGAGAACTACTGGCAGGGCCCTTCCGGCGAGGCGTTGGCCTCGATGCTCCGCGAACGGGCAACCACTCTTGGCGTCCCGGTGGACGTGCGCGTGCATTCGTGGGAAGAGCCGGGCGCGTACGGCGTCCAGGCGTCCTGGGGTGCCGACGACGTCATGTTCGAGGTGGTCGACTGGTCCAAAGCGGTGCGCATCCTCGACCCATCCGGCGAGGACGTCGCGCTCACGGATGCCCTCCAGTACTTCGCCCTCCGCGCCACCGGCAGCACACCTGACGAGGCGTTCACGGGAATCGCTCCCCCACGCCTCAGCTTCCTCCGCCGCCTACGCCGCTGGCGCCTCCACCTAACCCTCGGCGCCTGCACCGCCTGCGGCCACACCTGGTCAGAACACCCAGGCAGCCCCCTGGACCCTGACCTTGAGTGCTGCTGCGAATGCGACTACGAAATCAGCCACGGCTTCGACAACGCCCCCGCAGCAGCATGCCGGCTGACGCGCCCCACCCGCCCGGACTGGACCACCTAACCGAGCTGCGGCCTCGGCCACTTCAGGCCTGGCTCGAGACGGCTGCCCGCTAGAGCTTCCCGGCTGAGTTCCTGCCGCGGATCCCTTGAGGAACGTGAGGAACTCGGTCCAGCGTTATACGGTCGCGGAACCGGGCCCGGTGGTCAGGTCCGGCGCGGCGGATAGGCGCACTCCGCCGGCGCGGTTGCAGGTCGCGCGCAGCCGGGCCGGTCGCCAGCTGGGGAAGCAGCGCGCCCGCGCCGGGCTTGCAGGTTCAGCGGACCGAACTCGTCGGCACACAGCACGCGCCCGTCGGCTCATGAACCGGGGGCCGAACCTCACCGCCGACCCTCGCTCCATTTTGGGCCCAACGCCACGAACCCCTGCTCGTTAAACGCGTGAATCACCTCCCGCGTTTACTGCGGCGTTGCCGCACATATCGCCGCTACCTCGGCCGCGCTGCGTCCTGAACCGACGCCAGCACGATCCCGGCCCGGCGAAGCCGCTCTCGTGGCCCGCGTGATCTTCACCAGACGCTGCGCTTCCTCGGGTTCCAGCGAGCGCACGAACACTTCAGCCTGTCGAGCTATCACCAATTCCACCACCAGCAGCACGCCTTCAAACTCACCACCGGAGGTCACCCCGACGCGGTTATGACCCCAACGTTCTTAAGAGAGAGCACTAGTCTTCGGGCTATGACCATGCACCCCGGCGTCCGGCCGCCCGTGAGCCGCCGGCCCCTGCTGTGGATCGCCGTCGCCTGTTTCGCTGTGGGCCTGGTTGTGAGTGGGATCTCTATCTTGCAAGTGGTCAGGACGATGCCGCACGAACCGGTGCCGCTCGGGGACGGTGTGATCCGGCTGAACCATGACGGCCTGACCATCTCGACAACCGCGCTCGGCCAGACCCCGAGTTGTCAGGCCAAGGACGCCACCGGAGCCGACATCCCCCTGAAGGCTCCGCTAAAACGCGAGAACTACTCCGTGGGTGGCCCGAGCTACTACGTCATCGCTCACTCCAGGTCCGCCGTTCCACCCCAGACCGTCACAATCATCTGCACCAACGCCGATAACACCATCCCGTACTACGTAGGCGATCGCGCCGCCGTCGACACCATGCTCCCCGCCGTCGCAAGTGCCCTCGGATCCTTCGCCCTGGGCACTCTGCTCAGCATCATGCTGATCAGCATCGACTTAACCCGACGGCGCCGAGCCCGCTAACGCCAAACTCCCGCCGCACGACACGCTCTGGCGCATCAACGACATCCGAAGGTGGCTCCAATGGTTTCCGCAGACCTCACTCCGCTGCATGCCCCCGGAAGCGAGCCCGTGACCGACACCAACTTCGCCCCCCGCCTCGTCGCGGCACGCAAGCCACAGTCGCTCACCCAGCAACAGCTCTCCGACCGCTCCGGCGCTCACGGCACCCAGATCCGCCGCTACGAAGCCGGCACCAGCCAGCCCACCCTCGACGTCCTCCGCTCACTGGCGCTCGCGCTCAACGTCAGCGCTGACTCGCTCCTCTTCGACGCTGACGAACACGGCCCCACGAACCCCACGCTCCGGCTCAATCTCGAAGCCGTCGACCAGTTCACCCCCGAAGAACAAGAACACGTCGCAGCCTTCATCGAAGGCGCACCCCGACGCCACCACGCCCGCCAAGCATTCAGCGGCCAAACCAGCTGAGTCGGCCCGTGAACCAAGACGCGAAGTTCGGCGCTGTGGACGTCCACTACGACAACCTGGGACAAGCGAAGGCAGCACTGGTCGTCTGCCGAGAGCTGACCTTCTCAACGGTCGTGTCCGAGCACGTCGCCGACATCGCCAGAACCGAGCCATACGAGCCAGGCAAGCTCTACAAGCGCGAACTCCCATGCATCCGAGCGGCCCTGGCACTTGGCCCGCGACTTGAGCTGCTGGTCATCGATGGCTACGCGACCCTTGACCCCCAAGGCCGCCCAGGACTCGGGGCGCGTACCGCGGACGCGCTGGGCATCCCGGTCATCGGCGTCGCAAAGACGCCATTCCGCACCTCGACACACGCAGCCGAGGTGATCCGTGGTGCGGCGACCAGGCCCCTCTACGTCACGGCTGCCGGAGGGCTCGAGATCGCCGATGCGGCGCGGATCGTTGCTGCGATGGCGGGGCCAAATCGACTCCCAGCCATGCTTGCGAGGGTGGACAACCTCGCCCGTGGCCGCGTTCGACCGATCATCGATCGACACGACACCTGACCTTCAAGGCCCGTCGCTTTCGCAGGCAAGGGGGAGTTCAGCGCTCGGCCATCGCCGAGCGTATGAGTTCGACGCGGTCCGGCGCGATGACCTCGATCGTCTCCAAGGCTTTGTCTCGCGCCCACCCCTCGTGAGCAAGAGCCCATCGCACAAGCAGCCAGAGCCCTCCGCGTGCACGATCCCCTGCAGCGGCCTTGCAAGGACGAGTCCGTCACCGAATTGCCCCTCACGATGAAGAACAAGAGATCCAAGATCCGTCCGCTACGCCACGACGGCTGGTCCCTATCAGCGCCGCAAGCATGAGTGGGTGGTCCGCGCTCGGTGGTGACGCCCGTCAACGTCGCGGTGGCCGTCGTAATCGTAGGTCTGGACGAGGGACGGCGGCTCCGCAAACACCGAATTTGGCGGGCATCGTCAGACCGAACAACCCCGCGATTAGGGCAATGACTGGTCGAGAGAGCGCGGCTCATCGAAACGTTCCTGACCGAGCCAGCCAGTAGCTTCATCATGGCTCGCCCGAGGTTCGCGCCCTGAGAGCCTCGTCCGCTGCCTGTCTGACGACCCACGATTCGTCGATGCGCAGCGCAATCAGCAAATCCGTACTCGCGCGTGGGTGGCGGGCGACCCTGACCCGCACACTGTCGTCGCTGTCCGAAGCCAGAAGCCGGAGAACTTCAGTATCCAGTTTCCGCTTTCCGGCCACTTCCCATCGGACGGCGGGATCGGGGTCGGATGCAAGCTTGTGGAGGACCTCGCTTGGGACGGTCTTGTTGTGAGCGACCCACTGCCGCATTGACGGATAGGTCGCCACCACTTCGAGCCAAACCGAGACGTCTGCCCTATCTCGGGTCGCCCGCTCCTGGTCGACGGGGTCTTCGCTCGTGCGCAGTGCAACGAACTCTTCTGCCGAGGTGATCAATGGAGCTCCTTCCACGGAATGAAGGTTCCAATGTTCGACGGCCTGCCTGAATGGTCACCACCGATACTTCAACAACCCTTCGCTGTAGTAGCGCACCTTCGCCTCCCCCTCCAGCTCAGCGTCAATGCGATCAGCGAGCTTCAGGCCCTCGCTATCCAGGGAATCGATAAGCGCTGATGCAGAAGGCGATGAGCGTTCGGCGACCTCCCGGGGAATGATGGTCTGGTATCGCTCGTTCCAGTAGCTTAATTCCCCCACGAGCGTCGTTGTGAGCGCCAATTCGTCGATGGTGACGGGTCCCGTCTGCTCGTCTCGTAGCGACGACTCCAAGTGGTCGGCCGCCAAAACGAAATATCTCATCACGACCGCCATTTTCGGTGGATGGTTCCGGACCCGGGTTCAGCGCCGGACGCGTCTCGACTGGGTCGTCCGATCTCACCCAGAACATCAAACTGACAAGCCCGGCTGTCATGAAGAGCGCCAGAGCATCCGGCGAATCAGGCGCCCCAAGTGACGTCATAGCGCCGGTTGGACCACGCGAACGTGTCGGGCCCGATCGTCCTCGACATGCGCGTTCACAACCCGCTTGAGCGTGGTGTTCACCCGCCCGATGGGGCCGGATCGACAAAGACGGCATGCCGCGGAGAGAAAGCCTAGCCCAGATCGGACTGGGCAGGAACAGGTTGCGATGACACCCCACTGCAGACAAGTGAGATCAGGCGAGCCACGGATCGACCCTTCGAAGCTCAGGTCCGAGCAACTCGCGGAGCTCGGCGCCAGGCTGCCCTGGATCCGGAATCATCTCAACGCCGCTGACAGTGATGAGTCCTCGAACGTCATCGGGGCCGCGAATGAACTCGCGTTCAAGCCAGTCCAAGACTGATCGGCATACCTCGGGCCGCGAGCGACGGTTATCCACCAGCCAGCGCACGATGTCCGCCATGACCAGATGCGGGAGGACTTCGCCGTCGTTGTCGACGAGATGCTCGTCGAGGATCGGTGTCAGCTCTCGGTGTGCGTCGATAACTGCTCCGATAGCGGCGACGGTGGCGGCGCTCATCGGCCGCCTCGAAGTACGAGCGACAATTCGTCGGTGAGGCTCTGCGCGACAAGTCTGTCGTAGTACGCAGCGTCGGGGTTTCGGCGCAACCAATTTTTGAGTCCGCTCAGTGTTTCTTTGCCCTTGGTCATATGCATTCGGCCGCGAGTGGGCACACCCATGGCGATCTCGTTCAGGATGGCGTCCATGGTCGTACCGTTGCCCACTCGGTTGGGGTTGGTCGTTCCCGTGTACAGATTGTCGACGAGGTTCTGCAACTTCGTGCTGCCGACCTGCGGCGTAGGCAGGATGTTATCAACGGACTTTGCGGCCGGAGCGAGCTTGGCAGCTTGCGTTGCTCTAATCGCAAGCACGCCGCGTGTTGCTCCACCTCCGGGGAGACCGAAAGTACTGAGTAGGAAAACGAAGTCCGCGCCTTTGTCGCCAGTTGTTTTGACGTACGGGCCGTAGCCGTCGTCGCCGAGGGCCTTGAATCCGCCGACTGGGAGGCTGCAGCCAAAGCGTTGGCCGTGGCTGCAGCCGTCGCCCATCTCGAGGATTCGGTCCGGGTGGGAGCGTGCCGGGGTCCGGTAGTCGGAGACTGAATCGTCTTCCGATGAACCTGCACCTGTGTCGCTCGCAGCCGGGGGGACGTAGATTTCGTAGTTGGCGTTGGTGTCGCAGCCGCCTTCGTCGGCCATGGGGCAGTGGCCGTCGTATTCGATGCCGGTGATGGGGTTGCCGCCGGCGAAGGCGTAGCGGTTGCCGGTCCAGGGGTCGGAGCCGAGGCGCAGGTCGGATAGGGCGCCGTTGTACATGTCGCGGGTGAGGAAGCGGTTCAGGCCGGGCGAGTAGTCGCGGAAGCCCATGTCGTAGCCGCCCGTTGCCGGGTCCCAGCGCTTGGAGTTGAACCGGTACGGGTTGTGCGCCTCAACCTCAGGCCCACCCGTAGCAGTCGCCTTGTCCTTACCCGAGAAACCAGCGCCATCGTTATCGCCGGACCATCCGGCACCGGCAAGACCCACTTCATCGAAGCCCTTGCACACAAGGTCATCGACGCCGGCATGCGGGTCTCCTGGTTCACCCTCGAATCGCTGACCGCCGCGATCGGCCGCGCCACCGTCGACGGATCGGTGAGCAAGACCATCGCCAAGATCACCCGAGCCGAACTCATCGTGATCGACGGCATCGGTATGCTCCCCGCCGGACAAGCCGCCGGCGAAGCGTTCTACCGCGTCGTGGACGCCGCCTACGAACGCCGCAGCCTCGCCGTCACCAGCAACCTGCACCCAAGCGGATTCGACACGATCATGCCCAAAACCCTCGCCACCGCAACCGTCGACCGGCTCCTGCACCACGCCCACGTCGTGCGCACCGAGGGCACCTCACTACGCCTGTCCGAGGCCACCGCAGGACGACGAGTGATTGCCCTGAACTAACACCACACGGTGATCAGTTGTCCGCGGACAGGGAAAGAACTGTCCGCCCACAAGGAAGTCCGGCTGTCTGTTGACACCGACCCGTGTTTGCGGCCACACCGCTAGCCACGACGAAACCGGCCATCGGACCGGCTTCTCCTCGCCGCTGACCCGCGGCGATGCGTGTCGGCGGACCCCTCGGCCGCGACGTCTTGAGCGCCGACGCGAGTTTCAACTCCGACAGCCGATGCGGCGAGTGCGGTAGCGCCGAACAGCACCCCGACAGGGCAGGGATCAGCGCCACAAAGACAGACTGGCTCCAACGCACGAAGAGTTGCTGCCGACCTCCCTGGACTTCACTGCAGAGCCACCTCGATGATCGACGAGACGATCTCCATCCTGCCCCAACCGCCTTCCAAGAGTGCTCCAGAGTCATCCCATTCGAAGCTATCGATCTGCCCGTAGTCCTCCTCTCCCGACGAATCGACGGCCGGCGGATTGCCGGAGTTCGACCAGAGGAGCCGAGTAACGCCCTTGAACACCAGCGAACCTCGGCGGAAGCAGTACTGCTCACCCGGCGCGGGTGGCCGATACTCCGCATGATCGGGAGTGAGGACCAGGTCAAGCTCAAACCTCACCGCACCCGGAGTCGCCGCGATGTCCAGCACGTAGCTCTCTTCCAGCAGAACTTCGCGCAACTGGGAGATCTCGACGTAGGGGCGCATCACGGCAGATCCCATGTGATCGGAGTGTGGTTGCCTGGGCTCTTGCGACTGACCACGTTACCGTACGGGTCGACGCGCTGGCCGGAGGCGTTTCGGATAGCCACGTGGGGGAAATTGCTCCCTGGCGTGCGAGCTGTGCCTCGTTTGATGACCAAGCGTTCAATGCCGTTCGAGTCCACGTACTTGAGTGGACCACCTGACGATTGCACCGCCTTCCAACCCTGCGACTCGGCGACGTCTACGAGTCCGGAGGCCGTGCCACGCCCGCCCTTGGTCAGCTGCCCGATCGCAAAGTCGGCGTCGTACTTGACGAGCGCTCCGCCAGCCTTTGCGGCAGCACCTTCACGCCCGTGGAACATCATGGCGCCAGCCATCGCCATGATCGCTCCAATGGAGCCACCCGTATCCCCACAGGTCATTCCGGGCTGTTCGCACATTGTCTTGCCGAATTCGGTCGCATGCATTAGCAGGCCGCCACCGCACGTAGAGTTGCCGCCAAGGAGCTGATCCACCGACTTGCAAGTCTCCCAGCCGGGAGTTTGGCCGGTGTTCCAGCCGCGGCGCTCGAATTCCTCACTAGCAAGGCCCTTAGCCTTCAAGTACGTCTCGCCGTCGGGTGCGATAACGCGGGTCACTCCGACGTTTTCTGAGACCTGATCGCCGGTCTCGGTGCCCCCGGTACTCGCCGGGGGGACGTAGATTTCGTAGTTGGCGTTGGTGTCGCAGCCGCCTTCGTCGGCCATGGGGCAGTGGCCGTCGTATTCGATGCCGGTGATGGGGTTGCCGCCGGCGAAGGCGTAGCGGTTGCCGGTCCAGGGGTCGGAACCGAGACGCAGGTCGGACAGGGCGCCGTTGTACATGTCGCGCGTGAGGAACCGGTTCAGGCCGGGCGAATAGTCGCGGAAGCCCATGTCGTAGCCGCCCGTGGCCGGGTCCCAGCGCTTGGAGTTGAAGCGGTACGGGTTGTAGGCCTCCACCTCGGGCCCACCGGTGGCGGTGGCCTTGTCCTTGCCCGAGAAACCGGCGCCGTCGTTCTCGCCGTATCCGGTGTAGCGGTACGTCGAGCGCGTGTTGCCCGACTCAGACGTCAGAGTCTCGACGTCGGTGTGCGGGTTCACCCCGTAGTAGCTCGTCTCCGACGCACCACCAGCTAACGGCGACGTCGTCTGCGAAATCCGCTCACCACCCGGCCCGTACGTATACGTAGCCGTCGTCTTCGCCACGCCACCCGCACCAGGATCAGGCTGCTCTTCGCTGATGATCTGGTCCGACATACCCAGATGCGTGAACGTCGTCGTCTTCGCCGTACCCGTGCCGACCTGAGTCGACTCCTGCGTCGTCCGGTCCAACGGGTCGAAGGCGGTCGTCTGACCCGACTTCAGCGCACCAGTGGCCGGATCGTACTTGCGATGCGAGACCACTCGATCGAAACCGTCATACCCATAACGCTCGACCAGCTTGTCGTTCGACGTCACCGTGTCCAACCGGCCGAACGCGTCGTAGTTGTAGTTCGCCGACCCCGCTGCACACGGGTCCGTGCTGGTAGTGCCAGCACACAACAGCCGGTTCCGGTCGTACTTATACCAAGTGTCAGCAGCACCCCTCCGCTGGAAATTGACGTTCCCCGCGGCATCGTACGAATACCCCTCATACGCCCCGGGACTCGAACCCGACTTGGTGATCCAGCGCAGCCGGCTGTCATTCGTGTAAACCATGTTCGCCGTCTGAGTCAGGTACGCCGACGGCGAATCCGCATTCTGCACCTTCGAGGGTATCGGACGACTTGTGCCCATCCAGGTTGTACGCCAACTGGTGCGAGCTGATCAGCGTGCCATCCGCGCGCGTCTCGACCTGCGAGCGCAGCGAGCCGTCCTCGACGTACCGATACGCGACCTTGTTGAGGTTCGGCTTCACTTCACCCGCACGCTGACCGCGCGAGGTGTAGGTGAACGACGTCGTCTTCGGCGCAGGATCAGTGGCCGATGTGCCCGTCTTCACCGACTCGAGCATGTCCCGTACGTCATAGGTGTACGCCGCGAACTGGTCCGTCTCCGGCGCCACCTGATCGTCAGCGAACCACGACGCCAGGTTCGAGTTCGCGTCGTACCCGTAGGTGGTCGTCGACCGCGGCACGCCCGCCTTCAGCTCCCGCACCTGGTCGGCCCGGGACAGACCGTCGTACCGGATCTCGTAGGTATCGGTAAGCGCGGTCGGGGTGTTGTCCCGCAGCGACGTCAGCTGCCCGCCCACGTCATAGCTGTACGTGAAGTCCTTCGCCGCACCAGGCGTCGCACCGCTACGGACCATCTTCACCGCGTCCGCGACCACCGTGCCGGTCGCCGGAACCGCGAGGGTCACCTTCTTGTCGACACCTTCGGCGTAGGTGTAGCTACCGAGCGACACCCAGGGCGAGTCCGCCGTACATGCAGACTGGTTCACGGTCTTGGGCGTCGATCCAGCGCTGTGCTGCACGGTGTAGACCGCAGCTGTCGCCGTACCCACGCCCTGGGGACAACGAGCGAACACCTCGTAGGTACCGGCCGCCGGAACCCGCAGCTTCCAGCCGAACGTGTCGGTAGAGCCCGAAGCTCCCGCATGGGTCCGGTAGTCGTACCCGACCTTGGTCGCTGCGGTTGTACCCGTCGCCCAAGTGCCAGTCACCGCGACGTTCTGGCCGTCGGAGTTGTCGACCAGCACCTCTTCCAGGCCGGCCAGCGGTGCGGTGTCGCCGCGGGACTTCATCGAGCCGTCCGGCCAGAAGTCCCACACCATGGTCCGTTTCGCGTCGCCCGCGGCACTGGTCAGCGTCCGCGAGGTCTGCAATCCGAGCAGGTTGTAGTCGTACGACGTACCGATGCCCCAGGGATCAACGCTGGTACGCGGCTGGCCGTTGTCGAACCAGGTGAAACTGGACCAATCCCGTGCCGCGGCTGCCGTCGTCGCGTACGTCGGTTCCGATTGGCGCGACACGTTGCCGACCGCGTCGTACTGGTAGAACGTCCGCGCCGGGTTCGGGTAGGTGACGTCGGTTGAGTCGTACGGCGCGATCCGCTCGATGACCCGGTTGTTCGCGTCGTACACCATCCGCACGATCGAGTCGCCGGCCTTGGCCGTAGTGCTCACGCCTTGCGGAGACTCGACCGCGGTCCCGTTACCGTTCTCGTCGTAGGTATAACGGGTGATCCGCTGGATCGTGGCGCCTCCCGTCGGCGTGTGCGGCACGCTGACCTGCGCCACCTTGCCTCGCGCATCCTGGACGATCGTCTTCTTGTTGCCATCGGCATCGATTTGCCCGACGACCAGGCCATCGCGGTCGTACTGCGTGCGAGTGGCGTAACCGGCGGCGTCGACGGTGGTGATCGGCCGGTGGTTCAGGTCGTACGACATCGTCGTCTTGGCGTCGTCCTCAGGCGTGTCGTTCTTCCGAGGATCGATCTGCTTGATCAGGTTGCCCACGGTGTCATAGACGTACGACGACTTGTAGCTGGAGCGACTGTCGAATGGCGTCACGACATCCGTCAACTGACCGATCGGGTCGTATGTATACCTGGTGACGTAATCGTCGGGATTGCCGGTGGTCAGGTTCCCCAACGGCGTGGTCGTCTGGAGCAGCCTGCCGAGGTCGTCGTAGCTGTAGGTCGTCTTGCGTTCATCGGCCGCCCCGTTCGACGGAAGGATCGACGACTCCTGCTCGTCCGCCGCGTTGTAGGTGTGCGTCGAGAACGCCCCGTTGGGCGCGATCACCTTGATCGCGTTGTCGTTCAGGTCGTACTGCGTCTCGGTGGTTTGCACACGTCCGCCCGCCGCATCGACCGGCGTCGTCTGCTTGGTCGGACGGCCGAATGCGTCGTACTCCGCGATCGTGTCCTTCAAACGCGCGTCAGTCACCTTCACCACCTGGCCGCGCAGGTCGTACTGGAACGTCGTCGACTTGCTCAGCGGATCGGTGATGGTCCGCGGGTAACCGTTCTGGTCATAGCTGCTGTAGACCGTCGGCGCGTTGCCGTTGGCGTCGAACACCTTTACGAGTTGGCCGACGGTGTCGTAGTCGTACGTCGTCTGGTAGTCGCCGACTGCCGGACTCGCGACGCCGAGTGGATCGGTGACCGCCTTCAGGTTTCCCTGCGCGTCATAGCCGAACTGCCACTTCCTGCCTTGGGAGCTCGTCTTCTCGGTGAGCACTCTGACCGGCGCGGTCGTGCTCGTGCCCGCCGTCGTCGTGTAGGTCAGCGTCGTACCCGGCGTGCCGTTCTTGTTCGCCATGGCGTCCCGGATGAGGGTTGGATATCCGGTGTTCGGCTCGTAGGCCCACGTCGCGATCGCATGGTTCGCCTCCTCCATGCGGATCACGTTGTTCTCACGATCCCAGCCGAGCGAGGTCGTCTCGTTCTTGGCGTTCTTCACCCTGATCGCGCGCCCATACGCGTCCATCGTGTAGACCGTCGGGAAGCGCTTGGTCACGCCGCCCTCGACGAGAACACCGGTGACCGTGGCCTCGAACAAGGGATCGGGCTCCCCGCCCACATCGTTATAGGCGAACTCGGTCACCTTGCCCCGGCGGTCGGTCAGAGTCTGCAGACGACCGGCCCAGGGGCTCGCGTAATAGGTGAGCTTGGTCTCCCCGTTCCGCGGGTCCTTGACCGAGGACAGCCGACCTTCGGCGGTGTAGGCGAACTTGAACTGGTGAGCGGTCCGGCAAGCGCCTGAGTGGACTGTCGGTGGGGGCTGGTTGGGTGGGGGGATGGAGATTGGGGCGTTGGGTGAGCGGCTTGAGGTGTTGTCGGGGCGGTATGCGGAGTACGTGGGCTTCGAGCGGGATGACGACTGGTTCTTGTTAAAGGTCCAGGAGGAGGTTGGCGAGTTGACGCAGGCCTACCTCCAGCTCACTGGGCGGGCTCGGGCGAAGGGAAGCTCGCCGGAGGAGATACGGGCGGGCTTTGAGGCCGAGTTCGCTGACGTTATTTGCCAACTCTTGCTCTTCGCCCGGCATCACAAGGTCGACGTCGAGCGCGAGATCGAGCGGAAGTGGCTCGCCCACGAACTACCTGGCACGCCGTACGACGGCTGAAAGCGTGGTGGTGGGGCTTGCGCCAAGCCCCACCACCACGCGGCTATTTGAGGTAGCTCAAGAGGGCGATTCTCTGGTCGCGTACGGCCTTCGCGACTACCCGTGCGATGCGGTCCGCGCCGGCGGCTTCGAAGTGGGTGTGGTCGTTGCAGAAGAACGCGCCGACTGCGCCCTGGGAGTAGTCCCCGTTGTTGGGGCACAGCTTGAGCGAGTTGTACAAGGTGTAGCTCAGCTTGTGCAGGTCGATTACCGGCACTCCCGCGGCGGAGCCCGCTGCGAACGTCTGCGAGAGGAACCCCCGAGTTCCGACGGCTGTACTTCCGCTGCAGCGGATTGCCGAAACGGGCGTTAGCAGAACCGCGTGAACGCCTCGGCTCTTGGCGGCGTTGACCATTGTGGTGAGCAGGCTCTGGTAGAGCGCCGGTCCGACGTGCCGTGGGCAATTCGGGTCGCCGTCGTTGATACCGAACTGGATGAACAGGTAGTCGCCTGCCTTCATCCCGGTGCTGGTGTTGAGCATGTCCAGCCACCGCTGGCTATAGGTCCTCGGGCTCACCACGCATTCGCCGGCGGAGTCCTTGGTGCCGGTCACGTTCGACTCGTACAGCCAGGTCTGGATACTGCGGCCGCCCACGGCCTTGTTCACAACGACGACCTGGTCATTGAACAGCGCGTCGAACTTGTTCCCCCAACCGACCGGGCAGGCGGCTCGCGGATCCGCCATAGTCGAGTCACCGGCCATCCACACCTTGACCGTGGCGGCGGCCGTCGCGTTCGCCGCAGGGCGTGCCGTAGCGCAGCCCGGAGCGGCGACGACCTGGTCGATCGAGGCGCTTGCCGTCGGGCTAGCCGTCAACATCGGTGCCGCGATCACCATCGCGACCGTAAGAATCAGTTTCCTCAAGGCAGTCTCCAGTTCGGGGGCGTGGGCGGTGGAGATACCTGTTAGCGCTAACAGTTCGCTCAGAGTAGTGACTCACGCACGCGCTGGCAACACCCCGAACCATCACGCCCAGCAGGAGTCCGATAGCGGCCAGAACCTACGACCCACCGGCCCTGAAGGTCAGCTCGCGCGATCCCGGTCTGGCGGTGCGGATGAGGTGGGTGGTGGTGAGGAGGGGCGGGAGGATGAGGAGGGTTAGGGCCGGGAGGCTTAGCCAGAGGGGGACGTCTAGGCCGACGCAGACGTCTGAGGCCGGGACTTCTGGGGTGCCTTTGGGTCCGCTGCAGACGTTCGACGGCCAGATGGCGATCAGGTAGGCGGGCACGTAACCGAAGTCCCTGTCTCCCTCACCCGACAGTGCCGTCGAGAGAATCTACCGAGGCGAGGGAGCTTGGGAGCGGGAAAACCTAGTTGTCAGTTGGCGCGGTTGGGGGCGGCTCGGCGGATGAGGAGGCCGGCTACGGCGAGGGGCGCGAGGATGAGGAGGATGAGGATCGGCACACCCATCCAGATCGGGAAGGCGAAACCGCTGCAGACCTCGGGGAAAGGCACCCCGTTGTCGTCGGTGCCGCCGCCGGTGCAGACCTGTCCCGGCATGGTGCTGAAGACCACGACCGAGGCGTAGCCGAACGGCCAGATCAAGGTGCCGAGCAGCTTCTCCTTGGTGGTCCAGCGGTTCGATGCCCAGAGCAACAACACGCCCGCGAACCAGCCGATGACGAAGACGAAACCACCGAAGAGCAGCAGCAACATCGCGGCCACCTCGCGAACCCGCAACCGCGGTTCGGGCGGTCCGTCGTACGACATGCCCGGTCGCGGAGCGCCGTACGTCGAACCGGGCGGCGGCGGGCCGTACGTCGACCCGGGCGGCGGCGTTCCGCCGTACGTCATGTGCGGTTCTGGATTTCCGTACGTCATGCCTGGTCGCGGAGCGCCATACGTCATGCCCGGCGGCGGAGTCTCGTATGTCGTGGGCGCCGCGCTCGCGTTGTACGTCGCACCAGGCGGCGGGGTCGGGTAGGTCATGTCGTACGCCGCGGCGGTGACGATCTCCGTCGGGGTGCCGAGGCGATCGAGTACGTCGCGGACTTCCGCCTCGCTGACCGCGCCCTCGGCCCGGGCCTCGTCGATGTGCGCCGCCACCTCGGTGCGCAGGTCGTCGCTGCGATCGGCCGGCAACCCGGCGGCGGCCGCGGCCTCGGCCAGGCGGTTCAGATAGGCGCTGACCAGCGCGTCGACCTCGTTCACGACCGTCATCCTTGTCTCCCCAGAATCTCGTCGACCGAATCGCGGAATCGCTCCCAGTCGCCGACGAACTCCGCCAGGGCCCGGTGCCCCGCCTTGGTCAGCCGGTAGTACCGCCGCGGCGGGCCCGAATCGGACTCGCGCCACGTCGTTTCGACCACCCCATCGCGGCGCAATCGCGCGAGCAACGGGTAGATCGTGCCCTCGCTGGTCACCAGCCCGTCGACCGAACCGAGGGCCTTGACCAACTCGAAGCCATACCGCTCCTCGTCTCGCAACAAGGCCAGAACGCAGAACTCCAGCGCACCCCGCCGGAGCTGGGTGAAACCAGCTACCATGCACCACAAGGTACTCCCCCAAAGGGTCACCAGCAACACCAGCTTCAAGGCTGACGAGGGCGGCAGAAAAGAAGGAAGGCTGGTCAGCGGCGTTGAGGGATGACCGCTATGACGAGGGTGAGGACGGCCGTGGGGATGGCGAGGAGCCAGGGGGTGGGGAGGTTGAAGAGGACGGGTGCCAGGGAGATGAGGACTACGTCGACGCCGCGGAGGGGTTGGGAGAAGAGGCCGGGTGGGACGGCGCCCATCGGGGTCGAGACCAGGACGCCGTCGTACTTCGGGGCCGGGGCGACGGCATAGCGGATGACGCCCGCGAGTACGCCGATTGCCAGCGCGAGCGCGACCGGCGCTCCCGCCCAAGGTGACGACAGGCCCGCACCAATGCCCGGATCCGCGACTGCTAGTTGCTGGGCAATGGCTTCCGGAGTCATCAGTGAGCTGTAGCCGGACAGGGTGCCTTGGGCCGTGGAGGGATCCGCTGCCGGTCCGAGAACCGGTGCGGCGAGGAAGAACCAGATGAAGACGAAGATCCCCGGTACGACGGCCATTGCCGCCCGCAACGTTCTTGGCGGCAAGCCGATGGCGCGACTCAAACCCGCCGAACGCCCGACCGCGCGTAGGCCGTCGCCGAACGGCCTGGCCGCCGCGAATCCCGCGAGCGCCGTCACTACCGGAACGACCGCGCGCCACCCGATCTCGTGCGACAAATACGGCAACAACAACAGCGCGAACCCGACGACGAACCGCCGCGGCCAACGCAGTACGCGGACCATTTCCCGCATCACCAGAGCCGGAGCGCCAACGAAGAACCCGCGCCGCGAGCGTCGTACGGTCGCCCGCTGTCGCCAGTGCCGGTTGACCGCCATGTCCGAGATCAACGCGAGGTCGAGCGACGCCGCCGCCCCGGCCAAACCGGCCATGGCCTCTCCCCCGGCCACCACCGCCGTACGACTCAATCGGTCCAACCGGCGAGCAGTGAAACGCAACAACGGCACCAACGCGACGAGCAGGCCGAGCCCGATCAACGTTGGGGTGTAGCCGAGAAGCTGCTCCGAGAAGGTCCATTCGGGCTCGATAGCGAAGGCGTGGACCGTGATCACGCGAGCGCCTTCGGTCGAACTACGCCACTCGATCGACGTCCAGATCTCATACGCGGCAGGGATTGCCGCGAGGACGAGAAGCGCGTCTGCCAGCCAACGCGCGTGCCGGGAGTTCCAGTACCGCTGCCGAGGCCGTTGCGCCAGCACCGCCAGACAGGCCGTCAACGCCAGCAACGCGCTCATCAGGATTCCCGCGCCGAGCACCTCCGCCCAGTCCGAACCGAGCGCGGCCCAACCCACCAACGCGACGAACGGCCCGAACAAGGCGGTGATCGCGATCGTTACGAGGTACGACGGGCGCAACAGCACCGACCGGCTCATCGGCGTGCCGAGCAGCCAGAACCCGGTCGCCGGTGATGCCGCGATCGGGCCGAAGCTCACCAGCAGCCGCAACGCGACACCGAGAGCCAGCGGTACGACGATGGGCTGCAGCGTCGACGGGTACAACGAGCCGGTGACGCGTGCGTTCAAGTTGAGGATGACGTTGCCCGCCATGGCGCCGAAAAGCGCGACCGCGAACAACCACATGTACGCGTCTTCGAACTGTTGCCAGATCGACCTATCCGCATGCGAACGCCGAATGCCCCGCAACCACCGCCGGATCTCCCGAGCGTCAGCCGTCATGGAAGCGGATCAAGCGTCACGGTGGAATCCGCGACCGCCTCAACGAGTTCCGGATCGTGGCTCGCGAACAGGATCGCCGTACCCGACTCCTTTTCGGCAATGAGCCGCTCCCCCAGCCAGCGCACGCCGGCCGTGTCGAGGCGTTGCTCGGGCTCGTCCAGCACCAGCAACCTACGAGGCCGGACGAACGCCGTCGCCAACGCGAGGCGGCGGCGCTGCCCGGACGACAACGAGCCGGGTAATTGGTTGGCCGCCGCGGCCAGTCCGACATCGACGAGCAGTTCGTCGACGAAGGCCTCCGGATCGGCGTTCCCGTGGGCCCGGGCGAGCAGGTCGAGATGCTCGGCCGCGCTCAGGTCCGGGAAGAAGTCGAGGTCGTCGAGCAACGTCGCGACGTCCCGCCGGATGGCCGGATCCCGCTCGTCGACCGCGGTGCCGTTGAGCGTGATCGTGCCCTCAGCCGGTTCGGCCGAGCCCACCACACAGCGCAGCACCGTGGTCTTGCCGGCGCCGTTCGGCCCGAGCAGGGCGACCGCCGCACCGGGTTCGACGGTGAAACTCAGCCCGTCGATCACCGGCCGGTCGGCGTACAGATGGCGCAGGCCCTCGACGACCAGACCAGTCATCGCTTGCGTACGAGGGTGAGGCCGTCGCCGATCCCGAGAATCACCACGTCGACCCGCTCGTCCTTCGCGACGTACGCGTTGAACTCCTTGCGATCGACCGGGTCGTGCTCGTGCTGGCCGACAACGCGGCCGCCGGCCAGGGTGTTGTCGAACATCAGCAATCCGTTCGGGCGCAATCGCCGTACGATCTGCTCGAAGTAGTCGATGTAGCCGGGCTTGTCCGCGTCGACGAAGCCGATGTCGAACAACTCGTCCTCGGGCAGTTCGGCCGCGCTCTTGTGTGCGTCGCCGATCCGGACCTCGATCTTGTCCGCGACGCCGGCCCGCTCCCAGTAGCGGCGGCCGATCGACGTCCACTCGTCCGACACGTCGAGGCAGATCAGCGAGCCGTCGTCGGGCAGGCCACGGGCGATCGCCAGCGCGCTGAAACCGGTGAAGGTGCCGATCTCGATCGCCCGGCGGGCCCCGGTCAGGCGAGTCAGCATCGTGAGCAGGGCCGCCTGGTCGGGCGTGGTGAGCATCTCCGACTCGTCACCGAGCGCGTTCGTCTCGGCGACGAGCTCCGCCGCGATCTCGTCCAGCGGCGTGCCGTGCTCGATCATGTAAGCGTGCAACTCACGCGTGACGTTCACCTGTCCACCCATGGGATCCGCCATCTCCTTCGCCGTACTTCGCTGTTTTGAGTAGGCCCTAGTAGTCTCTTGAGGCCGTCCCATGCAATCACGCCGCGAGTTCGCACCCATCGCCGAGGAGAACCCCCAATGCAGATCGCCGTCGCCGGATCGATCGCGACCGACATTCTGATGACGTTCCCGGGCCGCTTCAAGGAGCAGTTCCTCGAGGAACAGATGCACAAGGTGTCCCTCTCGTTCCTGGTCGATGAGCTGGTCGTGCACCGCGGTGGCGTCGGCGCGAACATCTGTTACGGCATGGCCCAGCTCGGTCACCGCTCGGTGCTGGTCGGCGCCGTCGGCCCGGACTTCGCCGACTACCGCGCGGCGCTGGACGCGGCCGGGGTCGACACCTCGCACGTGCGCGTCTCCGCGACCCAGCACACCGCCCGCTTCACCTGTACGACGGACCAGGACGCCAACCAGATCGCGTCGTTCTACACCGGCGCGATGGCCGAGGCGCGCGAGCTCGACCTGGCCGCCATCCACGCGGCCGCGGGCGGTATCGACCTGGTGCTGATCGGCGCGGACGACCCGGACGGCATGCTCCGGCACACCCGGGCCGCGAAGGCCGAGGGCATCTCCTTCGCCGCCGACCCGTCGCAGCAGCTGGCCCGGATGGACGGCGAGCAGATCCGCGAACTGGTCGAGGGCGCGGAGTACCTGTTCACCAACGAGTACGAGAGCGGTCTGCTCTGCCAGAAGACCGGCTGGAGCCCGGCCGAGGTGATCGAGCGCGTCGGCGTGCGCATCACCACCCACGGCGGCGACGGCGTCGTGATCGAGAACGGTGGCGGCATCATCGCGAAGATCCCCGCCGTGACCGCCTCGGCCGTGGTCGACCCGACCGGTGGCGGCGACGCCTTCCGCGCGGGGTACCTCACTGGCCGCGCGGCTGGTCTCGACCATGAGCCGGCCGCCCAGATCGGCTGCACTCTTGCGACCACCGTGCTCGAGACTGTTGGTACGCAGGAGTACACGCTCGACCACGCGTCGTTCCTTACGCGCCTCACCACGGCGTACGGTCCCGAAGCGGCGACGTCTGCTGCGACCGCGTTGAACCTCACGCACTGAGCCGTTCGAAAACGGGCACGGGCGGTGGTAGGTGGCCGGCCGTGGCGGTGCATTGGCGGGTGATTCGGGCGGCGGCGTCTGGGAGGAATACGGCTAGGAGTTCGGCGGTTGTCCGGCAGGCGATCAGGACGTCTTGTAGGACGGCGTCGAGGTCGTCGCTCCGGGCTGGGTCTTTGGCGAGCGTCCAGGGTTTGGCCTGGTTGAGGTACCGGTTGGCCTCGTCGACGATCGACCAAACCGCCGACGTGGCACGACGGAAGTCGAAGTCGTCGAGCGCCTCGTCGACCGCCGGCCCCGCCTGTCGGCAGGCCGTTTGGAGAGCCGCTGCTTGCCGTACGGCGTCCTTTGATTGCTGTACGGCGTGCGCGGGCGCCGCGGTGGGGTCGGCCCCGGCGCGGTATCGGTGGATCATCGAGACGGTCCGATTCACGAGATTGCCCAAGCCGTTGGCCAGTTCGTCATCCGCCCGGGCGATCAGCCGGTCGACGGTGAAGTCCGCATCCCCCACTCGCGGCACCTCCCGCAGCAGCCACCACCGCACCGCGTCCACGCCGTACTGCTGGACAAGCGCGACGGGATCGACCGTGGTGCCGTCGGACTTGCTGATCTTCCGACCGTCGACGGTCAAGTAGTCGTGTACCAGCAGATCAGTCGGCAGCGCCTCGCCCGCGGACAGCAACATCGCCGGCCAATAGACCGCGTGGAACCTCAGCACCCCCTTACCCAGCAGGTGAATCCGGCGCTCTGACTCCGTCCACCAGTCGTGGTGTCGCCCGGTGCCGTAGTCCAGTGCCGTCAGATAGTTGCCGAGGGCATCCCACCAGACGTAGATCACCTGGTCGGCGTCATCCGGCACCGGAATCCCCCAGCCCCTGGCCCGCTGGACCGATCGCGACACGGAGAAGTCGTCCAGTCCACCGGCGAGGAAGGCGAGCACCTCGTTCCGCCGTTCGGCCGGCTCGATCCGTAGCTCGCCCGTACTGATGAGCCTCTGGAGCTGCTCGGTATACCGCGAAAGCCGGAAGAACCAGTTCTCCTCCGAGATCACCTGCGGCTCGGTGCCATGGTCCGGGCAACGGCCGTCGCGTAACTCCGCTTCGGCGTAGAACTGCTCGCACCCAACGCAGTACAACCCTTGATAGTGCTTGCGATAAAGGTCCCCCGACTCGGCACAAGCCCGCCACAACCGCTCGACGCCCGGCCGGTGCCGTGGATCCGCGCTCGTCCGGATCACGTCATCGACGGACAGCGAGAGTGGTCCCGCCAGCGCGACGAACGCGGCCGCATTCGCATCGACGAACTCCTGCACGCCGACGCCGGCCGCCTCGGCCGCCAGCACATTCTTCAGCGAGTTGTCGTCAGTACCGGTCTGATAGCGGACCGCATCACCTCGTCGCCGGTGCTGCCGCGCAAGCACGTCGGCCTGCACGAGCTCGAGCGCGAACCCGAGATGCGGCCGCGCATTGACGAACGGAATCGTAGTAGTCACATACGTACGCGATCTGGTCATCGTCACCTCCGGAATACGGGGCTCCGACAACAACCGAGGCCCCAGAACAGGGCCTCGGAAACGTTCATCCGTGCAGCATCAGCGGCCCCACAAACGGGCCATCATCCCCAACCGCACCAACGTCTCCATCCCCCCAAACTACCAACCCAGCCCCACCAGCGCCCGCGATTAACGCCCACCCATGCGACGGTCGGACGCGGAATGCGCCATTTGTGGATAACCCTCCCGCGAGGTGCCTTGTCATGTCGCGCGCGTGCAAGCACAACAAGGCACCTCGCGGGAGGGTTGTCCCCAGATAACGCGAATGCTGTGCGGACAGCAGACAAGGTGAGGCGGCCCGTACGGCTCCACAGTCGGACGCGGTTTCACGCGTCCGACCGTCGGGGACGGTTTCTCGCGTCCGACCGTCGGGGACGGTTTCTCGCGTCCGACCGTCGGGGACGGTTTCTCGCGTCCGACCGTCGGGGACGGTTTCTCGCGTCCGACCGTGGAGGACGGATTCTCGCGTCCGACCGTCGGGGAGGTGTCCACGAGGCCCACACTTCGAGGCACTTCGCGGGAGGGTATTCCACAAATGGCGTATTTCGCGTCCGATCGTCGTTGGGAGGTGGTAGCCGGTTGGCGTGTTCGAGTGTGGGCGAGGCGTCGAGATCTGGGCGTGTAGGGTTTGGCTATGCATTTGCGCTTGAATCTGTGGTGGGTCGCTTAGGCGGCCGGCTGATTCCTGCGCGAAATAGACGCGGCCGCCTCGGTGAGGCGGCCGTTGTGGTGTCTGCGGGCGGCAGCCTCGTCCGGTGGTCCTGAGCTGAGGGACTGCGATGACAACCACTTTGAGTGAGAGCGAACCTACTTCTGCGGCCGCGGTGACGTGGGCTGGGGTGATTACGCGGCTGTTGGACGGGCGGGATCTGCGGGCGGTCGAGACCGAGTGGGCCGTGGCGCGGATGATTCGCGGTGAGGCGACGTCGGCGCAGATCGCGGGATTTCTGACCGCGTTCCGGGCCAAGGGCGAGACGGCGTCCGAGGTCGGCCAGCTCGTCGACGCGCTGCTGGGCGAGGCCGTTGCCATCACGATTCCCGGTACGACGGTTGATATCGCAGGCACAGGTGGTGATCGGACGGGCGCGGTCAACGTCTCGACCATGGCCGCAATCGTCGCCGCCGCGGCTGCGCCCGAAGGGGTGACGGTGGTGAAGCACGGCGGGCGGGCGTCGAGTTCGCAGACCGGCTCGGCCGACATGCTCGAACAGCTCGGGATCTCCCTCGAACCAGCGTCCGACCAGGTCGCGCGGACAGCGGTTGAGCTCGGCATCACCTTCTTGTTCGCGCCGCGGTTCAACCCGGGCCTGCGCCACGTTTCCGCCGTACGACGTGAGCTGGCGACACCGACCGTCTTCAACCTGCTCGGGCCGTTGATCAACCCCGCGCGGCCGACGCATCAGGTGATCGGGGTGGCCGATCGGAGGATGGCACCGTTGATCGCGGAGGTGCTGGCGTCGCGCGGCCGTTCGGCCCTGCTGGTGCGCGGCTCCGACGGCCTCGACAAACTCACGACCACGGCCGCCTCGGAGGTGTGGATCGTCCACCAAGGTACGACGACCCGGACGGTCGTGGAGCCGCTCGACCTCGGCATTCCCCGGGCCGCACCGGCCGAGTTGCGAGGCGGTACGGCGATCGACAACGCCCGCATCACCCGCGAACTACTCGCAGGCCAACGCAGCCCGATCCGCGACGTCGTACTCCTCAACGCCGCAGCCGTCCTCGTCGCGGTAGACCCAACCATCGAGTCCCTCGCCGAACAACTCCACCACGCGATGACGTACTGCGCCGAGGCCCTCGACTCCGGCGCCGCCAACGCACTACTCGACCGCTGGATCCTCCGGGCCTAGCGGCGAGCCGGAAAGGAAAGACCTAGAGGCGAGGGTCGATGGGGTCGGACTCCAGGGCGAGTACGGCGAAGACGCATTCGTGGATTCGCCAGAGGGGTTCGCCGCGCGCGAGTCGTTCGAGGGCTTCCAGGCCGAGGGCGTACTCGCGAAGGGCGAGCGAGCGTTTGTGGCCGAGGTTGCGATTGCGGAGGCGGTCGAAGTTGGCCGGTTCGGTGTAGTCCGGGCCGTAGATCAGCCGCAAGTACTCCTGCCCGCGCACCTTCAACCCCGGCTGCGCGAGCCCCTTCCCGGTCCGCGTCAGGTTGCCCGCGGGCTTCACCACCATCCCCTCGCCACCCGCACCGGTGAGCTCCTCCCACCACGCCGTCGCGGCAGCGCGCGACGACTCGTCAGCGAGGTCGACGTACACCCGGCGAGTCGGCGCGATCAACGAAGGTTCAACCGCGACCAGGCGATCCGCGAGCTCGAGGTGCCACGCGTGCGGCCGATCGTGGTACGTCGTACCCTCCGACGCGAGGACCTGAAATGGCGCAAACCGTACGCCGTCCAGGCCATCCGTCGGCCAGCAATAACGCCGATACGCCTCGGTGAACCGATCGGCGTTCGCCGCGCGAGCCCGCAACCGCCCCAGCAGGCCGGCCACCGCATCGCCTTCGGCCAGACCGCGAGCCGCGACGGCCTCGAGCGCAGCGATTGCCGGAGGCAACGACGTACGGGCGGCCGCGCCAACGGCGGCGTACTGGTTGCGCAGCAAGTCGCCGGCCTTCGCGCTCCATGGCAGGAGTTCCGCGTCAAGCAACAGCCAGGACGTATCGAGGTCGTCGAACAACCCGGCCTTCGCCACCACCTCCCGCAAGGACGCCAGGAAGGACGAAGTCGTCGCCACGTCAAAGAAGGAACGCCCAGTCCTCGTGTACAAAGCGCCAAGCCCGGGCAGGCCGAATCGCTCCGCCAGGTCATCCCGCCCGAGGAGTACGACGGCCCGCGAGCCCATATGCTTCTCCTCGCAAACCACCTCCGCGACGCCCATCCCGGCGTACGCGTCGAACGCCTGCGCCGGGTGCTCGAGCAATCCCGGGATCGGCGAGGTCGCGACGGGGCTCATCGTCGGCGGCAGGTACGGCAGCAGCCGCGGGTCGATCGCGAACCGGCTCATCACCTCCAGCGCGGCGGCCGCGTTCTCCGCCTGAACGCTAAGCCGGCCATGGTGCGCGGTCTCGATCACCCGGCGACCGGACACATCGCCGATATCCAGCACATCCGGCGCACGACCGGTCGACGTGGTCAGCGGCTTGGCCGGCTCGTAGTACTGCTCGCGCGCCGGCGTCGAAACCAGCTCCTTCGACGGATACCGCAATGCCGTCAGGGCACCACCGAAAACGCAGCCGGTATCGAGGCAGATCGTGTTGTTGATCCATTCCGGCACCGGCGTCGGGGTGTGCCCGTAAACCACCATCGCGCGCCCGCGATAATCGTCAGCCCACGGATAACGCACCGGCAGGCCGAATTCGTCGGTCTCCCCCGTCGTCTCGCCGTACAGGCAGAACGCGCGCACCCGGCCGGACGCACGACCGTGCATTCGCTCAACCAATCCCGCGTGCGAGACGACGAGTTTGCCGCCATCAAAGACGTAATGCGAAATCAGCCCATCGATGAAGTCCGCGACCTGGGCACGGAATTCGGGCGTTTCCGCGGCGAGCTGCTCCATCGTCTCGGCCAGACCGTGCGTTTGCCGAACGTCCTTACCGCGCAGGGCGCGCAACAATTTCGCCTCGTGATTTCCGGGCACACAAAAAGCGTTGCCCGAGGCAACCATGCCCATCACGAGCCGCAGCACACCCGGCGAATCCGGCCCACGGTCAACCAAGTCGCCAACAAAGATCGCCCGGCGCCCTTCAGCAACCGCATCAACAGCCTGGCCGTCAGCTGAGCGAATTACCTTGTAATCAAGGAGTTCCAGCAAGGTCTCGAGCTCAACACGGCAGCCGTGAATGTCACCGATGATGTCGAACGGCCCGGTCTGATCCGTGAGGTCGTTGAACAGCTTGGTCCGTTCGATGCTGACGGCATCGATCTCCTCGACCGCCGACAGCACGTGCACATTCCGGAAGCCCTCGCGCTTCAGACTGCGCAGCCCTCGCCGCAACTGCTGCCGCTGCCGCGCGACCACATGCGCGCCGAACGACCGGTCCGGGCGAGCCTCGTTACGGTCGAGACAAACCCGCTCCGGCGGATCCAGCACGATCGCGACAGGCAGTACGTCGTGCTCGCGCGCCAGGGCCACCAACTGCTTACGCGCTTCCGGCTGCACGTTCGTCGCGTCGATGACGGTCAACCGCCCGGCCGCGAGCCGTTTGCCCGCGATGTAGTGGAGTACGTCGAACGCGTCCTTCGTCGCCGCCTGCTCGTTCTCGTCATCGGCGACGAGCCCGCGGCAGAAGTCGCTAGAGATCACCTCAGTTCCGAGAAAGTGCCGCCGCGCGAAAGTCGATTTGCCCGAGCCGCTGGCGCCGACCAGCACGACCAGGCTCAGCGCCGGTACGTCGATCGTGGTCATGCCGCCACCTCCTTCCGGGTGAAGAGCGCGAGCTGCGTCGGAGCGCCCATCGAGGAGACAGGTCCAACCGGCCGCAACGCCACGTCGTACCCATAAGAGATCGCCACCTCCGAGGTCCAAGCGGCGAACTCCGCCCGGGTCCACTCGAACCGGTGATCCGGGTGCCGGTAGCCGCCCAGCAATGCCGGGTAGTTCACGTTGTACTCGGCGTTCGGCGTCGTCACGATCACCGCGCCGAACCGGGCCGCACCGAAGACGGCCTGCGCGAGCGCGGGCAGCCGCGGCGGATCGACGTGCTCGACCACCTCCATCAGTACGGCGGCGTCCAGCCCCTCCAACCGGTCATCGGTATACGTCACGGACGACTGGAACAACCGCAGGCGCTCGCGCTGACGGTCGGACATCTCGGCCACGTTCAGCCGCCGCTCAGCGAAAGTCAGCGAACGGGACGACACATCGGTCGCGACCACCTGGACGAACGCCGGATCGGCCAGCATCGCGGCGACGAGAACGCCTTCGCCGCAACCGAGGTCCGCGACCCGGCGGGCGCCGATCTCGTGCAGCACCTCCAGCACCGTCGTACGGCGTTGCGTGGCGAGCGGGACGACCCCGCTCTCGTCGCCGACCTCTTCCAAAGGCGCATCCGAGTCCGAGACCTCAAGGCGTTCCAAAGCGGAAGCGGCGAGGCGGCCCTGGTGCGCGAGATAGCGGCGCGAGATCTGCGCCTTCTCCGAGTGGTCCGCGAGCCAGCCCGTCCCCGCCCGGATCAGCTTGTCGACCTCGTCCGAGCCGACCCAGTAGTGCTTGGCGTCATCGAGAACGGGCAGCAGGACGTACAGGTGGTTCAGCGCGTCCGCGAGCCGGATCGTCCCGGTAAGACGCAGGTCGACGTACCGCGCGTCATCCCAGCCGAGGGCCGGGTCGAGCGGCACGGGCCGGGCGTCCACCTGCCAACCGAGTGGCGCGAACAACGCGGTCACCAACTCGGCGCCGCCCCGCACCGCGGGAACGTGAATCTCCAGATCGATGGGCTTGGCCGCGAGCTCGGGCCGCGCATCGCAACGACCCGTCATCGCCGTGCGGAAGAGCTTGCCAAGGGCGACGGCCAGCAGGCTCGACGCGGCGTACGGCCGGTCGTTCACGTATTGGCCGAGCGTGAACCCCTCGGTCGCCTTGCCGCGGCCGGCCCGGACCAGGCCGATCGGGTCGATCTCGAGCAGGAGGGCCGCCGTACAGCGCTCGTCGGTGGCCTCCGGGTACACCACGAACGCCGTACCGCCGGCAACGTCGATCGACTGGGGTCGGCCCGGGTTCTTGTGCAAGAGGAAACCGAGGTCGGTCGCAGGGGCGCCGAGGCCGGACGAGGTCGTGGTGAGGGAGAGGAACACTCTCGCATTCGACCACGCGACCCGGCCAAGGCGCAGACATTTACGGACGGGACAATGTCCGGATGGAACTCACCGATCACCTCGCCACCCATCTCGGCCCGGGCACACCGGACCAGCGGCTTTGGCGATTCGAAGGGCCGGAGTTCGTGAGTTTCGCCTCGGCCGAACGGTTTGGACAGGTGCTGGTTTGTTCGGTGCGGCCCGGGCAGGACGTCGCGGCGCGCTTCCTCGTCACCGCGGCACTGGACCTGGTCGAGAAGGGCGAGCGCGGTTTGGATTACCTGCAGATCATCCGGAACAACCAGCCACTGCTGGCCCGGACCGCAATCACTGGTCTTTTGGCCGCCAGCCATCCGTACTTGCCGGCGGAATTCAATAGCGCCGACGGCGTCGAGATCCGCACGTTGATCCCGCTGACGGATCCCGAGATCTTTCTCGCGGATGCCTACGGTGCCGACGTTTTGACGGGATTGTTCGAACAAGAAGGCCCGGATCTACTCGATGTCACTCGCGGTCCGGTGTTCGATAGGCGGTCGGAGTCGGCCGAAGATTGAGACACGTGCGCCGAACGCTGGCGTGTCCTGGCTATTTGGCTCTAGCGTTGCCCTCACGCAAATCGCTACAGACCGTTCTTCCCCGCTGACTTTGTGTACTGGTCTCCAGGCCTGTGGCGAACCTTTGGGCTGTACACGGCCGCCACGTCGAGACGGGGAAAGGACAATGGATAACTCCGGTTACTGTTTCCAAACAGCTCTCTTTGAGGCCGAGGTCCTGCGGTGAAACCCCAGACCTTCGAGCTAGTTCGTTACACCGACATCAGCGGCGTCTCCGGCACCGGCACGGTCGCCGAAGGCTGCGTGTTCACCGACGGCTCGGTCGCCCTGCGCTGGCACGGTGCCAACCCGTCGACCGCGGTCTGGCCGGACCTCGACTCGATCATCGCCGTGCACGGCCACTGCGGCGCGACCGTGGTGCGCTGGCTGGACGTCTCCGAGATGGAGCCCGTCCCCGGCACGGACCTGCTGCCCGGCGAACTCGCGCACATCCTCGCGACCGGTAGGCAGACCCGGCGCCCCAAGTTCGCCACCACCGCTTGACCGCACCAGCTTTCGCGTCATCGCGGGCATTAGGCTGCGCGGCATGGCTCGCGCGAAACAATCGGCCGGTACGCCGGCGACCGTCGCTCTGACCAAGGCCGCGGTGCCGTTCACCGTGCACGCGTACGAGCATGACCCGGCCGCGGCGTCGTACGGCCTCGAAGCCGCCGCCGCGCTCGGGCTCGAACCGGGCCAGGTGTTCAAGACGCTGCTGGTCGAGGCCGACGGCAAACTCGGCGTGGGCATCGTGCCGGTCGATCGCCAGCTCGACCTGAAGGCGATCGCCACCGCGCTCGGTGCGAAGAAGGCCGTGATGGCCGACCCCGCCGCGGCCGAACGCACCACCGGGTACGTCGTCGGCGGTATCAGCCCGATCGGCCAGAAGAAGGCGCTGCCGACCGTGCTCGACGACAGCGCCCTCCTCCACGACCACGTCTACGTCTCCGGCGGCCGCCGCGGCCTGGACCTCGGCCTCGCCCCCACCGACCTCGTCGCCGCGACCAAGGCCGGCGTCGCCCCGATCGCCCGGGTGGCGAGGTAGAGCCAGGTCGGACCCCAGAGCAGTCCGAGGAGCGGGAAGTGCACGGCGGTTGCCGGGGTGTAGAAGGATGCGGCGACGAAGCCGGCCAGGAGAACGACGAAAGGCAGCAACCGGTCGACGCCGCCGAGGATGTGTGCGCGGACCGTCGCGACGCCAAGGACGGCAAGCCCGCCGAACATGAGGAGCATGCTCGCGACAATGGCGCCGTCGGCCGCCGCGTTGGGATCGGCGATGAGCAGAACCGAGACCGCGAGCCGGACGAACCCGCCGACCGCGACAAGGCCCGCACCGATCACCGCTGCCCTTCGGGGCCGCGCGAAATCCGCTGCCGCCCAGGCGATTGCGCCGGCGGCCATGCCGATGATCGCGACACCCCAGATGGCTTCGTAGCCGCGGGTTTCGACAATCGCCGGGTACCCCACCACGAGTGCGATCACGCCGTACGCGATCTGCACGACGGCACCGGCGGCGCCGATGACACCGGCAAGCCGTACAAGTTGGGATCTGGACATGTCGCCACTCTCCTTTGTCCTGGGTGAGCACAGAACTCAGGCGTTGCGGGCGGTGAAGCCCACGACGGAAATCGACGCCCCATAGATGCCAATTGCCAGCGCCATCACGGGCGTCAAGATCAGCCCGAGCAGGGCCGCCGTCACCACGCCAGAAGCAAGTACGGCAACGCTGAAGGGCGTTCGACGGGCTCGGACCTCCGCGATGCCGGCCACCAGCATGGCGAGGGCGGAGACCAGCGTGCCGAGGCCGAAGAGCAGCCCGGTGACCAGGCCGACGGTCGGGTCCTCCAGCAGCCGATCGCGCATCGGGATGCTCGCGATCTCGCCCGCGAAAAGGAGCAGCGTGGCACCGGCCGCCAGCGTGAGCCCACCCCGGCCGGCCGCGGTGCGGGCTCGGTCGCGCACAGCCCACAGGCCATAGGCGATGAGCACGTGCAAGACGGCGTAAAGAAGGGACACCCAGATGAGAGCAGTCGACGACCACGGGGAGGAGAAGCGGTCGTCGGAGACATCCGTGAGCGGGATCGCGACAACCTGGACGGCAACTCCGCAGACCAGGGTGAGAATGCCGCCCGCGACGAGGTGCGGGACAACCGTGCGGGTCGGGGTGAGCTGGGTGGACATGATGACCTCCGGATCGGTGAACGTGAGGTCCAGCGTCGCCCCGGGGCCCGGCTTCACACATCGGTCAAGACCCGCGTTCGCACTACGTGCCAGCACCTACCGCGAACGAGGCCGAACCCGCTCCCCCAGCCGACGTTCTACTGCCACACTCGCACCATGGCAAAGGGCATCGTCGTGGTCGTCGTGGCGCTCACCGTGGCGTGCGAGGTGGCCGCGGTGTCCCTCGCCACCGACTCGGCCGTCGTCCGCGTCGCCTACGCGGTGTACGCCGTCACTCAGGCCGTGGCCGGAGCCCTGATCGTGTGGCGGCATCCCCGGCACGTGATCGGGTGGCTGCTCGCCGGCTTCGCGCTCTGGAACGCTGCGGTCTCGGACGCTGCCCTCGCGTACGGCCAGCGGGCGGCCGTCAACGGATGGCCGCTCGCGGACCTTGCACAGCTGACCGGGCTCGTGTCGTGGATCATCGCCGGGGCCGGCCTCTGGGCTCTGTTCGTGCTGTTCCCGGATGGGCGGCTGCCCGGGCGGCGCTGGTGGGTGGTCCCGATCGGCTGGGCCATCGGTGCCGCGCTGGCCATCCCGGGCTGGTCGTTCAACCCGGCGCTGGGAAGCGAGTTCGAGTCGGGCGTGAACCCCTTCGCCCGCGACGACCTCCCGACCGGCCCGATGTTCGCGGTCGGGGCCGGCCTGGTCGGCGGCAGCCTCGTGTTGTCGGTGCTGGCGTTGGCGCTGCGTTTCCGGCGTTCCCGTGGCGTCGAGCGTCAGCAGATCAAGTGGGTGTTGCTTGCGGCCGGGGTGCTCGGCGTCCTCTTGCCGGTCTCGTCGGCACTGTGGACCACGTGGCCGCCGATCCAGGTGATCGTCGCGCTCACCTTTCCGCTGCTACCCATCGCCGCCTGCGTCGCGCTGCTGCGCTACCACCTGTACGACATCGATCTGGTGGTCAGCCGCACGGTCAGCTGGGCGCTGCTCACGGTGACGCTTTTCGGAGGCTACGCCGCGGTGGTGCTGATGGCGGGTCTGGTGTTCGCTTCACCCGCCTCGGCCGCGCTCGGAGCCTTGGTCGTGGCGGTGGCTTTCCGTCCCCTGCGTGACCGGTTGCAGAACGCGGTCGACCGCAGGTTCCGGCGTGCTCGCTATGAGGTGCGCCGGGCGATGTCCGACTTCGTTGATCGGGTACGCCGAGGCGAGGCCGCGGCGGACGACGTCGAACAGGCGCTGCGGTCGGCGGTGGGCGACCCCGACCTCGAACTCGTACTCCGGCCACGCTCGACGTACGACATCCCGCCCGGTCGTACGGCACTGACGGCAGGCCCTGCCATCGTGATCCACCGCGTCGAGGACTCCGGTCTGGTAGCCGACGCCACCAACGCGGGGCGGCTGGCGATCGAGATCGCCGCGCTGCAAGGCGAACTCCGGCATCAGCTCACCGAGCTCACGGCGTCCCGGTCGCGCATCGTCGCCGTCGCCGACGAGGAGCGCCACAAGATCGCCCGTGACCTCCACGACGGCGCCCAGCAGCGGCTGATCGCGATCGGGCTGGTCCTGCGGCATGTCCAGCACCGGCTGCGGGACAGCCAGTCCGAGGACGTCAGCCGAGACCTGGACGTCAGCCGGGACCTGGACGGCGATGTCAGCCGGGACCTGGACGGCGCGGTCGCCGAGCTCACCAACTCCATCACCGAGTTGCGCTCCCTGGCCGGCGGCCTCCGGCCCGCCGCCCTCGAGTCGGGTCTCGGCGCGGCCCTGCGGGACCTCGCCGCCCGCACGCCCGTCACCACCACGGTGCGCACGACCAACGAGCGGTTCCGCCCGGACCTGGAGGCGGTCGCCTGGTTCGTCGCCTGCGAAGCGGTGACGAACGCGGTCAAGCATGCCCAGGCCGCCGCCCTCACCGTCGAGGTGAGTCGCGACGGCGACAACCTGCTGGTCGCGATCGGCGACGACGGCCGCGGCGGGGCCGAGATCGGCCGAGGGTCCGGCCTGCTGGGACTTTCCGACCGGGTCCTCGCCCGCGGTGGCACCCTGACGGTGCACTCGCCGACCGGTGCCGGGACCCGACTGGAGGCGAGGCTGCCATGCGAGTGATCGTGATCGAGGATCAGGCGCTGCTGCGCGAGGGCCTGGCCCGGCTATTCACCGACGCGGGGCATGAGGTTGCGGGCCGGGCCGGTTCGGCCGAGGGCCTTGACGAGCTCGTGACCTCTGGGCGGCCCGATCTTGTCGTCCTCGACATTCGGATGCCACCGACGTTCACCGACGAAGGGCTCGTCGCGGCCCGGCGCCTCAAGGCCCGCGACGATCCGCCGGGAGTCCTCCTGCTCTCGCAGCACGTCGAGACCGGCCACGTCGTCGACCTGGTCCCACACCCCGGGTTCGGCTACCTGCTCAAGGACCGCGTGCTCGAGGTCGACGAGTTCGTGGCGGCCGCCGAGCGGGTTGCGGCCGGCGGGTCAGTGCTTGACCCCCAGGTCGTCTCCGCGCTGGTCGCTCAGCGCGGACCCGGCCCGCTCGACCGGCTCTCCGAACGGGAGCGCGATGTGCTGGCCCTGATGGCGGAAGGCCTCAACAACGCCGGCATCGCCGACCGGCTGGTACTCAGCCCCCGCACGGTCGAGGCCCACGTGGCTCACGTGCTGACCAAGCTCGACGTCCCCGAGTCCAACGACTCCCACCGGCGAGTGCTGGCAGTACTCACCTACCTCCGAGCCGCACCGTGAACGCGCGCTGGCGGCTGCCGCTCGCCGGCGGCATCGTTGGGCTCACCTGGGCCGCGGGCTTCCGCGGCTGGATGGTGGAGCTGATCGGCGCGGACTCCACGTTCAGCTGGATGACCATCACGCTGATCCTGCTGCCAGGCGCCCTCATCGGGGTGCTGCTCGGACTGGCCGCACAGGCGCAAGAGGCGGGCGTAGTACCCCACCGTGCGCTTGTCTGGGCACCGATGCTGTTCGCTTCGGCATTGCTCGATCCGCGGATCCTCCGGTGGCTCGTACGAACTGGCGAGGGTAGTGGCTCGCTCATGGTGGTGGCCACGGCTCTGTGCACCGGCTACGTCGTGACGCACTGGCGCCTCACCTGGCGCACCTCGCTGTGCGCGCTGGTCGCGGCGAGCGGGACGCTCGTGCTCGGCTTGATGGGGACGATGACCATGCCGCTGAGCACCCCTCGTGGGGCGTGGGTGTGCCTGTACGCCATGTCGTTCATGGTGGTGCTGGGGCTGGCGTCCGCCCTTCCCCATCGCCGGCTCCCTCGCCCCGGCCGGGCCGCGATCGTTGCTATCGGTGCCACCTGCGGCCTGGCCTGGGCATGCGCTCTGCGCAGCTTCATGGTCGCGGTCGCCGGCGACGAATCCACGGTCACGTGGATCAACACGTTCGTCTGGATCCTGCTGATGGGGGCACTCGCCGGCGGTCTGCTGGGCTGGGCCGAGCACCTCCGCCGAAGCGGCCGCCCACGACGCGGGCTGGTGGCGGCGCCACTGCTGTTCGCGGGCCTCGTTGCCTGGGCACTCACCGCAGTCGGCGACTCCACCTTCGCGCTCGACACCGCGCACGGCATCTGGGTGACGACCTTGTTCTACGGCCTGATGGTGACCCTCGCCCTCGGAACCTCGATCCCGCTGCGTCCCGAGAGCGTCGTCACCACCCCGGTCGAGCAGAACGCTGCCGGCTGAGTCAGGGCGTTACACCGGGGCGGCCGGTTTCGACGTGGCCGGTTAGGCGGCGGCGGTAGGACGGGTCTTGCGGCGAGGTGACCTCGACGTCGTACCAGCCCTGGTCGGTCGGCCAGCTCAACGCGCGCGTCTGCCGTCCGCGCAGTTCCACCCGCTGGTCCTTCGCGCCGAAACCGAGGGACTTGACCCGTACGGCGATCGGCCGGGGGCTCGTATTGACCAGCAACAGCTCGAGCCCACTTCGACCCCAGACGGTCCCGAGCCGTACGTCGAGCCCGGCCGCGTCACCCGTGGTGGATCCGGCCAGCTCGAGCCAGAAGCGGTTCGGCCCCTGCACGGCCAACTCGTACGGCCCGGTGACGGCGATCTCCTCGACCCGCTCACCCCGTACGTCGAGGTGGGCCGGCGCCACGAGCTCACCGCCGTACGGGTAGATCGCGAAGTGCGCGGCGGCCGTCCCCCGGTTCGCGAGGCGGAGTCGCAGGGTCTCGCCCGCGAGCACACCCGAGGCCTCCGGGCGGTATGGCAAGGCGCGCGCCGGGCGACGACCCTGCTCCTGCTTCGGCACGGCCTGCGTGCTCGGCGGGACCGGGCGCCAGCGCTCGATCGGCGCCGGGATGGAACCGGGCGTCTCGATCGACGGGCGTCGGCCCGGCCGGTGGAAGTCGAAGATCGAGGTCAGATCGCCACACGCGGTACGGCGCCACTGGCTGATGTTCGGCTCTTGTACCCCGGTCCAGCGCTCGAGCAGCCGAATCACCGAGGTGTGGTCGAACACCTCCGAGTTCACGTGACCGCCGATGGTCCACGGCGAGACGACCGTCATCGGCACGCGCGGGCCGAGGCCGATCGGCTTGCCGTTGTACCAGTCGTCCCCGGCGCCCGACGGCGGCTGCGGCGCGACCGGTGGCGGCACGTGATCGAAGTAGCCGTCGTTCTCGTCGAAGTTGATCAGCAGCACCGTCTTCGACCAGACCTCCGGGTCTGACGCGATGGCGTCGAGCAGGTCGTAGACGAGGTTCGCGCTGCCGACCGGGGTCGACGTACTCGGGTGTTCCGAATCGATTGCCGACGGCACCAACCAGCTCACCCGCGGAAGGTTGCCCTCGGCAATGTCCTGGCGGATGCGCGGCACCAGCGTCTCCGGCTCCGACCGGTACATCGCCTTGCGGAAAAGGGCTTTCTCCTTGCTGGGAAGGGCTTCGACCGCGAGCTCGAACTGCGCCAGCGCGGTCTTTCGCTCGTCCGGCGTCTTCGCGAAGAGCTTGTCGTAGAACTCCTCGGTGGTCCGGTATCCCCCGTCGACCTTCGCCAGGATCTTCTTGCCGATGGCCTTGAAGGTGGCGAAGTACTCGACGGCGTTATCGGTGAAGTTGTCCCACTCCTGGTAGATCTGCCACGACACCCCGGCCTGCTCCAGCCGCTCCGGGTAGGCCGTCCACTGGTAGCCCTTGTGGTCATAGGAGTACGCCGCGTTGGTCACCGCGCGGGCCGTCGTACCGGGCTCGAAACCGGTGGTGCCCGACATCAGGTAGTTCCGGTTCGGATTGGTCGAGCCGTTGACCGAGCAGTGGTAGGCGTCGCAGATCGTGAAGGTCTCCGCAAGCTCGTACTGCAGGGGAATGTCCTGGCGCTCGTAATGCGTCATCGAGGCCGCCGTCTTGGCCGCGATCCAGTCGTCGTTCCAGCCCTTCGACCAGGCCTGGGTGGCGTCGTTGAAGCCGTGCGGCAGGGCGTCGAGGTACTGGATGTCGCCCGCGTCGCGGCCCGAGGCCTCGGCGGCCTCCCGGATCGAGAACGGCAGCACCTCGCCGCCACCCGGCTTCGGCTGGTTCCAGATCGGTTTGCCGTTTCGCTGCCGCAGCGGGGTCTTGTCGCCGTACCCCCGGACGCCGCGCAGCGTGCCGAAGTAGTGGTCGAACGACCGGTTCTCCTGCATCAGGACGATGACGTGCTCGACGGCGGCCAGTCCCCCGGGACGCATCGGCCGCGCCATCGCGGCATGGACCGAAGGCGGCAGCAGCGACAACGCAGCCCCTCCGGCGACGGACCCGAGCACCTGGCGACGCGTGACCTCACTCATGACCCGCACCCTAAAACGACTTCGCGCCGCCTGTCGCCGCACAGCGCGTTGCGACGCCTGCCCTTCCCCAGAAGTTCACCGCCAAGGTTTTTGCGTTCATTCGTCGGAATCCGCCCTCTTCCGGCCGCTCACCTGTACCGGTCCGCTGAGCTGAGAGGGCGGATTCCGACGAATGAACGCAAAAACCTGGACCGGAGGTCAGCTGGTGGTGCGGCGCTTCAGGGCGGCGGCGTGGAGGTTTTCCAGTACGGCTTCGGTGGTTTCCCAGCCCATGCAGGCGTCGGTGACGGACTGGCCGTAGGTGAGCTCGCGGGTCGGGTCGAGGTCTTGCCGGCCCTCGACCAGGAACGACTCCAGCATCACGCCGGTGATCGCCTTGTTGCCCGCGGCAACCTGTGCGCCGATCTCGTCGGCAACGGTCGGCTGGCGACGGTGGTCCTTGCGGCTGTTGCCGTGGCTCGCGTCCACCACCACGCGCTCGGGCAGACCCGCCTTGCGCAGCAGCTCCAGCGCACCCTCGACCGAGGCGGCGTCGTAGTTCGGCCCACCGTCCGCGCCGCGCAGCACCAGGTGGCAGTCGCCATTGCCGCGAGTGTGCAGGATGGCCGGCCGGCCGCTCGCGTCGATACCGGTGAAAACATGCGGTACGGCGGCCGCGCGGATGGCGTCGACGGCCGTCGCGATACTGCCGTCCGGGCGGTTCTTCATGCCGATCGGCATCGACAGACCCGAGGACAACTGGCGGTGCACCTGGCTCTCCACCGTGCGAGCGCCGATCGCACCCCAAGCGACGGTGTCCGCGATGTACTGCGGGGTGATCGGGTCGAGGAACTCGCAACCCACCGGCAGACCGCGCGACAGCACCTCCAGCAACAGCGTGCGGGCCGTACGCAGACCCGTGTTCACGTCACCCGAACCGTCCAGCGCGGGGTCGTTGATCAGGCCCTTCCAGCCCAGCGTGGACCGCGGCTTCTCGAAGTACACCCGCATCACCACCAGCAGCCCGTCGGACAGTCGCTCGGCCGCGACCCGCAGCCGGTCGGCGTACTCCAGAGCGGCCGTGGCGTCGTGCACCGAACAGGGGCCGACGACAACCATCAGGCGGTCGTCCGTGCCGTCGAGCACGTCCGTGACCGCTCGACGGCCGGCCAGCACCGTGTCGGTCAGCCGTTCATCGAGGACGTGGTCGGCGAGTAACTCGGACGGGGTGACGAGCGGCACGACCTTGTCGATGCGGCGGTCGACGACGCTGGCTGGGGTGGTGTTCACGAGATTCATTGTGGGTGCCTTTCCGCCGGCGGCCACGGAAAGACCCGAGATCAGCGCCGGCTGGGAACGAGAAAAGGCAAGGACGGTTGTCCTTGCCTCGAGCCGGCTTCAGTGATCTTGGGGCGTCAGCTTGCAGCTGAGTCGCCCGGCACCGAGGCCGGCCACTCAAAAAACTGCCAATAGCTGCGCTTCACGTCGAACAGAGTACACGAAACGAGATGGCCGTCTCACGGGAGTAACCAGTCCGGCCGGTTCGTCGTTGAGGTCGTAAGCCGGACAACCCTGGGTCCGGCACCCGTCCGTGAAGGGACACACCGCCGTGGTACTTCGGCTTGGGGGCCGGCATATTCCGCACGAATCCGGTCCATTCGTGACCGCCTCGATCTGGGCCGGCAGGTGATGCCCCGGACCTTCGAGCTGGTTCGTCATGCCGACCTGAGTGGCGTCTCCGGTACCGGGGTGGTGGCCGAGGGATGCGTGTTCACCGACGGCTCGGTCGCGCTGCGCTGGCGCGGCGACAACCCGGCCACGGCCGTCTGGCCCGACCTCGACTCGGTCCTGGCCGTGCACGGTCATCACGGCGCCACCGAGGTGAACTGGCTCGACGCGATCGACCGCAGCGCCTTCCGCGCCCCGAACCTGCCGACCCTCCCGTCAGTTCAGGAGGCATCGGTGTCAGTTGAGGAGGTTGCGGTTGAGGATGTCGCGGTTGAGGCCGAGCCGGAGTGGGTCGATGTCGTGGATCCGGCGCCTCTTGGACATCACCGTGGTGAGGACATCTGGGGCGATCTGCTGAGCGGTCGACCCAGTCACGGTTTCCGGCCCTCGACGCCGGCCGGATCGTTCGTTGGTGAACCCTCTCCCCGGGCCCGCGGCCGCCACTTCCGGTCATGATGCCGATGACCGCGGGTGACCGACACCTGACCAGGAAGCGAACCACGGGTTTCTCGGGTAGAACTGCCTCGTGACACTGATCTACCTGGTCCGGCACGGCGAGCCGGACTACGAACCGATCGACAGCCGCGGTTGGCCCGGCCTGTCCGCCGGACTCGCCACGTTGACCCCGGTCGGCATCAAACAGGCCCAGGCCGTAGCCGACGAGCTCAGCGGCGTCGGCGCGAACTACTTGGTCACCTCGCCGTACACCCGGGCCATCCAAAGTGCCAGCGTGATCGGGCATCGGCTGGCGCTCGGCGTCCGGGTCGACTTCGATTTCGGCGACTGGTTGCCCGATACCGCCGGCAGCTGGCGCGGTCCGGCCGACGTACGGGCCGCCGCCGCGGAGCTGACCGAGTTCGACGGCGAGTGGCCCGACGGCGTACCGCGTAATTGGGAGCCGCTCTCCCGCGTCCGCGAACGCGCTCGCGCCGCCATGCGGCGCTGCACCACGATCACCGACGGCCCCATCCTGGTCATCACCCACAACCGCGTAATCCAGGCGATCACCGGCGAAGCCAACACACCGCACGGCGGCCATCACCGCCTCTGGTTCGACCCGGATGCCTGACCCCCCACGGCTGTCGGCCACTCTCACGGTGATCGCCGTCGGCGGTGCGGTCGGTGCCGTCTGCCGGTACGGGCTGGCCGAGGCGATCCCGCATTCCCCGGGCGCCTTCCCCTGGGCGACCTTCGCAACGAACGTCCTCGGGTGCCTGCTGATCGGCGCGCTGCTCGCCTGGCTCCATGATTCTCGCCGCGATCGGCCGCTGCTCGCCGCCTTCGCCGCGACGGGGGTGCTCGGCGGTTTCACCACCTTTTCGACGTACGCCGTGGAGACGCGCGGCCTGCTTGCGGACCACCCGGTGACCGCCTTCGTCTACCTGTTCGGCACCCTTGCCGCCGCACTGATCGCAGTATTCGCCGGCGGATCAGCCGTTCGGGCGACCCGACGATGATCCCTCGTACGGTCCCTCTGGTGGTGAGGGGATGAGCCTGCTGCTGGTTGCTGCCGGTGCCGCGGTCGGCGCGCCGCTGCGCTATCTGGTGGATCGCTGGATCACGCGGCTGACGGGCGGCTCGTTCCCGTGGGGAATCCTGCTGGTCAACGTGCTGGGCAGTTTCGTACTCGGCCTGACCGCCACCCATTCCGATCGAGTGGTCTCGCTGCTGATCGGCGTCGGCTTCTGCGGCGCCTTCACGACGTACAGCACCTTCGCCGCCCTCACCGTCGGCCTCGCCGAGTCGCAACGCCCGCGCGCCGCCCTCGCCAACGCCCTCCTCAGCCTCACCGCCTGCCTACTAGCTGCCCTCCTCGGGCACGCCCTCAGCACCTAACCGGGTCCCCGGCGCCGTGGGCTTCGACCACTCGCGGCGGTGTTATGGCTGGGGTTGCCGGAGTCCTTGGAGGAGTAGGGCAACCAAGCGGCGGGGGTCGTAGCGGGGGTCGCTGTCGTGTCCGATGCAGAGGTTGCCGACGCCACGCATCAGCTCGTACGGCTGCAGACCTGGCCTGATCTCGCCCGCGTCGACCGCGGCGTCGAGCAGCTGCGCGCAGACGGGCAGCAAGCGGTCCAGGAAGTAGGTGTGGAGCGCGGCGAATCCGCTGCTGTCCGGTTGCAGCGCGTTGGCAAGTCCGTGTTTCGTGACCAGGAAGTCGACGAAAAGCTCGATCCACTGCCGGAGCGCCGTGAGCGGATCGGCGCTGTTGGCCAGCAGGACCGGCCCGGCCTCGGCGCAGGCCTCGACCTGGTGACGGTAGACGGCGACGACGAGATCCGCCCGGGTCGGGAAGTTGCGGTAGATCGTTCCCGTCCCGACGCCTGCCTTGGCCGCGATCTCACGGATCGGCGCATCGATGCCGGAGCTGACGAACACCTCAGCGGCGGCAGCCAGGAGCTTCTCCTGGTTGCGCATCGCGTCGGCCCGCTTGCCCCGGGCCTGCCGAGCTTCGGTCTGCCGAGCTTCAGCAGGCTCGGCTACAGCGGGCCGGCCTTTGGTGGGCATCACGCTCTCCTCTGGAACATGCGGAACATCGTGCCAGTTGATAAGCGGAACAGCGTTCCGTATATTAACCGGGACATCGTTCCGCTTAATCACTGTAGCTTTAGGCGGGCGTTGATCCCCGCAGTTGTGACCCTCGAAGGGAAAGACGTTTCATGAATGCATCGGCTGCCACCACCGGCACCTTCGGCTCGCCCACGCCCGTCATCTCGCTCAGCCCGGTAGCGCTCTCCGTACCCGGGCGCCCCGTCGACCTTGAGGTGCGCGTCTCCGCACCCGCGACCGGAACCGATCTACCGGTCATCCTCCTGTCACACGGCCACGGCGGTTCGAACCACCTCTCCTCGCTCAACGGCTACAGCCCGCTCGCCAACTATTGGGCGGCGTACGGCTTTGTCGTCATCCAGCCGACCCACCTCAGCTCCGCGACGCTGAGCCACCTGGTCGCCGACGCCCCCGGCGCGCCCTACTTCTCGCGTTCGCGCGCCGAGGACATGACGCACATCCTTGACCAGCTCGCCGTGATCGAGAACGCCGTGCCGCACCTCGCCGGGCGCATGAACCACGACGATATCGCCGTTGCCGGGCACTCGCTCGGCGGCCTCACCGCCAGTCTCCTGCTGGGCGCCCGCATCACCGACCCGGACGATGGGGAGGAAGTGACTTTGCTCGAGCCCCGGATCAAGCGCGGTGTGCTGTTCGCCGCGCCCGGCCGCGGCGACGTACTGAACGGCTGGATGGCCGACGTCATCTCGTTCATGCGGACCATCGACTTCTCCACCATGACCACGCCCGCGCTGATCGTTGCCGGTGACAAGGACGATTCCCAGCACTTCACGGACATGGGCCCGGACTGGCACGCCGATCCGTACCACCTCGCTCCAGGCCCCAAGAGCCTGCTCACCGTGTTCGGCGGGGAGCACCTCCTGGGCGGAATCACCGGGTACGACGCCGCCGAGACCACCGACGAGAACCCCGAACGGGTCGCGGCGATCGGGAAGCTCACGTCGGCGTACCTCCGCACCCAGTTCCACCCCGGCGACAGCGCCTGGCAAGTGGCGCGCGACGAGCTGACGACCGGCGCCGACGCGCTCGGACGAGTCGACTCCAAACCAGCCATCGACGCACCAGCCCGGTAAGGATCGGGCTGTTTCGAGGAGCCTTCGGGATTTCGTTCATGCGTTTGAAAACTGAAGGTTCACGCTTGAACTGAGGGATTTTCAGCACAACGCGATAACAAACCGACCGAAGGTTGAGACAACGAGGGTTGAAACGGCGGTCCTTTGAGCATAGTTTTCACCGAGCGCCCGTCCGCGCTCACGGTGAGTCAAGGAGGTTGCCATGTCGAGAGGGATGCCTCGCCTACCCGCGCCGCTCATGGATCTCTGGGACTGGCAGTCCCAAGCTGCATGCAGGGACGTCAACCCGGAGCTCTTCTTTTCCCCCGAGTCCGAGCGGGGTGTGCGCAAAAGGGCACGCGAAATGGTGGCCAAGTCGCTTTGCGGCACCTGTCCGGTCCAGCCCGAGTGCCGGCAGCACGCGCTGTCCGTGGGCGAACCGTATGGGGTCTGGGGTGGAACCACCGAATCCGAGCGGGACAACGTGATCCTGCCCGAACACCGCAAGTCCGCCTGACCCAAGAAACCCTGACAAGCCGGCAGTCCCTCCAGGGGCTGCCGGCTTGTCTACCCAGGCAAAGTCCCGCCGCCACCCCAAGCCGACGGCGGGTCAGGCCGAACTGCCGCGCGAGCAAGTCCTGTCGTGTCGGCACATGCTGCCGCGCGGGCAAGTGCTGACGTGTCGGCACATGCTGCCGCGCGGGCCGGTGCTGTCGGCGCGTTCGTAGGCGTGTTGGCAGGCGTCCGCATGACTTCAACGGGCGGGCACTGCCGGCTGACTTCAGCGGGCGGGGCTGCCGGCTTCGCCGTCGTCGGGGTCGGTCGTGTCCGTCGGCTTGTCGGCCCTCGGATCCCGCGGCGGATCACTCTTGCCGCCAGTCGGCTTGCCGCCACCTTCGGCGCCGGGCTTGCCGCCTGACTTGCCGTCCTCGCTGCCGGTCTTGCCTGACTTGCCTAACTTGCCGTCGTTGGCGCCCGGCTTGCCGTCCGTCCGGTCAGTCGGGCGATCGGACGCCGGGCGGTTCTTGGCCAGCCAGGCGAGGAACTCGGGATCATCATCCGGCGCGACCGAACGCGGCGCGGGCCGTCGTGGCCCAGCACTCGGATGCCCAGCCCGCCCCGGCACCTGCTGCTTACGCAGATGCGCCCGCGACATCAGGATCCAGGTAATCGGCCCCACGAATGGCACCAGCACGATCAGGACAATCCAGATCAGCTTGGGCAGATGCGGCACATCCTCATCCCGCGTCTGGATGCAGGAGAAGAGCGCGTAGATGCTGAGCACCAGGCTGATCAAAAACGGCAGAATTCGGACCACACCCCAACACTACGGGTCGCACCCGCCCAACTCCCGCCGACGCGACACATCCACGCGCCGCCACACACCACGACGCCACCCCAGCCTGCCACCCCACCCCAACTCCGCCCCGATTCCCAGGCCCCATTCCGGAGGTCGACCCTCGGAACGGGGGGTGGACTCGCCAAACTTGGCAGGTCGACTCCCCATTCCGAGGGTCGACCCTCGGAATAGGGAGGGGGCGCGGGCCGAAGGGACGTGGGGTTAAGTGGTGGAGCGGGTTAGGCCTCGGGATTTGAGCACCGAGTTCTCGAGGGGGCGGAAGATGGCCAGTTCGATGCCGACGCCGACGATGAAGATGAGCAGTACGCCGGCGAAGACGAGGGAGATGTCGGACAGGGACATCGCGTTGTGGAGGTATTGCCCGAGACCTTCGCCCAGGTCGGGCGAGGTGGCGATGAGTTCGGCCGCCATCAGCGAGCGCCACGAAAAGGCCCAGCCTTGTTTGAGTCCACCCAGGAATCCGGGCAGCGCCGCCGGGAGCAGGATGTGCCGGATGCCGCTGATTCGGCCGGCGCCGAGGACCTTGCCGACGCGGGGCAGGATGGGCGGGACCTGGTCGAGGCCCGACACGAGGCCGTTCGCGATCGACGGTACGGCGCCGAGCAGCACGACCCAGTAGATGGCCCGGTCGTTCAGGCCGAACCACAGCACGGCCGCCGGGACCCACGCGACCGACGGCAGGCTTTGCAAACCCGAGACGAGCGGTCCGACGCCGCGTCGTACGAGCTGGATGTTCGCGATCGCCAGACCCAGCGGGATCGCGATCAGCAGGGAGATGGCGAAGCCGATGACAGCCCGGTGGACCGATACCCAGAACAGGCCGAGGATCTCGCCGGTCGTGACCAGTTTCCAGATCTCGGCACCGACGGCCGCGGGTGCGGGCAGCTTGAACTCGGGCCAGATCGCGGCCGCCCAAAGCGCCTGCCAGATCAGGACGAGTACGACGATGACGAGCACCGGCGGCAGCGCCTTGCCGGCAATTCGCGCCAGCCGATCCCGGCCCGACTGGTCCTGACCCGAGACCGGCGCGTCGAGCGCATCGAGGCCCGCCTCGACCGCCGCCGAGTCGGACAGAGCCGTATCAAGCCGCGGCATGACTGCTGATCACCTTTCGCAACGCGGTGTTGACCTCATCGATCGCGGCGGTCTCGGCGGCACCGGTTAGGCCGTCGACGGTCCACTCCTGTACGACGCGACCCGGGCGGGACGAGAGCAGCACCACGCGCTGGCCGAGTCGTACCGCTTCGCGTACGTCATGCGTCACGAACAGGATCGCCGTACCGGTCGCCGCCCAGATCCGGAGCAACTCGGACTGCAGTACGTCGCGCGTGATCGCGTCCAACGCGGAGAACGGCTCATCCATCAACAACAACGACGGCCGCCCCGACCGATCAACGTGATCCGCCCCATCAACGCGGCCCGACCCGTCAACCCGGCCCGACCCGTCAACCCGGCCCGACCCGTCAACGCGGCCCGGCGCATCGACGTGGTCCGCGGTTGACGCCAGAGCCCGGGCCAACGCGACCCGCTGGCGCATACCGCCGGAGAGCTCGTGCGGCCGCTTGTCCCCGACACCCGCAAGCCGTACCAGCTCCAGCAACTCCAACGCCTTCGCCCGCCGTACCGCCTTGGACTGGCCGGCCAACCGCAGCGGCAGTTCGACGTTGCCCGCGGCCGTCAGCCACGGCATCAGCGCCGGCTCCTGGAACACCACGGCCGGGCGCGACGAGTTGAGTTCGATCGAGCCGGTGGTCGGTTCGTCCAGCCCCGCGACGAGGTTCAGCAGGGTCGTCTTCCCACAACCCGAGGCGCCGAGCAGGCAGACGAACTCCCCCGCCTCCACCTGCAGGTCGACGCCATCCAGCGCTGTCACCGCCCGGCGCCCCCGTCCGAACACCTTGCCGACCCCGTTGAACCGAACCGGGCTCCCCACCACACTTCGAACGACCGTCGCGGTCATCGCCATCGCCTGCCCTCTACGTCGATAGTGTCGATCAGCGGTCATGAAACGGGCCGGGAAGAGGGTCGTTGCGGAGAACCCGCCTCCCGGCATCGGCCTACTTCTGGTCCAGCCCCGCCGCGTCGACGATGGGCTTACCTGCTTTGGCCAGTACGTCGTTCAGCGGTCCGAGGTCCGCGAATCCCGCGACGGCCGGCGCGTTCTCGGCGATACCCGCGGTGACCTGGTCCTTGGCCAGCTGCGGGAACTGGGCCGCGACCGGATCGGCTGTCACCGTGATGTTGCCGAAGGCCCGGTCGATCACCGCCGGCTTGAGCGCTTTACCGGTGAGGTCCTTCAGCTGTTTGTTGATCGACTCCTTCGCGGCGGCCTTATCCGCATTGATCGCGTCGATCGATCCGACCAGGCCAGCCAGCAAGGCCTGGACCGTCTGCGGGTGCTCCTGCAGGAACTGCGTCCGCACGATCAGCACGGTCGTCGGGAACTTGCCTTCCGGCCAGAGGGTCTTCTCGTCGAGCAGCACCATCGCGCCCGCGTCCAGCACCAGTCGAGACGACCACGGTTCGGGCAACCAGGCCGCATCCACCTCGCCCTTCTTGAAGGCGTCGAGCGTCTGGGCGTTCTCGAGGTTGGTGACCTTGACCTTGCCGGTCAGGCTCTTCTCGGCCAACCACTTCTTCAGCGAGACGTCTTGCGTGTTGCCGAGCTGCGGCGTGACCACGGTCTTGCCGACGAGGTCTTCGGGCTTGGCGATTCCATCCCGTACGACGAGCTGGGCGCCGCCCGACGTGGCACCGGCGATCAGGCGGACCGCCTCGCCGTTCGACTTCGCGTACGCGTTGATCGCCGGACCGGAGCCGATGAACGTCGCGTCGAGCGAACCACCGAGCAACGCGCCAACGGCCTCGGGCCCGGCGTTGAACTTGGTCGGCACGAGCTTCGTATCACCGAGCTCCTTGGCGTACAGGCCCTTATCGAGGCCGACGAGCGCGGCGGCGTGCGTGACATTCGGGAAGTAGCCGAGTCGCAGTTCGGCGGCCGCACCTTTGTCGGTCGCGGCATCGGGCGAATCGCCGGCATCGGCCCGGGAGCAGCCAACGGCCAGCAGCGTCACGGCAGCGGCTAAGGCGGTAAGGCGGAGTTTGCTTCGCATAGGAGATTCACCTTCAGAGGTACTAAGTCAGGGGATTTAGTGTTGTTTAAGGCAACAAAAAGAACCGCGGGCAGAGCGGGAGCGATCAGCGGCGAGCCGCGGACTCCAGCTCGGCCAGTTCGGCATCGAGGTCAGCGGTGGCGGAGACGCGCTCGGTCTGGAAGCCGCGCAGGACGACGACCGCCCAAGCGGCCAGCACTCCGGCGTACACCAGGTAGCGGTAACCGTCCGCGACGCCGAGACCGTTCAGCAGTGTGCGGCCGTTCGTGAGGATCAGCACGCCGGCGACACCAACACCCAGCCAGCGGGTGGGCAGCCGGGACACCAGCCAGGCCGCGAGCGGCGCCGCGATCACACCGCCGACGAGCAGAGCGGCGACGATGCCGAACGGGATGTTCTCCTTGCCGAGCCCGATCAGGAAGCCGACGCTTGCCGCGATCGCCACCACGAACTCGGCCGCGCTGACCGACCCGACGGTCTTGCGCGGTTCGAGCTTGCCGCTGCTGAGCAGTGACGAGGTCGCGACCGGACCCCAGCCGCCACCGCCCGTCGCGTCGATGAAGCCCGCGACCAGCCCGAGCGGGCCGAGGAATCTACCGCCGACCCGGCCCTGAACGACTGCCCGGACCCTGCCGGTCGCGAACCGCACCAGCAAATAGACGCCGAGCAGGGCGAGCAGGAACGCCACCCAGAGCGAGGCCGATTCGGTCGACAGGCCGGACAGGAAGGTGGCACCCGCGAAGGCGCCGACCCCACCGGGCAGGCCGATCAGCGCGACCACGCGCCAGTCGATATTGCCGAAGCGCCAGTGCGATAAACCGGAGGCGAGAGTCGTGCCCACCTCGGCGAGGTGAACCGACGCGGAGGCGACGGCTGGGGTGATACCGGTGATCAGCAGGGCGGTGGTGGCGGTGACGCCATAGGCCATGCCGAGGGTGCCGTCGACGAGTTGGGCAAGGGAACCGAGCAAGGCGATCAGGACGAGACGACGCACGGAAGTGATCCTTCGGGCGGAGGGAGGACTGGGGTCCGGGTAAGGCGCCGAAGGTCAACAGCCAGACGAATTCACGCGCAACAGGTCCACGTGCCGACGGCGCGTGAGCGCGTCGGCGGGACGGTTGGCGGTGATTCGCATGCCTCTATGAAAACCGACAATGTCCACTCAGATGCTCAGGTATCAGCATCCGAGACACAAAATCGCTATCCGAGACAATTTCCGTTCATCGGGCCCTTCTGACGCGGATACAGGAGGCCCGGTGTCGGTGGGATGGCGTTTGCCCGGGGAGTGGGTGTCCGGTTGAGGTCAGAATCGTTGCTTCGGCGGGTGGGGGCTGCATAGCGTCGCGGGACCGTCACCGCTTGCTGAGGAGTTCCGCATGCCTGAAGACGCGCGCCCGAGCCGTCGGTTGGTGCTGGGATCGGTGGCTGCTACAGCCGCTTCCGCCTCGGTGGTGAGCGTCCCGGTTGAGGCTGCCGCTACAGAAGAGCAGTGGCCGGTGGGTGGGCCGTTGTCGGTGGGGCGGCTCACGGTCGAGTACGCCGACGAGCCGCTCGGGCTGGACGTCGAACGTCCGCGGCTCGCGTGGATCGCGACGGCTCCCGGGTACGGCGCGACGCAGTCGGCGTACCAGGTGCTTGTCGCCTCGCGGCCCGAGCTGCTCAAACCCGGCCAGGCGGACGTGTGGGATTCGGGCCAGGTCGAGACGTCGCTTTCGATCGGAGTCCAGTACGGCGGACCAGCGTTGGCCGCGCGGACGCGGTACCACTGGCGCGTGCGTCTTTGGGATGGCCGCGGCCGGGCCGGGGGATGGAGCAAGCCGTCGTGGTTCGAGACCGCGCTGCTCGACGAGGGCTTCGGTACGGCGTCGTGGATCGGCGCTCCCCCGGCCCAAGTCTCGGACCTCGCCGGCGCCACCTGGATCTGGACCGCGTCATCGCCGGCCGGTTCGCGGTGGTTCCGGCATCGCGCGGCCGTGCCCGCCGGAGTGACGAGCGCGCGGCTGGTCGCGACGGCCGATGACGACTTCACCCTCTGGCTGAACGGCGAACAAGCCCTGACCGCGCCCCAGCAAACCGACGGCTGGCGCCTTGCACGGACAGCCGACGTCACCCACCTAGTGACAGACACGATCACCCTGGCGGCGGTGGCGACCAACCGGCCCGGCCCATCGGTCAACCCCGCCGGCCTGCTGGTCAAACTCGTGCTGGATACCCCAAACGGTCCCGTGGTGATTGCCACTGGCAACAACTGGCGCGTCTTCGAGAGTGAGGTTCCGGGCTGGACCACCGAAGCCTTCGACGACTCATCGTGGCCTGCGGCAACAGCCATCGCGCCGTACGGGCAAGGGGCCTGGGGCAACAACGTGACCGTGGCGCGCGAACAGCCTGCGCCCTTGTTGCGAAGGGCTTTCGAGCTGGCGAAACCGGTGCTCAAGGCAAGGTTGTACTCGTGCGGCCTCGCCTACCAGGAGCTGCGCGTCAACGGCAGGCCGGTCGGCAACGCCGTACTCGATCCGGGTTTCACCGACTACGACACCACGCTGCTGTACGTGACGCACGACGTGACGGGTCTGCTGCGTAAGGGCCAGAACGTGCTCGGCGCCGAACTCGGGCGCGGCTTCTACGGCCTCACCACGCCGAACGTGTGGCGCTGGCACCAGGCGCCCTGGAACGGCGAACCGCGGCTGATCGCGCGGTTGGTGGTGGACCATCCGGACGGCACGAGTACCGAGATCCGGTCGGACCAGGACTGGCGTGTGACGGATGGGCCGACGGTCTCCAACTCGTTGTACTCGGGCGAGACGTACGACGCGAGGCTGCTCCCGGCCGGCTGGGATACGACCGGCTTCGACGATTCGGCGTGGTCCGGGGTGGCACCACTCCCTGCACCCCAAGGCGTACTCAAGGCGCAGCAGCACGAGCCGATTCGCGTGATCGAGACGGTTGCCCCTAGCAAGGTTTCGGAGGTCAAGCCCGGGGTTTGGGTGGTGGACTTCGGCCGGACGACCGCGGGTTGGACCCGGCTCAAGGTGTCTGCCGAGGCCGGGACGAAGGTCAGCCTGCTGCACGGCGAGACCGTGCGTGCGGACGGCACCGTGGTCTCGATCAATCCGCATGTGCAGGTGCCGCGATTCCAGCTCGACGAGTTCATTGCCTCGAGCAACGGTGTCGAGGAGTGGGAAGCACGCTTTTCCTACAAGGGTTTCCGGTACGTCCAGGTAGAGGGCCTTGGGCAACGACCTGACCTGGTGATGCGGGTGGCCCATTCCGACGTACGCGAGGTGACGGAGTTCAGCGCGAGCCAGCCGCGGTACGAGCTGCTCGAAAAGACGATGCGGCGAACCGTGCTGAACAACCTCCACGGCATCCCGACCGACACCCCGACGTACGAGAAGAACGGCTGGACCGGTGACGCCCAAGTCGGCGCGCCCACGATGGCCGCGACGTTGGATATGGCCCGCTTCTTCACCAAATGGCTCGGGGATCTGCGCGACAGCCAGGTGGAGTCGGGACAACTGCCGGTGATCGTGCCGAGCGGCGGCTGGGGCTATCGCGAACTCGCGCCGGCGACCGAATGGACCACGGTCTACCCGTTCGTGCTGCGGGAGATGCACCGCTGGTACGGCGACGAACGGCTGCTCGCGGAGCACTGGCAACCGGTCCTGCGTTATCTCGACTGGGAGCTCGGCCGGGTCGTCGACAACCTGTCGCCGACCGTGCTCGGCGACTGGATTCCGCCCGGCTCGGAAGGACCGCCGCCGGAGGACCCGCGGATCACGGCCACGTCGTACCTGCATCGCGCGCTGATCGCGATCGCCGAGGTGGGCGAGCTGACCGGGCGCGGGGATGACGCCTCGCGCTTGCGGCAGACCGCGGCGGGGTTGAAGGCCGGGCTCAACGCGGCATTCCTCGACACCTCGCGCGGGTTGTACCGGACTGATCGGGATCCCGAATACCGGCAGACCTCGAACGCCGTACCCCTTGCTTTTGGTTTGGTACCGGACGAGTTCGTACCGCGCGTGGTGGCGAACCTGGTCGCCGATATCACCGAGCGCGGGTACCACCTGAATACGGGATGCCTTGGCGTGGTGACGTTGTTGCCGGTGCTCACCCGGTACGGGCATGCGGAGGTGGCGGCGAAGCTCGCGCTGCAGCGGACGTACCCGAGCTGGGGGTATTGGCTCGACAACGGCGCGGACACGATGTGGGAGATGTGGGAGACCACGACCCGATCGCGGAACCACTACTTCCACGGCACGGTCGCGCAATGGCTGCTGGAGAACGTGGCCGGCGTGCGCAACGTCGCGGGTGGTTGGCAGAAGGTGGTGATCCGGCCGGACGCCCGCAGCCAGGTGACGTGGGCCGCACTGAAGACCGATACCGTGCGTGGTCGAGTGGCGGCGTCCTGGCGGCAAACCGGGCGCGTGCTGCATTTGGAGGCGCAGGTGCCGGTTGGTACGACGGCCGAGGTTCACATCCCGGCCGCGCGAGCCGCCGACGTCTCGGTCGTGCCCGCGCCGTACGCCGGACCACCTCGCTACGAAGCGGGTTACGCCATCTACACCGTCGGCTCCGGCCACTGGCATTTCGTCACCCGCTCAGCCTGATCCGACCACTCGCGGCAGGAAGAAGTCGGCGTGACCTTTACGCTTGGGCGGTGGAGACGAAGGAGCGGCGGCGGCTTGACGTCGTGAGTCATGTCCAGCGGAGTACCCGGATGACCGCTGGGCAGCAGCGCGCGTGGGCCGAGATCTGGCCGCAGATCGGCCGCCGGCTGGAGGAGATCCCGGCTGGACCGGTGGACTTCTCCGAGTGGTTCGGCCGGACCGCGCCGGTGGTGCTGGAGATCGGTTCCGGCATGGGCGAGCCGACGGCCCAGCTCGCGGCGACCGCGCCCGAGGTCGACCACCTCGCCGCCGAGGTCTACCAGGCCGGCCACGGTCAACTGATGCTCTGGGCCGAGCGCGGCGGCGTCTCCAACCTGCGCCTACTCCTGGGCGACGCGGTCATCTTCCTGATGGACCACGTCCCGGCCGGCTCATTGCACGGCGTCCGGATCTACTTCCCCGACCCTTGGCCGAAGAAGCGCCACCACAAGCGCCGCCTGATCCAGCCCGCCTTCGTGGCGCTGATCGCGTCGCGCCTCGCCCCGGGTGGCACCTTGCACCTGGCAACAGACTGGGCGCACTACGCGGACCAGATGCTCGAGGTCTGCACCGCCGAACCGCTGCTCACGAACCAGTACGACACCTGGGCCCCGCGCCCGGATTGGCGCCCGGTCACGAAGTTCGAGAGCCGCGCCCACCGCGAAGGCCGCCCCACCCGCGACCTCCTCTTCACCCGCCACTAACCGTTCATCGGACGCTTGTGACCCGGCGTGTCGCGGTTTATCGGACCCTTGTTGCCGCCAGACCGGTGGTGCTGGCGATGATCTCGGTCAAGCGGCGGGCGGCGCGGAGGTGGCCGACGACGAGGGGATGTACGCCATCCTCGAAGTCGGTCGGCTCGAGCCAATCGGTCGTGTCGACGTACGTCGTCTTGGCGTCGTTCAAAGCCTTGACGATCGCCTCGACCTCGGTCGCGTGGTAGCCACCAAACGGGCGCATCGCGAAGATCCAGGCGTTGGGATGCGCCGCGCGGATCTGGCCGAGATACGCGCTGTACGCCGTGCGGAAGGCCTCGGCGGGGAAGGCGGAGTCGTTCGTACCCTGGTTGACCACGATCACGTGCGGATCCCGCTCGGCCGGTGAGCCGTGGAAGTTCCAGCCGAAGGTTTCGTCTGCGGGCGGTACGCCGCCGGGGGCCACTGGGCGGAGTACGCCTTGGCCGCCGAAGCCGATCTGGTCCGCGTCCGCACCGAAGGCCCGGGCGGTGAGCGCGGCGAAACTCATCCGCCCGTCGGCGCCATGCGGGCCGCGGGCGAGGTTGAGCGCGCGCGAGCCCTGGGTGATGGAGTCGCCGAGGAACAGCATCCGTACGTCGCTCGCGGGTGGACCGTCGACGATTCGCGCGCCACGGTCGAGCTCGAAGCCGGTGACGATGATGCCGGAGTGCAAAGGCGTCTTCCACCGTCGGCCGTCAATGTCGACGTCCTTCACCGTGATCTCGACGGTATGCGGTCCGTCGTGGAGCCGTCGCGGAGCTAGCCGAATCCGGTCGGCATTAACCGTGCGCATCGTCGGCCGAGCCCCATCGACCGATATCCAGATCTGCCCGGGATGGCTGATGGTGCTGACGTCAAAACGCCCGGTCAACGTCCTACCGGTGAAGCCGAACACGACCCGGCTCCCCGAGTTGACCGTAGCTCGCGCAGCGACGTCGTACGCGCCCCACGAGCCGACGTACCGGATCCGCTGATCCGCCGCCGGCACCCAAACCCCACCCGACCGCACTCGTCGCACAACTACCCCTTCCCGAAGGTCCCCGGCAGTCTCCCCCGCCCGAGGCCCCAACCCCGCCCCTCTGACCGCCTTCGGCCACCGCGACTTTCTTTGCATTCATTCGTCGGAATCCGCCCTCCCCCGCCGCGGACCTGTGCTGGTCCGCTGTCCTAGGAGGGCGGATTCCGACGAATGAATGCAAAGAAATACCGTTTAGTCGTCCCAGAAGAGGTGGTTTACGGCGGCGCGGGCGCGGCGGGTTCGGCGGCGGTAGTCGTCGGAGAAGCGGCTGGTCTCGCCCGGCGGATAACCGCAGATCTGCGCAACTGCCGCCAGATCGCGTGGATCGCGCGGCAACGAATCACCTGATCGCGCGCGCACCAGCATGTTCGCGTTGCGTACGCGGGTCGCCATGCACCAGGCCGTCCGCAGTACGTCGGCATCACGCCGTACGACCAACCCCGCGTCGACCGCGGCCTCGAGTGCGGCCAGCGTGCGAGTGGTGCGCAGCTCCGGAACCCGCCGCGCCTCCCGCAACTGCAAGAGCTGCACGGTCCACTCGACATCGGCCAAACCACCCGGCCCCAACTTGGTGTGCGTCGCGGGATCGGCACCACGCGGCAGGCGTTCGGCATCCACGCGCGCCTTGACCCGGCGGATCTCGACCACATCGCGATCGGGCACGCCGTCGGCGGGATAGCGCAACGGGTCGATCAACTCGCGGAACGCCTCCCGCAACCCGGAATCCCCCACCAACGGGTCCGCCCGCAGCAACGCCTGCGCCTCCCAAACGGCAGACCAGCGCGCGTAGTACGACGCGTAGGAGGCGAGCGTCCGGACCAACGGCCCCTGGCGCCCTTCCGGCCGAAGGTCCGCGTCGATCGCGACGGCCGGATCCGCGCCGGGAATGGCCAACAGTCGGCGCAATTCGGTCGCCACCTGGGTCGCGAAATCCGTGGCGGTCCGTTCCTCGGCGCCCGGCAGCGGGTCGTGCACGAACATCACGTCCGCGTCGCTGCCGTACCCGAGCTCGTGCCCGCCGAACCGGCCCATCGCGACGATCGCCAGCCGCGTCGGCTCGTCCCCGTTGAAGACCGGGCCGGCCGCGACCGCGCGGCGCGCGACCTCCAGCGCGGAGCCGAGAGTGGCGGCCGTGATCACGGTCAATGCCTCGCCGACGGCCTCCACCTCGATCAACCCGGACAAGTCGGCGGCGGCTACCCGGAACAACTCGCGACGCCGTACGGCACGAATCGCGGCGATCGCGGTCTCGGGCGCGTCGTGGCGGCGGCCGGCCGCGAGCATCTCGTTGAGCAAGGCCTCCGATGTACGCGGGATCAGCTCGCGCTCATCGGCGAGCATCGCCGTCGCCTCGGGCGCGCGCTTCAGCAGGTCGACCGCATACCGCCCACTCGCGAGCAGATGCGCGAGCCGCTCGGCCGAGGCGCCTTCGTCGCGGAGCTGGCGCAGGTACCAAGGGGTGGAGCCGAGCGAGTCGGAGATGGTCCGGAACGCGAGCAGACCCGCATCCGGATCGGGCGATTCCGCGAACCAGCCGAGCATCGCCGGCAACAGCGCGCGCTGGATCGACGCCCGCCGCGAAACCCCTTCGGACAAGGCCTCGATATGCCGCAGGGCCGAGGCCGGATCGGCGTACCCGAGGGCGCTCAATCGTTGTTTCGCCGCCTCGGGCGTGAGCCGCACCTCCTCGCCGGGAATGCGTGCGACCGCGGCGAGCAACGGCCGGTAGAACAGCTTCTCGTGCAGGCGCCGAACCTCCAGCGCGTGCTTCTTCCAGGCGTTGGTCAGATCGGCGACCGGCTCCTTGGTGAAACCGAGCGACCGACCGAGGCGGCGCAGATCCGCGTCGTCATCGGGCACCTGGTGCGTCCGGCGCAAGCGGTAAAGCTGGATCCGGTGCTCCATCGACCGGAGGAACCGATAGGCGTCGGCGAGCACGGCGCCGTCAGTCCGGCCGACGTATCCCGAGGTGGTGAGCTGCTCAAGCGCGATCAGCGTCGTACCGCTGCGGACCGCGGAATCGCTCCGGCCGTGCACCAACTGCAGGAGCTGTACGGCGAACTCGACGTCGCGCAGACCGCCGGGCCCGAGCTTGAGCTGGCGATCGGCGTCCGCCGCGGGGATGTGGTCCACCACGCGTCGCCGCATCGCTTGTACGTCGTCGACGAACCCGTCCCGGTCGGCTGCGGACCACACCAGGTCGGCCGTCTGGTCGACGTACTGCTTGCCAAGCTCGAGATCGCCCGCGACGGGTCGCGCCTTGAGCAGCGCCTGGAACTCCCACGTCTTGGCCCAGCGGCGGTAGTACGCGAGGTGGCTGTCCAGCGTCCGCACGAGCGGTCCCGCCTTGCCCTCCGGCCGCAGCGCCGCGTCGACCGGCCAAAGGGTGCCCTCGGCGGTGTGCTCCGCGCAGATCCGCATGACGGTCGCGGCGAGTTGGGTTGCCGCCTTCAGCGCAGGCGCCTCCGGTTGGCCCTCGATCGGCTCGGCGACGAACAGAACGTCCACATCGCTTACGTAGTTGAGCTCCCGGCCACCACACTTGCCCATGGCAATGATCGCGAGCCGGCAATCGGCCGCCGCGGGATGCAGGTTCCGCGCGATCTGCAACGCCGCGTCCAACGCCCCACCAGCGAGATCGGCCAGTACGGCGGCCACCTCGTCGACCAGTAGGCCCTCGGCGAGATCGCGCGCCGCCAACCGCAACAACAAACGCCGGTACTCGATCCGCAAGGCGTCCAACGGTCGAGGCGCCTTGACCGCCGTCGCGAGACAGGCCGCGACGTCATCCGGGCTCGGGTGACTGGCGGCGAGCGCGGGATCGGCCAGGTCGTACCAATGCCGTGGATGCACCGCGAGGTGGCGGCCGAGCGCCTCACTCGCACCCAGTACGACGGTGAGGCGGTGCCGGAAGTCCGGGTCGAGCTCGAGGGTCCGGGCGAACGCCGCGATGTCGTGCCCACCGGCGACCAGCGCCTCGGCCATCCCGGCCAGACTCTGCAGGGCCAGATCCGGGTCAGCCGTCGCCGCCAACGCCGTCAGCAGGTCCTCGGTGGCCATCGGGCTGTGCCGATCGAGCTCGTCGAGTCGTTCGAACATCCGGGCCGCCCGCGCGGGATCCGCGAAGCCGAGCCGGACCAGTCGTCCCGCACTGGAGATGAGCCGCGATTCCGCCACGCCGCACAGGCTATCCAGTTCACCGCTATCGGGGCATCATTCCCTCCATGGTCGAGTTCACGGGGTCACTGGCGTTACGCGGGACAATCGTCTGGTTCACCCCCGACCAAGGTGGCCGCGTCTCCGGACCGCCCTTGCCGGACTACGACTACGACTACACGGCGACGGCGTACGTGCCACCTCGGACTGCCGACAACCTGCAGGCCGGGATCGCGCTGAGCCGTTTCGCACCCGGCGCCTGGCGCTCGCCGGCGGAAGGCCTGCTCGCCGCCTCGCCTGATGCGCGGGCCCAGCACATCTCCCCCGGCTCGATCGTCGTCATCACCGAAGGCACCCGGCCGGTCGGCCTCTTCACCATCGCCGAGGTCGAGCCCGTCGCCGCCATCCCCCTCACCACCGCAGCCCTCCCAGCCTGAAACTTCTTCGGCTTGCTCCCTATTCCGAGGGTCGACATCCGGAATGGGGGGTCGACACCCCAAATTTGACGAGTCCGCCCCCTATTCCGAGTGTCGACACTCGGAATAGGGGAGATGCGAGACGCGTGGTCGGGAGGCGTTGGCGCTGGGAGAGGCCGCCGCTCGCGAGATGTGCAGACGCATTCGCTGGCAGATTCCGACGGTCAAAGTGGGGGCGGAGGTAGTAAGTTGCCGAGCATGCGCATCTTCCGTCGTACGCAGACCCTGTCCGTCGCCGGTGCCCTCCTGCTCACCGGCCTATTCGCCGCCCCGGCCTCGGCGGCCCCCTCGCCGGTTACGCCTAGTGGGAGTCCGGTGATCCAGCACTGTGTGTTCACGCCGACTCCGGAGAACCCGGCGGCCCGGCCGGTCCAGCCGCCGTTCCCGTACGCGTTCGCTCGCGGGCACGTGACCGCGACGATCCAGACCAACCACGGCACCCTCAAGCTCCTGCTCGACCGCCGGAACGCGCCCTGCGCCGTACACAACCTGATCCACCTCGCGCAGAGCCGGTTCTACGACGAGACCGAGTGCTTCCGGCTCACCAACTCGGCCCGCCTCGGCGTGCTGCAGTGCGGCGACCTGATCAAGCAGGAGGTCGGTGGGCCCGGCTACAAGTTCGACGACGAGGTCACCGGCAAGGAGAAGTACCCGCGCGGCACGATTGCCATGGGCAACCAAGGCCCGGGCACCAACGGCAGCGAGTTCTTCATCGTGCACAGCTTCGCGAACATCTCGCCGAACTACACCGTGATGGGCCGGGTCATTCACGGCATGGACGTGCTCGACAAGATCGTTGCCGGCGGCATCATCGACGTGAACGGCCCGAACGACGGTCTGCCGAAACTCCCCGTCCACATCCTCTCGATCCGCCTCGGGTGACCGCCCAGCCCTGACCGAACGCCTGCCCTGACAGCACGCCGCCCCGGTTGCGCGAGCCACACGGCCGCAAGCCAGGCGGCGGCGAGTCAGATGGAGGCGAGTCGCCGGACCGCGTCGCTCAGGTCGGCGCGGTCGGCGGTCGCCGCGAACCCCATCCGCAAGTACGCCGCGGGTGCCTCCGCGGCGAAGTAGCGATGGCCGGCGCTGACCGCGACCGCCTGCCGACGGGCGGCGGACGCGGTCACCATGCTGCCGCCCGGACCGGTCGGCAGCCGAACCCACAGATGCAGTCCGCCGGTCGGCACGCGAGTGACCGACCAGTCGGGCCGTTCGCGCTCGATCGCGTTCGCCAGCTCCCGGCAACGCTCGCGCAAGGCCACCGCCAGCGTCCGCAAATGCCGATCCCACGCAGGGGCGCTGACCAGTTCGAGCGCCGCCTCCTGCAAGGGCCGACTGACGAAGAAGTCGTCGACGTGCCGAACCGCCCGCATTCGGTCCATCACCGGACCTCGCGCCACCAGCGCGCCGATCCGCAGACTAGGCGCCGCCGGTTTGGTGAGCGAGGTCAGCTGTACGACGGTGCCGTCGCGATCCTCGGCCAGCAGCGAACGCGGCATCGGCCCACCATGGCCGAGGTGCCTCGCGAAGTCGTCCTCGATCACGAACGCGCCTGCCGCCCGGGCCACCTCGACCACCTGGCGACGTCGCTCCGGCGGTAGCACCGCGCCGGTCGGGTTGTGATGGGACGGTTGGCAGTAGAAGACGCGCGCGCCGGTCATCGCGAACGCGTCGGCGAGCAGCTCCGGCCGCACCCCGTCGGCGTCCATCGGCACCGGGACCGGGCTGAGCCCCGCCGCCCGCGCCGCCGCCAACGCGCCCGGGTAGGTGGGCGACTCGACCAAGACCGGATTGCCCGGCCCGGCGATCGCCCGGAAGACGAGCGATAACGCGCTCTGCCCACCGGCGGTGATCAGCACATCGTCTGGCCCGATCCCTGGACCGGCAGCCGTCGCGAACACGGCACGCAGTGGCGCCAGACCGTTGACCGGCGCCCGGTCCCACGCATCCGGACGTCGCGCGGCGCGGGCCAGTGCCGCGCTCAGAGCGCGTACGGGCTGCAGGGAGCGATGCAGGTAGCCGCCGTCGAGCAGGATCGTGTCCGGCGACGGCTCTCCGAGTACGTCGATCAGCGGCCGGGTGTCGACGGCGCGATCGGTGAGGGCCACGGTCTGCCAGCCGGTGTCGGCCGGATCGCCTTTCGCCGATGCCTTGGGCGCCACGAAGGTTCCGCTACCGGGACGGGTGACGACGAGCCCCTCGGCGGTCAGTCGCGCGATCGCCCGCGCGACCGTGCCCGGGCCGACCTGATGTTCTGCCATCAGGTCCCGGCTGCTTGGAAGCCGGTCTCCCGGCAGCAGGTCACGGACGGTGGAACGAAGGGCCGCCATCAGCTCACCAGTAGTGCTACCGTTCTTCATGAGAGATAAGAATAGCGCTACTGTCACCAGCTCAACACCGCTACTGGACATCGCAGCGCTCCGCGCCGACACCCCGGGCACCCGCGAGTTCGTCCATTTCAACAACTCCGGCTGCGGCCTGCTCGCCACTCCCGTGCTGACGACAATGCTCGATCACCTCACGCTGGAAGCGCGGATCGGTGGTTACGAGGCGTCCGCCGCCCGAGCCACCGAAGTCCGGGAGTTCTACGAAGAAGTGGCCGCGCTGATCAATACCGCTGCCAGAAATATCGCCTTTACCAGTAGCGCTACCCACGCCTACTCCACCGCGCTGTCGGCCATCCCCTTCCAAGCCGGCGACGTCATCCTGACCACCAGGAATGACTTCATCTCCAACCAGATCGCCTTCTTGTCACTCCGGAAGCGCTTCGGCGTACGGATCGTGCACGCGCCCGACCTGCCCGAAGGCGGCGTCGACGTGGACGCGATGGCGGCGTTGATGCGATCGGAACGGCCGAGGCTGGTCGCGGCAACGCACATCCCGACCAACTCGGGCCTGGTGCAACCCGTCGCGGAGATCGGCCGGCTTTGCCGCGAGCTCCACCTGCTGTACCTCGTCGACGCCTGCCAGTCGGTCGGCCTCTACCCGATCGACGTCGATGAAATCGGCTGCGACCTGCTCACCGCGACCTGCCGGAAATTCCTCCGCGGACCGCGCGGATCGGGCTTTCTCTATGTCAGCGATCGCGTCCTGCAGGCCGGTTACGAACCGCTTTTCGTCGACATGCATGGCGCGCGCTGGGTCGAGCCCGGGCGGTACCAACCCGTCGACACCGCAGCCCGATTCGAGGAGTGGGAGATCCCGTACTCGACGATTCTCGGCTGCGCGGCCGCCGTCCGCTACGCCCGGCAGGTCGGCATCGAGGCCGTCGCCGAACGCTCCCCCGCCCTTGGCGCCCAACTCCGCGACCTGCTCGCCGAGATTCCCGGCGTGACTGTCCTCGAGCGAGGCCGGGTGCTCGGCGCCATGGTCACGTTCGCCATCGAGGGTTGGCAGCCGGAGCCGTTCAAGGCGGCGATGGACGCGCGCCGGATCAACTCGGCGCTCAGTTTCCGCAACTTCGCGCAGTTCGACTTCGGCGACAAGAACGTCGACTGGTGCCTGCGCTTGTCCCCGCACTACTACAACACCGAAGACGAAGTAGCACAGGTAGCAGCGGCAGTCGCAGAACTCGCCAGACCATGACGGCGGCCACGACTACCGACGTACAGCCCAGCCTTTGGCACAACCGCGACTTCCTGCGGTTCTGGCTCGGCGAGACGTTGTCGCTACTAGGCAGCCAAGTGACGAACCTGGCCCTGCCGCTGACGGCCATCCACGCCTTCAACGCGACCGACGAACAGGTCGGCCTACTGCGATTCCTCCAGCTAGTGCCGTACCTCGGCCTGGCTCTGCTCTTCGGGGTCTGGGTCGACCGGGTACGACGCCGCCCGGTGATGCTCGGCGCGAACCTGACCCGGATGGTGTTGCTCGCGTTGATCCCGGCGCTGTACTGGCTGGACGCGCTGAACCTCACCTCGCTCCTGCTGATCGCCTGCACGGTCGGCATCGCGTCGGTCCTGTTCGACGTGAGCTGGATGTCGTACCTGCCGGCGCTCGTCAAGGATCCACGGCACTACGTCGAGGCGAGCGCCAAGCTCGGGATCAGCTCCTCGGCGGCGGACGTGGCCGGCCCCGGACTGGCCGGTGCCCTGGTGAGCGCGGTCACGGCCCCGGTGGCGCTGGTCGCGGACGCCTTCTCCTACCTGGTGTCGACCATCTCCCTGCTGCTCATCCGCGGTCGCGAACCCGAGATCACCGCAACGAAACGGCACCTGCGGAGTGAACTGCGGGACGGCCTGCGCTGGGTGTTCGGCAATCCGATCCTGCGGGCGCTGGCGTTGATCGGATTCTGCTGCAACTTCTCGATGGTGACCGTGTGGACGATGTTCCTGCTCTACGGCACGAACGACCTCCAGCTCGAAGCAAGCACCCTCGGCGGCATCTTCGCGGCTGCCTCGCTCGGCGGGCTGATCGGCGCGACCGCCTCCCGCCGGATCATCGCCCGCTTCCCTCTCGGCCGTGTCTACTTCATCGCCCAGACAGCGCTATTGCTCGGCCCATCGCTGATCCCACTGGCCGACGGTCCCCGGCCGGTCATGGTGACAATGTTCGTCCTGTCATTCTTCAGCACGTATCTGGGTCTCGGCGTGGCCGGCGTCATCATCGTCAGCCTGCGGCAAACCGTCACACCCCAGTCGATGATGGCCCGCATGACCGCCGTCTTCCGCACGCTGCTCTTCGGCGGCGGCGCAATCGGCGGCCTGACCGCCGGCCTCCTGGCAGGCGCCATCGGCACCAGACCCGCCCTAACGGTGGCGGCCATCGCCTCCGCCACCGTCGTACTCGCCCTGGACCTCTCCCCCGTCACCCGCCTACGAACCCTGCCGACTTAGAGGACGGGGAGGAGTTTGTTCAGTTCGAAGGGGGTGACCTGTTTGCGGTAGTCGGCCCATTCGGCGCGCTTGTTGCGGAGGAAGAAGTCGAAGACGTGCTCGCCGAGGGTTTCGGCGACGAGCTCGGACTCCTCCATCGCGTTGATGGCCTCGGCGAGACTGGTCGGCAGCGGCTTGATGCCGAGGGCGCGGCGTTCCCGGTCGGTCAGGGACCAGACGTCGTCCTCGGCCTCGCGCGGCAGGTCGTACCCCTCCTCGATGCCCTTCAGCCCGGCCGCGAGCATCAGCGCGAAGGCGAGATACGGGTTCGCCGCCGAGTCCAGCGAGCGGAACTCCACCCGGCTCGACTGGCCCTTCTGCGGCTTGTACATCGGCACGCGCACGAGGGCCGAGCGGTTGTTGTGCCCCCAGCAGACGTACGACGGCGCCTCGCCACCACCGGCGAGCCGCTTGTACGAGTTGACCCACTGGTTCGTGACCGCGGTGATCTCGGCCGCGTGCCGGAGCAGACCCGCGATGAACGCGCGCCCCGTCTTGGACAGCTGGTACTGCGCGCCACCCTCGAAGAACGCGTTCCGGTCGCCCTCGAACAGCGACATGTGCGTGTGCATACCCGAACCCGGGTGATCGCTCAGCGGCTTCGGCATGAAGGAGGCGTAGATGCCCTGCGAGAGCGCGACCTCCTTCACCACCACCCGGAAGGTCATGATGTTGTCCGCCGTCGAAAGCGCGTCGGCGTAGCGCAGGTCGATCTCCTGCTGCCCCGGGCCGCCCTCGTGATGGCTGAACTCGACCGAGATGCCCATCGACTCGAGCATCGTGATCGCCTCGCGGCGGAAGTCGTTGCCGATGCCCTGCGGGGTGTGGTCGAAGTACCCGGACGAGTCGACCGGCTCGGGCACCGTCCCAGGCGCGCCGACGAGCGACTTGAACAGGTAGAACTCGATCTCGGGATGCGTGTAGAAGGTGAAGCCCAGATCCGCGGCTTTGGCCAGCGTCCGCTTCAGCACATACCGGGGATCGGCGTACGACGCGGAGCCGTCGGGCATGTTGATATCGCAGAACATCCGCGCGGTGCCCATGGTCTCACCACGCCACGGCAGGATCTGGAACGTCGAGGGGTCCGGCTTGGCCAGCATGTCCGCCTCGGTCACCCGGGCGAATCCCTCGATCGCCGAACCGTCGAACCCGATGCCCTCGGCGAAGGCGCCTTCCAGCTCGGCCGGCGCGACCGCGACCGACTTGAGGAACCCGAGCACGTCGGTGAACCAGAGCCGGACGAACCGTACGTCGCGCTCCTCGAGCGCGCGCAGCACGAATTCCTGCTGCTTGTCCATCGGCGTGGTCCGCCTTCCTGATCGGTATCGCTTGTTGTGGCGCGTCAGGCGCGATCATGCCATTGGCGCCTCACACAGTCTGCCGCGCCCGTGTTAACACGACGTTACTTCGCTTGAGTGAGCCGTAAACTGTTGACGTGGCCGAGCCCGAGACGACGACGAGACTGCCGATTCTGATCTTCGACGGCGACTGTGGTTTCTGTACGACGAGCGCTCGCTGGCTGCAGCGTCGCCTCCACACCACCGCGGCCGTCGACCCCTGGCAATTCACCGACCTGGCGGCATACGGCACCACGCCGGAGCGTGCGACGTACGAGGTGCTCTGGGTCGACGCCGACGGGCAGATCCATGGCGGCGCTCAGGCCTTTGCCCAATGGTTCATCTACACCGGCGGCCGCTGGTCGATCCCGGGCGTCGCGCTCACTCTGCCGCCGCTGCGCTGGATCGCGGCCGGCGTCTATCGCCTCATCGCGCGCAACCGCCAGGTGATGCCCGGCGGCACCCCCGCGTGCGCGATACCACGGTTACCGAAGCCTTAGAAGCCCTTGTAGACAACGCAAATCGGCTCCCCGCGGTATCGCAATCACGCCAGCTCGAGAGATATCGAAGACTGGCCGGATCGCAACCGGTTAGTGACCCGTGCCGCCCGGTACCGGCCTACTGTCGGGTCGTGCAGATGATCTTCCAGACCGCCCTCGGCATTGCCGCGATGATCTGCGTCTGGCATCTGTTCCAAACCATCCGCACTTCCGCCCGGAGCTGGCGATCAGGTCAGCCCGCGGTCGTCCCGGATTCGCTCGGCCGCCACTGGATCCCGATCCCGGAACTCGGGTTCGGCATGTTCGCGTTCTGCTTCACCGGGCTGGTGACGCTCGGCCTGCGCGCGGACGGCGAGACGATCCTGCCGATGAAGCAGGTGCTGTTCGCCGCGATCATCTTCGGGTACGCCGGAGCCGCGTTGTCCCGGGTCGTCCGTACGCCGGGCCCGGCCGGGCGTCGGGTGCGCCTACGCGCCGGCCTGCTGCTCGGCCTGCCGGCCCTCTTCGGCGTGGTCTTCGGCCTCAGCAGCGCCTGAGCCCTTAGTCGACCGGGCGAATAGCCGACGGCACCCCGGCACGATCTTCTCCAACGGCGCGAACGCGAGCCAGCACACCACCGTCGGCAGGAAGTGGATCAGCAGGATCGCCGTGTTCGCCACGTGGAACCCGATGAAGAACAGCGCCCCGATCAACTGCCAGCGCCCCTTCAGCCAGAGCACCACCGGCGACAGAATCTCCCCGATGAACCCGACGTACTGCATCACCTGCAGCAGCCACGGGTAGTTCAGCAGCCACTCGCCCACCGGATGCGGCCGCCGCACGATCGCCCACGTCAGCACGGCACTCCCCGGCCAAGCGAACGTCCACCCCGCGCCACGCACCTTCGCGACGGCCGACAGGAAGTACGTCGCGATCACCGAGATCTGGATGAACCGAATCGTCCACCCGGCCGACTCGCTCCGCCGCTGATCGTCGTACGGCGAACCCGCGCGCCAACCCCGGACGGCGCCAACCGTCGGCAGCAGCCACAACGCCATCACCAGCGCCATGTGGTCGTGGTCGACCTTGCCGTCGCTCATCCCGATCAGCACCCACCACGTGAACGCGGGCGCGATGACCCAGCCGGCGACTCGCGGCAGCACGTTCGCGGCACCGATGAGGCACGCCACGATCAGTACGACGTACAGCGTGGTGGTGATCGGCACGGACGGCTTGGGCAATTCGAAGAGCCGCGCGAGCCAAAGCGGCTGGTAGAGCCCGGGCGATTCACCCTTCAGCCGGGTATCCCGCACAAACGCGTGCATGTCGAGGATGACGAACAAGTAGAGGATCGTCCGCAACCACGCGATCCGCGCCAGCGCGATGGGCGCCGTGAACCAAGCGGCGACGCGGGTCATCGCCGCACCTGCCAGACGGCGAGCACCTTCGGCGTCGGCGGTCCGACGACCCGGCCGCCGACGAGTGTGGTGGTGTCGCGGATGAGCTCGAGCCGGACGTACTTCGGCTGGTCCGGATGCTTCCGCGCCCAGCCATCGGCAACGGCCTGCAACAACGACGGATCGGCCTCGATATTCGGTGTCCGCGCCTCGATCTCGGCCCGCGCGATACCCGCACCCTCGATATTGAGCGGTACGTCGACGGAGGTACCGGCGTCGGTCAGAGCCGTGATCCGGGTGAACGTGATCGACTCGTCGTCCGCGACCGTCATCGCGTACTGCGACATCGGGCCGAACGGCCACAGGTCATCGCTGCCGCGCACCGAACCGTGCACCAGCGCCACGATGCCGATCAGCGCGAGCGCCACCCGCACCGCCCTGCCCTTGTGCCCCAGCCGGATCGTCTCCGGGCCCTCCCGTGTCTCCACGCCGGTCATTACACACCAGCAAAGGTTTCAGTCCGACGTTGGTAGGGAATTTACCAATCCATGACGCCCTCCGAAAATAAGCACCACCTGACCCGTCGCGGGCTGCTTGGACTCGGAGGAGGGCTCGCGCTGGGAGCTCTCGCCGGCGCCGAGGCATACGCTGTCGCGGCGCCGCGGGTTTATACCCGGACGGAGTGGTCGGCCCGGCCGCCGCGCTCCGCGACCCAGGTGATCGCCAAACCCGATCACATCGTCATCCACCACACCGCGAGCAGTAACGTCACCGACTACTCGCTGGCCGCGGCGTACCGGGTCTCGCACTGGATCCAGGATCTGCACATGGACCGCAACGGCTGGATCGACGCCGGCCAGCAACTCACGATCAGCCGCGGCGGGTATCTGCTCGAGGGCCGCAGCAAAAGCCTTTCGTCGATAAACAATCGGTTGAACGTGCTGGGCGCGCAGACGGCCAACCACAACAGCCACACCATCGGCATCGAACACGAGGGCATCTATGTCACGGCAAACGTGACGACGGCGTTGTTCGAGAAGTCCGTTCTGACCTGTGCGTGGTTATGCCAGCAATACGGTCTAGACCCGCACAACGCGATCGTCGGACATCGCGATTACAACTCGACCCAATGCCCCGGAGACGTCTTCTATGCGCGGTTGCCGGAGTTGCGTGACAGGGTCGCAACAGCCTTAAACGCCTGACAAGGGCGAGCAGTCGGCCGGATCCCAGTAGGGTGCTTCCGTGCCTCAGTTACGGCTTGCCCTCGCCCAGCTCAATGTCACCGTCGGTGACCTTGACGGCAACACCGAAAAGATCGTCGCGTGGACCCGGAATGCGGTCGATCGCGGTGCCCATCTGGTCGCTTTTCCGGAGCTCGCGCTGACCGGTTATCCGGTCGAGGATCTCGCGTTGCGGCGATCGTTCGTGGACGCGTCGCAGGCCAAAATGACGAAGCTCGCGGGCCGTCTGGCGGACGAGGGCATGGGCGAGATCGTGGTCGTGGTCGGTTACCTCGACCGGGCCGGCGGTACGGCGATGGGCGTCGACCGCCTCGGCCGTCCGAAGGGCTCCCCCACCAACTGCGCCGCCGTGCTGCACAACGGCGAGGTCGTCACCAGTGCCGTCAAACACCACCTGCCGAACTACGGGGTCTTCGACGAGTTCCGGCACTTCGTTCCTGGTGACACTCTGCAAGTTGTCCGCATCCACGGCGTCGACGTCGCGATCGTGATCTGCGAGGACCTTTGGCAGGACGGCGGCCCGGTCGCGGCGACACGCGAAGCCGGCGCGGGTCTGCTTTTAGTTGTCAACAGCTCGCCGTATGAGGCCAACAAGGACGACGTCCGCGGTGAACTGGTCGGCCGCCGCGCCCGCGAGGCCGGTTGCCCGCTCGCCTACGTGAACCTCGTCGGCGGTCAGGACGAACTGGTCTTCGACGGCGATTCGCTGGTGGTCGACGCGGCCGGCTCGGTCATCGCGCGCGCACCGCAGTTCCAAGAAGGCGGCATGGTCGTCGATCTGGAACTGCCCGCGCCTGCCGGCACACCTGAGGGCACGGTCGACGGCATCCGGATCGAGCATCACGTCGTCCACGAAGAGCCCCTCGCGTCGTACGAGCCGATCCCCGCCGCGCAGGCGCCGCGGCTGTCGGACGAGGCCGAGATGTACGGCGCGATCGTGCTCGGGTTGCGCGACTACGTGCAGAAGAACGGGTTCAAGAGCGTGCTGCTCGGGTTGTCCGGCGGCATCGACTCTTCGCTGGTCGCCGCGATCGCCTGCGACGCGATCGGCGCCGAGCGCGTCTTCGGTGTCTCCAACCCGAGCGTCTACTCGTCCGAACACTCCAAGGACGACGCCGCCGAGCTCGCTGCCCGGACCGGATTGAACTATCGCGTGGTGCCGATCCAGCCGATGGTGCAGCCGTTCCTGGACACCCTCGGTCTGACCGGACTCGCCGAGGAGAACCTGCAGGCCCGGGTCCGCGCGGTGATCTGGATGGGCCTGTCGAACGCGGACGGCCACCTGGTACTTGCCTGCGGCAACAAATCGGAACTGGCCGTCGGCTACTCGACCATCTACGGCGACGCGGTCGGTGGTTATGCCCCGCTCAAGGACCTACCGAAGACGGCGGTCTGGCGGCTGGCGAAATGGCGTAATGAGGACGCCATCGCCAAGGGCAAGCAGCCGCCGATCCCGGAGAACGCGATCAGCAAACCGCCGTCGGCGGAGCTGCGTCCCGGCCAGGTCGACACCGATTCGCTGCCCGAGTACGCGCTGCTCGACGACATGCTCGACGACTACGTTGAGCTGGACGCCGGCTCGGCCGAGCTGGTCGCCGCCGGGTTCGACCCGGATCTGGTCAGCAAGGTGATCCAGCTGGTCGACCACGCCGAGTACAAACGCCGCCAGTACCCGCCGGGCCCGAAGATCACCCGGAAGGCCTTCGGCCGGGATCGCCGGCTCCCGATCACCAGCGCGTGGCGGGAAGACGCCAGGAAGGCGACTGAGACCTGACCTCAGCCTGGCGCCACCGCCGCGCCCCGCAGCGCCCCGTTCCGCCGACGGGTGTCACGAAAGCACCTCCGGCCCGCCCTGCGCTGCCCAGTTCTGGTGTGATCGCGCCCGCGGACAGCCCGCTGCCCGCGGCGCCGCAACCAGCCCCACCACCCCCGCAACCCGAGACGAAGGAGCCGGCCGTGAGCGATGCCTCACAACCAGGCGGTCTCGATCCTGCCTGGCAACGGTGGGACGATGAGCAGATGGTTGACAACTTCCTGTCGGCCGGTACCCACAGCGAAGAGGACGAACTGCCCTCTCCGTACGGGACCGGACCATCGAACCGGACAACCGAGCAGCCGCCGGACCACGTCGCCGACTACGGCAGCGAGTACGGCAGCGGGCCCTATGAGTACTCGGAGCGTTCGCGTGAACTGGCGGAGCGCTCCCGCGAGCTGACCGAACGCGCCCGCGAACTCGCCGAACGCCGTTCCGCCGACGCGCGTGGTGGGTCTAGTGCGGACCCGCGTGGTGCGTCGGATCCCCGCGGTACGTCGGAAGCGCGCGGGTCTTGGGAGTCTCGGGGGGACGGCGAGTCGGGGGATATCTCGCGGCCGTCTTATCTGCCGAAGCTGCCCTCACCACCTGGTCCGCCGCCGTTGCCGCGTTCCTCCGGGCCGTACGGCGAGGGGTCGTCGCTCGGTGACGGCAGTCCGTTCGCCCCGGCACCGCCGTCGTACGGGCCGCAGGGTGGACCGCCGTACGGGCAGTCGGCGCCGAACGGGCCTTCCGCCCGCATGCAGCCGCCTCCCGGTGGCGCCCCGGCACCTCCCAACGCGCCCGCCGCTCCTGGCGGTGCTGCTACTGGTGCGCCCGCTACTGGTAGTCCCGGCGCTGGTGGTCCCGGCGCTTCCGGTGTCTCCGGCGGTCCGGTGCAGGGTGGTGCGGGTCAGGGTGGCGTGGCGGGTCCGTCGCGACCGGGTGCTGGTGTGCCCGGGTCTGCGAACCAGGGTCCGCCCACCGGCTTCACTCCGGCCGGACCTGGCGGTACGCCGTACAACCCGGCACAGAACGGTCTGCGCGAAGGCCAACCTGCTCCCGGCCCTGCCGGCACTGGCCCGTCCGGTCCGGCTAACCCGGCTACTGGTCCGGGAGGACCTGGTAACGGCCCACAAGGGGTACCAACTGGGCCGGCGGCTCGGCGTGGTCCCGGCGGGTATGCCGGCGGGCCGGTTCAACCCGAGGCCAACGAGTTCGACGACGCGCCAGTGATCAGCCAAGCCCGTCGCGCCGCTGGCAGGCCCCGCCAACCCGCGCAACCCCCACAGCCCCAGTCACCCTTCGCGCCTTCCCCCTCAACAGCGCCGTCGTCTTCCCTGTCGCCGTCGTCTTCGCTGTCGCCGGAAGGGGCAGCGGTCGACGAGCAGCCCACCGCCGAACAGCCGGCGGCAACCGCATCGCAGCACCACGGCGGTCACGCGGCCCCTGGTCTGCTCGACCAGGCGTCACGTCTAACCGACGCTGGTTCATCGGGCCTTGGTACGGCGTCTCCAACGGGCTTCCCTGGCCCGGCCGGGGAAACCCACACCCTCGGCGCCTCGGGCGATCCGGCGGCAACGGGCTCCTTCGGCACACCGGCTTCGACTAGCGCGACCGCCTCCAACTCGACCGGCTCCACTGAGACCGGTGCGAGCGCGGCCGCGTCCGGCACGGGTGGTCCGGCTGCCTCCGGCTCGGCCGCCTCGGGTGGTTCGGCGCCTCGGTCCCGCACCGCGCGGCGGACGCGGGTACATCACCTGCGCGAGCTGAAGCAGCGTGGCGAGAAGTGGGCGATGCTGACGGCGTACGACCAGTACACGGCCGAGATCTTCGACGAGGCCGGTATCCCGGTCCTACTCGTCGGCGACTCCGCGGCGAACAACGTCTACGGCTACGAGTCGACCCTGCGGGTGAGCGTGGACGAGTTGATCCCGCTGTCCCGGGCGGTCGCGACGGCGGCACAACGCGCGCTGGTGGTGGCGGATCTGCCCTTCGGGTCGTACCAGGCGACGCCCGAGCAGGCGTTCCACACGGCCGTGCGGTTCATGAAGGAGGCCGGCGTCCACGCGGTCAAACTCGAGGGCGGGCGCAACGTCGTACCGCAGGTCGAGTTGCTCACCCAGTCGGGTATTCCGGTGATGGCGCATATCGGATTCACGCCGCAGAGCGAGCACGGCCTCGGTGGTTACCGGGTCCAGGGTCGGGGCGAGCAGGCGTCCGCGTTGATCGACGACGCGGTCGCGCTGGCCGAGGCGGGCGCGTTCGCCGTCGTACTCGAGATGGTCCCGGGTGATGTCGCGGCCGAGATCACCAAGCGGATCCCGATCCCCACGATCGGTATCGGAGCGGGCAGGGACTGCGACGCGCAGGTGCTGGTATGGCAGGACATGGCCGGGTTTCGCTCCGGCCCGATGCCCCGATTCGTGAAGCAGTACGCGGATCTGCGCGGGGTTCTCACCGGTGCGGCAGCGGCCTTCGCGGCGGATGTCGCCGCGGGATCGTTCCCTGCCGACGAGCACACCTTCTGACATCATCGCCCGAGCCGGCGTCGTCTGGACGCCGGCCGGGCGTGTCGGCATGAGACGCCCGGTCTGTTGAGTGAGACGCGCCGCATTGCAGGACGAACAGTGGCCTGGATCAACTAAATTCTCTGACTGTGAGCGATCCTCGACTGCCCAAGCCCGGCACCTTGATCCGGCGTACGACAGCCCGCGTGCTGCCCGTCCGCCCGGACAACAAGGTGTTGCTGCTGCACGGCTGGGATCCGGTCAAGCCCGAAGTGCCGTACTGGTTCACCATCGGCGGGGCCGTCGAATCCGGCGAGACGCTTTCCGAAGCCGCCAGCCGCGAACTCCGCGAAGAGGTCGGCATCACCCTCGCCCCCGAGCAACTCGGTGACCCGGTCGCCAGCAACGTGATCGAATTCGAGTGGGGCGGCTGCCCGATCATCCAGACCCAGACGTTCTTCGCGGTCGACGTGGACACCGTCGAGGTCAGCTTCGCCAACCAGGAACAACTCGAGCTCGAGACCATCAGCGCCCACGGCTGGTGGTACGCCGACGACCTGGAAAAGACGGGCCAAGCGGCCCACATCACCATCCCCGGCCTACTCCGCGCCGCCGTAACAGCCATCACCACCCGCCGCTACCCCGCCACCGGCGAAGCCGTCTAACGGGTCTTCTTGCATTCATCGGACCCTTGTGACCGAAGGGTCAGCGGGCGCGGGCGGCTTTGACGATCTTCTTCGGGACCTTCTTGTCGACCTTGTAGGTCGTCCGGTCGAGGCGCTCGGCGCAACCGGCGTCCGCGATCCGCTTCAGGACAACCGGGCACTTTTTGCAGCGCGGCTTGTCCTTGCAGCACTTTTTCTTAGCGGAAATCGTCGGCACGCCTGGAGTGTAGGTGAGCCTCACCTAACCGTCCATACGCCGCAGTGTGTCTCCGCTCACGGCCGCATCGGGTTTGCCAGCTGATCGGTGAGGATCCCCCGCGCCTCCACCAACGACGGCCCGTACCAAGTGAGGTGCCGCCCCGACACACATCGCGCCTCCCGCCCCGGAAACGCCTCCGGCCCATCACCCGGCGAAAACGCATAAGGCTCATCCGGCAACACCACCACGTCGTACGCCGGCAACGCGTCCAAGTCGATCCGCGGATACCGCTCCGGGTCATCCGCCAGCACGTTGTCGTACCCCAATCGCGCGAGCAAATCCCCCGCGAACGTCTCCCGCCCCAACGCCATCCAAGGCCGCCGCCAAATCGGCACCACCACTCGTCGCCGGTTCCCGACGTACGGCGCCTCCCAAACCGCGCGCGCCTGCCGCAACCAGTCCGGGTCTTCCCGACACCCGAGCACGGCGAGCATCCGGCCAAGGGACGCGAGCGCCTCCGGAACCGTCGTCGGCGCCGTAACCCAAACCGCCAACCCCGCCGACCTCAACCGCTCAAGATCTTCGTCGCGATTCTCTTCGGCATTCGCGATGACGAGATCCGGCGCGAGTTCAATGACGAGATCGACGTCCGGATTCTTCGTGCCCTTGACCCGCACCACGTCGAGGTCCACCGGATGCGAACACCAGTCCGTCGCCCCAACAAGCAACCCGCGATCCGTAGCCGCAACCGCCTCACTCAACGACGGCACCAAACTCACCACCCGCCGCACCACGCTGACGTCATGCTCCGCACCTACGTCATCACGCATAGGCCCATCACATCACGCGGACCGCCACGTCCACGCGGCGCCGCCAAACGGCTTGGATGACCCTTTCTAGGCCACCGGGTGGACCTGGCGGTCCGCTGTGGATAACCAAAACGGCGATCGGGCGAATTGCGCGACCATGATGCGATGGCCGATATCGTCGAGATTCTCCAACGGACCGGAGCATCGACCTTTACCGAGCTCCGGTCGCACGTATCGGCGCGAGCAATCCGGTCAGCGCTCGTGCCGCCATCGCCTGGGGATTCCAGGTGGTGACCAGACCCTTGGCCCCGCATGTGACGATCCGCTGCAACCGGCATCGCCGCAACACGCGGCTTCCTTGTGTATTGCATCGGCAGGACGTGCCTGAGCTGGATGGGTTGACCACGCCCCTGCGCACTGTTCTGGACTGTGCGCGCACCCTGCCTTTTGGTGAAGCACTCGCGGTGGCGGACTCGGCGCTGCGGCTCGGCGCTGTGTCGCGTTCCGAACTATCCGCCGCTGCGGGCAGGCGATGCGCGAACGTCCAGGTCCACACGACGCTCTGCAGAGTGCGGCTTAACCGGTTGCGGAAGGCTTCGTGTGGACGTGGCGGTCCGGCCTCCGTTGAAGGCATCCAGGCCGGGCGTTTGCAGACCATTCGAAGTAGTTGCCTTGGGCCTCTAATCGCGTTGCGGCGGAAACCTTCAGGGGTTGATGTGGTGGTTGGAGGTGAGGTGCGAGAGAGAGGTTGCCGGGGACAACTTGGTGGGAGTGGTGCGTCGGATGCGCGAAATTCGCTACTTTCGTGCGCGTGTCGCGAACTAGTTCTTGGGGTGGTTTGACGTACATAACGCGCGCGAAAAGGCCTTGTGCAGAAGGGTTTTCCGAGTCGTGCCGTGAAATCGTCGGCGTGGCGCCTTGTGTTCAGGGTCTTTCGGGTGCTTTACGTCGGCACCTTTGGTTGTCATCATCGAGAAGACGAGGAATCCACCGTGGTTTTCCTCAGCCGCACCAAGGAGGCAGAGTGCCAGCCAAGAAGGCAGCCGCAACGAAGGCGACAGCCACAAAGGCCGCGAAGAAGGCGCCGGCTAAAAAGGCCCCGGCCCGTAAGGCCGTAGCCAAGAAGGTCAGCGCCGCAAAGGCAACTCCGGCCCGGAAGACCGCTGTCGCCAAGAAGGCCGGTGCCGCGAAGACGACAACCGCGCGCAAGGTCACGCCGGCGAAGACGACGGCCAAGAAGGTCACCGCCAAGAAAGCCGTGAAGAAGACGACGGCGAAGAAGGCACCGGCCAAGGTCGCGGCGAAGAAAGCCCCGGCGAAGAAGGTCGTCGCCAAGAAGGTGACCGCTAAGAAGACAGCGGCCAAGAAGGCCACCACTGCGAAGAAGGCACCGGCGAGGAAGGCGGTCGTGAAGAAGACCGCCGCGAAGAAGGCGCCGGCCAAGAAGGCCACCGCGAAGAAGACCGTCGCGAAGAAGGCCCCAGCCAAGAAGACGACGGCTAAGAAGACCGCCGTCCGGAAGACCGTGGCCAAGAAGACGACGGCTCGTAAGGTCGTCGCCAAAAAGGCACCGGTGAAGAAGACCGTCGCGAAGAAGACGGTCGCGAAGAAGGCGCCAGCCAAGAAGGCCACCGCGAAGAAGACGGTGGCCCGCAAGGCACCGGCACGGAAGACGGCCGCTAAGAAGGCCTGACGAACGAAAGCCGAGAGGGGCGCCACCTATTCGGTGGCGCCCCTCTCGCATGTCCAGCAAAAGGACTCAGTCTTCGTCGTTCCAGCGCGGGTCGTTGTCCCAGGCCTCGTTACGCTCGTCGACCTTCTCCAAGGCCCGGGCCGCTTCCTCCTTGGAGGCGTACGGACCGAGGCGGTCACCGGCCTGACAACCCTGGTACGGCTCGACGGCGTGGTGTTTGGTGCAGTAGTACCACTCGTTGCTGTGATCCTCAGCCATAGCCGAAAACCACCTCCGATCTCTGCCTGCGGTCCGCGGACGTTCTCCGTGCGGTCCCGAATTTACCGTCGTCCCGCCCTCCACGCCGGTACCCGCGCGCGGCCTCACTACACTGGTGCCACCATGTCGCTTCTCAGTCCAGGCACTCTGTCGCCGCGCCGTCCCGTGCCCGCCTCCATTCCCCGCCCGGAGTACGTCGACAAGCCGGCGCCGACGCCGTTCGACGGGTCGTACGTCACTGACGCCGAGACGGTCGAGCGGATGCGAGTGGCCGGCCGCCTCGCCGCGCAGGCGCTGGAGGCCGTCGGCAAGGCGGTCGCGCCGGGTGTCACCACCGACGAGCTCGACGCGATCGGTCACGACTTCCTCGTCGCGCACGACGCGTACCCGTCGACCCTGGGCTACCGCGGCTACCCGAAGTCGCTCTGCACCTCGGTGAACGAGGTGATCTGTCACGGCATCCCGGACGATCGCCCGCTCGAGGACGGCGACATCGTCAACGTCGACATCACCGCGTTCCTCAACGGGGTGCACGGTGATACCAACGCCACGTTCCTGTGCGGCGACGTCGACGAGGAGAGCCGGCTGCTGGTCGAGCGCACTCGCGAGTCGCTGAACCGCGCGATCAAGGCGGTCAAGCCGGGTCGCCGCGTCAACATCATCGGCCGCGTCATCGAGTCGTACGCGAAGCGGTTCGGCTACGGCGTCGTTCGGGACTTCACCGGTCACGGCATCTCGACCGCGTTCCACTCCGGGCTGATCATTCCGCACTACGACGACGAGCGGTTCGACACTCTGATCGAGCCCGGGATGACGTTCACGATCGAGCCGATGCTGACCCTCGGCACGTTCGACTACGACCTCTGGGACGACGACTGGACGGCCGTCACCAAGGACGGTTCGCGCACCGCCCAGTTCGAGCACACCCTGCTCGTCACCGACACCGGCGCCGAAATCCTCACCCTGCCGTAGTCACCGGTTCGACGCCTTCTTCACGAACGCGGCCAGGTCCTTGGACTGCTGCACGCGGCTCTCCTCGTGCACGTACATCATGTGACCGGCCGGGTAGTACGCCGTCTCGATGTTCTCGCGCAGTTCGGCCGGGATCTGCAACCGGGCAAGCGTGTACTCGGTGGCGAAGTAAGGAGTCGCGCCGTCGTAATGTCCCGACGCCACATGGACCTTGAGATGCGGGTTGGCTCGCATCGCGGTGGCGAGTTTGTCCGCCACGGTGACCTGGCGATTCTCGAAGTCCTTGAACGACCAGCCCTCGTTCACGGTGTAGCTCAGAATCTCGTACGGCAGGTCGTTGTGGTATTCCAGCTCCGCGTGCACGTAGTGGTTCAGCGCGGCCGTGTACGGACCGAGGATCGCCGACATCGACGGATCCGCCTCGAAGTGCTCGCGCCCCGAATCCGCGTCCCAGCCGACGAACCGGCCATCCAGCCGCCCGACCACCCGACGCGATTCGCGCAACAACTCGGTCGAGAACCGGATGTGCTCGATGCGCAGATCCACCCGGTCGACGTACTCCTCGGTCAATCCGGCCAACGCGGCCGTCTTCGCCACCACGTCGGCCCGCTCGGACTCGGACAACCGGCTGCCACTCGCCAGCGCCGCGGCGTACGTCGTCGAGGCGAACTCCTCCGCCTCGGCAAGCACGTCCGCGAGCGGGCGATCGCCGTGCTTGCCGTGGTAGTGCGCGATCGCGGCGTACGACGGGAGGAACATCGCGTACGGCAGGTCGTTGCCGGGCGAGAATACGAGCGTGCCGAACTCCAGCACGCTCGAGATGAGCATGATGCCGTTCAGGTACATCCCGTAGCGGTCCTGCAGATGCGCCGCCAGCCCGGCCGCGCGCGTCGTTCCGTACGACTCCCCCGCCAAGAACTTCGGCGACATCCAGCGGCCGTTCCGCGAGGTCCAGAGCCGGATCACCTCGCCGACGGATTCCAGGTCGGGCGTGAAGCCGTGGTAGTCGCCCGCCTTCACACCGGTGGCCGGGCGGGAGTAGCCGGTCGACACCGGGTCGATGAAGACGAGGTCGCTGTGCGCGAGCAGTGATTCCGCGTTGTCGACCAGCCCGTACGGCGGCGGCGCGAGGTCTCCGGCGTCACCCGCCACCACCCGGCGCGGGCCGAGCACGCCAAGGTGCAACCAGATACTCGACGAGCCGGGCCCACCGTTGAACGCGAACGTCACCGGCCGCTGGGTGACATCCGCGCCGTCCAGCGTGTACGCCGTCAGGAACACCTCGGCCTGCGCCTGGTGACCGTCGAACGTGCCGTCGGTGACGACCTCCTTGCGCAGCACGATCCGCCCGGTGGTCGCGGTGTACTTCAGCTTGCGCCGGCCGACCGGCAGCACATGCAAAGTCGTGACCAGATCATCCGTCGGCTTCTCCGCGTCAGGCTTCGGCACGTCAGGCTTGGCGGTGTCGGCTGCGGGCGTTTCGTCCTTCTTGTCAGTCGGCATGAAGGAGAGATTAGTTCACAGCTGGTGAGCTCCCGGGCGGCCGTTCTCGACCACGAACGACGCGTACGTGTAGTCCGGTGCGTCCCGGCGGCTGACCGTGCGGACCATCCGCAGATCGGTGCGGAACTCGTCCCGGTCGAGCGTGCAGCGGACATACCCGCGCCGGTCGCCGTCGAAGAACTTGATGTGCGGGTTGAACGGGATCATCGGCCCGTAGTACGGCCCGTAGACCTCGCGATCGCCGTTGCTCGACAGCGACGTACCAACGAACTCCGTCGCGATAACCGGCGTGCCTTCGCGATCGAAGTCGGCGTGGATATCGTTGACGAACGTCGAGTGCCAGTCCCCCGTCACCACCACCGGGTTACGCGTCTTCGCCTCGCGCCAGGCCCCGATCAGCCGCTGCCGCGCGGCCGGGTAGCCGTCCCACGCGTCATGCCACAGCAGGTCTCCAGCCTTCCCGTCATGGTCTAGGCGTCCAACCATCACGTTGCTCGCCAGAACGTCCCACTGGGCCTTAGAGCGCTTCAGGCCGTCGTACAGCCACTGCTCCTGCTGCTGGCCCAACATCGTCACAGAGGGGTCGTACGCCGCTTCGCACGCGTCTGCCTCGCCCCAGCCGCACGGCGGCACGCTGCGGTACTGACGGCCGTCGACCACGTCGAACTGTGCAAGGTCTCCCCACTGCAAGCGACGGTAGATCCGCGGCCCCTGACCAGTAGGCCTTGCAGGACGTCGTACCGGCTGGTGCTCGTACCAGGCCTGGTACGCCGCTGCGCGTAGTTCCGTGATGTCGCCTTCGTACTGCGACTGGTGGTTCGCGTAGTCGTTCTGGACCTCGTGGTCGTCCCAGGTCACCATCCACGGAAAGCGCGCGTGTGCCGTCTGTAGGTCCGGGTCACTCTTGTAAAGGGCGTACTGCATCCGCCAACGGGCAAGACCGCGCGGAGCCTTCCGTAGAACCTCAGGCACCGGGGTCTTCCGGTAGCCACCATCGGCCGGGATACCGCCTTCGTAGACGTAGTCACCGAGGTGGAGAACTAGATCCACGTCTTCCTCGGCAAGGTGCTTCAGCGCCGAGTAGTAGCCGCTAGACCAGTCCTGACAAGACGCGAAGGCGAAACTCATCGAGGCGTTCCGCCCGGTCCACAGCGGCGTAGTTCGCGTTCTACCAACAGGGGAGATGTCCGAGCGGTAGCGGAACCGGTAGAACCACTCGCGGTCTGGAGCCAGCCCCTCGACCTCTACGTGCACGGAGTGCGCAAGAGCCGGTAGCGCCCACGACACACCTTCACGCACGACCTGCCGGAAGGAGTCGTCACGGGCGATCTGCCATTGCACCGGGACCTTCACGGCCGGCATGCCGCCGTCGGGTACGAAGAGGTCTGGCACGAGTCTGGTCCACAGCACCACGCCAGTAGGCGTTGGATCGCCGCTGGCGACTCCAAGCGTGAACGGATAGCCAGAGCCGGCAGGGCGGGCATTAGCGGGCCCAACCGGCATTTGGGCCAATAGGGCGAGACCGGCGACACCACCGGTCACTCCGAGGAAGCGGCGGCGGTCGAGTGAAGTAGGCGGAGTCACCTCGCGAAACTACCGCTGCCGGTTGAAGTCCGGATGTCCTGCGAGTGTCGAAAACCAGATGCGGGTGGTACCAGGGCGACCTATCGTCGTGGTACGCGCCCGGCTCTTCAAAGTGCCTCGCAGGCAAGCTGATCTCGGGCGCGTTCAGGTCAAGTGCCCGGTGCGACGGCAACGGTTACTTCTCACCACAGGTCGGGGGTTCGAGTCCCTCCCGGACGATTTTCACGTCCGGTAGCTCAGCTGAGAGCAGTGGACCAACACCGTTACCAACATGGTCTCGGGCGCTTCGGCCTGACCAGAAACCGACAAGGGGGAAGCAGTGTCCAAGTTCAACCGGGATGGTGTGCACGCTGCTGTCCCGAGCGTGGCTCGCAGTGTCGTCACCAGCGAGCAGGCGTCCAGCATTCGCACGGCTGAAGGCGCGCCCGGTTACCGGCGCGAGCCGAAGTCGGAGCTGTTCCTGCTCGCGATCTCGAACCTGGTCGGCGAGCACACGGCCTACGAGTCCGCGACCGATCGCGACCGCCGGTTCGTCCAGCTGGTCCACCACGTGGCCGTAACCGACATGGACTGGCTCAGCCGCTTCCTACCTTGGCTACGCCGTACGGCGAACTTGCGCTCGGCCCCACTCGTAGCAGCGCTCGAGGCTGCGCATGCGCGCCTAGAGGCAGGTCTGCCGGGCGAATCGCGCCAACTCATCTCAAGCGTCCTGCAGCGGGCAGACGAACCCGGAGAGGCCCTGGCCTACTGGACATCCCAGTACGGCCGGGCGATCCCGAAGCCCGTCAAGCGCGGCATTGCCGACGCGGTCACCCGCCTGTACGACGAGCGCGCACTGCTCAAGTACGACTCCCCTGCCAAGTCCTACCGATTTGGCGACGTGATCGATCTCGTACATCCGCGAGCCAACGACGAGCGCCAGGGCGACCTATTCCGGCATGCGCTGGACCGACGGCATGGGCGCGGCAACGCCATCCCTGACACGCTGGAACTGCTCCAGCGCCGAGCAGACCTTGGCGTCGTACCGCTGGAGTATCGGCGCTTCCTGCTGGACGACCACGCCGTACTGGCTGCTGCCGGGATGACGTGGGAGTCGTTGGCAGGCTGGCTACAGGCGCCTCTGGACGCTGCAGCGTGGGAAGGGATCATCCCGTCGATGGGGTATATGGCCCTGCTCCGCAACCTCCGGAACTTCGACGAGGCTGGTCTGTCCGACAAGGCGGCCGCAACGGTTGCAGCGCGGCTTACGGATCCTGTGCAGGTTGCACGGTCGCGGCAGCTGCCTATGCGCTTCCTGTCGGCGTACCGCGCTACAAGTCCGTCTAGCCGGTTTGCGACGTCTCGGTGGGCTCGGCCGCTCGAGCAGGCGTTGACGCTGTCACTGGCGTCAGTGCCGGCTCTACCCGGCCGCACGCTCATCCTGGTCGACCGATCGGGCTCGATGTTCCACGACTCGCTGTCCCGGAAGTCGGACCTCACGCGGGCAGACGCGGCTGCACTCTTCGGGACGGCTCTGGCGGTCCGTACGGAGTCTGCCGATCTGGTCGAGTTCGGAACGAAGAGCGCGCTCGTACGGCTTGGACGCGGCGAATCCGTCCTCAAGTCGCTGGGCCGGTTCCACGAGCTGGGTGGTACGAACACGGCCGACGCGGTCCGCCGCTGGTACAAGGGCCACGACCGGGTAGTGATCGTTACGGACGAGCAGGCGTGGGCCGGACGGGGTGCCGAACCGACGCGCGATATCCCGTGCCGGATCCCGGTCTACACCTGGAATCTGGCGGGCTACGAGGCCGGGCACGGGCCGTCCGGCGTACCTGGGCGGCACACCTTCGGCGGTCTCTCCGACGCCGCGTTCGCGATGATCCCGCTCATCGAGGCCGGGCAGCGCGCCGGCTGGCCGTTCTAACTGCTTAGAAGGTTAGGGCTCGACCGAGATCGCTGTCAGCAGTGACCAGCACTCGGTCGAGCTCCAGCCAGTCGGCCATCAGGTCGAGCTCGGCCGCCAGCGGCTCGGCGATATCGGCATCGGGAATGCCGGGTTCGGCGGTGATGGTCGGGACGACCAGGGCGGAATTCCGGCGATCAGCCTTCAAGTCGACCCGAGCGACGAGCCGGTCACCGAGCAGAAACGGCAGCACGTAGTAGCCGTGCACGCGTTGCGCCGCCGGCGTGTAGATGCCGATCCGGTAGAAGAAATCGAAGAGCCGGTGGGTCCGATCGCGGTTCCAGATCAGCGTGTCGAATGGCGACAGCAACGCGCGCGCCCGGACCGGCTGATCCTCGGCGTCCGACCACAGATAGCCCTGCTGTGGTACGCCTTCGACGCGCACCGGAACCAGCTCGCCGGTGTCCACCAACTCGCCGATCACGCGCTTGGCGGTTGCCGTGGGCAACGGAAAATGGCCGCCCGTGGCACCGCACAACTCGCGGGCGGTGGCGATCCCGAGGGACCGGGCGGAGATCCGGACCAGCTCCCGCCTTGCCTCGTCGGCTGTGGGTCCAGGGCCAGGCAGTACGTCGGCCGGCAGCACGCGTTCGGTGAGGTCGTACAGGCGCTCGAAGTTGCGGCGGCCCGCGATCGCGACCCGGCCCGTGCAGAAGAGGTACTCGATGGCAATCTTGGCGTCCTGCCAGTTCCACATCCGGCCGGTGGTCGGGTCAGGGTCCGGGTCGGTCCGCTTGCGGCGAAGGCCGTCGGGGTTCGCCTCGCCGGCCGTGAGTGGCCCGCGCTCGGTGACAATGGCCAGCACGTCCTCGACGAACCCGGGGCGTTCCACGCTCAGCCGGCGCATACCGGCGACGACCGACCATGGCGCCGTCAGGTCCGGGTCGAGCGGGGCGTTCCAGTCCTGCCGCTCGGCCGCGCGCATTCGCCATCGCATCAACGGGTAGCTGCTCAGCGGAAGCAGGCTCGCCTTGTGACCCCAGAAGTACTCGAACAACTCCCGCTTCGCGCCACCCCAGCACATCCGGTCCAGCGCCGTACGCGAGTAAGGCCCTAGCCGGGCGAACAACGGCAGATAGTGGGACCGGCAGAGCACGTTCACCGAGTCGAGCTGCAGTACGCCGACGCGGTCGATCGCCCGCCGGAGGTGCCGTACGTCGACGCGGCCAGACGGCTTCGGCTCGGCGAACCCCTGTGCGTTGAGCGCGATCCGTCGCGCCGCGTCGATCGGGATCAGCTCGCCACCCGGGCGCCGTACCGCTGCCATAGGCCGAACCTATCCCGCAACCAGTCCGGCGGCCGAGCGGGTAGACTGCGGAGAGTGAACGGGTCGGCCGGGCGGCCGCGTTGTTCGCCGGTTCGCCGGTGAGCACCGAGGAAAGTCCGGACTCCACAGGGCAGCGTGGTGGGTAACGCCCACCCGGGGCAACCCGCGGGACAGTGCCACAGAAAACAGACCGCCAGCGGCTTTGGTGAACCCCGTGGTTCATCGGAGTGCGGGTGAGGGTGAAACGGTGGTGTAAGAGACCACCAGCCCCGTAGGTGACTACGGGGGCTCGGTAAACCCCACGTGGAGCAAGGCCAAGAGGACGACGGGAAACCGCCGTCTGTGTGAGCGTTCGAGGGCTGCCCGCCCGATGCTCGCAGGTAGGCCGCTAGAGGCGATCGGCAACGATCGTCGTAGATGGATGGCCGCCGCCGCCGCGCCGCAAGGCACGACGCGCACAGGATCCGGCTTAAAGGCCGACCCGCTCACTCTTCAATCCGAACGGCTTCAGAGCCAGTCTCGGTCATGCCAGTCGTTCTGCCAGCGCAGGTCGATGGGCTGATCCGCGCGCTGATAGCGGATGTCGGTGGACAGCCGCATCACCCCGCCGGCGTCAACGTTGTCCAGGGCGGCATGCACCGTATAGGCGGTGTGCACGACCATGTCGCCCGCGGCGTAGTCGGCCACCAGCCAGCGCGCGTCGTACTCGTCGGCCAGCGACGGCAGGTCCGCCGTGATCGAGGCGGCCGGCGGTTTCAGCCAGTCGTTCGCCTCGTCGGCCAGCACCCGGTGGTGACTTCGTTCGAGGTAGACCAGGCCGCCGCGCGTGACCGGACAGTCGCCCAGCGGGATCCACGATGACAACACCCGGTCGGTGCCGTCGCGCAGGTAGACCAGGTCATAGTGCGCCTGAGTCGCGGTGCCGATGCCCGTCTCTCCCGGTGCGGTGTGCCGGATGATCTTGCGCTTGTGCAGGAACGTCTCGCCGCCGAGGAACCACGCGTACCAATCCCGCACCGCCGGCTGGGTGCAGAAGGCCCGGTACGCCGCACCCGGCACCACCTGACCGAACAGCACGTGTCGCAGGGCTTCCCGGTCGATCTGCGCACCTGCCAGCCCGACCTGTGGATCTGAGCCCAGCTGGATCAGCCCGGTCGCTGCCAGAGCGTCGAAGTAGTACCGCCGGAAGCCCCGAACGGTCTCCTGGTCCAGCGCGCCGGGCAGGTAGAGGTACCCCTCCCGCCGGAGTCGTTCCCACAGGGCCTGGCGATCACCGCGCTCGGCGTCGGGGACCGCGACCAGCTCGCCTAGACGCGCGGGCGATTCGTCCAGCCGGTATCCGTTTGAGGTCAGCATAGGCACCAGGATGCTGCCGTGCCTCACCGCGGTGAATGGACTCCCGTGACCTAGTTGTTGGACTCTTGTACGCATGAGTCGTGTCCATGCCGAGCCCAATAAACATTGGTCTACCTATCTCACTCCGGGTCCGGTTCATCGGCGACTTGGACTGTTCTGCCTCGGCGCCGGCGAAGGGCAGAACCCGCCGGAACCAAGCCCGGAACGCGCCCTCGGCTGCCACGCCGCTGTCCTGCTGCGCTCGGGCCACGGAGCACTGCTGCACAGTCCGCGCCGGCAACTCGTCGAGGTCCGGGCCCCGGCCGTGCTCTGGCTGTTCCCGGGCGTGCTGCACGGCTATCGCCCAGCCGGGGCAGGTTGGACGCAGGCCTGGGTCCTGTTCGACGGCCCGGCCACCGCGGCGTACGGCGCACTCGGCTACCTCGACCCCGACCGGCCGGTGTTGCCGCTCGGCACCGCGCCCAGCGGGCCGTACGGCGACCGTCTCCGCGTCGAGAAGGCGTTCGCGCAGCTGCTCGACCTAACCCCGCAAGAGCTCATCCTCGGCGTACGCCTGAACGAGGCGAAGGCCCTCCTTACCGGATCCACCCTCACCATCGCCACCATCGCCCACCGAATCGGCTACGACGACCCCGCCTACTTCAGCCGCCTCTTCACCACCCGCGTCGGCCAATCCCCCCGCACCTTCCGCACCCACGGCGCAATCACAGCCAAATCGCCAACCTGAGCTGAGGGCTAGACGGTTAGGTCTAGGGCGTAGAAGAGGTCGGTGGCGGAGAGGGTGGCGTTGGGGCGTTTGCCGGTTAGGGCGAAGCCGCGGTCGGTGTAGATCTTTTGGGCTACCACTTGCTGGTCGGTGGTCCAGAGCTTCATGCGTTGATAGCCGACGGATCGGGCGAAGGCGAGGCAGGTGTCGACCAGGCGGCCGCCGATGCCGTGACCGCGGCCGTCCGGATGCACCAGGAGGACGCGGAGCTTGGCGGTTTCACCCGAGTCATCGTCGTCGGCACGCACGCAGAGGATGCAGCCGACGCGGCGGCCGTTGAGTTCGGCGATCCAGCCGGCCTCGCGTTCCGGATCACGGCGTGTGAAGGACGCCATGATCTCCAGCACAACCGCCTCAAAGCGGCTGTCGAATCCGAACTCGCGGGCGTAGAGCTCACCATGCGCCTGCACGACCCAGCCCAGATCCCCTGGCCGGCCGATCCGCCGGATCACCACTGCGCCTTCTACCTCACCCGTCACAACACCCTCCACAACGCACTCCAAAGGCTCTCCACGGACACCTTACTGACACAGTCGTTTCAGTAGGGTAAGAATAGCCTTGTGACGACCACCGGAACACCCCCGTCCGCCCGGGAGACCGAACTGCTCGAGCGCGCCTATGCGTACTCGCTCGAGCACGGCCTGGCGGATCTGTCCCTGCGTCCCCTCGCCACGGCCATCGGGTCGAGCCCGCGCGTGCTGCTGTTCCTGTTCGGCAGCAAGGACGGCCTGATCCGCGCATTGCTCAACCGGGCAAGGGCCGACGAGCTCGCGCTACTGGATCGCATCCCCACGCAGTACGACGAGCCCGGCCTCGAGGTGGTCGCGCGTGAGCTCTGGAAGTGGCTCTCGGCCCCAGAGCGACGGGCGTTGATGCAGCTTTGGGTGGAGGCGTACGGGCGGTCGCTGGTCGATCCGGCCGGACCGTGGGCCGACTACGCCCGCACCTCGGTCGAGGTCTGGCTGGAGCTGCTCGCCAAGGCACAACCCGCCGCGGTACGTCGTACGGCTAGAGGGCGCGCACGACGTACCGCCGTACTGGCGATGCTCCGCGGAGGTCTGCTCGACCTGCTCGCGACAGGCGACCTCAAACGCACCACCGCCGCAGTGGAATCCCTACTGCACGAGTGAGAAGGCGACCAGGCGTTTGGCGATATCGGCCGCGGTGAGCCGCACCCGGACCGGCTGCCCGAGCGGCAACTGCGTCGTACCGGTGACTCGCCCCTCGACGGCGACATCGGACAGTACGACGATGCCGCGCGTCGGTTCGCGTTCGTCGACGTCGGTGATGACGCCGTCGAACTCCTGGCCGACCTCATCCGCAACCAGGCCTGCCTCGACCATGCCGACGATGGCGCGTTCGTAGGCGTTGGCCTTGCGGTCGCACTCCTCCATGATCTTCGGGATCTCGTTCATCGACTCGTGCACCCACGCCGGCACCTCGGAGCCGGCGCACAACGCGACGCAGATCTCGCTGGTCCACCGGTCCACCAGACGGCGCAAGGGTGCGGTGACATGGGCGTACGACGACTTCATCGCGGCATGCTCCGGCTGCTCCGGCACAGAACCCGAGAACGCCGTATAACCCGCCCCCCGGAACAGCACTGTGCACGCCGCCAGCATCGCGGCATGCGCCGGCACCTTCGCGTCCAGCGTGTGGATGAAATCGGCGTACGACAAACCGGGCGGCCACGGGATGCTCAGGGCCTTGGCCGTGTTCTCCAGCCGGCTGCGCACGCCATCCTGCGAGTCGGGCAGCGTGCGGAGGATGCCGATCTTGCCGTTCATCATCAGCTGCGCGGCGGCCATCCCGGTCAGCAGCGAGATCTGCGCGTTCCAGCCCTCGACCGGGAGTTGCGCGCGGAATTCGAGCGTCCAGTCGCCGTTGCCGGTGACAACCTCCTGGTCCGGGATGGGCAGGTTGACGCCACCGCGCGCGCGCTCGCGTTGTTCGCGCAGCAGGCCGACCTCGCGCAATAACGTCAACGACTCCCCGGCCGTACCGGCGTCCAGGTCCTTCTGCACGCCCGCGTAGTTCAGCTTGGCGCGCGACTTGACCAGCGCACGCCGTACGTCGACCTCGGTACCTTCGCCCGCCGCGTCGACCGTGATGGTCCAGAGCAGCGCGGGCCGAACCTCGTCGGGCAGCAGTGACGCCGCGCCCTCGGACAACTCCGGCGGGTGCAACGGCGTGCGCTTGTCCGGCGCGTACAGGGTCTCGCCCCGCTTGCGCGCCTCCAGGTCGATCGGATCGCCCGGCTGCACCCACGCGGCCACATCGGCGATCGCGTAGTGCACGGTGTAACCGTCGCCCGCGCGCTCGATGTGCAGTGCCTGGTCCAAGTCCATCGAGTCCGGCGGGTCGATCGTGACGAACTCGATCTCCGTCCGGTCCAACGCGGGCAGACGCGGGTTCGCCGCAGCGTGCAGGGCCGCCGCGACCACCTCCGCGGGGAACTCGGCCGGCACCTCCAGCTCCCGCCGGATCGCCTGCAAGGACGCGCGGAACACCTCGGGTACTTCCTCGGCGAAATGCACCTTCTGCAACGGCACGCGCGTCCTCCGTCCACTCAGCGTCCCGACCTCGCTGTCGGGGCTGTAGGGGTCAGACTAGTGCGGGGATGGTGTTGAAGCTCCTGAGGGACGCCAAGCCGTCGGCGTACCAGTGGATCTCGGTGATGGTGGCGGGCCGCAATTCCATCCGGAAGAGCGAGGACATCGGCGCCTGGAGCACCGCCCGGACCATCAACTTGATCGGCGTCACGTGCGTCACCACGACCACGGTCTTGCCCGGGTACGTCGACAGGATCCCGTCGCGCGCCGCCCGGATCCGCCGTCCGCACATCTCGAACGACTCCCCGTTCGGCGGCGCCACCGCGGTCGAGGCCAGCCACGCGTTCATCTGGTCCGGCCACTTGTGCTGGACCTCGGCGAAGGTAAAGCCGTCCCAGTCGCCGAACGAGCACTCGCGCCACTCCGGCGAGATGTCGACGTCCAGCCCGTACGACGCCGCGACCGCGCTCGCCGTCTGCTGGGCGCGACGCATCGGCGACGACACGATCGCGTCGATCTGGCCGACTCGCGCCTTCAGGTACGCCGCCGCGGCGCGAGCCTGCGCCTCGCCGTTCTCGCTCAGACCGGGATCATCCCCGCCCGAACCGGAGAACCGCTTGTCGACCGTGTGCGGCGTCTCGCCATGCCGCAGGAAGATCACCTGGGTAGGCGGCTCGGCCTGAGCGCCCCAGCCCTGCAAGGCCTTCGCCAGGTCAGACGGCTCCTCATCGACCCCTTTCGCGGCTACCACCTCAGTAGGGCGGAGCGGGACCGTCTTGCCGTCGAGCGCCATGTTCGCGAGGGCGTCGGCGGCGGAGTTCTGCGCGCGCGGCACCCAGGTCCACTCGGTACCGAGCGGCGCCAGCGACTGGGCCTTCGCCGCGAGCGGTTTCATGTCCGGGTGCTTGACCTTCCAGCGCCCGGCCATCTGCTCGATCACCAGTTTGGAGTCCATCCGGACCTCGATCGAGGCGTCCGGCGCGTACTCCCGGGCCAGCTCGAGCCCGGCGATCAAGCCGCTGTACTCCGCGACGTTGTTGGTCGCGATCCCGATCGTCACCCCGACCTGGGCGATCACCTCACCGCTGGCCGGGTCCCGCACCAGCGAGCCGTACGCCGCGGGACCCGGGTTGCCGCGGGATCCCCCGTCGGCCTCCACAATGACGTGGTCGATCACTTGGCGGGCTCTCCCGTCCGGACGAGGATCCGCCCGCACTCCTCGCAGCGCACGACCTCGTCGGCCGGCGCCGCCTTGATCCGGTTCAGGTCGGACGGCGTGAGCTCCATCCGGCAGCCCATACAGCGCTTGCCGACCAGCGGCGCGGCGCCGATACCGCCGTTGCGCTCGCGCAGCTTCTCGTACGTCGTGACCAGGTCCGCGGGCAATGCGGCCGAGGTCGACGAGCGCTTGTCCCCGAGGGAGGCGCGCTGCTCGTCCAGCTCCTTGAAAGCGCTGTCCCGGGCGGACTCCAGCTCGGCCTGACGCCCGGCGAAGGCCGCCGCGCGGGCGCGCAGGTCCTCCTGCACGGCCTCGGCCGCCTCCAGCCGCTCCATCACCTCGAGCTCGGCGTCCTCCAGGTCGGAGATGCGCCGGTCCAGCGAGACGATCTCGTGCTGCAGGTTCTCCAGATCACGCGGCGAACCGACCTGACCGGAGTCCATCCGCTGCTGATTACGGGTCCGGCGCTGGCGGACCTGCTCGACATCGCTGTCGGCCTTCTTCTGCTCGCGCTGCAGGTCACTGACCTCGGTCTCGGCGGCGACCAGCTCGGAATCGACGACGCTCTTCTCCTTGCCCAGCTCCGCCAGGGCGGCCAGCTCGGGCACGGCCTTGCGCTTGTGGGCGACCTGATCCAGCTGCAGGTCGAGGTCCTGCAGGTCCAGTAACACGCGTTGGACAGCGGGCTCGGCGTTCAGGGTCGGCTCCTTAGTTCTTCGTTCAGTTGTTCCCCCGTGTCAGAGCCGGAGATCCCAGGCATCTGTGCAGAGGGTCGAGATGTGAGTGTCCACGCTACTGCCCCGCGCCGCCAGCTCCGAGGTCAGGAGGCGTTCGGCGTCCGCGAGCCACGGCCATTCGCTCGCCCAGTGCGCCACATCGACCAGCGCCGGCCCCTCGTCGTACGCCCTCGCCTCGGTCGCCGGGTGGTGCCGCAGATCGGCCGTCACGTACGCGTCCGCCCCCGACGCCCGAACCCGGCCGAACTCCGAATCCCCCGCGCCACCGACCACCGCGACGGTCTCGATCATCCGCTCGGGATCACCGGACACCCGTACGCCGTGCGTCGTCCGGGGCAACGCTGTCGCGACCCGCTCGGCGAACTCCTTTAGCGGCAGCGGCTCAGCCAGTACGCCGATACGCCCACCACCTCGCGTGCTGGGCAGTTCCGCGAGCTCGAGCACGTCGAACGCGGGCTCCTCGTACGAATGGGCGGCCCGCATCGCCTCCACCACCTGACGCCGTCGGTAGCGCGGCAGCACCATCTCCACCTTCGCCTCGGCCACCCGCTCGATCCGGCCGGGTTCGCCCAGCGTGGGATTCGCGCCTTCGCCAGGCCGGAACGTGCCTTCGCCAAGCGTCGTCCACGCGGCGCGGTCGTACTCGCCGATGTTCCCGGCGCCCGCGGCCGCGAGGGCATCGATCATCGCGTCGGCCTCGGCGGTCGGGACGTGGACGACGATCTTGTCCATCGGGTCGGCCGGCATGGCCTTGAGCGGCCGGGTGCGGGTCAGACCGAGGGCCGCGGCGAGGGCATCGCTGACGCCCGGGTTCGCGTTGTCGGCGTTGGTGTGGCAGACGTGCAACGCCGTACCCGACAGGATCAGGTCGTGAACGACGCGGCCCTTGGGAGTCGTCGCGGCGACGCTGTTGACGCCCTTGAGGTAGAGCGGGTGATGCGTGACCAGCAGGTCGTACTCCCCCGCGATCGCCTCATCGACCACCGCTCGCATCGGGTCCACGGCGAACAAGATGCGGCGCACGGGTTGCGCCGGATCCCCCGTCACCAGACCGACCGCGTCCCAGCTCTCCGCCCAGGACGGGTCATAGAGGCGATCGAGAACGGCCAGCACATCGGCAAGAGTCGGCGTCACCCGCCCTATCCTGCCAAAGAACGCCCTCACAGCTATCCGGACGGGAATCGTCCGCGATGCGTATTACCGTGATCGGCATGGCTATCGCACAATTCCCCAGCTTTGTCATCGACTGCCCCGATCCCGGCGTGCTCGCGAGGTTCTATGGCGCGCTGCTGGATTGGAAGGTCAGCGTCTCCGACGACTGGGCCGAGATCCGCGCCGAGGGGCAGTGCATCTCGTTCCAGCCGGTGGAGAAGTACACCCCGCCCGTCTGGCCGGGCCAAGAGGTGCCCCAGCAGATGCACCTCGACGTGATGGTCGAGGACCTGGACGCCGGTGAGGCCGCAGTGCTCGAACTCGGCGCGACCAAACACGACCACCAACCCGGCACAACCTTCCGCGTCTTCCTAGACCCCGCCGGCCACCCCTTCTGCCTCTGCGTCAGCTAGGCAGGTTTCGACGCGCGAGTGGACAGCCCGGCAGCGTCCGCCGGATGTCACACCGTCCTGTCGTGGTGAATGATTTGCCAGGGACTGTCAGCGGTTCGGTAGATCAGGTTGCTGCACGCATTCCTCAGGTCGGCGGCCGGGATCGCACCATCGGATATCGCCAGCAGAAGGCTCTTGATCACCGAGCCGTGGGTCACGACCAGGGCGGATCCTCCAGCTGACCTGGTCGCCAGCCGTTCCAGTACCGGCCAACATCGGCCGCGGACGTCCGCGCGGGTCTCGGAGGCGGGATAGACGCCATCCGGGAACCGTCTGGCGGCTTCAACCTTGGTCAGGCCTGAGGCCGCGCCGTAGTCCCGTTCCATCAGCTCAGGGATTGCAACCGGTTCGGGCAGGCCAAGGCGCGCGGCCATGATCGTGGCCGTCTCCCAGGCGCGGCACAGCGGACTGCTCACCAGCAGATCCCAACGGTCGACGGCCAGTGCGTCGGCGAGTTTCCGGGCCTGGTCTCGCCCCCGGTCGTTGAGTGGAACGTCTTCGCGGCCTTGGAGCCTGCCTTCGCTATTCCAAGCCGTCTCGCCGTGTCGGACGAGGCAGATCGACGTCACTGAGGGGGAGCCGACGCGGTCCACTCGTCAGGAGAAGTGCTTGTTCAGGATGTCGATCGCGAGCGGTTGCAGGACTGCTGCCCGCTCGCTGTCGAGGGCGGTCTTGCTTGTGACCCCTCGGGGGAGGCCGAGCCCGAACTGCAGGCGCAGCGTGATGCGGTCCGCGACCTCGACGTACAGGTCGTCACGGCGAGACTTGGGCTCCACGAACGAGAAGTGCGTTCCCGGCCGGCCCTGCACGGTGACCTCCTTCCCGTGCGGCACGTACACGGTCTTCGGCGTCGGTGGCGCGTCGACGACCGATACCGCGAAGCTTTGCCCGTGCGACTGCTCGACGAACTCGCAGCTCCGGTGCGCCAGATACTTAGCTGAACTGTTGAGAGTCGCAGGTCGGAACCCCGGCCCTAGGTGCTTGCGGACAGCATCAACGGCTATGGCGCAGTTGACATTCGGATCGGCCTTGACCCGCCGCAGAACCTCCTGAGCTCCTGTCGGCGCCTCGACCTGGTGGTAGGGCTCGCACGGCTCAAGGGTCCCGACGTCAGCACAGGCACCTGCAGCCGCCCTATCCGGCTCACCCGACTTGTAGATCAGCGGGTGCTGCGGTTTGGCCTGAGCCGGCGGCGGACCGTCGAGCACCTTCATCAGGACCAGCGCGCTCTTGTCCGCCTGGGCACAGGTCTTCGCCCGTACCGTCACCACGCGCTTGGGAGCGGTCGCAACGCCTGAGGGGCCTTGGCTCCATTCGAGGTCACAACCGGAGTACGTGTACTGGCGGACACGCTTACCGCCGAGCTGTCGGACAGTCGCGTCAGACGACGGCTTGAAGTCACGGCCGAAGCTCAGCTCGACCTGCAGTCCGTCGGGATCAGTGCACCCGTCCAGCCCGTTGGCGAAGTCGTGCTTACTCGTCGGCGCCGTCAGGCCTAGAGACCGCGCGAGCGCCGTACAAGCGTTCCAGCGGGCCGCAGGCATCCGGGCGAGATTGGCCTCCGGATTCGCCAGCCGGGTGATGACCGCCTCCGTCATCGTCCGAACTCGCTTGCAGGTAGCGGGGGTCGGGTCTCGCAAAGTCGTCAATCCCACCTCGATCGTGTGGGTGAAGCTGACGGGAATGTCCGCCTTACACCGATCGAGGTCCGGGCCCTGGAAGTACACCCGCGCACCCTTGACGGTCTGTAGGTCACTCCCGTACCGCTCCTGCCAGGTCAGCGGCGTGCCGAGGGTCAGCGTCATGCTCTCGCCCACGCCGGTCTCGAGCCGGCAGCGATGAGGCGTCATCGGCACCGCCTTCGCCGAACCCATCAGCGCGCAGGCGTCGAGCCGGGTCAGCGCCGCCGCAACCGCCGCGGGATCCCGATCCTTCGGCACCTCGGCCTTGGGATGGACGACGGCAGGCAGATCCGGCAACGGCCCGCCGTCCGGCTTGTCTTCCTTGCCTCCGGTGCACCCGCTCAAGGCGCAGACGAGCAGGACCCCGAGAACCACGCGCGCGATCGACACCGCAAAAGGCTAGGCGTACCCAGGGTCAGAAGTATTTGCCGACAATGGCGTTCGTCAGGGGTTCGATTTCGGCGCTGCGATCGACGTCGTTCGGCTTGGCCCGACCTCGTGGCGGGCCGAACGAGAAGGTGACCGACAAGTGGATCTCGTTCGTCACCGCGACCGTCGCCTGCGTCAATGTCGGAATCGGCGTGTCCAGGACCCCGGGATGCCCGCTGAACTCCTTCTGCACAGTGCCGGACGGCGCTCTCTTCCAGCCATCGGTGAGTCCGACCGTCACCTTCAACTCGTGCGACGGCTCGACGAAGACGCATTCCGGCGTCCGTTCGTCGCTGCCGACTCGCGTCACCGGCTGGAACCTCGGCCCGAGTCGATCCCAGACCACGTCGACCGCGATCGCGCACAGCACATTCGGATCTGCGTCGACCTGGCGCACCACCTCGACCGCACCGCCGCTCGGTACGTCGACCGGGTGGTACGGCTCGCACGCCGGCTTGACCGGCAGTTCGCGACACCCGCCGGCTCGCGGGCTATCCGGCTCCATCACGCCGTACGTCAACGCGCCGGCAAACCCCGGTCCCGCGGGTGGCGCCGTACTGAGCGTCTTCATCGTCGCCACCGCGAGTCGTTTCGCCTCGGCACAGTCCGCTGCCTTGAGCTCGATCTCGCGCTGCCCGAATTCGGGATCCTTAGCGCCCGAGGTGCCCTGGTTCCAGGGCACCCGGCAGCCGTTGCCCACCAATTTGTAGATCTTGCGTCCGCCGAGTGGTTCCATGTCCCGGTAGCGCAGTTGTGGTCCATAGCGGAACGACAAAGTCGCCACGCGAGCCACCGCGGCCATGTCGCTCCGGTTTGTGGGCACCTGCTCGCAGTCGTCCAGACCGGCGTCACCAGCCGCCAACTTCCCGGCCGATGCGCCGAGGACGTGCCCCAGCACCGTACAAGCGTCCCAGCGCGCCGCCGCCGGGATGACCGGAATGGCCGCCGGCTTCGCGAGTAGACGCACCGCGGTCGCGGCAGCCTTCTCGGCCGCGGCGCATCCCTTGGGCTTCTCCTTGCTACTGATCTTGATCGTCTGGGTGAAGCTCACCGGTAGGAAGACATCGCAGGCGTCAGTCCACAACGGCAGGTTGCGATAAGCCTTCGCGCCACCGATCACCAGCACTTCGAGCTTGTCCCGCGCATCCATCGACAGCGCCGCGCCGAGCCGGATGGTCAGCGCGGTCGCGGCCCGGCAGCCGTGCGGTCCGATCGGGACCTTGCCCGGCGCCGGGCCCAGCAACGCGCACGCGTCGATCTTGCGCAGAGCCGAGAGCACCGCCGCCGGATCGCGGTCCTTCGGCACCGGCGCCGCCTCGTGCACGACCGGCTGCACCTTCGCCTTCTCCTCCGGGTCGGACGAACACGCCACCGATCCGGTCATCAGTAGCAACAGGACAACGGCAAGACGAATGAACGACACCCGCGAAGATTAAGTGCCTCCAGGGGTCAGGTTTTCGAGCCGGATAGGGCGATGCCTTCGACGATCTGTCGTTGGGCGATGACGAAGATGATGAGCAGTGGCGCGGCCGCGAGGGTGGAGGCGGCCATCAGGCTGGTCCAGTCCGAGGAGTACTGGCCTTTGAACTGGTTGACCAGCAGCGGGATGGTGAAGTTCTCCTCGCTGTTGAGGAAGATCAGCGGCGAGAAGAAGTTGTTCCACTGGCCGAGGAAGGTGAAGATCCCCAGCGCCGTGAGCGGTGTCCGCAGCAACGGCAGCACGATCGTGAGGAAGATCCGCGCCCGGCTCGCTCCGTCGATGGCCGCGGCCTCCTCCAGCTCGAGCGGGATGCCCCGGATGTACTGCCGGAGCAGGAAGACGCCGAACGCGTTGAACATCGCCGGTGGCACGATCAGCGCCAGGTGGGTGTCCACCCAGCCGAGCCAGCCCATGATCAGGTACAGCGGGATGATCGTCAGCTGGATCGGCACCATCATCGTGGCCAGGAAGGCGATGAACAGCGTCCGGCTGCCGAAGAACCGGATCCGGGCGAAGGCGTAGGCGGCCATGGCCGAGGTCACCAGTGACACCACCGTGACGGTGACGGCGATGTAGAACGAGTTGAAGAAGCCACGGCCGAAGTCGGCGGCCTCGAGTGCGCGGCTGTAGTTCTCCGGCTGCCACAGTTGCGGCAGCAGCTTGGGCGGTTGCAGGAAGATCTCGTCGAGTGGCTTGAACGACGACAGGATCATCCAGATGAAGGGGCCTGCCATCACCAGGGCGCCTACTGCCACCACCAGGTGCAGAGGCAGACGCCACAGCCGGGCGGGCTTGGACTGCGGTGGTGCCTCGGCCGGCGGTTCAACCGGGACGACTTGCTGAGGGATTTCTTCGACGGTAGTCATTCGGTGTAATGCACCCACCTCTTCTGAGCGGCCAACTGCAGGCCGGTAAGGGCCAGCAGGGCAAGGAACAGGCAGGCCGCCAAGGCGGAGGCGACACCGAAGTCGAACTCCCGGAAGGCGATCTGCACGATCTCGTAGACGATGGTCCGGGCCGGTTCGGGTGCCGTGGTGTCCATGAACACGTAGATGTAGTCGAACACCTGGAACGAGCCGATGACCGACGTGATCGACAGAAACAGGATCGTTGGCGACAGCAACGGCAGGGTGATCCGCCGCAGCTTCTGCCATTCGCTCGCGCCATCGATATCGGCGGCTTCCATCAACGTGCCTGGGATGTTCTCCAGTCCGGCCATGAACATCACCACCTGATAGCCGAGCCCCTGCCAGATCCCCACGATCGCGAAGGCCGGGATGACGAACCGCGCGTCCTGCAACCAGTCCGGCGCGGGCAGTCCCACTTGCCGCAACGCGTTGTTCACCGGGCTGATCTCGGGGTTGAACAGCCACAGCCAGATCGCCCCGACGGCCACGGTCGAGGTGACCACCGGCGCGAAGTAGAAGATCCGGTAGAACGACTTCAACCGCCCGGCCCGTTGGAGCATGAGCGCGACCACCAGAGCCGCGAGCATCATCCCTGGCACCTGCAGGACCGTGAACCAGACCGTGTTGCGCACGGACGTCCGCAGTTGCGGATCGCTGAAGACGCGTTCGAAGTTGGCCAGCCCGGCGAACGACCTCGTACCGAAACCGTCCCAATGCGAGAAGCTCAGCACCACGGCGAAGATCAGCGGGCCCACCATGAACACGACCAGGCCGATCAGCTGCGGTGCGAGAAAGGCGTAGCCGGCCAGATTGCTCCTGCGCCCCTTCTTCATCACTTGGTGCCGTTGATCAGCTGAACCAACTTCTGGCTGAAGGACAGCGGGGTCTCCTTCCCCGCCTTCAGCAGCCGGTCCATCAGCAACGGCAGGTTGGTGGCGACCTCGGCGTTACCGGCGATGGCCAGCGGGATCGCATAACCCTTGCGAGCGATCTCGGTGAACAGCTTGCCGTGAGCCGGAAGGTTGCCTTCGGTCACCAATTCGTCGAGTCCGTTCACGGACGGGCAGGCGTTGCCACCGCCGGACAACCGGAACTTCTGGCCCTCCGAGCTGACGTAGTTGCCCAGGAACGCCAGTGCCGCCTCCTGGTTCTTCGCCTTCACGTTGACCGACATCGCCGCCGTCGCGACCGGCACCGGCATGATGTCCTTGCCGGACTCCGACGGCAGCGGCGCGATGTCGTACCCGAACTTGAGCTTCTTGAGGTTCGGCAGGATCCACCGCCCGTACTGGATCGTGGCCAGCTGACCGCTGTAGAACAACGCGTCCGCGCCCTGCCCCTTCGGCAGCGAACCACCGAACGTGATGTTGCCCGAGGCAAGCTGATCGAACAGCCAGGCCACCGCGGTCTGCGCCTTCGGGTCGGTGTCGAACACGGCCTTGCCGTCGGTGTCGATCGCGGTGCCACCGAAAGTCGTGATCCACGACATCAGGTCGAACCAGCCGGCCTCCAGGACCATGCCGCGCTTACCGGTGGCACGCACCTTGTCCAGCAACGACGTCAGCGCGTCCTGCGTCCAAGTCCCGGCCTCGAACATCTGCGCCGGCGTCTGCGTCACCCCGGCCTTGGCCAGTACGTCACTGTTGAACCAGAAGACCTTCGGGTTGCAGTCCACCGGTACGCCGTACAGGCCCTCGCCGCCCTTCGGCCGGCACCACTGCATCAGGCCCGGGAAGAAGTCGGCCTCCTTGACCGGGCTGTCGGCGGCGTTCAGGTAGGAGGTCAGATCCACCAGCTGCTTGGACCCGACGAGCTTCGCCATCTGCCCGTCGCCGACGTAGAACGCATCCGGCGCGGCGGCGCCCGCGAGCTGGCTCAGCAGCTTGGCCTGATAGTCGCCGACAACGGTCTGATACGTGATCTTGGCACCCGACGACTGCTCGTAGGACTTCGAGTACTCCTTGAACCGGATGGCCTCACCCGGGTTCGCCCACGAGGCCCAGGTCACGGCCCCCTTGCTGCTCGCGCCCGGACCACCACTGGAGCCACTGCCACACCCGGCCAGCACCGTGCTGCCGCCGGCGATCGCAAGGGCGCTCGTGCTGAGGAACCGGCGCCTCGACATCGCAGGCCTGAAGAGTTCAGTCATGTCTTCCTCCATAGCTGTTCGCCGCCGTCGGTGGCCCCGCCGGCGGATCGGTTCAGACGATCCAGGCGGTGGTGTCGGCCGGCAGCCGGCCTTCGTCCAGCGGTCCACTCGCGAGTACGACGGACCCGGCCGGCAGCTCCACCGGCTCAGTGCCGAAGTTGGTGACCGACCGCCAGCCACCAGGGCGGACCAGGTGCAGCACAGACGGGCCGGCGTCGATCCACTCCAACGTCTCGGCATCCTGCAGCCGGCGGCGATGCTCCAGCGCTTGCCGGTAGAGGTTCAGCGTCGACTCCGGAGCGCCCTCCTGCTCCGCGACGGCGTACGAGCCGAACCAGGCCGGCTGCGGCAAGTGCGCGCCCGCCGGGCCGAACCCGAACGACGTACCGTCCGAAGTCCACGGGATCGGCACGCGACATCCATCGCGCCCCTTCTCCGCACCGGCCGACCGCTGGAACGCCGGGTCCTGCAACACCTCGGCGGGCAACTCCCCCACCTCGGGCAGGCCGAGCTCTTCCCCTTGATAGAGGTACGCCGAGCCCGGCAGCGCCAGCATCAGCAGTACGGCGGCTCGCGCCCGTCGCAGGCCGAGTTCGGTATCGACAGCAGGCGTGGCGCCGTTGGTGAGTAGCCAGGCCTTGCCGTCTTGCCAGTCGCCATCGGCCCGTTGCGGCAGGCCGTACCGGGTCGTATGGCGGACCACGTCGTGGTTGGAGAAGACCCAGGTGGACGAGGCACCGGAGGCATCCGCCTCGGCGAGGTTCCCGGTGATGACGGCACGGAACTTCGCCGGGTCCCAATCGGCCTGCAGCAGGTCGAAGTTGAACGCCTGCCCCAGGCCCTCGGGGCTCGCGTACCGCGCGCGCCGCGTCGCCGGTACGAAGGTCTCGGCCACCGCGGTGCGCGGCGGGTCGTACTCGTTGAAGACCTGGCGCCATTCGGCATAGATCTCGTGGACGCCGTCCTGGTCCCAGAGCGGGTGGGAGCCCGGCGGCAGCGCCGGGTCCTCCAGCGACGCCCAATCCGGAAGGGGCTCGGCGAGGTCCTTCACCAAGGCATGCGCGACGTCGACGCGGAAACCGTCCACGCCACGGTCGGACCAGAATCGCAAGGTGGTGAGGAAGTCGTCGCGTACCTCGCGGTTGTCCCAGTTCAGATCGGGCTGCTCGGGGGCGAACATGTGCAGGTACCACTGGCCGTCCGGGACGCGGGTCCAGGCCGGTCCGCCGAACACGGACTGCCAGTCCGACGGCGGCAGCGAACCGTCCGGGCCGAGGCCGTCGCGGAAGACGTACCGCTGCCGGGCGGCCGAACCGGCTGGTGATTCGAGTGCCTCGCGGAACCAGGCGTGCCGGTTCGACGAGTGGTTCGGCACGATGTCGACGATCAGCTTGATCCCCGCTTCGTGCAGGGCGGTCGCGAGGTCGTCGAAGTCCGCCAGCGAGCCGAGCCGGGGATCGACGTCACGGTAGTCGTCGACGTCATAGCCGCCGTCGGCCAGCGCCGAGGGATAGAAGGGGCTGAGCCACACCGCGTCCACGCCCAGCGACGACAGGTACGGCACGCGGGACACGATGCCGCGCAGATCGCCCAGTCCGTCGCCGTCGGAGTCGGCGAAGCTGCGCGGATAGACCTGGTACACAACGGCCTGCCGCCACCAGTGCGGGTCGGGCAGCACGTCTGCCGGGTCGAACGGAGTGAGGGTGTCGGTCATTCGCAACGGAGGTTTCCTTCATTTATATAGACTCTAAATTTAGATTCCGGAGTATTCTGCTCATGGAACGACGAGAGGGTCAATGGCTCATGGGGGACGTTGTGGGTGCCACTCCGCCGCTGCTGCGGCGCGTCAATGCCGGCAAGGTGCTGTCAGTGCTGTCCGCCGGCGGCGTGCAGACCGGTTCGGACCTGATCGAGTCCACCGGGCTGACCCGCGCCACCGTGCACGCGGTCTGCAACGACCTGATCGCGATGGGCTGGGTCCGCGAGCTCGGCACCGGCCGCGAAGCCGGCACGTCCACCGGCCGGCCTTCGCGCCGCTTCGAGTTCAACAGCCGCGCCGGTTACGTCCTCGGCATCGACATGGGTGCGGGCAAGACCACCGTGCTGGTGGCGGATCTGCGTGGTGAGGTGCTCGGCAAGGCCGTGCACTCCTTCCGCGATGTGCAGCTGCCCGCGACCGAGCGAACCGGCGTCGTCGACCGGGCGGCAACGGAGGCGCTGGCCTCGGCTGGGGTCCGCGCCGACGAGGTGCTCGCGGTCGGCGTTGGCGTCGCGGCGCCGGTCAGCCGGGACGGGAAGATCCTGGACACCGACAAGTTCTGGCGGGCCTTCGACGTCGGCCTCGACACCACCCTGACGAAGCTGCACGGCTGGCGGGTCCTGATCGAGAACGACGCCAACCTCGCCGCCCTCGGCGAACGGTGGCGTGGCACGGCCAGCGGGGTCGACGACCTCGCGGTGGTGCTGTCCGGCGAGCGAATCGGCGCCGGTCTGCTGGAATCCGGCCGGCTACTGCACGGCCACCGGGGTGGTGCCGGCGAGATGGTCTACCTGGAGCTCGTGGAAGGTGTCGGCAGCGCCGACGGCATCGCGCGCCTGGCCCGCGAATGGGGCGCCGCGGCGATCACCAAACGCAGCCCGCGAACGGCGTTGCGCAAGCTCGCCGGCGGTTTGGACGCCGTCACCGCGGAGATGGTGTTCGCCGCTGCGGCGGACGGCGACGCGGTGGCACAGGACATCCTCGACCGCCTCTCCACCCGGATGGCCCGGGTGATCGCCTCCGTGGGCGTCCTGCTCAACCCGGAACTGGTGGTGATCGGCGGAGCCGTCGCCGAAGCCGCCGGCGTGCTGGTGCCGGGCATCACCGCGCAACTACCGTCCTTCACCACCAGCCCACCCCGAGTCGCGGTCTCCTCCCTCGGCGACGCCATCGTCTCCGTCGGCGCCGTCCGCCACGCCCTAAACCACGTCGAAGCCAACGCCCTAGACATCGCCCTCCCAACTCCCCAGCCCTCCGCCAACTAACCCACGCGCGGGTTAGTCGGCGACGGACACCAAAGGCCCCGCCCACGCACAACAGCCAGCCATTTTGTGGAAACCACAATCCACCACTTCTGCCGCGAGTGGTCACCTCTGCACCTCTACTCCCGCGAGTGGACGGGTCAGACGCGACCGCTCGTGCCCAGAAACTCCACGAGTCGTCGCGTCATGACGTGACCGCTCGCGGGAAAAGGGAGAGTCCTAGCGGGTCAGGGTTTTGGCTACGGCTTCGAGGACGATGCGGTTGCGGCCGGAGGTGGTTGCTGAGGGCACCTTTGTTGGGACCAGGGCGCGGTCTTGGGGGATGCCGGTGCAGAGTACGAAGGAGTCGCGGGTCTTGAGGATGTCGGCGAGGGCGGCGGACATCCATGGCGTACGGACGGCGTCTTGGACCGCCACGACCAGCGGACGGTCGGCCGAGGCGGCGAGGGCTTTCGCGATGGCCTCGGGATCGTCGTTCCGGATGATGACGCCATCCGAACCAGGAGCGATACCGGCGAAGACCTCTGGCAGGCCGCTGAAGTAGGGGTTCCAGGCCGGGTGCAGGCCCTGCGTCAGGTCGATGATGTACGGCGTACCGCCCAGTGCTGGTAGTTCCTGCCCGGCCAGCAGGCGTTCGGCCACTTCGCGGACTGGCGCGCCGTCGAGACCGGGCAGTCGGGTCCGGCCGGCCAGGTCCGTCGCGAGGCCGCGTACTCGCGCAGCGGCGTCGGCCAGGCGGGAGGCGTCGAGGCGACCGCTGGCGACGGCCTCGACGAGGTGTGCGGTGAGGCGCTGCGGGTCTGCCTCACCGATCGCGATCATGGCCAGATCGGCGCCGGCCCGGATCGAGGCGACGGCCGCGTCCTCGATCGACTGGTGCTTGGTGATCGCCTGCATCTCGAGGGCGTCGGTGGTGATCACGCCGTTGAACCCGAGCTCCTCGCGCAACAACCCGGTCAGGATCCGGCGGGACATCGTCGCGGGCTGGTCGTCGTACGCGGAGAAAACGATGTGCGCGCTCATCACCACATCCGCGCCGGCCGCGATCGTGGCGGCGAACGGCGCGAGCTCGACCGCGGTCACCTCCTCGATCGAACGGTCGACGCGCGGCAGTGCGAGGTGTGAGTCCACCGCGACATCGCCATGGCCGGGGAAGTGCTTCGGGCAGGCGGCGATACCGGCGTCGTGAACGCCCTCGACGAAGGCGACACCGTGGCGCGAGACGACGTCGGCCGTCGTACCGAAGGAGCGGGTGGAGATGATCGGGTTGGCCGGGTTGCTGTTCACGTCGACCGAGGGCGCGAGCATCACGTCAATGCCGAGCCCGGCCAGCGTGGCGGCGGCGTCCCGGGCCGAGGCGCGAGTCAGCGCCGGGTCGTCGACATCGCCGAGCGACCGTGGGGACGCCAGCGGCCAGGGGTTGGCGGGGGCCAAGTGGCTGAACTCGCCACCTTCGTGGTCGATCGCGATCAGCAGGTCCGGCCGCTCGGCCCGCAGGGTGGCGGTCAGGGTCGCGACCTGGTCGGCGTCGGCGACATTACGGGTGAAGAGGATGACCGCACCGAGTCCGGCCGCGACTGCGCGGCGTAACCCATCGGGTGCGGTGGTCCCGGTGAAACCGACGATGAGGGCGCCCGCGGCGTCTTGGTCCAGTTGATCGCTCATAAGAAAACTCTCTCCTAAAGTCGCCCGCCGCGCTAGCGTCCCCCGCCTGTCACGCGGAGGGGTTTGACCTTGTCCAGCACCGCTGAGGCCGACGTTGTCATTGCCCTTTCGTACCGTCTGATGGGACGCAACCAGGCTATGAGCGGCGTGATTAGCAGCATGATGCAGAGTTGTCCTCTCGCTGTATCGGGCAGTTACAGATAACGTTGTCTCGACCTAACCCGCTCTCGACGGAGCCACATCACCGTGACCGTGCAGATCACCCACGTCTCATCCCCCGAACTGTTCGTCGGTTCCGACGACGACCCGCGCCAGATTCTGCGGGTCGAACTCGCCCGGCCGGCCGCGGCATCCGCGCTCACCGTCCGTGTCGAGGGCGCCGGCATCAGCGGTCAGACCAGCCTGCCCGCGGGCGCCGGTCCGGTCCGGCTGGAGGTCCCGCTCGACGTCGCGGACAGCCTGCGGACGTCGTACGGCCAGGCCGTCGACTGCACGGTGACAGTGTCTACTTCTAGCGAGAAGACACTGTCTACTTCTGCTTCTGGTGACGTTGTCGCGAGTGACAGTGGGCAGGTGGTCATCGCCGAGCCTGGCTGGACGATGGTGATGGTCTCGCACTTCCACTACGACCCGGTCTGGTGGAACACCCAAGCGGCGTACACGACCAGCTGGGATCTGCAGGGCGCTGACGGCACCACGCGGCCGGTCTACACGCACAACGCGTTCTACCTGGTCGACGCGCACCTGAAGTTGGCGTTGCGGGATCCGGCGTACTGCTTCGTGTTGTCGGAGCTGGACTATCTCAAGCCGTACTTCGACACCTTCCCCGAGCAGCGGCAGGTCCTGCGCCGGCTGATCGCGGAGGGCCGGGTCGAGATCATCGGCGGTACGTACAACGAGCCGAATACGAACCTCACGGGCGCCGAGACCACGATTCGCAACATCGTCTACGGCATCGGCTACCAGCGGGACATCCTCGGCGGCGACCCGCAGAACGCGTGGCAGCTCGACGTGTTCGGGCATGACCCGCAGTTCCCGGGATACCTGGCCAAGGCCGGTCTGACCGGTAGCGCCTGGGCCCGCGGCCCGCACCACCAGTGGGGGCCGCTGCGGCAGGCGTGGAGTGATCCCAAGAGCGGAACTGCCGCGGTCATGCAGTTCGCCAGCGAGTTCGAGTGGATCAGCCCGAGTGGTGACGGCGTACTGACGCACTACATGCCCGACCACTACGGGCCCGGCTGGGAGATGCAGCACGCGCCCAGTGTGGAAGCAGCCGGCGACACGGCGTACAACCTGTTCGCGACGCTCAAGAGTGTTGCGGCCACTAAGAACACGTTGTTGCCGGTGGGCGGCGACTACGCCCCTCCGAACAACTGGATCACCGCACTCCACCACGACTGGGCTGAGCGCTATGCGTGGCCCAAGTTCGTCTGTGGCACCACTAAGCACTTCATGGACCGGGTGCGTTCTGAACTTGCCGATGAGGGCCGCAAGCCTTCGCCGCAGTCACGGGACATGAACCCGATCTACACCGGCAAGGACGTGTCGTACATCGACACCAAGCAGGCCCAGCGTGCGGCCGAGGTGGCGGCCGTCGACGCGGAGAAGCTCGGCACGTTCGCGGACCTGCTCGGGCTCGGGACGTACGCCGATGCCGCGCTGGACAAGGTCTGGCGGCAGCTGGCGTACGGCGCCCACCACGACGCGATCACCGGGTCCGAGTCGGACCAGGTCTACATCGACCTCGTGACGGGTTGGCGCGAGGCGCACGACCTGTCGGCGGACGCACGTGACGCCGCCTTGCAGGCCTTCGCCGCGCGCATCGACACCTCGGCCCTTGGCGCACAAGCGGTCGTTGTGACCAACACGCTTTCCTTCACCCGCACCGACCTGGTCTCCGTCGCCGTCGGTTCGGACGCTCGCGTCGTGCTCGATGAGAATGGCGTTGAGGTTCCGTCGGTCGTGGAAGGCGGCACGCTGACCTTCCTGGCGAAGGACGTCCCATCCGTGGGTTGGCGCAGCTACCAGTTGGTTGCTGGCAGCAACAATTCGGCATGGGACGCGGGCGACGCCGAGGACACGGTCGCGAACGAGTTCTTCAGCGTGACGGTCGATCCCACTCGCGGTGGCGGCATCTCCAGCGTCGTGGATAGGCGCACCGGCCGCGAGATGCTGACCGGCCTCGGCAACGAACTACGCGTCTACGAGGAATACCCGGACCACCCACGGTTCGGCGAAGGCCCGTGGCATCTCACGCCTTCCGGACCGGTCGTCGGCTCTTCGGCCCAGCCCGCGAAGGTCTTCACCCAGACCAGCCCGCTGGGTAGCAGGGTGGTCAGCCGTGGCGAGGTCGACGGCATCGCGTACGAGTCCGTCGTCACCGCCTTCGCGGGGCTTGACCGGATCGAGTTCACCACGCGGGTGCTGGATCACGCGCAGTCGGACCGGTTGGTGCGGGTCAAGTTCCCGGCGGACGTGCCCGGCGCGCTGCCGTTGAGCGAGGTCGCGGGTGCGGTCGTCGGGCGCGGCTTCGGCCTGATCGACGTGGACAGCGAGAAGGCGCCGTGGACCCTCGACAACCCGGCCAACACCTGGTTCGGCCTCGGCGCGACCGCGCGGGTCGACCTGATCGATGCCTCCGGCAACCAGGTCGGCACGCGACCGATGGCCGTTGCCGAGATCGTCGTACCGGATGGGTCCGAGCCGTCGGACGTGCGCTCGTTGGTGGTCGCGCTGGCCCGGGTTGGCGTGACGGCCACGACCTCGCTCGCGAGTGGCTCGCGGTACGGCTCGCTGGCGGTCGACTCGAACCTGCCGGATCTGCGGATCCTCATCGGGTCTGCCGCTGACAACCCGCTGATCGCTTCGCTCGGCTCATTGCCTGCCGGGGCGGTGTTCGTTCCGCCGAAGACCACGCTGGCCGAGGTCTGGCAACCGAATGCGGACGTGCGGGATGTTCGCGCATTGCCCGCATTGGTCTTGTCGGTTGATGACGTAGAAGCTGCGATCGACGGGCTCGCCAACGCGCGGATCACGGCCACGGTGGTGGGCGATGGCGTGGTCGAGCCGTTCGACGACTACACGGTCGCGCTGCTGACGTACGGCCTGCCGGGCTTCGCGGTGGACGCGACTGGCGCGTTGCACGCGTCGCTGCTGCGCTCATGCACGGGTTGGCCGTCCGGGTTGTGGATCGACCCGCCGCGTCGTACGACGCCGGATGGTTCGGCCTTCCAGCTGCAGCACTGGACGCACGAGTTCCGGTACGCGCTGGTCACTGGTGCGGGCGATTGGCGTGGGCTGCAATTGCCTGCGCGAGGTCAGGAGTTCTCGTCACCGTTGCTGGCGGCAACCACCTCGGCGCACTCGGGAGAGCTGCCGGCGACGCATTCGCTGCTGCAGGTTTCGCCTGAGCGCGACGTACTGCTGTCGACGGCGAAGCCCGCTGGGAACCCGATCGCGCACGGCGCCTCGCGGCCGTCCGACCCGCGCGACGGGGTGACGGTGCGTTTGATCGAGGCGACTGGCCTTGGTTCGACGGCTCGAGTGACTTCGGCTCTGCCCATCGCCGGTGCGGCCTTTGCGGATCTTCTGGAGAAGCGGGGTGCTCCCCTGGTTGCGACCGACGGCGGGTTGGAGGTCGAGCTGGCGGGGTCTGCGGTCGATAGCTTTGTCGTCGACTTCGCATCGGTTCTCCCTCGCGATCAGCGTGTGCTCGGGCCCGCTGGCGAGGTGGCCCAGCCGTCGTACGCGCGTTATTGGCTGCACAACCGCGGCCCGGCGCAGATGGGCTTCCTGCCTGTCAGCCTGTCGGTCTCCCCCACCCTCGCGACCACCGTCACGGAACCGATCGACCTCACGCTGGTAATCGCCAGCCAGTACGTCGATGCGGTCGTCGCGGGCCGGCTCGTCCTCGACCTACCGGACGGGTGGACGTCGAGCCTTGCCGATCAACGTGTCGTCATCGCCGACGGTTACGTGAAGTTCGTTGCCCGCGTCACGCCGGTCAAGGATTGCGTGCCCGGGCAGTACTTCGTCGCCGCGCAGGTGCATACCGAGACGGATGAGCTCGCGGGTGGTGCCGGGGTCCAGGTGGTTGAGGACGTCGTCACCGTCTTCGTTGGCGACAGCCCGGAGGCCACTGGGACGATCGGCTTCGGGCGGCCGCCGGCGCAGGCGCCCGACCACGGTTCGGGTGCGGTCGACGGCCAGCCCGGACGGGCGACGGGCCTCGAGATCGAGCCGTCGACCACGTCGATCCGGCTCGCGCCAGGTGAGCGGACGACGCTCGACCTGACCTTGACGAACAGCGCCCGCTCGGAGATCCGCGCCGAGCTGCAACTGGCCTCGCCGTACGGGACCTGGTCCTGGTTGCCCGAACCGCTCAGCGCCGTCGTCGTACCGCCGCGGTCGACGATCGTCGTCCAGGTGCCGGTGGTCGCGCCCGCGGACGCGACGCCCGCGCACGCATGGGTGATGCCGAAGGTGATGTGGTTCGGCCGCGCCCAGTACGCCCCGACCGTCCGGCTGGAAGTGACCGCATGACGGCGACCGTTGCCCACGGCCACGGTCATGGGCATTCGTTGCCTGAAGCACCTTTTGGCGTGATGGGGTACGTCGGCGGAGCGCCGATCGACCGGGCGTTCCTGGACGAGCGAATGGCCGCGCTCCGGGCCGGTGACGCGGCAGGCCTACTACCCCGACCTGACACCCGCGAAGGGCGGCAGCTGGTTCGTTGGGTCGCGCAGGTCGTCCTCACCGAACAGCTCTGCGCCGACGAACTGCGCCGCCGCGGTCTGACCGACGCGACTTTTAGCGATTCCGTGGCGCTGGATGTCTCGACCGCGATCGCGATCGGGTCGATTACGGCGGCGGCGTTGGCCGGTTCTGCCGTCGTACGGCAGGTGGCCGCGTTGGTGAGCGCGGACGTACGGATCCCCGCTTCGCAGCTGGCGTATGCGGCGGACATGCTCGGCGAACCACCCCCAACAGACCCGGACGTGCCGTCGCAGCAGTGGCACGCCGATCTGCTCACCAGCGCCAGGCTGGAGGCGTTCTCGCGCTGGCTGAACAAAGCCAGGTACGACCGGTTGCAGCTGGTCCACGGACTCGAGCATCCCGGCGACAGCAACCAACCTGACAACCTGCACCGGCACTGAGGGGGATCTGTGAACGACGAGACCGTTCTCGGTATCGACATCGGCGGCACCAAACTTGCTGCCGCGATCGTGAACGCCGACGGCGAAGTCCTTACCCAGGACCGGATTCCGACGCCGGTGGGCAATGCCGACCAGGTCTTCGCCGCGCTCGGCGAACTGATCGAGAAGGTCCGCGGCGACGCCACCCCGGCCGCCGTCGGCATCGGCTCGGCCGGTCCGCTCGATCAAAGGCACGGCCTCGTCTCGCCGGTGAACATCTTCGGCTGGCGCGATTTCCCGCTGGTGGATCGCGTCCGCGCGCTGGTGGACGACGTACCGGTGACGCTCGGGGTGGACGGACACTGCTTCGCGCTTGGCGAGTTCTGGACGGGCGCCGGCCGGGGCGAGTGCAACCTGCTCGGCATCGTCGTCTCCACTGGCGTCGGCGCGGGCATCGTCACGAACGGCCGTCCGCTGCTCGGCCAGTCCGGTAACGCGGCCCACCTCGGCCACATCGTCGTCGACCTCGACGGCGAACCGTGCGCCTGCGGTTCCTTCGGCTGCGTCGAGACCTACGCGAGCGGACCCCGGATGGTCGCCCGCGCTCAACGCCGCGGCTGGCGTCCCGGCGAAGCGGTCGACGCCGCCGTACTCTCCGCCGACGCAGCTTTGGGTGACGAGACCGCCCTGGCCACCTTCGACGACGGCGCCCAGGCGCTCGCGGCCGGCATCGTCGCGACCGCCGTCACCGTCGACCTCACCACCGTCGTCATCGGCGGCGGCGTCGCCAAAGCCGGCCCGATCCTCTTCGACCCGGTCCAACGCTGGGTCAAACGCCTCGCCCAGCTCCCGTACGTCACCGACCTGAGCGTCCGCCCCGCCCAACTAGACAACGCCGGCCTAATCGGCGCCGCCCGCCTAGGCCTCGACTCCCTCCGCTAAATCAGACCCCCGGCCCACCGCGGCCGCCCTCCCCTCTCTCCTCCCGCGAGTGGTCGCGTCTTTCTCGTCCCGCGAGTGGTCGCGTCCTTCCCCTCCCGCGAGTGGTCGCGTCCCTCCTCTCCCGCGAGTGGTCGCGTCCCTCCCCTCCCGCGAGTGGTCGCGTCCCTCCCCTCCCGCGAGTGGTCGCGTCCACTCGCGAGTTGGTTCGGGGTGGTTGCCCGAGGGCGGTGCGCTCTCTCCGCCGCCCGCATCGCGAGTTGGTTCGGGGCCCGCATTCGTGCGTCGTCGCGTCGACTCCTGGGTTCCCGTGCCGAATAGCCGGCCCGGAACCCAGGACTTCAGGGGACAACGCACGAATGCGCGGACCTCGGAACCGGCGGTCGGCGGGGGCGACTGCGCAGGCGCGAGGGCGAGTGGGCGATGACGGTGTGTGGTGGGGGGAGCAGGATTTCCGGAGTGAGGGGCGTCGGGCGCGGGTTGATCCGGTCGGCGTTGGCAGATGCCGGGGATTTGGTCGAAAACCGGACTAACTGAGGTTCTTTCAACATAATTCGTGCCCGGAAAGGGCCTTCCCGTGCACTTGTGCGCAATTAACACTCAGTTACCAAAATCCTTGTAACGCCGCGCCCTGCTCACGCGATGCTACGGGTGGATGGGGTGGGGGCACCGTATCCACGGCAATCAGGGGGGCCTGCCTGCCAGGGATTGTCCTCCGCGAGTGTGGCGAAGTTCTGCTTCGCCGCACTCGCGGATTGTCCGACTATCCGCCAATCAGACGATGCCACGTCCACCCAAAAGCGTCACTCGGGGCGCCATATGACGGCAGGGGTAGGTAACACATGGACGTCTTCGTTCTTCTGATATTCGCCGGATTCTTTGCCGCGCTCACCGTGGCCACCACGGCCAACGGTGGTCTGCTGCGCGCGTCGATGCGCCGGCCCGGGCTCTTCCAGGCTGTCGCGGTCGGCGCCGGGACCGTACTCGTACCGCTTGACCTCTCGGTCGCGGCGTACGGAACCATCGGCGGCGGCCAGGCCAGGTTGTCCGATATCGCCGCCCAGTTGCTCCTGCTGAACGTCGCCGCCTCGTGCGGGATCGCCGCGCTGCACGGGTACCTTCGCCGCCTCGGCTTCGCGCCGGACGGCAGCTGGACGCCCGACGACCGGCGCGCGCTCGACGACGACCCGGCGATGACCAGCGGCACGGTCCCGACCAGCGGTGAGGCGATGAGCGGCTCGGTCATGACCGGCAGCGCCGTGATGACCGGCAGCCCGGTAATGACCGGGATTCGGGTGACGAGCGGCGGTTCGGCGATGGAGCCGGCGTTGCGGCTGGGCGTGCTGGGCTGGGTCGGTCCGCTGGTGGCGCTGGTCGCCGTCGCGGGCATGGTCGTACTCGGCCAACTTCGGAACCACGAAGGCGCCGCAGCCGTCGGACCGGTCTGGGCCTTCTACTCGGTCCTGATCTGTGTCATCAGTGCCTACGCCCTGCTTCGGCAGCGCGCCAGGGGAGCGATCGATCCTCAGGAGGGATGAGGATCGACGCGGGTTCTGCACCGCGGACGGTGGATCGCCGGGCTGTCGGAGGGGACGGCGCCGGAACAACCGACCACCCGTCCGCGGTGCAGAACGCTAAACGTCGATAGCGGGCTAGATGATCCCGCCGGGGCTGAGCGTCAGCTCATCGAGTACGTCGAGGAAGGCCTTGCGCCAACCGTCGATGGTCTTCTCGTCGAACAAGTCCGTCGAGTACTCGAACCGCCCACTGAGACCGCCTTCGGTCGGAGCGAGCACGAAGTACAGCTCGGTGCGCGCTGTCCCCGGCGCCTCGAGCGGCTCGATCGCCGCTGACGCGCCCGGCAGTTCCAGCCGTGATTGCGGCGTCGTGTCCACCGTGAACAGAACCTGCGGCGACTCCGCCGGACGCTCCGGATCCACCAGCCGGTAAACCTCGGCCAGCCCGAGCGCGTGGTGGTCGAGCGCCTTGAACACCCTCGTCCCGACCTGCGCGACCAGATCCGCGAACCGGATCTGCGTACCCAGGCTCAACCGCACCAGCAGCGCCTCGCCCACCGGCCCAACGGTCTTCGCGTGTTCCGGCCGGACGCGGCTCGGGCTCGACAACGCCACCACCAGGTCGCGCTCGCCGGACAGCCTCGACATCCAGACGGCGTACGCCGCGGTGAGCACGGACGCCCGCGTACTACCGAGCTTCTCCGCCACTCGGTCGAGCAGCGTCGCCGTCCGCGCCGGTACGTCGAACCGCATCGTCGCGCCATTGCCCGACAACCGCTCGGGCCTCGGCAGGTCGTACGGGAGTGGCAGCCGCAACGGCGCTCCATCGAGCTCCGACTGCCAGAACCGCTCCAGCTCCGTACGACGCGTCGCCGCCTCCGCGAGCCGCCAACGTGTGTACTCGGTGTACGACGCGGAGGGGCCGAGCGGGTTCGGCATCCCCGCGAGCACTTCGGCGTACAGCGATGACAGGTCAGACCAGATCAAAGCGGTCGACCAGGCATCGGTGATGAGGTGATGGACCACCAGCACGAGCACCCAGCGGTCATCGGCCAACCGGCCGAGGTGGGCCCGCCACAACGGCGCCTCGCCCGGCTCGAGGCCTTCGGACGCGAGCGCCTCGCTCCAGGACTCGCCGCCGTCGGTCGCCATGCCGAGGTCCTCCACCGGCAGGCGCACCGGCACCTGGTCGAGCACCTCCTGCACCGCGCCACCCGGGCGGTCAACGAAGCGCGTCCGCAGCGCGGGATGACGGTCGACCAGCATCCAGAGAGCATGCTCCAGCGCGGCCGGATCAAGGTCGCCACTCAGGACGACCCGGTGCGCGACGTTGTAAACCGCCGGCCGCTCCCCCACCTGGTGAAGCTCGCGCAGTCGCGTTTGCGTGCTGCTCAACGGCGCCGAGTCGACCACCACACTCGCGATGCCGTGCCCGTCCGACAAGGCCCCGATCAGCATGCCGTCGCCAACGACCCGATCCTCGTCGTCATCCACGAGATCAGCCTCAGGCAACCCTGCCGCCACAGCCTCGGCCTCAGCCTCACCGGCAGCATCAACCTCATCGGCCACCGCAGCCTCAGCCTTACCCGCCGACTCGACCTCGTCGGCTACCGCAGCAGCCTCGCCCGGGTTGGCTGCTCCGGCTTCGTCCGGTCCCTCAGCCTTATCCGCCGACTCGGCCTCATTTACTGCCGCGGCCTCGTCCGGTGCCTCAGCGTTACCGGCTTCCACCTCATCGGCTGCCGCAGCCTCGTCCTCGTTGCCGCTGGCAACCGTCTCGGCGACGACCTCCACGTCCTCGACTGTCTCGGCGTCGCTCACGTCCGCGGCAGCTTCCGCCGCCTCGATCTCGTCCTGAGCTGCCACGACCGTTTCAGCGACCGCCGTCCCAGCGTCAACCGTCTCGCCGTTAGCCGTTCCATTTGCAACCGGCTCGGCATCAACGGTCGCAACGGCAACAGTTCCGTTCGCGTGGGCTTCGGCAGGAACCGGCTCGCTTTCGGCTGGTTCGACGGCAGCGGCTGCCTTTGGCTTCGAGCGGCTGCCCTTGCCATTGAGCTTCTTCGGCGCGGTCTTCCCATTCGGCACGCTCTCGACCGACGCAGTGGCGACCTCCGCACCGGCGACCGGCGCACTTTCGCCCGATGTGGTCTTGCCATTCAGCGCGCTAGTCGGAGCCTCGTCGCCCGACGCATCGTCAGCCGACGCGTCCTCGCCTGACGCGTCCTCGTCCGACGCGTTCTCGGCACACGCGTTCTCGGCAGACGCGTTCTCGGTGGGGACCTCGATTTCGATGACCTGGATCGGCATCGACGTGACGACAGGCGTCGGCTCGTTGACCTGGGCAACCGAGGACGGGTCCAGCGCGGCCGCCAGGGACCGGATGGTCTGCGCCTGGAAGAGCTGCACCACATCCGCCCGCAACCCGGCCGCCCGCAACCGCTCGATCAACCGAACCGCGGCCATCGAGTTACCGCCGAGCTCGAAGTACGACCGATCCACCGGCACCTGCCGGACCCCGAGCTCCATCGCCCAGATCTCCTGCAGCCCACGCTCCAACTCGGTCCGCGGCGCGCCATCCCCCTCAACCGGCGAATCCCAAGCAGGCAAGGGCAATCCGGCCCGATCCAACTTCCCACCCGGCGTCAACGGCAACGCCTCGATCGGCATCAGCAACGCCGGAACCAGATACTCCGGCAGTACCTTCCGCAACTCACCAATGACCTCAGCCGGCCCCGAGACGTCCTCCGCGAGTACGACGTACCCGATCAAACAAGTCTCGCCAGCAGGATCGTTGCCCACGACAACTACCGCGTCGACAACCTGCGGGAGCTCGGCCAGCACATGCTGTGTCTCTCCCGGCTCGACCCGGTTCCCACGAATCTTCACCTGATCGTCCAGCCGCCCGAGGTACTGCAGACTGCCATCCGGACGCCAACGACCAAGGTCCCGAGTGCGATAAAGCCGCGCCCCCGGCTGTTCCGGATCGGTCACGAACGCGGCAGCGGTCTCGTCCGGCCGACCGATGTACCCGCGGGCGACCGACGTACCACCCAAGTGGATCTCGCCGACCGCGCCAACCGGCACCGGCCGCGAGCGCTCATCCAGCAGCCGGACCAGCACGCCCTCGATCGGACGGCCGATCGCCGGACGCTCCTCCGCGCCGTACACGGGCTGGCTCGTCGCGATGATCGACGCCTCGGTCGGCCCGTACTCGTTGGAGAGCAGGCAATCCGGGTGCGACGCGAAGAAGTGCCGTACGTCGTCCGTGACGACCAATTCCTCGCCCACCGAGACGATCTCGCGCAACCCCGGCAGCGACGGCCCGCTGGCTAGGAACCGGGTCAGCGGCGTGTACGTCATGAAGAGCCGCTCGACGCCCGCCGAGTTGATGACCGACGAGATCGCGGCCGGGTCGAAGCGCGACTCCTCCGGCAACAACACCAACGCCGAACCCGACGCCAGCGTGCTGAACAGCTCCTGCACGCTCACGTCGAACCCGAACGACGTCCACTGCAACGTACGCAGAGCCGCTCGCTCCCGCTGGTAGTGCCGGATCAACGCGACCGGCCCACGATGCGGCACGGCCACGCCCTTCGGCCGGCCAGTCGAGCCGGAGGTGTAAGCGCAATAGGCGATCCGGGTCGGATCAGCCGGCACGCCGGGACCCTTCGCCGCGCGCGGGTCATCGGCAGAGGCGTTCGCCGGGATGAGCCGGAGGCCGAGGCGATCCGCCAGCGCGGCGTCATCGCCGACCAGCGCGACCGCGCCTGCGTCGCCCGTCATGAACGCCCAGCGCGCCTCGGGCAAACCCGGGTCCAACGGCAAGTACGCCGCGCCGGCCTTCAGCACGGCGAGCACCGCGACGACCAGTTCGACACCCCGGTCCTGACGAATGGCCACCAGCTGATCCGGCTCGATCCCGAGATCCACCAACTGCCAGGCGATCGCGTTGGCGCGCTGGTCGAGCTCGCCGTACGTCATCGAGCGCTCGCCGTCGATCAGGGCGATCGCGTCGGGCGTCCGCGCGACCTGCTCCTCGAACAACGTGTGCAGCCCGGCCGAGTCGTCCGCCGCCTGCGTGCCGGACCAACGGTCGAGCACCGCGCGGTCGGCGGCGGTCGGAGCGGTCAGCACGGCCAGCGGGGTATCGCCGGAACTCGTTGCCCTGCGCAACACCGCCTCGACGTACTCGAGCAGGCGCCGCACGGTCACCTCGTCGTACAGGGCCGTGCTGTATTCCGCCGTGCACCGGATGCCGTCGGCGTGCTGCACCAGGTAGAGCGTCAGGTCGAGCGGCGCCCGATCAGCCGGTACGTCGACCACGGTGGCGCGCAGACCGGGCGGATCGAACGCGACGTCCGGGGTGTGCCCGTATTCGACCAGCACCTGGAAGATCGGATTGCGGGCCGGATCGCGAACGGGGTTGAGCGCCTCGACCAGTTCGTCGAAGCCGGCGCCGGTGTGATCGACCGCCTCCATCGTCGCCTCGCGCACCCGGACGGCCAGATCGGCCAGCGTGGGCTCGCCGGTCAGGTCCATCCGCAACGGCACGGGCTCGATGAACAGGCCGACCAGTTCCTCGGTCCCGGCGGGGCGGTTCGAGAGCGCCGTGCCGATGACGAGGTCCTGCTGACCGGCGAACCGGCCGAGCACGGCACCAACGGCCGCGAGCAGCGTCATGAACGGCGTGACCCGGTTCTGCCGGCTGAAGGCGGCGACCTCTTCGCGCAGGCCCGCGTCCAGTTCGTGCACCAGCGACGCGCCTTCCACGGTCGCGTGGGACGGCCGCGGGCGATCGGTCGGCAGCCGCAACGGCACCAGGTCGGACAGCGTCTCGCGCCAGTAGCCGAGATCCTCCGCCTTGCGCGCGAGGTCCACCGAACGGCTCGCGGCGTACGCCGGGTAGGTCGTGGTCAGTGCGGGCAGTTCCTCGCCGCGGTAGTACGCCGCGAGGTTCTGGAGTAGGACCTGAGTGGAGTACGAGTCGAAGACCAGGTGGTGGACCTGGGCGACCAGGAGGTGCTTGTCATCGGCCAGCCGTACCAAACGGGCCCTGAGCAACGGTCCGCCGGCCAGGTCGAACGAACCGGACAGCTCGTCCAGCACGGCCCAGGCGGCGTCATCCTCGTCATTGCCCTCGGCAACGATCAACGGGAGTTCAGCGCGGCCGGTATGGACCTGCTGCAAAGGCGAACCCTCGACCACCGGGAACGACGTGCGCAAAGGCGCATGGCGATCGACGACGCGCTCGAAGGCCCAGCGCAACCGGCCGACGTCGAGCGGTCCTTCGAGCCGGATCACCTTGGACTCGTGGTAGGCATCGCGGTCCGGGCGCAGCTGCTCCAGGAACCAGATACCGCGCTGACCAGGCGTGAGCGGCGCCTGCACCGGCGGTTGTTCCGCCACCGGACGCGAGACGACCGGTGCCACCGGCAACGATTCCGCCTTTGTTGCCGCAGGCATCGACGGGGTCCGGCCGAGGACGGCGAGCTGGTCGCGCATTATGCCGGTGATCTGCTCGACCAGGGACGCGGCGACCTTGAGCTGTTCGGTCATCAGCGTGCTGATCGCCGGGCCCTCGGGACCGATCGGCGCCGACTCGACTCGCGCGACCAGCTCGGCCAGACCGTCACCGAGCACGCTCAACGCGGTCTGGGCCTCGGTCACGCCTTCCGGCAGCACCTGCGGCGCTTCGACGCGTTCCGGCTCCGGCGGCACGGTTGCCTCGGGCAACGGAGCGGCCGGCGGGTTCGCCGCGACGGCCGTGGCGAGCCGGTGCGGCGTGTCGAGTCCGCTGAAGAGATCGCGGACCTCCAGCTCGGCCGAGAACCGCTGCCGGACCTCCTGCACCACCCGCAGCATCGACAGCGACTCGGCGCCGAGCTCCAGGAAGGTGTGGTCGGACGTGATGTCGAGCGGATCCAGCCCGAGCTGCTCGGCGGTCAGGTCGAGGATGATCTCGAGCGCCGCCTGGTAGCGCGCGGCGACGGCATCCGCGTCGGTCGGCGCCGGCGCAGGCTCGAACCCACCCGGTACGCCGCTGCCGAGGTCGATCCGGGCCGCGCGGGTGGCGGCGACGGCCTCGACCTCGGTCCGCGCGGGCCTGCCGGGACGGCCCGAGTCGTCGATGCGGTGCCTGACCTTGCGGAACGGGTACGGCGGGAGGGGCACGCGGCCGCTCGCCTCGAACACCTTGTCCCAGTTGATCTCGGCGCCCTGGCGGTACAGCTCGGCCAGGGCGTTCATCGTGGCGAAGACCGGGTCCTGCCCGAGTCGCTGGGTCGGGATCCAGGTGCTGTTCGGGGCGATCCGGCGACCGGCCGGACTCAGCACGGCGTCGGGCCCGAGCTCCAGGAATCGGCGGCAACCGGCGGCGGTCAACGCCTCCACGGCCGCGCCGAATAGCACGGGCTCCCGCAACTGCCCGACCAGGTAGTCGACGTCGACCACGGTGTCGGTTTCGAGCAGTTCGCCCGACCAGGTGCTGACCATCGGCGTCCGCAACGGCATCAGCGTGATGTCAGCGGCGACGGCGGCGAAGTCCTCGAGGATCGGGTCGAGCAGCGAGCTGTGGAAGGCCCGGTCGACGTCAATCCGCTGCCAGGCAACGTCTTCCAGCAGGTCGAGCTTCTCGGCGAGCTGACCGACGACCACCTCGGCGCCAGTGAGTACGAACGAGTGCGGACCGTTGCCCGCGGCAATCTCCACGCCCGGCGTCTGCACGAGCTCGCGCACCCGGTCGGCGTTGGCCCGTACGGCGACCATCGCGCCCGGCGCCGTACCCTGCTGAAGCAATTTCCCGCGACGCGTGGTGATGCGAACACCGTCCGCCACGGACAAGGCCCCGGCCACGCACAACGCGGCGTACTCCCCCACGCTGTGGCCGACCACGAGTGCGGGCTCAACGCCGAACGAGCGCCACAACTTCGCGAGCGCGACCTCGAACGCGAACAGCGCGGGCTGTGCAGTTTCCGTCGGCCAAGCGCTCTCGGCGCCGTCGGACGATAGGAGTAGGTCGAGCAGACTCCCGCCCGTCTCCTCGGCGTACACCGCGTCGCACTCCTCCAGAGCCGCGCGGAAAACGGGGAACCGCGTCGCGAGGCCGGCGGCCATTCCGCGACGGGCGGCGCCTTGGCCGGTGAACGCGAAGCCGAGAGGGCCGGGACCGCCTCGGGGCAGTTCGCCTTGTTCGGGCCGTTCGAGGGCGGCCGCGAGCTCCTTCGCGGAGGAACCGGTCACGGCGAGGCGATAGCGCAACGCCGGACGACCGAGTGCCGCCGTACCGGCGACGTCGATCAGGCGACGGTCCGGATGGGCGTGGAGGTCTTCGCGAACGAGGCCCGCAAGCTCTTCGAGGGCGTCAGGCTCGGCCGCCGAAAGGGCCAGTACGACCGGGCCGTCGGTCCCGCGGCGAACCGCGACCGGCGGCTCCTCGAGGATGACGTGAGCGCTGCTGCCGTCGTTGCCGACGGCATTCACTCCGGCCCTCAGCGGTCCGTCCGACGAGGTCCACTCGCCGTCTTCGATCGGGCGGAACGGGCCACCGAGCTCGGGGACGTCGCCGAGCGTCGGGACCAACGTGTGGTGCTGCAGCATCAGGACGGTCTTGAGCAGACCGGCCATGCCCGCGGCGTTGTCCAGGTAGCCGATGTTCGGCTGGACGGAGCCCAGGGTGCAGAAGGCGGTCTTGTCGGTACGACGGCCGAGCGCCTCGGCGAGCGCGCGATACTCCACCTCGTCGTCAGCCGGTACGCCGATGCCGTCGACCTCGATATAGCCGAGCGTGTCCGCGTCGAGCCCGGCCTGCTGCAGCGCCTGCTCGATCACCTCGATCCGGCTCTCCAGCGCCGGTGCGCCCGCGCCCTCGTTGTTGACCGCCGAACCACGGATGACCGCGTGGATCGTGTCGCCGTCGGCCAGCGCCTTGTCCAGCCGCTTGAGCAGCACGGCCGCGACACCATGGCCCGCCACGGTACCGCCGTACTCCTCGCTGCGTTCTTGCAAAGCCGTTGCCTGCGGCACCTGAACCGCCGCGGCGCCGGCCAGCGCGAGGTCGGTATCACCACTGCGCAAGGCCTGGCAGGCAAGGTGTACGGCGACCAGGGATGACGAGCCGGCGGTCTGTACGCCGATCGCGGGGCCGGTCAGACCGAGGCGGTACGCGACGCGAGTGGCGAGGAAGTCCGGCTGGGTCATGCCCGAACCGGCGAACAGGCCGATCCGGCCCGTGCCCGCGCCAGCATAACCACCGTGCTCGAGTGCATGCTGCGCGACCTCGAGGAAGTGGCGTTGCGCCGGGTCGGTCAGCTCCGCCTCGCGCGCGCTGATGCCGAAGAACTCCGCGTCGAACGCGTCCACCTCAGCCAGCACGCCGCCGGCGGCGCCTTCTGTTTGGGCGTCCGCCTCGGTCTTGGTGGCGGTTGTGCTGTCGGTCGCGGTGGTGAGGTTTTGCCAGAACTCGGCCAGAGTCGTTGCCCCGGGCAAGCGTGCGGCCATGCCGATGATCGCGATCGGGTCGACTGCCACTGGACGCGCGGCTCGTTCGACCGGGTCCATCGTCAGCTGCGCGTGCAGGTAGTTGCCCAGGGCAAGCACTGACGCGTGGTCGAACATCGCGGTGCGCGGGAACTCGAACCCGAGCTCACGCTGAAGTCGACCGTGCACCTGGACCATCGAGACCGAGTCGGCGCCGAGCTGGTGCACGGGCGTCTTCTCGTCGACGTCCTGACCGAGCACGGCACCGAACACCCGTGCCACCAACGCGACGGTCTCCCCGGCGTCGACGGCGTCCGCTTCGGCCGCCGCGGGGGTGTGGTGGGTGGTCCCATTGAGCGACGCCTCGGGCTCAGCGCCGACCATGACCGGAATCGGCTGAATCACCGGCTGAGCCCCACCCGCCTCAAGCGACTCAACCTCATCGCTCCCGGCCTCATCCGTCTCGGCCTCATCGGTCCCGGCCTCGTCGGACTGGTCGTCGGACTCGTCCTCGATCGCTTCAGCCTCGGACTCGGTGCCGGGCTCGGTCTCAGCTACCGGCTCGGTCTCAGCTACCGGCTCGTTCTCAGCGGTCGTCTCGTTCTCAGCGGTCGTCTCGTTCTCAGCGGTCGTCTCGGGATCCTCCGCAGCGATCGCCTTGAGGACGGTCGTCTTCTCGGACTCGTCCTCGTCGTCCGCTTCGAGTTCGGCAACCGCCTCGGAATCCTCGTCAGCCGTTCCCTCGGCTACCTCGGCACTCTCGGACTCGTCGGACGTCGCTTCGGCCTCGTCCTCGACAGCAGGCTCGACCTCGTCCGCGACTACCGCTTCCTCAGCGACCTGCGCTTCAGTAGCCGACTCCTCAGCAACCGAGTCCTCGCCAACCGGCTCTTCGGCCGACGACTCTTCTGCGACCGACTCGGCCTCGGCTTCGGCCTCGGCATCGGTGTCGACCTCGGCGTCCGCGTCCACCTCGGGTACCGATTCCGGCTCCACCTCAGGCGTCGGTTCCACCTCAGGCGTCGACTCGGGCTCCGCCGTCGGCTCTGGCTCGACCTCAGGCGTCGACTCCGCCTCGACCGACGACTCGGCCTCGATCGTGGGCTCGGGGGTCGGCTTGGGCTTCAGTTCGGGGGTGGACTTGGGCTTGTGCTTGAGGAGGTTGAAGCGCGGCAGTACGACGGTTGCGTCGCCTTCGTCCAACTCCGCCGGCTCCTCGGGAGCAACCGCGGCCGCCGGCGTCTCTTCGACACTCGGCACAGGCTCAGCATCAGGTTCAACGACCGGCTGCTCGACGACAGGCTGTGCGACCGGCTCGGCGTCCTGGGAGGCGGCCTGCGAGGCGGTTTGGGAGCCGGTGTCGGCGTTGGCGTCGGACTCGGCGAGCAGGGAGCCGTCGAGCCAGCGATCCTTGAGCACCGGGCGCAGCACCTTGCCGCCAGTGGTGACCGGGAAGCGATGACGCGGCACCGCGATGACCTCGGCCGCGAGGGCGAAGCGTCCGAAGACGACGGCGCGGACCGCTTCCGACCTACCGGCTGGAGGTTCGGTCTCAGCGGCGTAGAACACCACCAGGCGATCCGTACCCGTCGCCGGGTCGGGAATGCCGCAGGCGGCTACCAGGCCCGTCTGCAGGCCGTTCACCGTCGCGGCGGCGGCTTCGATGTCGTGGGCCTGGTGGTTGTGGCCGTTGATGATGATGCGATCGCTGTCCCGGCCGGTGATAACGACCTGGCCGCCCGTGATGAACGCCTGGTCGCCCGTCGCCAGCCACTTGTGCGCAGGCCAATTGCCAACCGGGAAGGCGGCACGATCGGCCGCGGGATCACCGAGGTACCCAGGCGTGACGCGAGCCGAGGCGACCTGCAACTGCCCGACCCACCCCTCGGGCAACACTCGCCCGTTGGCCCCGACGATCCGGACGGTCACACCCGGCGCCGGAGCTCCGGCCGAGACCAGGCTCACCGGCGGCGGCAGCGTCGTACCGGACCTGTGCGCGACGGTGACCGTGCTCGGCGTGCGGTTGTCGAGCCACTCCACGGCACCGCCGGAGCCGATCCGGACGCGATGCACGTTCGCCGCGAGACCCGGCCGGGCGAAGGTGATGCCGGTGACGGTCTCGGTCATCCCCCAGGCCGGTACGAACGTCTCGGGCACGATGCCGAAGCGACTGGTGACGCGCAGGAATTCGGCCACCACGGGCACGGTGATCTGCTCGCCACCGCTCACCATCGAGCGCAGCGCCGAGAGATCCCAATGCCGGTCCGGATCGCCCTGCACCGCGGCCGTGACCAGGCGGTAGGCGAAGTTCGGCGCCCAGGAATGGTTCACCCGATGCGTCGCCATCAGGTCGAACCAGCGCAGCGGATCGGCCAGCACCCACGCGGTCGAGGCGTGGATGTTCGTACAGCCGATGAACACCGGCAGCAGGTGGTAGAGCAGGAAGGCGCCACTGTGGTCGAGCGGCAGCCAGTTCAGCGTGATCTGGCCCGGGCGGATCGGCAGCATGGCCGGCGTGCCCGCGGCGAACTCGACCAGCCCGCGATGCGTCAGCTGGATCAGCTTCGGCGTACCGCTGGTGCCGGACGACATCATCAGTACGGCGACCTCGTCCGGCGCGGGCCGGTGGAACTCGGTGGCTGGCTCATGCCCGGCCAGCGCGTCCGGGTCGAGCACGAGCAGACCGAGGTCGGCCGGCAGATCCGAGGGACGGCCGATCAGGACCGGGTTGCCGAGCACGGCCGCGATCCGGCGCAACCGCTCGCGCCCCTCGCCCGCCGTATCGCCCTCGACCGCGGGCGTGGCCAGCAGCGGGCGGATACCACCGAGGCTGCAGGCCCAGAACGACGCGAGAAAGCCGATCGGTTCGGTGCAGTGCACGATCGCGGCATCACCCGGGCGAATGCCATGGGCGCGCAGCCCCGACAAGATGCGCGCGGCGAGCTCGAGCAGGATCGGGTTGTCCAGCCGGGTCGGCCGTCCATCCGGCCCGACCTCGACCACGCCGGCCTCGGGAAAGTTCCGGGCGGCGTGCACGAGTGCCGACGGCAGGTCGCGCGGATATCCGGCCGGGATCATCAACGCCGGACCCGAGCTGATCGCTGATCGCTCCACGGTGCTCCTCATAGCGGCCTCAACCCCAGCCACCGGGGCGACCGGCGTACCACGGACACGTGCCTCCCCAACGGATGGGCCAGGCGATAAGTCACGCCCAGCCCCACGACAGAACCGGCCCCGTCTGTTCGCCCAAGCCTCACGCCAGGACAACGAGCGTGAACCTTATCAGTCAGCAGACTCGGCCAAATAAGCCGCCGACCAACCCCGCCGATCGCCCATCCGTCAACCGCCGTCTCACCTCACGACGTACTCACGGACATCCAGAAGTCAACCCGAATTCAACCGGCCGAACCCGCAACAACGGCGTACGACACCACCCAAAGGCCACCCCGATCCTCCCCCGCTGCCCCCGCCGATACCCCACCCCACCAGAAGTCCTTACGAAGATTTTGTGACCCCAACACGGTCGGACCCGAAACGCCGCCCCTCATCCCATCCTGCTGCTGCGGGCGAAGGTGTGGCTTTGTTGGACGAGGGGCCAGAGGATTTCCAGTTCGTCGTTGTTGCGGGGGCCGAAGAGCATGAGCAGGGTGGCGGGGCGTTGGCCGGCGCGGGCGATGGGGTGGAGTTCGCCCCAGCCTTGGCGTACTACCTCGGCCACGACGTCGTACGGCAGGGTGAGGTGGAGGCTGCCGTCGGTGGGGCCGTGGAGGTGCGCGAACTCGGTGCCGATGAGGAATCGCTCCGGCGTCAGGGTGGTGGGAGTGGGGCGTAGGTGGAGGGCGCGGGTGTCTGGGAAGGAGATTCCGCTTGGGCCGGTGACGACGTCGTCCAACGTGGTCATGCGGCGCCAGAGTTCTTCCTGGAGTTCGATCGGCGCGATTTGGCTGAGCTGCTGGTGCGGAATGGCTGGACCGGTGCGCGGCCGCGGCCCCTCCCGCGCCGGTAGACCGTGCAAAAAAGCCGGGAGGTCGGGGTGGGCTGGCATGGCGTTCTCTTTTCGTGGGCCCGGAGCTGACGAGAACGACGTTAGTATCTTTGGGAAAGTAGTTACCAAGGAGAAAGTGGCGGCCATAGTGGTGGATGATCCGTGTCCGATCAGTCCGGTGGTCGATTTGATCTTCGGCAGGTGGAGCAGCCAGGTGTTGTGGGTGCTCACGCATGACGGCAGACTGCGCTTCACCGAGCTCCGGCATCGACTGCCGGCCGTCAGCCCGAAGGTCCTGACCCAGCGGTTGCGGCAATTGGAGCGGGACGGGCTGATCGAGCGCACGTATTACGCCGAAATGCCGCCGCGAGTGGAGTACGAACCGACCGAGCTCGGACGCAGCTTGTCCCCGGTCTTCCAGACCATGGCCGCCTGGGCGGACTCGCACCTCGACCAGGTCGTTGCCGCCCGCCGCCGCCACGACCAAGGCGGCCGGCAGTAAAGGGTGGGCGCAGAGGGATTCGAACCCCCGACATCTGCCTTGTAAGGGCAGCGCTCTACCGCTGAGCTATGCGCCCGCTCGCCGCACCCGCAGGTACGCCGCGCCGAAGTCTAACCGAGCTCCCGGCCAAGGGCGGCCAGGCCCTGGGCGTAATCGTCGAGATCACGTGGTTGCGGAATCGGGTTCACCACCGACCAGCGGACGACGCCCGCCTTGTCGATCACGAACGTGCCGCGGACCGCGCAACCCCGGTCCGCGTCGAACACGCCGTACAACGAGGCCGCCGCGCCGTGCGGCCACCAGTCACTGAGCAGGCTGAAGCCGAGCCGCTCGGTGTCGTCGAACACCCGGAGGCTGTACATCGCGTCGCAGGAGACGCCGAGTACGACCGCGTCCGCCTGCGCGAACAGCTCCGGGCGGTCCCGGATCGCGGCGAGTTCGCCGGTACACGGGCCGCTGAAGGCGTACGGATAGAAGACCAGAACGACGTTCGACCGGTCCCGGTAGGACGCGAGCCGGATCTCCTCGCCGTGCTGGTCGCGCAGCACGAAGTCCGGCGCCTCGCTCCCCACCGGGGGGATCGAGGTGGTCACCGTTTGGTTCGGGGCGACTTCGGCATCACCAGCTTGGTGGCGGACCAGTCATCGGTCACGCTCAGACTGCTGGTGGTGGCAAGGCCCGCGGAGGGCGCCGCCTCGGCGACGTCGCTGGCGTCGACGTACCCGTCCCGGCCGACCTTCGGCGTCATCAGCCACACCACGCCACCGGCCTTCAGGTCGGTCAGGGCGTTCAGCAGGCCGTCGAACAGGTCGCCGTCCTCTTCTCGCCACCAGAGCAGGATGACGTCGACGACGTCCTCCGTGTCGTCGCCCACGAGGGCTTCGCCGGTGATCTCGCTGATGGCGTCGCGGAATGCGTCGTCACAGTCGTCGTCGTAGCCGAGTTCCTGAACGATCATGCCGCTCTCGAAGCCGAGGCGGCTAGCCTGGCTCTCGCCGTCCGCGTGGTCCGCGGTCGCGCTCACGTGTCCTCCTCCGTGTACCCGGTGTTCCGGGCTAGGCGTCAGTAGCAGTAGTCCATCGTGGCCTACCGCGTCGCGCAAGTATGCACGAGGGCCACCTTTCCTGTCCGCTAACCGCGCGCGGCGCACTGTTCCTAATTGTCGCTTCGGCACGCCTCAGGTGTCCGGTATATGCGTCCATCACCCGCCAGGCGTCCGGAAATACCGCCCTCAGCGGTGCCGGAACCTGAGTCCCGGGGACGCAAAGTAGAACGGAGTCCGGACAGGTGACAGGATTGCCGGGAGGACCGACCTAGAGAACGGCAGGACACCGTGGCTTCCGGACACGAACCACCAGCCATCATCACCGAGGGGATGCCCACCCAGCTCCCCGACATCGACCCCGACGAAACTCGGGAGTGGGTCGAATCACTGGACGCCGTGCTCGACGAGCGCGGCAAGGCCCGGGCGCGTTACCTCATGCTCAAGCTGATCGAGCGGGCGCGCGAGCGGCAGGTCGGTGTGCCGGCGCTGCGAAGTACCGACTACATCAACTCGATCCCGCCCGAGCGCGAGCCCTGGTTCCCCGGTGACGAGCACATCGAGCGGCGGATCCGGGCGTTCATCCGGTGGAACGCCGCCGTGATGGTGAGCAAGGCCAACCGCAAGGGCCTGGAGGTCGGCGGTCACATCGCCACCTACCAGTCGGCCGCCAGCCTGTACGAGGTCGGTTTCAACCACTTCTTCCGCGGTAAGGACCACCCGGGCGGAGGCGACCAGGTCTTCATCCAGGGTCACGCCTCCCCCGGTATCTACGCGCGCGCCTTCCTCGAGGGCCGGCTGTCCGCCGACCAGCTGGACGGCTTCCGCCAGGAGGTCTCCCGCGGTCCGCACAAGGGCCTCTCGTCGTACCCGCACCCCCGGCTGATGCCGGACTTCTGGGAGTACCCGACGGTCTCGATGGGTCTGGCCGCGCTGGACTCGATCTACCAGGCGCGCTTCAACCGGTATCTGCAGAACCGCGGTATCAAGGACACCAGCCAGCAGCACGTCTGGGCGTTCCTCGGTGACGGCGAGATGGGCGAGCCGGAGTCGCTCGGCGCGATCGGCCTGGCCGCCCGCGAGGAGCTCGACAACCTGACCTTCGTGGTCAACTGCAACCTGCAGCAGCTCGACGGGCCCGTCCGCGGCAACGGCAAGGTGATCCAGGAGCTGGAGGCCTACTTCCGCGGCGCCGGCTGGAACGTCGTCAAGGTGATCTGGGGCCGCGAGTGGGACAACCTGCTCGCCCAGGACCACGACGGCGTACTGGTGAACAAGATGAACACCACGCCCGACGGCCAGTTCCAGACGTACGCCGTGGAGTCCGGGGAGTACATCCGGAACAACTTCTTCGGTGGCGACCAGCGGCTCCAGGCGATGGTGCGCAACCTGTCCGACGAGGACCTGCGCAAGCTGCCCCGCGGCGGTCACGACTACCGCAAGGTGTACGCCGCCTTCAAGACCGCCTCGGAGCACGTCGGCCAGCCGACCGTCATCCTGGCCCAGACCGTCAAGGGCTGGACGATCGAGTCGCTGGAGGGCAAGAACGCCACCCACCAGATGAAGAAGCTCACCTCGAACGATCTGAAGGCCTTCCGCGACCGGCTCTACCTGCCGATCGAGGACAAGGATCTCGAGGACGCGTACAACCCGCCGTACTTCCACCCCGGCAAGGACTCGCCGGAGTACCAGTACATGATGGAGCGCCGTAACCAGCTCGGCGGCTTCCTGCCCGAGCGCCGGGTCAAGCCGAAGACGCTGAAGCTGCCCGGCGACGCCGTCTACAAGCCGCTCAGCAAGGGCAACGAGAAGACCCCGGTCGCCACCACGATGGCGCTGGTCCGGCTCTTCCGCGACCTGATGAAGGACCCGGAGATCGGTCACCGGATCGTCCCGATCGCGCCCGACGAGTACCGCACGTTCGGGATGGACTCGATGTTCCCGACGGCCAAGATCTACTCGCCGCACGGGCAGACGTACGAGGCGGTCGACCGCAACCTTCTCCTTGCCTACAAGGAGTCCGCGCAGGGCCAGCTGCTGCACGAGGGCATCAGCGAAGCCGGCGCGATGGGCTCGATGATCGCCGCGGGCACGTCGTACGCGACGCACGGCGAGCCGATGATCCCGTTCTACATCTTCTACTCGATGTTCGGGTTCCAGCGCACCGGCGACAGCCTGTGGGCGTTCGGCGACCAGCTCGGCCGGGGCTTCCTGATCGGTGCCACCGCGGGCCGTACGACGCTGACCGGTGAGGGCCTCCAGCACGCTGACGGGCACTCCCCGCTGCTCGCCTCGACGAACCCGGCCGTCGTGCACTACGACCCGGCGTTCGCCTACGAGGTCGCGCACATCGTCAAGGACGGCCTGCGCCGGATGTACGGCTATGGCCTCGACAAGGACAAGCCGTACGGCGAGGACGTCTACTACTACCTCACCGTCTACAACGAGCCCGTGCCGCAGCCCGCCGAGCCGGAGAACCTCGACGTCTCGGCTCTGCTCAAGGGCATGTACCGCTTCTCGGAGACGCCGACGGCCGCGGGCGACGACGTACCGCACGTGCAGTTGCTCGCCTCCGGTGTGGCGCTGCCGTGGGTCCGTAAGGCCCAGCAGATCCTCGCCGAGGAGTACTCGGTCGCGGCCGACGTCTGGTCGGTCACCTCGTGGAACGAGTTGCGCCGGGACGCCATCGCGGCGGAGCAGCACAACCTGATCCACCCGGAGGAGGATGAGCGGGTTCCGTTCATCACCGAGCAGCTCAAGGACACCAAGGGCCCGGTCGTCGCGGTCAGCGACTTCATGCGCGCGGTGCAGGACCAGATCGAGCGCTGGGTGCCGAACGACTACACCTCACTCGGTACGGACGGCTGGGGGCTGGCCGACACCCGGGCCGCGGCCCGTCGCCACTTCCAGGTCGACGCCGAGTCGATCGTGGTGGCCGCGCTGCAGATCCTCGCCAAGCGCGGTGACGTCAAGCGCGAGGTGGCCGCCGAGGCCGCCCGCAAGTACCGCATCGACGACCCGACCGCGGTCGCCGGCGTAAAGCAGGAAGGCGCCGGCGCCTAAGTTCCACGGCCGGCAAGCCTGAGAGCCGCCCACCCGTTCAACCGGGTGGGCGGCTCTTCTCGTTCAGCTGGTCCAGCTGACGCCCAGGTCCTGACGAGCCACCTCGTGCAGCTTGTTCAGCAGCCTCATCGCCTCGGGACCGATCGACTCCCAGCCATCCGGCTCGCGGTGCTCGGGAAGACGTACATGGGTCATCGCTTTGCGCACCTCGTGGTTCAGCTCGTGGGCAACCTCGATGGTCGCCGGGCTGGCCAGGAGCAGCAGGGTCTCGAAGGTCACCGAACGACGTGCGTTGGCCTCCTCCATCGCGGCTGCATGCCGGCTGTCGTCCGCACCCGTGTTGTGGGGTTCGAACATCACCCCGCCTGCGCGGACCACTTCCTTCACCGCGGTGGTGTAGGCGATGTAGGTCTCGAGCCTTCGCTCATCCCACCGCATCGCCATCGCCCGCTTGAATTTCGCCCGCTCCGCCGCCGCCGTCGCCAGGTACGAAGTGAACGCGCCAATGACAACCCCGACAAGGGTAAGAATTTGGGCAGTCATGCCACGAAAGACTACTGAGCGACCGGGCCTTTTCGATGGAGGCGAAAACGCTTACGCGGTGGTGATCTGGGCGCCATGGTTGCGGGCATGAGATCTCGCGTCTGGTCTGGGTTGCTGGCAACAGCGGTGCTGGCGGTTTGCGGTTTGGTCGCGGCGCCGACGGCCGAGGCGGCGACGGTGACGATCTCTGCGAACTACCAGAGCGACGCTGGCGTGTTCGACAAGTCGAAGTACCTGAACGCTAACGAGGGCGGCTACAAGACGCACAACAGCTTGAACTGGCTGCCCGAGTCGTACGACCAGTTCAAGGAGGCGGGGCTTCAGTTCGTCACGGTCACCCACCTGCTGAACGAGAACTTCTACAACGTCGTGTCCGGCACCGGCCCGAACTTCAGCTACGACTTCACCAAGCTCGACCGGGTGGTGTTGCCGCTGCTGGAGAAGGGTTTGACCCCGATGATGGGTCTGGCCTTCACCCCCGAGGTGCTCGGTGGCGCAACCAAGGCCGAGGGCTTCAACAACGCCATCCCGAACAACAACGCGTACTGGAAGCTGATCGTCCAGAACGTCGTCCAGCACTACAAGGACAAGGGCCACACCGGCTGGTACTGGGAAGTGTGGAACGAGCCCAACCTCGGTACGTCGTTCTGGAGCGGCACCCAGGCCCAGTACAACGCGATGTACAAGGCGACGGTTGAAGGCGTCCGCGCAGCCGACCCGTCCGCGAAAGTCGGCGGTCCGGCCACGGCCCAGCCGACCGGACCGTTCATCCGCGACTTCACGGACTACCTCGGCCAGAACCCCTCGGTGCCGCTCGACTATCTCAGCATTCACGAGTACGGCGGGACCTTCGACCTGGTCCAGGCAAAGGCGGACTGGCCCGCAACGGACGTGGCGACACCCCCATCTTCATCACCGAGTGGCACGCCAGCCCGAATATGACGCAGGGACCGGGCGCCATGTCCGACACCAACGTGATGGCGTCCTTACCGCCTGGAGATTGGACCAGGCGATGGCGAGACCAGGGCTGGGGAAGGTGTTCCACTTCGCGCCGAAGGAAGGCCTCACCCCGACCAAGCTGTTCAACGGTGACCTCGGGCTCGTCACCGTCGACAACCACCGGAAGTCCGTCTTCAACACGTACAAGTTGTTCAACCGCCTCCAGCCGACCCTGCTGTCGACGAACCTGTCCGGCCCAGGAACGGACACTCGTCGGGTCGGCGCCATCACCACGAAAGACCCGGCGAGCAAGGCCGTCACCGTGGTGATGTGGAACTACCAGGACAGCCCGACCGACGTCTCGATCAATATCGGCAACCTGCCGTACGCGGCCGATGGGAAGAACGTCCGGGTCACGCAGTACGTCATCGACGGCCAGGAGCCCTCCGAAGCACCCAACCACGGCTGGTCAAGCCAATGGGGCCGCACCGACAACCACCCCGAATCGGTCCGCCTGACCCTCCCGTCAGCCCGAACCCCCAGCCGGATCGACCTCTTCCCCCGAACGGATCCCGGCAACGAGGGCAAGGGTTTCCCGATCGACTTCACCGTCCGAGTAGCCACCGACGCCAACTGCACCGCATGGACCACGGTCGTCGCCCGCGGCGGCTACTGGAACCCAGGCCGCTTCCGGCAGACCTTCGGCTTCTCCCCGCGATCAACCCGCTGCGTCGAGGTCCAGGCGACCAGGCTGTACCGCTTCGCCGACTCGGGTTTCCACCTCTTCCAACTCGGCGAGATCAAGCTCCACGCCTGACCCGGGCAACTCGGCAGATCTTCAACCACTTAGAGTCGTTGGGGGTCCAACGAGTTAGCTGGGAGTAGTTGTCGTGTCACAGGGAGTCCAGACCGGTTCCGAGAAGACCTTCTTCGGCCACCCTCGCGGTCTGGCGACGTTGTTCACCACCGAGTTGTGGGAGCGCTTCAGCTACTACGGGATGCGCGCCATCCTGTTGCTGTACTTGACCGACAAAGCGCACGGCCTCGGACTCGGGCAATCCCTCGGCGAGGCAGTCGTCTCGATCTACGGCGCCTCGGTCTACCTGCTGTCGGTGCTCGGCGGCTGGTTCGCCGACCGGGTGATCGGTGCCCGCAAGACCGTGCTGTACGGCGGTGCCATCATCGTGGCCGGCCATCTGTCCCTCACCCTGCCGGCCGACGCGACCGCCTACCTGGGCATCGCGTTGGTTGCCCTCGGCACCGGTCTGCTCAAGCCGAACGTCTCCACCATGGTCGGCAACCTGTACGAGCGGGAGGACCCGCGCCGCGACTCCGCATTCTCGATCTTCTACATGGGGATCAACATCGGCTCGTTCAGCGCGCCGTTCGTGGTCGGCTTCCTGCGCGAGCACTTCGGCTTCCACGTGGCGTTCGGCGCGGCAGCCGTCGGGATGACACTGGCCCTGGTGTCGTACGTGCTTGGCCGCCGGACGCTCGAGGGTCGCGGCGACACCCCGCCGAACCCGCTCACGCCCGAGGACCGGCCGACGATGATCCGGGTCAGCCTCGCGGTCGTCGTACTGCTCGTCGCGGTGTTCAGCTGGTCGGCCTGGCGGTCCGGCGGGATCGGCCCGAAGCCGGTGGTGGACGCGATCTCGTACCTGTGTTTCCTGGCACCGATCGCCTACTTCACGATGTTGCTGCGCAGCCCGCTCGTCACGCCGGTCGAGCGCCAGCGGGTCCGCGCGTACATCCCGCTGTTCATCGCGGCGATGCTCTTCTTCATGGTGTTCGAGCAGGCGGCCACCACGCTGACGTCGTTCGCGGCGAACCGGACCGAGTTGTCGGTGTTCGGCATCACGATCACGCCGGAATTCTTCCAGTCGATCAACCCGTTCTCGATCATCCTGCTCGCGCCGGTGTTCGCCGTGATCTGGATCAAGCTCGGCGATCGCGGCCCGGCCATCGGCCAGAAGTTCGCGACCGGCCTGCTGCTCGCGGGCATCTCCTTCGGCGTGATGGCACTGGCCTCGTCGATCGCCGGGGAGGGCCTGGCCTCGCCGCTTTGGCTCGTGCTCGTGTACGTCATCCAGACGCTCGGCGAGTTGTTCCTGTCGCCGGTCGGCCTGGCCGCGACGACTGTGCTGGCGCCGCGGGCGTTCACGAGCCAGATGATGGCGCTGTGGTTCCTCGCGCCGGCCGCGGGGCAGGCGATCACGGCCCAACTCGTGCAGGCGACCGAGGGCGCGTCGGACACGTCGTACTTCGGTGGCCTGGCCGTGGTCACCATCGTCTTCGCCATCGCGTTGTACTTCCTCTCCCCCTGGATCCGCCGCCATGCCGACCAGCGAGGGAGCTCGTTCACCCACTAGAGGGATCCCCCGGTCGTGGTTCGGGCCGATGCTCGAACCATGACCTCCGTACCCCGCTGGGCCGAACGAGTCGCCCACCTCATCCCGCTGCTCACGTTGCCGTCCGGCCTCTGGCGGATCGGCCTGGCCCTCGGCTTCTCGATGGGCACGGTCGATCTGCACGGCAATCCCCTGTACGTCCGCGGCTGGGAGGTCGCGTACGTCGTGGGCCTGAGCGTGGTGTCGGAATTGCTTGCCCTATTGTCGTTCGGCCTGGTCCGGCCGTGGGGTGAGGTGGTGCCGCGCTGGATCCCCTGGCTCGGTGGGCGTCGCGTCGCGCCGTACGCCGCCATCATCCCGGCGACGCTCGGCTCGCTCGGCCTGATCGGGATCTGGGGTTACGGCTTCCGCGACCTGTTCACCGGCATCGACATCCCGTTCGCGAACGACGGCTGGGCCGCGCTGATGATCGGCGCCTACCTACCGCTGCTGCTCTGGGGACCGCTGCTGCTACTGCTGACCTGGGCCTACTACCGGCGCCGGTCGGGCGGTCAACTCAAGTTCGAGAGCGAGCGTCCGAGTTCGGTGCGGGCGTAAGAGTCGTTGTGGCTTACCAGCAGGCCGGCCTCTTGCAAGACCAGGAGGTCGGCCGTGACCTCGCGCATCGACAGGCCGAGACGGCTCGCGACCTCATCGGCGGTCCGCGGTTCATCGAGTACGGCGAGCAGGCGCGCGCGGGCATCACCCATCAGCTGCACCAATTGCGGCGATGGACCACCACGCCAGAAGGTCGCCGGCACCTCGATCGCGTACCACATGAACAACGGCTCGCCCGGCCGAACGAAGAACGCGGGCGGTCCCGCGAGAAAGACGCTCGGCGCCATCGGCAGACCCGCGTCGGTCGCCGTACTGGCGAAGTCGAGCTCGCAGCGGTTCTCCATTTCGAGCACGCCGTCGCGCCAGCGCAGGCTCGGGTGCAACTCGCCGAACATCCGGGCGGGTCCGTGCTCGGCCAACGTCCGGCTCCGCTCGGCGATATCGGCCTCGAGCACCGCCCGGAGTTGTGGCCAGGACGGCTCGATCGCCAACGTCCACCAGGCGTTCAGAGCCTCGACCAGCTCGGGCAAGTAGCGCTCGGGTTCTTCGAGGAACTGCCGGCCGAGACCTTGCAGCGGCGTTCGCGATTGCGTCTCGGCGAGATCGGCCCGCATCTGGTCGAGCGGCGTCTCGGCCAACGCGGTCAACTCGGCGTGGAAGTCGGGCGGTCCATCGTCTGGCGGCGGAGTGAGGAAGTCCGGGATCCACGAGCCGACGCGGATCAGCGAATCGAGCACCTCGCGATACTGCTGGAAGTCCGCCGAACGATCGATCTGCCGCGCGTTCCGGATCCAGGGCAGGTGTACGGCGTGCCGGGCCGGGTCCTGCATCGCCCATCGGCTGGTCACGGTCTCCCACAACGGCGAGACCGTGAAGCGGGTGGTGGCGAGGTCGTCGGGACCCAGCCTGGTGATCAGCACCGCCCTACGGTAGCCGTTCCACAGGCCTTGGATTAACCATTAGCACCAGTATCGAATCGGTCGGGAAATCGATAACCCAAGCGTTATGCCCGGTCAGCGCGAGCGGCCGCGGGGTTTCAGCTCGGTCGCGGGCAGGCCGGGTGCGGGCAGTGGGTCGCCGTCGTAGCCCGGCACCATCGCAAACCGGTCGTTGCCACCGGCATCGATCGCCGCCTGCCAGTCGGCGCGGGCGGTGACGATGTCGGCATGCGATCGGCCGATGAAGTTCCACCACATCACCAGGCGCTCCTCGAACGGCGCACCACCGAGCAACATGCATCGCACGCCTTCGCCCTCGGTTTCGATCTCGGTTTCGATCTCGGTCGAAAGGTCGATCTCGGTCCGGCCGGTGCCCAGGTAGACCATCTCGCCGTGGCCAAGGGTGAGGTCGCCGATCCGCAGCCGCCCGGCCACCACCAGTACGCCGTACTCGAACTCGGGTGTGAGCGGCAAGGCCAGAGTCTGTCCCGCATCGATGGCCAGGTCCGCGCCGACCAAGGGCGTGTACGCCGGAGCTGGTGAGGTGACGCCCGCGACCGAACCGATCAGCACTGTCGCCTTGGCGCCGTTGAACGTGGCGACTGGCAGGTCGACGTACTGGTTGAAAGCGGGTGGCACGGACGCCCGCGCGTCGTCGGGCAGCGCGACCCAGAGCTGGCAGCCGTGCAGGATCGACGGGCCGTCCGGCACGGAGACCTCGGAATGCGCGATGCCATTGCCCGAGGTCATGATGTTGAGCTCGCCCGGGCGGACGATCGCGTGTGAGCCGACGCTGTCGCGATGCTCGATCTCGCCCTCGAACAACCAGCTGACGGTCTGCAGGCCGGTGTGCGGATGCGGCGGTACGAGCATGCCGCGCGGGCCGGGTGCGTCGTACGAGTCGACTCGTGCGCTCAGGTCGTCCGGACCGTAGTGGTCGACGAAGCACCACGCGCCGATCATGCGGCGGTTCTTGTTCGGCAGTAGGCGGCGGACCTGGGTGGTCCTACCGAGCACGACCTTGCGCGGCTCGAGGAACTCCAGCGCATCGTCCTGAACGGCCTCCGCGCCGCACTCCGACTCGGCGGGATCGCGCTCGAGATTGCTCACGTCACGGCCCCTTTCATACCGCGGCCCATTGCAGCAGGGTTTCCGCGCCCCAGGTGTTGATCACGCGATCCGCGGTGACACCACATTCCTCGGCGCGCTCGCAGCCGTACACCTGCCAGTCGAGCTGTCCCGGCGCATGCGCATCGGTGTCGATCGAGAACAGACAGCCCGTCTCGACCGCCATCGACAACAACCGCCGAGGTGGATCCAGTCGCTCCGGCCGCGAGTTGATCTCCACCGCCGTGCCGAACTGGTGGCACGCCTCGAACACGATCTCCGCGTCGAACTCCGACTCCGGCCGCTTACCCCGCTCGCCCGTGACCAGCCGGCCGGTGCAATGCCCGAGGATGTCGACGTGCGGATTCGCGACGGCCCGGACCATTCGCTCGGTCATCGGGCCGGACGCCATCCGCAGCTTGGAGTGCACGCTGGCCACGACGATGTCGAGCCGCGCCAGGATGTCGTCGTCGCAGTCGAGCGAACCGTCGTCCAGGATGTCGACCTCGATCCCGTTCAGGATGCGGAAGCCGTCCAGCTCGTGCTCGAGTTCGGCGTTGAGCTTCGCCACCACGTCGAGTTGCTCCAGCCGGCGGGCCCGGCTCAGCCCGTTGGCGACGGTCAATCGCGGCGAATGATCGGTCAGCACCATGTAGTCGTGCCCGAGGCGCTTCGCCGTCCGCGCCATCTCCTCGATCGGGCTGCCGCCGTCGGACCAGTCCGAGTGCAGATGCAGATCCGCCTTCAACGCGGCCCGGAGAGTTGCCCCGCCTTTGGTCAGGTCCTTCGCGTCCTTCTCGAGTTTCGTCAGGTACGCCGGGGTCTTGCCCTCCAGCGCCTCCACTATGACGGCCTCGGTCTTCGGCCCGATCCCGGCCAGCTCGGTCATCGTCGCGGCCCGGTGCCGCGCCCGCACCTCGACCACGGGCAGCCCCTCGATCGTGTCGGCCGCCTGCCGGTAAGCCCGCACCCGGTACGTCGGCTGCCGATCCCGCTCCAGGTAGTACGCGATCGACCGCAACGCCTCGACCGCCGCCGCCACACCCGCCTTATCCACCATCCCCCCATCATGCCGCGTCACTGGGGACGAGTGGTCACCTCTGGTCCGGGTCGCGTTGCGCGATCCTTTTCATGATGGTCCAGTCCGGCGTGGCCTGGCTGGGATCCTCGGGCCAGGTCTCGATGGTGGTGGTGGCCCAGTCGGCCCACGCGTCGACCATGTCGGCGAAGTCGGTGTGGAACCGTCCGACCACGCTGACCACGGCGGCTCGGTCTGGGAATGGGCCGGTCCCGGCGAGGTAGTCGCGAGCGACGCTGACGTTCTGCGCGTTGCGTTCGCGTGCCCAGTCCTTGATGGTGGCGACTGCGTTCAGGGTGTCGGTCTTGGTGCCGTGGTCGGAGAAGAAGACCTTGAGGAGTTGCTCGAACTCGATGACAGGCCCCTCGCCCGGTGTGCCAAGCCACTGGCGCAGGGCGCGTCGGCCGGCCGGGGTGATCGTGTAGATCGTGCGGGGACGGCGCCCGACGGCCTCCTCAGTGGCGGTGGCCAGACCGTGGACCACGAGCTTCTTCGGCTCGTTGAACAGATTGCTGCGAGCCCTTGGCCACAGCGGACGCAGGCTGCGATCGACGTGTTTGGCGAGCTCGTACGTCGACCACGGGCGGATCGCCAACATCCCGAGCATGGCGAACGAGGTGGTGTTCAGTTCGTCTTTGCGTCTTGTCATATAGTCCTCCGAGGACCATTGTAGTCCTCGAAGGACCATGAAGGAGGTTCACGGTGAATGAGCCGATCGCGATCAAGGTGGACCCGGCCAACACCGACCAGGCGAAGGCCTGGGGTGGGAACGAAGGCGCGTACTGGGCGGTCAACGCCGAGCACATCGACCGCGCCGTCGAGCGATATCACGGCCCGTTCATGGCCGTGGCCGGTATCTCGGCTCACGATCACGTGCTCGACATCGGCTGCGGGACGGGCCAGACCACCCGCGACGCCGCACGCGCCGCGAGCTCGGGGTCAGCTCTCGGGGTCGACCTGTCGCCGGCGATGCTCGACTACGCCCGGCAGGCCGCCGCCAGGGAAGGCGTGCGCAATGTGCGATTCGAGCAGGCCGATGCCCAGATCCACCCCTTCACAGCCGAGGCGTACGACGTGGCCATCAGCCGTAGCGGCGCCATGTTCTTCGGGGACCCGGTTGCCGCCTTCACGAATATCGCCCGGGCGCTTCGTCCAGGCGGGCGCCTCGTGCTGTCCACCTGGCAGGGTTTCGGCGACAACGAATGGCTCCGCGAGCTCATGACCGCCATGGCTGCCGGTCGCGACCTTCCCGCGCCACCACCCGGCGCGCCCGGCCCGTTCTCACTCGCGGATCCCGACCGAATCCGGGCCATTCTCGGCGCGGCCGGGTTCGTCGATATCCAGCTCGAACCTCACCGCGAGCCGATGTGGTTCGGCAAGGACGCCGACGACGCGCAGCGCTTCGTCCTCGGCCTCCTCGGCTGGATGCTCGAGGACCTCGACGACGACGGCAAGCGGCGCGCCCTCGACAACCTGGCAGCCACCCTCACCGCTCATGACACCGGCGACGGCGTCCTTTACGGATCCGCGGCCTGGACGATCCAGGCCACTCGCGGGAAACACGTCAGAGGCGGCGGGTCCTGACCGCGAGTGCGTGCGGGACAGGGTCCTCCCTGGGCTCCATGACGCGCTCGATCGCCAAGCCCGCTTGGAGGAACGTGGTCAGGAACTCGGCCAGTGGGAGGTGCCGCATGCCGACGTTCGCCCGGATTCCCTCGTCGCTCCAGTACGGCGCGGGCTGGTGCCGGCCGGACTCGCGATAGGTCGTGTGGGCGGTCCGGGCTCCGTCCTCGTGGTACTCCACGTGAGGACCGTTGAAGCAGGGGTGAACCCCGTAGGAGATCAGCACGCCACCCGGCTCGAGCACCCGGGCGGCCTCCCGGATGGTGCCCGCGAAGTCGTCCACGTCGGTGGAGATCCACAAGGTCGTGACAGTGCTGAAGGCGCCGTCCCGGAAGGGAAGGTGGGCGCCGTCCAGCTCGACCAGCGGCGCGTCCGACCTGGTCCGCGCCAACCGGAGCTGGTCGCTGGAACGGTCCGCCCCGACGACCGAACGACCGGTCTGCTCGATCGTCGCCAGGTTCCAGCCGGTGCCGCAGCCGAGGTCGAGACACCGGCCTGTTCCCTGGCCGAGCAGCTCGAGCAGATACGGCCGGTTGTCCTCGGCGCCTTCGCGGAAACGCTCGTCGTACCAGTCGGCCAAGCCGTTGTACCGGGCTGTCATTCAACCACCGTAGCCAGCGCCTGGTAACAGGGGCGGCAGACACGATCCAGCCGTCGGGGCAGCTCGAGGGCGGGCGCCCAAAGGAAGGGCCGACGGGGTGCGACTTCGGCTGGAGCGGGTAGATAGGCGGGTACGACGTAAGGTCGGAGGGTGGCGCGCCGGGTGGAGAACGAGAACGAGGCTGTGCCGGAGAAGGCGCGGCGGAAGCGGCGTACGGCTGAAGAGGTCGCGCATCAGGCGCGGGCGGATCGGCTGCAGAGTGCGACCGGGGCGTTGTCGACCGCCGCGACGGCCGCGATGGACGAGAAGCTGCCGTGGTTCCGGCAGTTGTCGGCGCAGGATCGTTCGTGGATCGGGCTCGTCGCGCAGTCGGGTATCACCGCTTTTGTCGACTGGTTCCACGATCCCGACGCGCATTCGTCGATGCCGACGCGGATGTTCGGTTCGGCACCGCGGGAGTTCACCCGGGTCATCTCGCTGCACCAGACGGTCGATCTCGTCCGGACGACCATCGAGATGATCGAGAACACCATCGGCGACCTACTACCGCCGGACGACGTACCGATCGTGCGCGAGGCCATCCACCGGTATGCGCGCGAGGTCGCGTTCGCGGCGGCGACGGTCTACGCCCAGGCGGCGGAGATGCGCGGCGCGTGGGATGCCCGGCTGGAGGCGCTCGTGGTCGACTCGGTCATCCGTGGTGAGGCCGACGAATCCGTCCGGTCGCGTGCCTCGGCACTGGGCTGGACCGGCTCGACGATGGGCCCGCACGCGAGCGGTCAGACGTCGTCGCAGGTCGCCGTCGTGGTCGGGCGGGCGCCGGATGGCGACAGCGGGAACACCAACGTCGCGGACGCCGTACGGCATGCGGCTCGGCAGCACGGGGTGGACGCGTTGTGCGCGATGCAGGGCGACCGGCTGGTGATAGTACTCGGGGGTACGAGCAAACCTGTCGAGATCGTACAAAAGCTCGCGGACCGGTTCGGGCCTGGCCCGATCGTCGTCGGGCCGGTGGTGAAGGACCTGATGTCGGCCGTCACCTCGGCGCGGGCGGCGGTCGCCGGCCTGCGCGCGGCACCCGCCTGGCCGGACGCGCCCCGGCCGGTGATGGCCGACGAACTGCTGCCAGAGCGGTCACTTTCGGGTGATGGTCACGCACGGCGACAGTTGGCCGCGGATGTGTACGGGCCTTTGGCCATTGGTGACGGAGTGTTGTTGGACACAGTCTCGACGTACCTCGATGCCGGTGGTTCTATCGAGGCGACGGCCCGGGAGATGTTCATCCACCCGAATACCGTCCGGTACCGGCTGCGACGCGCCGGGGAGATCACCGGCTACTCCCCGACGAACCCCCGCGACGCTTTTACATTGCGTGTCGCACTAGCCCTCGGCAGACTGCTGACACCCGACGCGAGTAGCCACGTTTTGTAGGATAGTGACAAATACGGCCCGGCAGAATTCGTGCGCATCCCAGACCCACGAAGCGCCGGGCTCAGGGAGAGTTGTCACGTGCTCGTCATCGTCGCGCCTGGTCAAGGCGCCCAGACCCCAGGATTCCTCGAACCGTGGCTGGAAGATCCCGCCTTCGCCGGCCGGCTCGACTGGTTGTCCGCGGTCGCCGGAATCGACCTCGCCCACTACGGCACGAAGGCCGACGCGGAGACGATCCGCGACACCGCGATCGCGCAGCCACTGCTGGTCGCGTCCAGCCTGCTCGCCGCCCTGGCGGTGTTCCCGCACCCGTCCGACGCCTTCCGCACGATGGGCGCGGCCGCCGGTCACAGCGTCGGTGAGATCGCCGCCGCCGTCGGTGTCGGCGTGCTGAGCGCGGAGCAGGCGATGGTGCTGGTCCGCGAGCGCGGTAAGGCGATGGCCGCCGCCGCGAAGCATGCAGCCACCTCGATGACAGCGGTGCTCGGTGGCGACCGCGACGAGGTGCTGGCCAAGATCGCCGAGCACGGCCTGGTCGCCGCGAACGACAACGGCCCCGGCCAGGTCGTCGCAGCGGGTACGGTCGAGCAGCTCGCCGCCTTCGCAGAGGACGGCCCGGCCAAAGCGCGGCTGATCCCGCTGTCGGTCGCCGGCGCCTTCCACACCGAGCACATGGAGCCCGCGGTCCAGGTCCTCGGCCACTACGCGCAGGCCATCACCACGCACGACCCGCGCTCGCGCCTGATCTCGAACCGCGACGGCCAGATCGTGCACGACGGCCGCGAGGTCCTGCAGCGCCTGGTCCAGCAGGTCAGCGCGCCGGTCCGCTGGGACCTGTGCATGCAGACGATGGCCGACCTCAACGTCACCGGCATCCTCGAGATGCCGCCGGCGGGCACGCTGACCGGTATCGCGAAGCGCGCGCTCAAGGGCGTCGAGACCTTCGCCCTCAAGACGCCGGACCAGCTGGACGACGCCCGCGCGTTCGTCGAGAAGCACGGCAGCCCGTCCGAGATCGACGCCTCGCCGACCTGGCGGCTGCTCGTCTCGCCGATGAAGGGCATCTTCACCCGCGGCGAGCAGGAGCCGCGCGAGAGCGGCGATTCCGTCCAGCCCGGCGAGACCGTGGCGATCGTGAAGAGCCTGCGCGACTCGCTCGAGGTGAAGGCCCCGCACGGCGGCATCGTGGTCGAGTGGCTCGTCGAAGAAGGCGATCCGGTCTCCCCCGGTCAGCCACTGGTTCGTCTCCACCCCCAGGCAGGAGCCCGATGACCGGATCGATCACGCAGTCCAGCGGCGCAGGTCACGCGACCATTCTCGGCCTGGGCGCCTACCGCCCGCGCCGGGTGGTCAGCAATGCCGAGATCCTCGAGCACATCGACTCCTCGGACGAGTGGATCCAGACCCGTTCCGGGATCAAGGAACGGCGCTGGGCCGATCCGGACGAGACCGTGCTGGCGATGTCCGTGTCCGCCGCGAAGGACGCCCTGACCGACTCGGGCATCGACCCGGCGCAGATCGGTTGCGTCATCGTCGCCACCGTCACGCACCTCTACCAGACGCCCGCGATCGCCACCCAGATCGCCGTCGAGGTGGGTGCGCCGACGGCGGCCGCGTTCGACGTCTCGGCCGCTTGCGCCGGGTTCTGCTACGGCGTCGCCCTGGCGAACGACCTGGTCCGCGGCGGCTCCTCGCCGTACGTGCTGGTGATCGGGGTCGAGCGGCTCAGCGACATCACCGACCGTACGGACCGTGGTACGGCGTTCATCTTCGCGGACGGCGCGGGTGCGGCCGTGGTCGGCCCGTCCGACCAGAACGGCATCGGCCCGGTCGTGTGGGGTTCCGACGGCACCCAGCACCACGTGATCGCGCAGAAGGAGTCCTGGCAGGAGGCGGCCGAGAGCGCGAACTGGCCGAACCTGACGATGGAGGGCAACCCGGTCTTCCGCTGGGCGTCGTACGAGATGGCCAAGGTCGCCCAGCAGGCGCTGGACGTGGCCGGCGTGAAGGCCGAGGACCTGGACGCGTTCATTCCGCACCAGGCGAACAACCGGATCACCGACGCGATGATCCGCTCGCTGAAGCTGCCCGAGCACGTCAAGGTCGCGCGCGACATCGTCCGCCAGGGCAACACCTCGGCGGCCTCGGTGCCACTCGCGATCGACGCAATGCGCGAGTCGGGTGAGCTCAAGAGCGGGGACACCGCCCTCATCATCGGCTTCGGCGCCGGCCTGGTGTACGCCGCTCAGGTCATCCGGCTGCCGTAGCGCTTCCTGCCTTACGCAATCATGTTGTCCGTCCCGGCTCAGGTGGACCGGGACGGCGCAGGACCCCTCCACCAGCACTTGTCAGTAGTAAATCCGAAAGGGAATGCACAGATGGCCAGCACCGAAGAGATCCGTTCCAGCCTCGCCGACATCGTGAACGAGATCGCCGGCATCCCGGTCGAGGACGTCCAGCTGGACAAGTCCTTCACCGACGACCTCGACGTCGACTCGCTCTCCATGGTGGAGGTCGTGGTCGCCGCTGAGGAGAAGTTCAGCGTGAAGATCCCCGACGAAGAGGTCAAGAACCTGAAGACCGTCGGTGACGCGGTCGCGTTCATCGAGCGCGCCCAGAACGGCTGATCCAACAGCCCTATACGTGCTGGCGGATCGTTGGCTCGCCGGATCACAAGTCCGGCGGGCCGCGGCCGCAGCTTCTCGCCATCAACCAGTCGAAGCAGTCTCAACCAGTAGAAAGATGGGGTAACCATGTCGAAGACCCGAGTCGTCGTCACCGGGCTCGGAGCGTCGACCCCGGTCGGGGGCGACGTCCCCAGCACCTGGGAGGCGCTGCTGGCCGGCAAGTCCGGAGCCAAGCGGCTGACCGCTGACTGGGTCGAGGAACTGCCCGTCCAGATCGCAGCACCGGCCCTGGTCGAACCGACCGAGAAGCTCGAGCGCGTGAAGGCCCGCCGCCTCGACCGCAACGCCCAGTTCGCCGTCGTCGCCGCGAACGAGGCCTGGGCCGACTCCGGCCTGGCCGACTCCGGTCTGGCGCCGGAGCGTCTCGGTGTCGCGATCGCCTCCGGTATCGGCGGCCTGCTCACCACGCTGGCCAACTACGACGCCCTGAAGAACAACCCGCGCCGGGTCTCGCCGCTGGCGATCCCGATGCTGATGCCGAACTCCGCCGCCGCGAACGTGAGCCTGGTGCTCGGCGCCCGCGCCGGTGTGCACACCCCGGTATCGGCCTGCGCCTCCGGCAACGAGGCCATCTCGCTCGCCGCCGACCAGATCCGCCTCGGCCGCGCCGACGTCGTCGTCGCCGGTGGCACCGAAGGCTCGATCACGGCCCTGCCGCTGGCCGCCTTCAGCCAGATGATGGCGCTCAGCAAGCGGAACGACGACCCCGAGCGCGCCTCCCGGCCGTGGGACCTCGACCGCGACGGCTTCCTGCTCGGTGAGGGCGCCGGCGTGCTCGTGCTCGAGTCGTACGACCATGCCGTCGCGCGTGGTGCCAAGATCTACGCCGAATTCGCGGGCGCCGGTCTGACCGCCGACGGTCACGACATCGCGCAGCCCGAGCCGACCGGTGCGGGCGCGACCCGCGCGATCCAGCGTGCCCTGATCGAGGGCGACCTCGCGGCCGGCGACATCGTGCACATCAACGCGCACGCCACCTCCACCCCGCAGGGCGATATCGCCGAGTCGCTGGCCATTCGTACGGCTCTCGGCAGTGCCGCGGACCGGGCCGTCGCGACCGCACCCAAGTCGATGATCGGTCACCTGCTCGGTGCGGCCGGCGCGGTCGAGTCGATCGCCACGGTGCTCGCCATCCACCACCGGGTGGTGCCGCCGACGATCAACCTGGACAAGCCGGACGACGCGATCAACCTGGACATCGCGACCGAACAGCGCAAGCTGGGCGACGGGGATATCGCCGCGCTGAACAACTCCTTCGGTTTCGGTGGCCACAACGTCGCACTGGCGTTCAAGTCGCTCTGAGGTTCTTAGGTTCTTCAGTTCGCTCTGAGGTTCTTCAGATGTTCTGAGGTTCTTGAAGTCGCTCTGATTCTTCATGCCGCACTGATTCGGAGACCACGATGACCACAGCCCCCGCCGCCCCTGTCGGCGCTGCCAAACCCGTCAAGCTGCCGCGTGAGCAGGACCCGCGCAATCCCGTCACCCGGCTGACCAACCTGCTGGACGAGGGAACGCTGGAGCTGCTCACGCCGGACGACCTGTCCGGGATGCTCGCCGTGCGTGGCACCATTCACGGCGCGCGGGTGATCGCGTTCTGCTCGGACGCCACCGTGATGGGTGGCGCGATGGGCGACGAGGGCTGTGACGTCGTGGTCAAGGCCTACCAGGCCGCGCGGGCTGAGGAACTGCCGATCATCGGCCTGTGGCACTCCGGCGGCGCGCGGCTGGCCGAGGGTGTGCTCAGCCTGCACGCCGTCGGCAAGATCTTCTACGAGATGACCCAGGCCTCGGGCAAGATCCCGCAGATCTCGGTCGTGCTCGGCCCGGCCGCCGGTGGTGCCGCCTACGGCCCAGCGCTGACCGACATCGTCATCCTCGGACCCGAAGGCCGGATCTTCGTCACCGGACCGGACGTCGTTCGCTCGGTCACCGGTGAGGACGTCGACATGCTGCGCCTCGGTGGGCCCGAGCCGCACGGCCGACGTTCGGGCGTCGTACACATCACCACCGACTCCGAGGCCTCCGCTCTCGCCGAGGCCCGCCGGCTGGCCGACCTGTTCGGCAACCAGGGCACGGTTTCGCGCGACGTACCCGACACCGACCTGTCCGGCCTATTGCCGGAATCGGCCAAGCGCGCGTACGACGTCCACCCGCTGGTCGGCGGCGTACTCGACGAAGGCTCCGGTGTCGAGCTGCACCAGCGCTGGGCCCCGAACATCGTCACCACGATGGGCCGCCTCGGCGGTCGCACCATCGGCGTGATCGCGAACAACCCCCTCCGCCTCGGCGGCTGCCTGGACGCGCTCTCCGCGGAAAAGGCCGCGCGCTTCGTCCGCATGTGCGACGCCTTCGGCGTACCGCTGGTCGTGCTGGTCGACGTCCCGGGCTACCTGCCAGGCGTCGGCCAGGAATGGGACGGCGTCGTACGACGTGGCGCAAAGCTCTTGCACGCGTTCGCCGAGTCGGTCGTACCGCGCGTCACCCTCGTCACCCGCAAGACGTACGGCGGCGCGTACATCGCCATGAACGCGCGCTCCCTCGGCGCGACCCGCGTCTTCGCCTGGCCCCGCGCCGAAGTCGCCGTCATGGGCGCAGTCGCGGCCGTCCGAATCCTCCACCGCCGCAAGCTCGCCGAAGTCGCACCGGAGTTGCGCGCCCAGGTCGAGGCCGAGCTCGCCGCCGAACACGAAAAGATCGCCGGCGGCATCCAACGGGCCCAGGAAATCGGCGTAGTCGACGAAATCGTAGAACCCACCAACACCCGCTCCGCCCTAGCCGCCGCCCTCGCCACCGCCGAATCCACCAACGGCCCCCGCCGCGGCCACCACAACAACATCCCCCTCTAGCCACCGCACCGCACGCCCCCTGCGTTGACACGCCTCCTCCTCACGGCGTCGAGGTCGCCCCTTCCCTCCCCTTGCGTTCATTGGTCTGCATCCGCTCGCCCCTAACCGCGGCGAGTCGTTTGGTCGCCTGCGTGGGCGGGCGGATTCGGACCAATGAACGCAAAGCAGGAAGGGGCGCGCCAGCGGCAGAGGCGTGAGGCGCGGTGGAGCGCGTGGGGCGCGGGAGTGGGTGGGCAAGACGAAGGCGCGGGATCCGTGGGGGATCTCGCGCCTTCGCTTCAGGTGGTGCGGCCGCTGTGGTCGGTCACCGGGGTGTCCCTGCACCCGGTGGCCCAGCGGCCACGGCCCCTCCCGCCCTAGTGATTAGTAAGACTCACCAGGTCCGGGAAAAGTTGCAGCGTTTTTCGAACTCCCCGGAAATTCTCAGTATTCGGCGGTTTCGGGCGCTCATTGTGACGGTCAGACCACTTGGTGCAGCCAGCGGACGGGTGCGCCGTCCCCGGCATAACGGAAGGGCTCGAGTTCGTCGTCCCACGGACGGCCGAGCAAGCGCTCGATCTCGTCACTCAGATCAACCTCGCCAGTGGCCGCCTTGAGCATCGCGGCCTTGAGGCGATCTTCCGGCACCATGATGTCGCCATGGACGCCAGTGGTCGCGTGGAAGATACCGAGGGTCGGAGTGAACGAGTAGCGCTCGCCTTCGATCCCGCCGGCCGGCTCCTCGGTCACCTCGAAGCGGAGTTTCGCCCAGCCACGCAGGGCCGAGGCGAGTTTGGACGCGGTACCGGATTCGGCCTGCCAGGACAGCTCGGAACGATAGTTGCCCTGGGCAGCGGGTTGGGGCGTCCAGTCGAGTTTCACGGGCACGCCTAGTACGCCGCCCGCCGCCCACTCGACATGTGGGCACAGCGCGGACGGCACTGTGTGGACGTAAAGCACGCCACGGGTCGTCGCCACCGGGACCTCCTGTGTTCGAGGGGCGCCTTCCCCAGCGTTCTCGAACAACTCGTGTCTCGACAGACGACAGCTAGTACATCTTGCACCACCACCCCCAACGACACCAGCAACCGGGCCGTAGAACCACATCACGGTCCGGTTGCTGCTAGCCCCTAACCCACTATGGGAAGCGGGAGGCGAGGGCCACGGCGGCACCCGCGGTGGCGAGGGTGAAGAGCATGGCGATACCGGCGAAGCGGGAGGTGACTTCCTTGTCCACCTCGTCGAATCCGACCGACGAGCCGATGTCCTTGTAGACGTCCTCGAGCTCACCCGCGGACTCGGCCGTGTAGGCCTCTCCCCCGGTGATCTCGGCGACGGTCCGCAGCTCGGCCCGGTCCGGTGGCACCCGCTGGCGCATGCCGTCCATCTCGATGAAGCCGGAGTCGGTACCGAAGGTGATCGTGTAGACCGGAGTGCTCTTCTCCTTCGCGGCCTGCGCACCCTCCTGGGCCGTTCGGCCGACCGTCCGCTTCCCGTCGGACAGCAGCACGATCCGGGCCGGGGCCGGGTCGTTCGGGTGGTCCGGGTCCGGTGGGACCTGGGTGAGCGCCTGCAGCGAGGTGAAGATGCCCTCGCCGGTGGCCGTCGACTCGGCTAGCTCCAGACCGTCGATCGACCTCTGCACGGTCGCCCGGTCGGTGGTCGGCGGCACGATAATGGACGCCGTACCGGCGAAGCTGACCAGGGAGACGTTGAATTTGGTCGGCAGCTGGTTGACGAAGTTCTTCGCGGACCTCTTCGCGGCTTCGAGCCGGTTCGGGTCTACGTCGGTGGCCATCATCGACAGCGAGACGTCGATCGCGACCACGATGGTGGCACGCTCGCGCGGCACCTTGACCTCGTCCTTGGGCTGCGCGAACGCGACGATGCAGGCCGTCGCGGCGAACAACGCCATCACCACGGCGACGTGCCGGCGCCACTGCGGCCGGCGCGGGGCGACCCGGTCCAGCAGGGCGATGTTGGTGAAGCGCAAGGCGTACTGCGAACGGCGGTGCTGCATGAACAAGTACGCGGCGATGACGATCGGGATCAGCAGCAGGAACCAGAGTCGTCCCGGTGAGATGAACTGCATCAGCGGGCCACTCCCTTCGGCGGTTGGTGCAGGCGCTGGGCCACCCGCCGGTAGGTCAGCACGAAGCGCACGGTGTCGGCCACCCAGTCCCGGTCGGTCCGCAGCACCAGGTGTCCTGCTCCTACCCTACGGAGGGCGGCGCGGGTTCGTTCCCGCTGGGCCAGTGCGGCCGCGGCGTACTGCTCGCGGACCCGGCGTTTGCGGGTGTCGATCTCGCGGACGGCGCCGGTCTCGGGGTCGCCGATCATGACGACACCGACGTTCGGCAACTCCATCTCGCGCGGGTCGACGATCTCGACCGCGAGCACCTGGTGCTGCGCGGTGAGCTTGCGCATCGGGCGCTCCCAGGACGGCTCCAGCCGCCGGTCGGTCTCGCCGTCCTCAGGGGTGAGGAAGTCGGACACGATCACCCGCAGACCACGCTTGCGCTGGGTCCGGGCCATCGACTCGATCGCGCCGGCCAGGTCGCTGCGGGCCTGGTGCTCCGCGTTGTCCTGCTCGGCCAGCAACGCCCGCAACAACCCGTACAACGCGAGCCGGCCCGAACGCGCGGGCCAGCGACGAAGGGTGGAGTCGCGCAGCATCAGCCCGCCGAACCGGTCGCCCAGGCGATGCGTGAGGAACCCGACCGTGGCGACGGCCGCGACGGCGAGCTCGCGCTTTTCCAGTTGGGAGGTGCCGAAGTCCATCGAGGCGGAGAGGTCGACCAGGGCCCACGTCTCCAGCTCGCGGTCGGCGATCAGGTCCCGCACGTGCGGCACCGTCGTACGCGCGGTGACGGCCCAGTCCATTCGCCGTACGTCGTCGCCGACCTGGTATTCGCGGGCCTCGGCCAGTTCCGTACCCGGGCCGGGCAGCAGGCCGAGGTGCTCGCCGTGCAGGTATCCCTCGAGGCGCCGTACGACGGTCAGCTCGAGCCGTCGCAGGGCGCGCTCGGGTGCGAGCTGCGAAATCGTCATGGCGGCTCGCGGATCGCGCGGCTTTTGTGGGGACATGATCAGACGAACTCGGGACGGCCACCGTTGTCGGCACCATCGCGCCAGACCGGCTGCGGCGGCGGCACGGTCGCGAGGATGCGCTCGACCACGGCCCGCGGGTCGATGTTGTCCGCGACGGCGTCGAACGACAGGCCGAGCCGGTGCCCCATCACGTCCAGCGCGACGGTCTGGACGTCACTGGGCAACAGGTAGTCGCGGCCGTGCAGCAACGCGAGCGCCCGGCCGGCCGAGACCAGGCCGAGGGTCGCGCGCGGGCTGACGCCGAGCTCGATGATCGGGGCCAGGTCGGGCAGGTGGAAGTCAGCCGGGGTCCGGGTCGCCATCACCAGACGAACGGCATACTCCGCGACGAGGTTGTGCACGAAGACCTGCTCGGCCGATCGCTGCAGCTCCATGATCGTCTCCGGCCGCAGCACCTGCCGCGCCTGGGGCGGGTCGACGCTCATCCGGCGGAGGATCTCGAACTCCTCGTGACCGCGCGGATGCGGGACGTCGATCTTGACCAGGAACCGGTCGCGCTGGGCCTCGGGCAGCGGGTAGACGCCCTCGGACTCGATCGGGTTCTGGGTGGCGATCACGATGAACGGCTTCGGCATCGGGAAGGTCTGGCCACCGATGGAGACCTGGCGCTCGGCCATCAGCTCGAGCATCGCGGACTGCACCTTGGCGGGCGCCCGGTTGACCTCGTCGGCGAGCAGGAAGTTCACGAAGGTCGGGCCCAGCTCGATGTCGAAGGCCTCGCGGGTCTGCCGGTAGATCCGGGTGCCGACGATGTCCGACGGCACCAGGTCGGGCGTGAACTGGATCCGCGCGAACGAGCCGCCGACCACCTGTGCGAAGGTCCGCACCGCCAGCGTCTTGGCGACACCGGGCACACCCTCCAGCAGGCAGTGGCCCTTGGCCAGCAGCGACACCATCAGGGACTCGACCATGTGCTCCTGGCCGACGATGACCCGCTTGACCTCGTTGATCGCTTCGCCGATCAACTGGGACTGCTGGGCCACCGACCCTGCCAGAGCCGTGGTTTCAGTCATAAACCTGTCGTCCTTCCGCGGTCCGTCCAGGACCAGTGCATTCGCGTGAACCTGCCGCCATTCCATCAGATGCCCGGGTCCGGTGACGACTCATCCCGCCCGCGAGCCCGTGCTGCTCGCCACCATCCTGCCTCTTACCGCAAACCCGCGGCAGTGCCGGACGGGCGCTGCTACCACCGATGTGGTGGGATTGTCCCGATGACCGCGACCGAGTCCCGTCCCGCCGTACCCGCGCAGGAGGTCCCGACCGCGCTGCCGTTGCAGCCGGAGGACCCGCCCCGCGTCGGTGATTTCTGGCTGCGCGGCCGGCTGTCCGTCACCCCGGCGGGCTATCTGTACGCGGCCCGCAACGAGGACGGCATGCACGCGGTCGTCGCGATGATGGCCGAGGGTTCGGCCGATGACGCCGCGGCGCGCGAGCGGTTCGAGCGCGCGGTCGACGAGGTGCCGGCCGACCTGATCGTCGGCCGCAATACCGACGATGACGACGATCTCGCGCTCTGGGCCGCGGTCGGGCCGGTGGTCGCGGATAACGGCAGCAGCTCCAGCGAGGACTCGCGGCAGATCGCCGAGCGGCACGGCGCCGAGATCCTCTCCGCCGTACTGATGGACCGGATCCCGCAGCTCGGCAAGGTTCGTGGCCCCGACTTCCTGCATTACTGGGAGTCGCGACGCCGGCCCGGCCTGTTCCGGTTGTGGCCGCTACCTTGGCCGGCCGCGCTGAAGTCCGCGTCCTGGCTGGCGATCCTGCTGTCGCTGGTGACGATGCTGCTGCTGATGCTCGCGGCCCTGCTGATCGCGTGGCTGCTGTTCAAGGACAAACCGAACGTCGATCCCGATCCGCTGATCCCGCCGCCGAGTAACACGGTGACGGTCACGATCACCCCGACGACCCCGCCGCCGGGCACTCCGTCGACGAGCCCGAGCGGCAGCCCGTCCACGACCGGCAGCCCGACGACGCCGGGTACGTCGCCCACACCGGGTGGCACCGACGGCACCATCCCGACCAACCTGCCGAGCTCGGGCAGCATCCCGACCAACCCGGCCGATCGTTACTAGGTTCGATCGGGTTTGCGCAGTACGGCGATCAGGCCGACCAGGCTGACGATCGCCCAGCTGCCCTCCAGTAGCAGGAAGCCCCAGGACTGCTGCAGCCCGGCCAGTACGGCGAGGACCGCCGAACCGACCAGGTTGAGCAGTTGATAGGTACGAGTGCGCTGCTCGAGCCGCCCGGCCTGTGACGCGGCGAACGCGGCCAGAATGGTCAGGGCACCGGCGATCTCGATGACGTCGACGATATGCATGTGCCAGCCCCCTCCTCAGGAGGCGGGCGTCGTCTTTACCGTTCCGGGTACGGCGCCATCTCGTCCGGGGTGCTGCCTAAGCGCAGCACCTCGGACAAGGATAGCAACGGGATGTCAGAGCGAGTTCCGGATTGCGGTGGCCTTGGTCACCCACGAGGTGGCGACGGCGGCCGGGATCTTCTTACCGGACTGCGCCTTGACCTCATAGATGAACGCGTTCAGGAAGACCTTGGCGGCCTGCGTGTGCCCCTGCTTGATCGCCAACCTCGCCAGCTCGAGCTTGAGCACCAGGCTGTTCTCCAGCCAGGACGGCAGATCCTGCGCCTTCACCTCGGCGATCAGGTCCTTGATCTTGGAATCGGGTGTCGCCGGCGACTCGACGATCTCCAGGGCGCCAGCGTCGCAGTTCGGACCGGCGGGGCGGACCTGCGTGCGCTGGTCCTCGGCGATCGTGCAGCTCGCCACCGGCACCCGCCCGCCGAGCGGACTCGTTGCCGCGGGCAACCGGGTGAGCCGGCCGTCGTTCAGCGCGAGCGGTCCGAGTTGCGGGTCCGCCGCCGTCACGAGGTCGGACGCGATACTCCCGCAGGTCGCGTCGCGATGCACGTTGAACCCCTCGGACACGCCGCCGAACGCACCACCGATACCAGCACACGACGTACCGGTAATAGGCAGGACAAGCGCACTGCGAGAAATCCGGACAGTTGCCGAGGGCACCGCCGCGACATGCGCACCCGTGGTGGCCGTGTCATCGGCCATCGTGACGTGCTTGAGGTTGACCAGGGTCGCCGTGGTGGCCGCCAGACCGCCACCAGTGGCTGCCTGGTTATGGCTGAACGTGCTGTTCACGACGTCCGCGGCGATTGCCGAGACGCGTACGCCGCCTCCGGTCCCGGTCGCCGTGTTGTTCGCGACGGTGACGCGGTTGAGGTTGAGCACCTCGGTCGCGACGTCGAGCCCCGCGCCGTTCGCGCCATCGTTGTTGCTGATCTCGTGGTCGGCGAAGTCCGCGGAGTACGACATACCAAGCTTGAGTCCGCCGCCATCCCCCACGGCCGTGTTGTCGGCCAAGGCCGAACCGCTGTGCACGAAGGCGGTCACCTGGTGGGCGTAGATGCCACCACCCATACCGCTCGCGCTGTTGCCGCGCACCTCGGTCTCGTCGAGGGTCAAGTCGTACGGCCCGGTCGCGTCGGTGTAGTTGAGGCCGCCGCCGTTACCCGTAGTGGTGTTGTTCGTCAGAGATCCGCGGTAGCTGTGGTACTTGCCGATGGCAACATGTACGCCGCCACCGCCACCAGTCGATTCGTTGTCCTCGACAATCACCCGGTCGAGATTGGTGTCGGCGACGCCGCCACCCGGCTCGACCAGCACGGACGGAACGGAGAGCCCGCCGCCGGGGCCAACGCTGCGGTTGCCGCTGATCGTCGACAGGATGACCGAAACGCTCGCCGGACCGATGCCGTCCCGTTGCGACACCGAGAAGAAGACACCACCGGATGCGTCCACGGCGGTCTGGCCGTTGCCGGTCACGGTGCTCTGCGACATCAGGAGCGTGCCGCAGTTGCCGCATCGGACCCCGCCGCGGCCGTTGTTCTGGATGGTCGAGTTGTCGATCGTCATCCGGTTCGTCGGGAAGCCCTGACCGCTGCTGCTGACGCCGACCCGGGTGTTGTTCGAGATGGTCGAACCGGACACCTCGAGCGGATATCCGTCGACCAGCGACACCCCCGAACCCGTGTTGTCGGTGATCGTGCTGTTGAGGATCTGCATCGAGCAGTTGTCGCAGGTCAGAATGCTGCCGGTGTTGTGATGCAGGTTCACGTTCGACAACGCGGCCCGGTACGGCGTGATGCCGTGGTCCCAGCTCGACCAGACCACACTGCCGCCGGGCGAGAGTACGTTCCGGATCTCGACGTTCGTCAGCGCGAGCTCGCTCTCGGACCGGACCGCGGCGCCCTCGATCCCTACCGCGGCGGCATTCGGCCCGCCGTCGATGACCAGATCGTTCAGCACCAGCCGGCCGTCATGGTCGGAGCTGTCGATGATCGCCGTCGCGTCACAGGTCTGCTCGATCACCGCGTCGTTGCCGTCGACAACCAAGATGTGGTCATCGGCATGCGCGAGCGCCCCGGTGACACATTCGTCCAGCGGGTACGTCGCAGCCGCCGCCAGCACGATGGTGTCGTCGACGGCGTTGGCCCCGGCAGTGGTGAATGCCTCACGCAACGAGGTCAGCCCGTCACCCCCGTTCACGACATCGGCCGTCGTGGTGACGGTGATGGTCACGGCCGAAGCCGGAAGTGGTACTGCCACCAGACACGACCCGATCAGGCCGGCCAGGATGACGGCGCGCAAAGAAGACGCACTGAAGCTCAACATTTTCCCCCCACAGGAATTCGAGGCTTCAGAATTACTTACCGCCTCGAACCTGGCAAGAGTCAAACGGCGTTGATCAAGCCTTGGTCGGAAAGTTCCCGCCACAAATCCGGCGGTACGGCCTGGCGAACCAGCTTGGCGTCGGACCGGATCTCCGCCGGACTCGCCGCCCCGACCAGGATCGAGGTGATGGCGGGATGGCGAACCGGAAACGCCAAAGCCGCCTGCGGGAGCGAGACGCCGTACTGCTCGCAGACAGCGGCGATGCGTTGGCTGAGGATGACGAGGTCCGGGTCGGCCGCGGCCGACGCCTGTCCCGAGAGCAGCCCCGAACCGAACACGCCACCAGCGATGACGGCCACACCTCGCTCCCGGCAGAGGTGCAGCAGCGGTCCGGCCGATTGGTCGAGCAACGTGTACCGCCCGGACAGCAGTACGACGTCCAGGTCCGTCTCGCGCACGAGTGGTGCCAGCTCATCAGGCTTCCGCGTGGTCACGCCGAAGGCCTTGATCGCGCCTTGGTCGCGGAGCTCGCGCAGCACCGGGCAGACCTTCTCCCAGCACTGCTCGGCCTGGTCAACTAGGACGAGGTCAACCGCTTCGAGGCCCATCCGATCGAGACTGGCGGCCAGTGAACGCAGCAGCCCGTCGGCCGAGAAGTCGTACTCCAACTTCCCGTCGACGATCAGCTCGCCTGCACGCGTCGACACCAGGTAGTCCCGGCGCGGGTGTCGCGACAACGCCTCACCCAGACGTCGTTCGGAGGCGCCGAGGCCGTGCCGGGGTGCCGTGTCGAAGTAGCGAATACCCGCGCCGTACGCCGAGTCGATCGTGGCCTGCGCCAGTGCGTCGCCCACGGGCTCGGGCAGTCGGCCGATCGGCCCGCCGCCGAACCCGTACCGAGGCGGCCGGAAGCGAAGCCACGAACCGCTGGTCGCGGTGCTGCGTGGCCCAGGTGATCGGCCGGTTGTCGACACCGGTCTCCTCCCCTGGTCGGGTTGTATCCCTTCCAGCATCAGGGAGGAGCGCCGGTGACGCATCTCGAATGTGTTCCGTCGGTGGTGTTGGTTGACTGATGGCGGTGGTCAGGTGCGTGCATCGCTAGGCGGAGAAGCTGCCTCGATGCTCTTTATCGTGGCTGCTTCTCCAACGACGCGAGGTGCGTGCCTGGGCGCCGCCAGCAGTTGACCAACACCACCGACGGAACACTCAGTTGCCAGACGTGTACAGAGTCTTAACTTCGGTGGGCGTGAGGGCTCGATCAAACAGGTGAACTTGGTCGACCGTGCCGTCTAGGTGGTCGACCGGGTTGCCGCCGAACTTGCCGCGCCCGATGACCGTGTTGCCGGCCGAGGACGCGTCCAGGCTGCATGCGCTGCGGGTGGCGACGAGCTCGCCGTCGACGTACAGCTTGAGCTCGCCGCGGGCGGCATCCCGCACGCCGGTCAGGTGGTACCACTGGCCGACGACGGGTTTCGTCGGTGCCAGTGCACGCTGCCCGGTGAAGCTCATCGCGAAGCGCTGGTCGGCGCCGGAGTACTGCAGGAAGAACGCGCTGTCGCGATCGCCGTCCTGACTCACCACGGTCTGGAATCCACCGTCGGCCTTGTTGAGCTTGACCCATGCGGAGGCGGTGTAGTTGCCGTTGGTGTCGATCAGGTTGGCGCCGGTGTCGATGAACTGGCCGTTGCCGTTGAGCGCGACGCCATTGCCGTTCTTACCCGGCCCGAAAACGGCACCACCGATCAGAGTGGCATCCGCGTCGCCCACGACATCCTCGGTCGTCGTACCGGTGGATTCGTTCAGTGGGTAGAAGTGGATGCCGTCGGCGCCGGGAGTGCCGGGTGGCGGGGTCGGGCCGTTCGTACCAGTGCCGTCGGCCGATCGGATGATGGCCTGGTTCACCGCACGGACTTGCGCGACGTCCATCTTGGTGACTTGGCGGTCGTACGTGAAGAAGCCGTTGAGCTCACCCTCGACATCGGTGATCTGGGTGTAGACCGAGGCGCTGATGCCGCAGGTGTTGGCCGAGCGGATCACGTCGCGCTGGTTCTCGACGTACCGGCGGGTGAGGGTGGCCTTGTCGGGCGTCATCTCGTACGCGAAGCCGTCGCCGAACCACATGTGGTCGGGCGTCTTCAGGCCGAAGCCGCCGTGCTCGCCGTCGACCGCGACGCGGTTCTCGTCCGGCGAAGACGTCGCCGGGCCGAGGTAGGCGTGGTGATCGATCATGTCGCCTCGACCCGAATCGCCCTTGGAGTTGCAGCAGTTCACGCCGGAGTGTGCGTTGACCAGGCGGGACGGATCCTGCGCCTTCACGCTGTCGGCGATCTGCCCGGTCTCCTCGCGAATCCACTCACCCCAGCCCTCGTTGAACGGCACCCAGGTCGTGATCGACGTGAAGCTCTTGTGCTCCTCGATCATCTCGCGCAGCTCGGCCTTGAATTGCGCACGCCACGGCTCGGGCATCGCGTCGGTCTTCGAGGACGGCATGTCCTGCCAGACCATCAGCCCGAGCTTGTCGGCCCAGTAGAACCAGCGATCCGGCTCCACCTTGATGTGCTTGCGGACGGTGTTGAATCCGAGCACCTTGTGCTGTTCGAGGTCGAACCGCAACGCCTCATCGGTCGGCGCGGTGTTGAGCCCGTCCGGCCAGAACCCCTGGTCCAGCGTGGAGAGGTTGAACAGGATCTTGCCGTTCAGCGTCAGCCGAAGCTTGCCGTCGGCCCCTTTCGCCTTGCCGACCGAGCGCATCCCGAAGTACGAGCCGACCTGGTCAACGGTCTTGCCTGCGTCTATAACCCGGACTCTTAGGTTATAGAGGAACGGGTTGTCGGGCGACCAGAGTTTGGCGTTCTTGATCGGCAGGCTCAACGGGGTGTCGGCCTTACCGCGCACCTGGCCGACGACCTTGCTTCCGTCGTACGCCGTTGCCTCCACGTCCACCCCGGCCGGGCCGCTCGTGTCAGCCGTTAGTTTGAGCGCCTGGCCGGGTACATCTGGTGTGAGTTGGAGGCGGTCGATCGCGGCGGTCGCGATTGGTTCCATCCAGACGGTGCGCCAGATGCCGGAACTGCCTTGGTAGAAGATGCCGTGGTCGCCGGTGCGGCGTTGTTTGCCGATCGGCTGGAACGTCGCGTCGGTGAGGTCCTCGGCCCAGACGATCAGCTCCTGCGGGCCGGTCCGGCGCAGCACGTTCGTTACGTCCACGCTGAAGCCGTCGTAGCCGCCGCGATGGGTGGCGACCTGGCGGCCGTTCACCCAGACCTTCGCGTCGTAGTCGACGGCACCGAAGTTGAGCTGGAGGCGGTAGCCCTTGCCGACTTTCCAGTCGGTGGGAACGGCGAACGTACGCCGGTACCACATCCGCTCTTCGCTGCGCTGGATGCCGGAAAGAGCCGACTCGATCGGGTACGGCACGAGGACTCTCTCGGCGAGCGCCTCCCCGATCGGCGGCGCTTCGCCTACTGCCGCACCGGCGAACTCCCAAACACCGTTGAGGTTCTGCCACTTCGAGCGGGTGAGCTGAGGACGCGGGTATTCGGGCAGCGCGTTGGTGGGCGACACATCATTCGTCCACGGCGTAGTAAGCGGCGGCACCCCCATCCGCCAACCACCAGCATTCGCGGCGGACTTCACACCGCTCTCGGCGGCCTTTGCACCGGACTCGGCGGCCTCTGCGCCGGACTCAGCGGCCGAAGCAGGGTCGGTGGGCGATGCGGTGAAAGTGTTGGTGAGAGGGGCGGCTTGAGAGGAGCCGCCGGCGAGCGCAGTCGAGGCCAGGGCTCCGGCGGCGGCCAGCGCGGTGACGCGATGGCGCCACAGTCGGGTCGATCGCTTCATGACACGTTCCTTCGTCTGGGCGGAGAGACTCGGGACCGCTTGGAAACGTTGCCGACACGCGACGTAACCAAACGGATACGCACGTCATTCAACGATTACAACGACAGAAAAACAAGACCCCGCCCAAAAACCAACACCACCCGGCCTCCCAGGGGCAGCCGCGCACCTCCTCAGCCAGACCGCGCACGCCTACTCACCAGAGGGCACACACCCACTCAAGACTGCGACGATCGGTCCCAATTTGCCGCTGCAAGCTCGCCTGCACCTGACAGGTAGCAGAAGAGCGGCAAATTGGGACCGATCGTCGCAGTCTTGTGCACCACCCGAACGCAAGTCGTCGCGCAGCGCCTGCCCCGGGGTTAGACCGGCAGAACGCAGACCGGTACTGGCGTGGTGAAAGTGGGGCCAGCAGTGAGGAGGCCGGTCTGCTTGTCCACCTGGAAGCTGGTGATGCCGTTGGAGCGTTGGTTCGCGACGAACAGCAGATTCCCAGTCGGGTCAAACGCGAGATGCCGCGGCCAGTCCCCACCGCACGACGGAGTCGCCACCCGGCGCAACGACGCACCGCCGCCCTCCACCGCGAATACCGCCACGCTGTTATGCCCGCGATTCGTCAAATACACGAACCGCCCGTCCGGCGACACGACCACCTCAGCCGGGTAGTTCGTCGTACCACCCGGTGCCGTCGCCTGCACCTCCCCCGGCGTGAGCTTGCCGCTCGCCCCGTCGTACGCACAAACCGCGATCGTGCTGTCCAACTCGTTCGCCACATACGCATACGCCCCCGACGGATGGAACGCGAGATGCCGAGGGCCCGCGCCGGCCTTCAACGTCGCCTGGGACTTCAACGCCAGCTTCCCGGCCGTACTCAACGTGTACGTGTAAACCGAGTCAGTCCCCAGATCCACCGCCAACACATACCGACCGGACGGATCCGCCACGACCTGATGGGCATGCGGCTCATCCCCCACATGCTTCACCAAATCCGTCCGCGCCCCCAAACTCCCGTCCGCCTTGACCGGATGAACGGCCACGTCCCCCGAACTGTAGTTCGCACTCAGCAGATACTTGCCCCCAGCAACCAACGCCAAATGGCACGGCGCCGACCCACCTGTGGACTGCCGGTTCAGCACCCGCAACTTCCCGGGCGCGTCGACCGCGATGGCCGTGACGCCGCCGTTCTCCTGCTCATTCACGGCGTACATGAATCGCCCACCCGGCGCGAGAATCACGAACGACGGATCAGCCACGCCGGTCAGCGACCCGGTCGACGTGACCTTGCCCGACGCCGTGTCGTACTTGGCCAACCCGATGCCGGCACCACCACCCGCCTGCGACGTGTACGCCCCGACGTACATCGTCGAAGTCACGCGGCGGCATGCCTGCGCGATCTCGGCATGAGTGAGACCGGCCGCGGCGGCAGCGGTCAGACCAAGGAAACGACGGCGGCTCGTAACCATGAAATCCTCCGAGTAGGTGATCGTCCGACCACACACAGTGGCGCAGGCGATCCCAAATCGCAAGGATTACAACCACGATTGCAAACTACGCAGCGATAGGTACCGAAAGCCAAGACGGATCACCAGCAGGCGAGCTGAAGCTGACCGAACCCCCGAGCTTGCTCAGACCGCGATAGCGCGGATCGACCGTGTCCACCACGAGCACGAGCCGATGCCCCGCGGGCACCTCCCAACTGGTGGACTCCAACCGGAAGTCGACCGTTTTCGCCAGCCCCGGCGTCGCATCCAGCAGACTGAACGGCTTGTGCGCCACCAGCGAGCCAAACCCGAACGCGTCGACGTCGTACAGATAAGCGAACAGCGACGTATCGGCCGCACTCGGCGTCACGGTCAGATGCACCCTCGGCGACCCGTTCACAATGGTCTTCGACGAGTACGCCGGACCCGACCAAACGCCGGCGAAACTCCGATCCACCAGCCCGGTCGCAACCCCAGTCGGGATCGACAGCAAACCCTGCAAAGCCCCGGAAACAAGGATGATCCCGCTATCGGCCACAGTCGGAACACCCGCGCCGATCCGGCTAGACCAGTCGCCCGACGGCACACCGGCCAGCCCGCCCGTACGGCTCAGGCCCGCAGGTTTCGTCAGGTACGACGTACGCGTGGTGCCGACGCTCGCCCAATCCGGATACCCGCGCCACGTTCCGCGCTGGGACTTCAGCTGGACGGGTGGTTCCGCGTCCGCGCCGTTCGCCGCACTGGTGAGGTAGTGCCGCAGCCATCCGGCCAACTCGTCCCACGTCTCGTTCGGCAGCCCGACCGCGCCGGTCCCCTCGGGCGTCGCGTGATCGCCATGGGCGAAGTGCAGCCGCTTCGGCACGGTCAGCCGGGTGAAGAAGTCGGTGTACTGCGTGGGTGGGAAGATCGAGTCCTCGAAGGCGTTCGCGAGGAAGACTGCGGCGCCATTCGCGTTAATGCGGTCGACCACGGTCGACGCCGACCGAACTGGCGCGAGCGCCTTGGCCTCGGTGATCGCGGAATCGATCTCGCCGGTGATGAACTTCGTCTGCAGCGACGCCATCTCGGGACCAGGGCGACCAGTGATGTTGCCCAGGGCAAGTAACGCCGCGACTGCCTGGAAGTTGACCGTGTCATTGGGATCCAGGGACGCGATCAAGTCGGCCCAGCCGCTCAACGCACCGACTGCCTTGATCCGCGGCTCACGTGCCGCCGCGAGCAGCGAGGCCCCGGCGCCGTACGAGATGCCAACCGCGGCGACGCGGGTCGTGTCGGCCGGAGTATGCGTGTCGGCCCAGTCGATCACCGCGCTCACGTCCGCGATCGTCGGCGGCCCGGCGATGTCGATACCGCCCTCGGAGTCCCAGAAGCCGCGACTGGAATACGAGATGACCTGGAACCCGGCCTTCGCCAGCTTCGCGCCCTGACCGACGTACTCGAGGTTCGGCACGCCCCAACTCGACGGCATCACCACCAGCGGAAACGGCCCAGTCCCCTGGCCTGTCGGCGTCAGCACCGCCGCGCCGATGCCGGTCCCGCCCCAGCCCGGGATCCGCTCGTACTCGATGGCGAACCCGGCCGCCTCAGTCTGCGCGGTCGCCGGCGGGGCGACGCCGATGGAGGCTAAAACGAGCAAGAAGGCTACAAATACCCTGCGCATGGCAACCTCCGGGCGGGCGGGACCTGGGCGATTACCGCAGAGTAGCCACGGATTTACGGGGTTGTCACTAGCTCGTTACCGACGAGTTCTACTCGCGGGTCACCAAGGCTCCGGTCACAGCGGCTCCGGTCACAGCGGCAGGTCCACACCCGTCGCGTCGGCGGACCAGGACCAGAGCAGGCGAGCCAGCTCGGGATCGCGCGCGGTCCGCGAGGCCTGGACGACCTTCGGAGTCCCGCGCCACTCGGCAAACCCCGGCCCAACGAACGAACCCGGCGGCAGATCGCGTTTGGTAGCGGCGTACAGGCTGGGCCAGGCGCCGGCCGCGGCCGGTTGAGCGATGACGGCCGTCGCGACCTTCAGCGCCCGGGCCTCGAGGTTGACCCCGCCCAGGCTTGGGCCCGTCGTCTGCAACTCGGTCGAGGCAAAGCCCGGATGCGCGCCAAAACTGCTCAGGTACGAACCGGCGCGGCGCTGCAACTCGTACATGAAAAGGACGTTCGCCAGCTTGGACTTCCCGTACGCGTCCCAGCGGCTGTAATGCCCGGCCGCGCGCAGATCGCCGAGGCTGATCCCCCGCACGGTGCGATGCATGAACGAGCTGACCGTCACCACGCGCGGCGCCGGCGCCTTCACCAGCAACGGCACCAGCCGCATCGTCAGCGCGAAATGGCCGAGGTGATTCGTCCCGATCTGCAGCTCGAACCCATCGGCCGTCCGGCGCATCGGTGGCGCCATCACGCCCGCGTTGTTGACCAGCAGATCGAGCGACTCGTACGACGCGACGGCCTTCGCGGCAGCGGTCTGCACGCTCGACAGGTCGGCCAGATCGAGCTCGAGCACGTCCGGCGTACGCCCGGATTCGCTGGCCAGCCGACGGGCGGCATCGCCAGTCCGCGCGGGGTCGCGCCCGGCGATCACCACGTCGGCGTTCTTGCGCAGCAACGCCAGCGCGGTCTGATACCCGAGCCCACTCGTCGGCCCTGTCACCAGTGCCCGGCGCCCGGTCAGATCCGGTATCAACCGCTCGCTCCACCTCATGCCATCACCCTATCCAGACGGAACGCGGGGCCCGCGCCGCATTGGCACGAGCCCCGCGTCCGTACAGCCTTCAGAGAATCTTGCGAGCCTTGAAAGCGGTGGTGACCTTCTCGGCGGCCGCCTTGCCGTAGAGCAGACGCGCGGACTGCACGGTGACCCGCGCGGCGTCGGCGAAGGAGGTGTCCGGGGCGTAGAAGAACGTGCCCTGGAGGATCACCTTGTTGGCCTTGTCCCGGCCAAGCGCGTTGTGGATGTCCCACAAGGCGTGCGACCAGATCTCGCCGTCGGAGTGCACCTGGCCGACCAGGTCGTCCATGGTCTTACCCGTGTCGGTACGACGCAGGCAGTGCGGCTCTTCCACCGTGTACGAGGTGGCGTCCCAGTCCATCACGCAGGGCAGATCGAAACCGCGGCTGACCGGCACGGACATCGTCACCGCCCAGTAGTCGCCGAAGCCCTCGCCGATCGAACCGGCCTGCAGCGACTCGCCGTACCCGGGCACGATGTCGTCCTGGATGGCGTGACCGTATTCGTGCCAGATGACCTCGGCGTCCTCGCCGTCGTCGACGCCGCCCGAACCCATCGTGATGGTGTCGGTGGACGGGTCGTAGAAAGAGTTGTCACCGGTGAAGGTGTTGATCTCGAAGTCCTGCGACTCGTTGTTGACCTCGGTGAATCCCAACTTGTGGATGTACTCCTGGGTCTGGTTGACCTGGTAGTACGCGACCACCTGCTCGAATCGGTCGTCGTCGCGCTCGTACAGGAACCGGTTGTTCTCACTGACGGCCACACCGCCCTCGGCGGCGACGATGCGGACGTACTTGCCCTCGAGTTTGCCGTTGCCGTCGAGGTTGCGCAGCACCACGTTCTTGTGTGCCGGCCACAACTCGTCGGTGCTGGCGTCGTCCGCGTCCTGGAGCTTTTCGTTGCGCTCGCTGACCACCGGGTTCGGATCGAAGACGGTGCCGCGGCCGTCGGCGTTGCGGGTGATCACCTTCGACTCGACTGCCGCGCCGGACTTGGCGTCGACGAGCGTACGGGTGACGCCCTCGGCCGAGCGGGACGTGACGTTCCAGACCAGGCGGGCGTTCTTGCCGCCGACCACGGCGAGCTGCGCGGTGCCGTGCGTCGCGGTCGGGATCAGCGTCGTGTTCTTGCCGCCGATGCCGCGGCTCCGGGCGGCGCGTTCGGCGACGGCCTCGTTCGCCGTATCGGTCGCGGTCTCGGCCGGGACCTTCGCGCTGGTCGACAGGTTCGCGGGTACGGCGTCGCGGCCGTCCTTGATCGCGGTCACCTTGCCGGCCTTGTCGACGTGCCGGGCGAGGTATCCGCCGATCACGGGCAGGCCGTTGTACGTCTGCTGGTACCAGTAGTGCTTTCCGAGCAATGAAGTCTTGGTACGGATCAACTTCAGCGCCTGCCCGCTCTCGGTGGTCGCCTCCTGACTCGCCGGTGCCGCCCCCGCGGCGTTGGTCAGGGACAACCCCAGGCTTACTGCCACAAAGCCGGCTGAGGCGGCCGCGATCGCCTTGCGGCGATACACGCTCTTCGCCATGCTCTTTCCCTCCCATAATTCGGTGTGTTCGTACGACTACGAACGGTTCGGACCCTAGTTCGCCGACACGGCTGAGGGGAAGCAAGGTTCCTTGCCAATTCGGGGCAACTCCGGGGCAGTTCGATCAACTTCTGGTCACCGCGGCCTTGGTGAGGCTGTCGCGGCGTGGGTGAGTCTGTCGGCGATGGTCTGCAGTGCGGGTTTGAGCTCCGGCGGCTCGATCACGTCGAAGCCGACACCGAGCATCGCCAGGTATCCGGCCGACATCTCGAGGTTGTCCGAACCGGTCGACAACTCGCACGTGTTCTCGTCGATGGCCTCGAAGTCGCCGACGTACATCGGCAACCGGGCGAGCATCTCCTCCTTCGACGCGTGCAGCCGCACCCGGACCCGGTAGCGCCAGGACGCCGTCGAAACCCCCTTGGTGACGTACGACGCGAGGTCCTCGGCAGGCGCTTCACGCGGGCTGAAACGCGGGCCCATCGGCGTACGCGGCTTGATCCGGTCGACGCGATACGTACGCCAGTCGTCGCGATCGACGTCCCAGGCCACCAGGTACCAGCGGCGGCCGCGTGTGACGAGGCGGTGCGGCTCAGTACTCCGCAAGGTGGGCGTGCCCGTGTGGTCGAGGTAGTCGAACCTCAGACGCTCGTGATCCCTGCAGGCGCCCGCAAGCAGCACTAGCAAGGACGGGTCGACGGTGGGACCTGTGCCGGGTGTAGCGACTATGAAGCGTTGTAGCGCGTCCACCCGGTGTCGTAGACGTGAGGGCAGCACCTGCTCGAGCTTGGCTAGAGCGCGTACGGAGGTCTCCTCGATCCCACTGACCGAGAAATTGGCGGCCGAGCGGAGGCCAACTGTGACCGCTACAGCCTCCTCGTCGTCTAGTAGCAACGGCGGCAGCGCCGAGCCGGCCCCGAGGCGATAGCCGCCAGTGATGCCCGTACTCGCGTTGACCGGGTAGCCGAGCTCACGAAGCTTGTCGACGTCGCGGCGGACCGTACGGGTGCTGACGCCCATCCGCTCGGCCAGGTCCGGGCCGGTCCACTCCCGGTGCAACTGGAGCAGGGAGAGCAGCTTGAGGAGTCTTGCCGAGGTCTCCAGCATGAATCCGATCCTGGCAGACCTTTAGGACAACAGCTGACCGCAACTCGTTTTACAGTCTTCAGCATGACGAATGTCCTCAGCCTTCGTGCCCTCAATCGCGCCACCCTGCAACGGCAATGGCTGCTCGAACGGCAGGACCACACCGCCCTCGACGCGATCGAGCACCTACTCGGCATGCAAGCGCAGATGCCGCTCGCGCCGTACGTCGGTCTCTGGACCCGCCTGACCAATTTCGTACCGGACGACCTCGCGTCGTTGCTCGAGAGCCGGCAGGCGGTCCGCGGATCGATGATGCGGGCAACGATCCACCTGATGTCGAGCCGGGACTTCCTCGGCATCAGGCCGCTGGTCCAACCGTGTATGGACCGTGAGATCTACCAGAACCAGACGTACGGCCGTCAGCGCCTCGAAGGCCTCGACATCCCCGCACTGCTCGCGGCAGGTGAGGCGTTGATGGCCGAGGCGCCGCGGACGGCGGTCCAGTTCCGGGAGGCGCTCGGCCCGCTCTGGCCGAACCACGAACCGCCTTCGCTCGCGCACGCCGTACGCTGCCTGCTCCCCACCATCCAGGTACCGCCGCGCGGGATCTGGGGCAAGGGCGGCAATCCGACCATGTCGACGGCCGACCTCTGGCTCGGCAAACCAGTCGAGGCGATGCCGATCGACGACGTGGTACTGCGCTACTTCGAGTCGTACGGCCCGGCGAGCGTTCTCGACGTACAAGCGTGGTCCGGTCTGACCCGGCTCGGCGAGGTGGTCGATCGCCTCCGGCCCCAGTTGCGCGTCTACCTGTCGCCGGAGGGACGCGAACTCTTCGATCTGGCCTCTTCTTCGTTGCCCGACGAGGATGTGCCGGCGCCGACGCGGTTCGTGCCCGAGTTCGACAACGTACTGCTCTCGCATGCCGATCGGACCCGGTTCCTCGACGACACCCTGCGCGGCCGACTACTGATCGAGGAGCGGATGAGCCGGGGCGCCGTGCTGTACGACGGCCGGGTCGCCGCATTGTGGAAGCTGGTCCGGACTGGCGGGGACAAAGGGCTGGAGGTCGAGCCGGTGACTTCGCTATCCCGTGCGGCGCTTGAGTCGGTCGAGGCCGAGGGCAACGAACTGCTCGCCTTCGCATTGCCCGGTTCGCGTCTACGGTTCATCTCATGACGGACCGCCTGACCCTTCGCCAACTCAACCGCGCGCTGCTCGACCGGCAAGGCCTGCTCGAACGCCGTACCGGCTCCGCCCTCGCGATGATCGACCATTTGGTCGGCATGCAGTCCCAATCCCCCCTCGCCCCTTATGTCGGCCTGTGGTCACGTCTATCGGGCTTCAAACCCGACGAACTAGTCGACCTCATGACCTCACGCGAGGTGTGCCGGATCGTCCTCATGCGCGGCACCATCCACCTGGTCAAGGCAAACGACGCCCTCGCCATCCGCCCCTTGGTAGCCGAAGTGATGCGCCGCGGCCTCGCGTCAAACAAACCCGTCGCCGCCGCTGCCGCCGCCGCACCTTCCCTCGTCGAAGTCGGCACGCGCCTACTTTCCGAGTCGCCCCTAAACCCCACCCAACTAGCCGCAGCCCTAGCCGACGCCTACCCCGGCCACGACCCCGCCCTCCTTTCCCGCGCAGTCCGAGACCTAGTCCCCTGCGTCCAAATCCCCCCACGCGGCCTCTGGGCCAAAGCCGGCCAACCAACCCTGACCACCCCCACCAACTGGCTAGGCACAGACAATCCGTCGCCGTCACTTTCAATCGACGACTTGGTACTCCGCTACCTCAAGGCCTTCGGCCCCGCCAGCATCCAAGACGCCCAAGCCTGGTCAGGCCTAACCCGCCTAACCGAAGTCTTCACCCGCCTCCGCCCCCAACTCCGCACCTACTCGGCACCCGACGGCCGCGAACTCTTCGACCTAGCGTCCCTCTCGCTGCCCTCCGAAGACGTACCAGCACCAGTACGTTTCGTCGCCGAGTTCGACAACCTGCTGCTCTCCCACGCCGACCGCACCCGAGTGATCGCCAACGACCACCGCCGCGAAATCATCACCATCAACGGCATAGTCCGCGGCACCGTCCTCATCGACGGCTTCGTAGCCGCCTGGTGGAAGGCCACAGTCACCCGCACAGACGCCACCCTCCGCGTAACCCCACTAGCCCCCCTCCCCACCGACGACCTCCTCCCCGAGGCCAACCACCTCCTAACCTTCCTAGCCCCCTCCCTCCCAACCACCATCGACCTGCCGTCGACCGGGCGTTAATCCGATCCGACGGATATGTCAGGGCCTTGTCAGTGCGCGCTGATAGATCTCCAAGGCACGAATCCGCTGCGAGATCACCCGGTTGCTATCGAGCCACACCAGTTGTCCGTTGCCCGAGCGCTCGAACTGGGCTTTCTGTTCCGCTTGCCACAGGTAGAACACCTCGATCAACTGCGGCCCGAAGCCAAGATCGGCGGCGGCGCGATCAGCCATACGCTCGTTCCAATGGCGAACACCCGCAAGAACGAGCGGCGCGAGCAGCGGTAGCAAGTACAGGAGGGGGCCGACCGGATCCTCGAAGAAAATCACCGCTGCGAGCACAACGCCAAGGTAGGAAAGCACAAGAAAGCTGAAGATCGCCCAGCCGATCACCGGCACAGTTCGACTCAGTCTGATCAGAGACCGGATCGCGACGGCCACCAGCCGGGCGGGAATCGAGTACCAAGACCCCAACCTGCTCAACGAACTCCTACTCACCATGTGGGACGCAAGCTCTCGCACCATTACCGCTTCCAGCAGGGCGGGCGAAAGCTTGTTGAGCGCCCAATGAGTGACTCCAACCGTACGGCCGATCGTGATCGGGGTCGTGACTTCCTTGGAGTCCTCAATCCAGAGTGAGTGTCGCGGGCCTGCCATCCCGATCTTTGCAGCAGCAGACTTCCAGACTGGACCGATCCTGGCCTCTTCAACGGTGGTTGGTAACCGCACGCCCAGAAGAATCTTGCTCAGCATCCCATCGATACCTGGCAATACGGCGAGAAGTCCGGACAACACCCAGACGAAGATGACCAGCCACTTCGTATCGCGTAGGTCGAGTGCCTCGCACGCCCAGTAGACGATGATGAAGCTGAAGAGCGTCCAGATCGACGCGGCCAGCACCTCGGACACGAAAAGAGCACGCGAGCTGAGCCTCGCGCCGCTGTAGGCAGCTCGCGCCCTCTCGGTTACGCCTCGCTGGGCCGGTTGAGGAGTCCGAGCCTCCCAGTCTGGGGGGCGCGGAGCAGGCACCTGACCCGACGGACCGTTCCCGACCGGAAGCCCTGATGGACCGCCCGCATCACCGACACCATTCATACTCAGCTCCAACTCGCATACAGATCGCAGAAAGCAACTTCGAACGACAACCAGGGTCGGCTACCAACCTGAACCTGCTGCTCCGGTCGGTCCGCTGACCTTAACTTCGTTCAGTACAAGGACACATGAACGTGATCAAAGTGGCCGCCAGTGGCGTCCGCGGTGTCGTATAGGCCTCCCCCACCGTCGTACGCCTTCCATTCGCCCGTCCGTGCGCTCCAGATCTGCCCGTACCAGATCACATACTTCACCCCGGTCTTCGCCGCCGTCTGGATTGTCCAGTTGGCGATGCGGTCGCCGGTAGCCCGCGCCGGCGGTGACCGACGAGCGTCCGTTCCGACCATCAAGTCGCATGCACGCCCGCGCGGGTGATCACTCCGAGGGTTCCAGAGATGGGCATCCCAACAGGTCATGCTCAAATTGCTCAGCGCGGCTCTGGCAGCGGTGATCCAGAGCGCGGTGCGCGGCGTGATCCTTCCACTGGACGTCGGATCATCCACTGAAGCGCGTTGAACAGGCCAGACTCCGTTGACGGGCTTTCCAGCAAACAGTGACTCGCCATTACAGTCGTCAGACGTCAAGCTAGATCCGGTTCCACCACTCGGCTTCGCGCCGGCGCGTCCCGCGTAAGGGTCACCGCCGCGGCGCACATCGATGCCGGCTTGCGCTGCGATCGACCGTGCCGTTCGCTCATGTCTCGCGTACGCGTCCGGGAAGGCAGACACCTGGACGGCCTGAGCGGCTTCTGTATAGGCCATTGAAGGCCAGTTGTCGATGTCGACCAAGCCGGGAGGAGCGGGAGGTTTCGCCCCGCCAAAGAATGCCTCCGCGGCATATCGCGGATCGAGGATCTGCTCGCGTGAACCCCAACCTACTGAGGGGCGCTGCTGGAACAGGCCAAGAGAATCCCTGTCGCCATAGTTGATGTTCTGCAACTGTGACTCTTGAAGTGCTGTCATCAGAGCGACCAATGTCGCCTGTCCGGGCAAGCCACGTGCCACGGCAACCTCGTCGATGACCTTCGCGTAAGCGACCTGGCGCGTGCGCAGGTTCCCATCTATCTTCGGGTCATCGGCGTTGCCTGGCCACGCGGGAGGGCAGCTCGCCACCGCGGTGTCACCACCCGCTCCGAAGGGTGCCAGCATCACCAGGCCGAGCACACCCACGATCGCGGCGGTGGCCGCTAGCTTGATCACCAGGCCTTTGGAGGAGCCGTGGCCCCCTGCATCCATGTCAAACATCGACGCTGCCCCCATCACGGGCCTGTCCCGCCGTTGATCTCGCTGATCAACCATTTACCCTCGTATGGCACCAAGGTCACCAAAAGTGGCAGTTTGATCCGGTCCTTTGTCTTGCCAGTGATATCGATAGTGACTGTGACCAGCCGACTGATCCTGGTCGGAGTGTCGACAGGAGCCGATCCCTCCCGCGGCGGCGTCACAGGTGCGGCGACGACCACCGACTTACCACCGTCGGCCCGAAGCGCTTCATAGGTCGGGTCTCCTGAAGACTTCAGGCTGTCCGACACCTCGGCCGTTTGATAGGTCGCGACCTTGTCCACTAACGCCTCGTATGTCTCAGCAGCCGGGTTGCGCGTGTAGAACGCATGCGCCCACAGGTTCACGACATGGCTCGCAACAGTCACCGCGTCGCCTGACGGCCCACTGGTCACGACGGGTGGGAGAGGAATGCTTGAACTCTGGCTCGTTGAGGGAGTGGTCGGGCTGCCGCCGAGATCAGGCGGCTCCTCTGATGTAAGAGGAACTGCGGGGGTCAACAGCCCGACCGCCGGTTCATCCGGATCGTCCCTGCCGAGCAGCTTCGGTAGGCCACCGCCAATACCCAATACGATGATGGCAAGCAGCAGCACCGCAACAACAGCAGCAACCGGGCTCCCCGGCTCAGCTTGCCTTCTGTCACGAAGCCACGCCGTCCGTTTGGCATGGTCGTCACTTCGCCACGACCGCATAGCCTTTCGCCGCTCCCGCCGACTCAGATCCTTGAAATCGTCTGGGTACTCGTAGTCAGCGCGGACAAAGTCGGCCCACCCGCTCGGGGAGTCAGGGCTCTCCACCGGATCCCGGCCAGCGCGACGTGCCTGTGCGTCGCGACCTCCGTCATCGGCACCCCTGCTGTCAGGCATGCGCGTCACCTACTTCGAGGGACAAGGACGGTGACACCGTCCTTGGTCACCGTCGAATAGTCCCGGAATCGTCGCTGTGGCCCCGATGAAGACCGCGATCGGCGGTCGCGATGGGCCTTCGGCGGCCCGTCACGCAAGCTGGCCGAATAGGTCTGGTTTCGCGGCTCGTACCTCGGGCCTGCCGCCTGCGCCGCCGCGTTCTGGCGGACGTGACGCCCCTTGCGCGTATCCGACTTGCTGGATTGGCCGGACGTTGCCACTGTGCTGGCGCCAACTGTGACGGCACGCCGACCACCTCGGCCACCGCCGTCGACCTTTGCTCCAGACAGACGAGCGGCGACCACCCCGGCCGAGTCACTGCCCTGCCGATTTCCCTGCGAGTCGCGATGCAGGGCGGCATCCTTCCGTCCACCTGGACCGCCGACTCCACCGGCAGGCGCAGAGCCGATAGCTCTGCGATCCGCAACACCTGGCAACTCGTGGGCCGGTCGAGCGGCTCCACCGAGCCCCTTCGCAGACATCCCTGGTGCCGGTGACTGCCGATACACCCGGACGCTCGACATCCTTTCCGCTCTCTCCTGCGGCATGGCCCGGTCGCGGCCACGGTCAGTTGATGGAATGGGACTCGCCGCACGGCTGTTGACAGCGCCCATCATCCGGCGGACCGCGCGCATCGCACCGCGACGCGCCATACCGCCCATCGCAACACTGGCCATACCTGGCCGCATCATCGTCGCCATGCTCTCGACCATTCGCCGCAGCCGGAAACCTGCTACCAGCACTGCGATGGCAAGACCACTGACTGGAAGCCATCCGAGTGTGTCCGTCAGCCCGAACACCGCTGTCAACAAGGTCAGCGTCACTGAGAAGATGAGCATGGCAAGGAACGACTGCAGGACAAGACCGACCAAGGCCTCGAACCAGTTCATACCCCATTGCCGTGGACGCCCTGGAATGATCCACATACAGACGAAGAACATTCCGATGATCAGCAACAACAGGCAACCCACAAAGGCCATCAACGCCGTGAAGGCGAGGCTCAAGGTGAGTGCGGCGAACAATGTTGCAACGATCGCGCCGAGTGTGAGGACACCGACACGACCGAAGGGATTCTCGCCCTTCGCCCATTGGACTGTGGCAGCGTCGGACCCGCCTTCGGCATCCACCAACTCGTTGTCGATGAACTTGTTCCGCGCCTCACCGTCCGTGCCCTTATCGAGGATCGCCTTGCCGTAGCGTTCGCATGCGGCCAGCGATCCGAACTCGGCGACGCACCAAGGCATCACCACGAACGCGCGCCAGCTCGAGTCACCTGACTTCCGAAGCAGATTGTCTTCTTTCTGGCCGGTGAAACTGGGTTCTGGCCAAGCGATCGGCGCCTTGACCGTGTCCCCTAAAGCATCGGTCGAGGTCGCGACGACGACGTCGGAGCCGAACTTCCGCGCACCATCGACGCCGTCCAACCAGGTGGCCGGAGCCACCGAGAAGCTAGTCGCGATAACACCGGCCGCGAGCACCCAGGTCAGCTGCCCCATCGCGCTTCCCCCCGCACGGCGCTGCGAGTATGCGGCGACCGCACCGAAGGCGAGCGCCGAGGGCAACAGCCACCCGACAAGGTTCGTGTTCACGCTTCCGATCGCGCTCGTTGCGGTCTCAGTCAACGGCTTGATGTCCGTGAAGGAGAACAGCCACCACCCCACGGCTATCGCTCCGCGGGTAATCGCGACGATGTACATCATCACGAGATGCGCATAGCCGTTGAACACCGTTTCGACCGGGTCGCGGACGCTGGCATCGAAATCGATGCCGTAGGCCATCGGGCTGTAATTCTCGAAGAGAGTCTTCCCGTCGCTGTGGCTTAGGTCGGGGGTGGGGAGGAGGTCGGCGAAGCCGGTGGGGGTGGTGGGTTGGGGGTCGGGGTCGGCGGCTAGGGCTAGTTGGGTGGTGGTGATGAAGGAGATGGCTAGGACGAAGAGGGTTTTTCGTGCACGGCGCGCCCATCTCATGCGACGTGCTCCTTCTTTCCGGAGCTCTTGCGGTTCTTGGGGCGGTCGTCCGGGTCGTCGTCATCGTCGTCGTCGAGGTCGTCTTCGTCCTCGTCGGTAAGGTCGTCGGCGTCGGTGTCGGTGAGGTTTTCGTCGTAGACGCCGTACATGGCCTCGTTGTAGGCCGGGTCGGCTTCTTGGTCGTAGAACTCGTCGTCGGTTACGCCGTAGCGGGCCGCTTGGGCGGTCGCGGCGGGCATCGGCTCGGCGGCGGGGGCCTGGTAGGGCTCGGGGTGGGGGTCCATCCCGGCCTGCATCGGGCCGACGGTGCCGTACCCGCCCGGTGCGTATGCGGCTGCTTCGTGCCCGGCTGCCGGTTGCCCGGGTGCCATACCGCCAGCCGAGGCATCCGCTGGCATGCCGCTACGCGTCGGGTCGACGGCCGGCACGGCGGCGGCTTGCGGCGTACCAGTGGCCGGGTTGGCTCGCGAAGCGGGCGCTGGGGCGCCCATTGGGTGACCGTTCGCGTGGGCGTTGGCCTGGGCGGTGGTGGGTTCGGTGTGGAGGTTGGTTAGGGCGTGGAGGGCGGCTTGGGCTTCTAGTTCGTCGTCTTCGAGGTCGGTGGTGAAGGGGTCGATCTCGGGTTGGACGGTGGGGGCCGGGGCCGGGGTGTTGGCGTGTTCGCTGGTGGGGGTGGTGCGGAGGAGGTCGGCTACGCGCTGGCTGGGGATGTCGACCTGGACGGTCGCGACCTCGTCCCAGCGGTCGCGCATGATGCAGTGACCGTGGCGGATGGACTTGCCGTTGCCGGCGGTGTTGATGCCGCGGACGAGGGTTTGGTACGGCGCGGTCTGCGGGCGGCCGAGGAGTTCGAGCAGGGAGTCGACCTGTTCGCGGGAGCGCAGGCTGAAGGCGAACAGGGTGGTGATCTGCTCGACCAGGCCGGGCAGTTTCAGGATCGAGGCCGGGTCCTGCGTGTCGAGCACCAGGGAGGCGCCGAGGGCACGGCCGACCCGGGCGATGTAGTCCAGGAACGAGGCGCCATCGGGGGTCTTCGTGAGCAGGTGGACCTCGGGCACGATGACGACCTTCGAGCGGCCGCGGAACTCCCGGCGCCCCGTGGTGCGGACCATCCAGGCGAGGCAGCCGCGCAGACAGGCCATACCGACGCGCTCGATCGGGGACCACGATTCCGGCGCCGACTCGGGCGACGGCAGGGTCAGACCGGGCATCTGGACGACCCAGAGGCCCGGGTTCGTCGTGAGGGAGGACAGACCACTCGGCGGTCCGGCGACAACGCTGCCCAGGCCGGTTTCGACCAGGTCGCGCAGGGCGAAACCGACCATGCGGGTGTTCTCGTTGTCGTCGGCGCAGAGGCGCTGGATCACGCCCCACGACGAGGGATCGGGTGATTGCAGCTCGGCGCGAGTCGCCGCCATCACTGGGGCTTCGGCCGCTCCGCGCAGGTGTTGCGGCAGCAGCAGCATCAGCTGGGACGGCGCCTGCAGCAGCGCGTCGTCGGCGGGAAGCACGCGGAGCAGGTCGGCGGCACCGGAGAAGCGGGCCGTGATCTCGATGACCGCGGTCGGCACGCCGTACTCCGAGGCGACGGCCGAGACACCGGCGGCGTCACCCTTGAGGTCGAGCAGCGGCACCCAGGCGCCGGCAAAAGCCGAGTCGAGGCCCGCCAGCATCGCGGCAGTGGTCTTGCCTCGACCCGATCGGCCGAGGAATACCGAGGTGGTCGCGTCGCCGAGGGCCGAGCCTGCTGCCGCGTCGAAGCGGACCAGGCCCGGGGTGGAACCGGTCAGGTAACCGATGGCCGGGCCGGAGGCGTCGCCAACCGAGGCACCGCCCCAGAACCACGAGCCGAAGAAGGCGGTGGACTCGCGGACATGCCCGAGGTCCGGCACGCGGAGTTGGTCGCCGGGCAGGGACTCGAGCCAGAGGTCGCGCTGCTCGTCGGCACCAGCGGCGACGGTGATACCGCGGTCGGCGTAGTGCGCGATGACGGCATCGACGTACGTCTCGAGGTCTTCGCGGGTGTCCGCACTGACCAGCAGGCGCGGGTGGTCCTCGACCAGGGTCAGGCCGCTGCGGTTGATATCGCGTTTGACCTCGCGCATCACCCGCTCGGTCTCGACGATCTCGTCGGCGGTCTCCTCGGCGGTGCCCTTCGCGGCGGAACGACGCTGCTCCTTGGCGCTCTTGCGGGTCTCGTCGACGAGGTGGCGGGCCGTCTTCTTGGTGAGGACGCGGAACCGCACCGACGCCTCGACCGTCACGTCGATCTCGTCGCCGTCGTCGTCGATGGCCTTGATCTCGCTCAACGTACGCAGCCACTCCCCGTTGCCCGGAGTCTCGAGCTCCTCGGGGAAGTCGGTCATCGCGAGGACGGTCGTGTATGCCGAGATCTGGCCGCGGGCGTCGTAGATGCGCAGGTGATCGGTGTACGGCACTACGCGGCCGGAGGTCAGCCGGGCCAGCGAGGCGCCGGTGATGAGGCCGCGCTTCGGGGCCGCGATCGCGCCTCGGTGCATCTCGCGGCTGACCAGCCAGGAGATCACCTCGGCCGGCGCGGCGTGGGCCCGCCACACGGTGCTGGCGAGCTGGCGGCCGAGTTTGCGGACGCGCTCGTCGAGGTGGGCCAGTTCGCGGGCGCTGACCCGCCACGACGTCGTACCCAGGGCGTCGCTGATGGCGCCTCGGACCTGGGCGGTGGCGCGCGGGTCGCGGTCGCTGAGGTGGACGCCGAGTGCGACGTACCGCTCGGGCATGCGCATCTCGTCGATGCGGTCGGCGCGGGTCTGGGCCCAGGCCTCGTGGTCGCCGAGGCGGTAGTGGCCGTCGACGCTGTCGATGTAGTCGCGGCCGGTCGAACGGCCCCAGACCACCTTGAGGTGGCTGAGCCGGTCGCCGAGGATCGTCGCGGCCGCGCTCACCGCGGCGTCGAGGGCGGCGTCCTGCTCGGCCTCGGTGGCCAGGTCGGTGTTCGCGACGGAGATCAGGTACCACGCTTCGGCGTGGCGCTCGCTCACGAGCAGGCCGTCCGCGATGGCGACCAGCCGGGGTGGCGGCAGGCCGCGATCCCGGCCGATTCCCACCAGGTTCAGGAGCTTGTCAGCGATCTTCATCAGTGCCTCTTCCCCGTGGTCCGGCGCCGAACCCGATCTAGCTGGTCCGTCCCGAGTAGACGGGCCCGCTGGTTCACCGTGATGTCCGCTCCGGCGCGGACTCTCGGGTCGTGCACGACGACTTCCTCGCGCTCCCATTCGGGAGTCACCCGGGCCTTGGCCAGGTTCGCCACCTTGTGCGTGGCGACCCGGTCCCGCCAGGGCAGGTATTCGCTCTTGTCGGCCGCCCGCGCACCCAGCCCGATGATCGGCCGGTGCGAACGCAGGGCATAACGCACCGCGAGCGCCCATTCGGTCACCCGGCGGCGGCGCTCGTGGAACTTGCCCGGCCGCCAGCCGAACGCCGTGATCACGAACGGCGGCACGATGTAGAAGCTGATCGTGGTCTTACCGGGCACCCCGAGGATGGGGATCAGCAGTAAAACCCAGGCGAGCACGATCACCGCGCCGAAGATGATCATCCGGCGACGGGCACCCTCTCCGAGGTCGATGCCGAGCAGGTCGTACTGCCGGGTCTCGATCTCGAAGTGATGGGTGAGGGTACGGCCGACACGCATTCAGCTACCCCCGGACACCAGAGTCCAGAAGCCCTTCAGCACGTTGATGGTCTGGTTGTTGGCGTAGATCAGCCCGCCGACCAGCACACCCGCGGCGATGTGGCCGAACAGCTCGCCCCACTCGCGCTTGAAGTAGTGCCCGATCGAACGCAGCACCAGGATCGCGATGAAGATGTTCCCCGCGATGACGAGAACCCAGTCCTTGAAGTCCGCGCCCGTCGGGACGTTGCTGTCGGCGAGTGGCGCAGCGAGCTCCACCACGCTCGCGACCAGTTGGTGAGTCATCATTGCGGTATCTCCCTTGTAACCGTGGTCATCCGACGGCAGCCACTTGCCATCGTTGCGCTCCGTCCGCGGCGACGGTCCGCCGCAGGGTGAGCGAGTAGGTCTGGTCGAGGGTGGTGTCCCCCGAACCGGACCAGGTGACAGCGGCCGTCGCGTGACGTTCGTTGTCGTCTCCGGTGAAGACCTGCCAGTCGGCCAGTTCTTTCAACTTGACCGAGCCGTTCAGGCTGCGAATGGCGGCGCCGGGCGCGGTCACGGCCGCCACCTTGGCGTCGGATTCGCCGTACGCCCCGAAGAACGCCTTCGCGTCGTTCAGCGTGACGGCGGTCAGGTCGTCGTCCGGCACGCCTGCCTCGGGCATGTTCTCGGGCAGCGCGGCCGGCAGATCGGCGACGTACGTCGGGGGGCCGCTGACGACGACCCGTGCCGACGTCCGGGCCACCGGCACCGAGATGCGCTGCCAGGTCGGTTTGCCGCGGACGAAGACCCGTCCGTTGCGGACGAACGGCACGACCATCACGCGGACGTCGACCTGGGCGGCGACACCGCCGGGATCGACGGTCACCTCTCCCGGGTACGCCGCGGCGGCGGCCTGGCGACCCCGCCCGTTCCAGCCGACGCGCTCGTCCAGCCCGGTGGCCAGGTCGCGTTTGATCGCGGCCGGCCGGGCATCCGGGTTCAGCTCGTCCCAGGACAGGTACGACATGGCGAACCTCGTCCCGACGGCCTGCGCCTCGTCCTTCGGGTACGTCGAACTGGCGCTTCCGGCGACCGGCGGCGCGCTGTTCGGGCGGATCCACGAGCGCACACCGCTGATCGCGGCGAGCAGCAGAACGACGACCACCAGACCGCGCAGGAAGCGCCGTGCCCAGGTGGTGAAGGACGACTCCGGCTCCGTCGCCCACGGGGTCGCGCGGCTGTCGCCAGGACCGGGCGCGCCACGATGCTGCGGCGTCCGGTGCTGCTGCGGCCCGGCCGGACCCGGTGCGGGCTGGCCGGTCGTGGGCTGATTCGGCGTCGGCCGTCGCGGCGGCGCCATCACGCCACCGGCGGGAGGCTGTGCGGGACCGGAACTACGGTGCGGACCGGTGGATCCCTTGGCCTGCCGAGGCGGCAGCGGTGCCGGCGCACCAGGGTGCGTCCACCAGTCGGCCTCGACATCTTCTGGACGGAGCTCGTTCACCGGGCCATTCGGGCGCCGTTTGTCCGACCAGTGCTCACCCTTTGGCGGCAAGTTCAACAGGCTGCGCCACCAACTCATCTCTCCCCGCCCCTCAAACAGCAGTTGTGCGGACAGTAGCCGGGAGAATACGGCAAGCAATTGTCCGTCGGGAGTCCTGGGACCAGCATCTGGTTCCCTCATCGCCGACGGCGGTCATACCGTTACGTCTTGTCGTCGTAACGGCACACTCCGGTGACGGGAGTGACGTCCTCGGTGCCCTTGCCATAGTTCCTCTCCTATGCCTGCCTACATCCCCAGGCCCGCGCAACCATGCCATACGACTCCGACAGTTTCGAAAATCCGTGCGAACAACATGGTAAAGAACGACACAACCGATCACACAGCGTGACCATTCTCGGGTGTGTCGTCCCTGTGGATAACCCTCTCATCTGTCTGGTGTGAAGGCTAGGCTCGCGGTGATAAACACGCTCGCCAGGAGGGTCACGATGGAGAAACGAAGGCTTGGGCGGCTCGGGCACGAGAGCTCGGTGCTGATTTATGGGGCCGCCTCGCTGGGTGGGGTGGACCAGGATCGCGCGGACGCCTCGATCCAGGAGGCGCTGGACGCCGGGATCAACCACTTCGACGTCGCGGCCGACTATGGCGACGCCGAGATCCGGCTCGGGCCGTGGATGCCGCAGATCCGGGACCGGATCTTCCTCGCCACCAAGACCGGGCGGCGTACGGCGGAGGAGGCCTGGGCGGAGATCAATCGTTCGCTCGAACGGCTGCAGACCGATCACGTCGACCTGATCCAGATGCACTCCGTCTGCGATCTGGAGAACCTCGACCTGGTCACCGGGAAGGGTGGCTCGCTCGAGGCCGCGATCCGGGCCAAGGAGGAGGGGCTGGCGAAGGCGATCGGTATCACCGGTCATACCGCGGCGGCGCCGAGTGTGCATACCGAGGGGCTGCGGCGGTTCGACTTCGACAGCGTGCTGACTCCGCTGAACTATCACCTCTCGACCGATCCGGAGTATGCCGAGGCGTATGCGGGGCTTGTCGCGGCCATTGAGGCCTCGGGTGCCGCGCTGATGACGATCAAGATGATCGCCCGGCGGAACTGGCACGACGGCGAGGAGAAGACGTACGACACCTGGTATGCGCCGTTCGACGAGCAGCGCTACATCACCGCTGCGACCGCCTGGCTGCTGAACGGGCATCCCGAGATCACCGGCCTCGCGACGGCCGGCGAGACCCGGTTGCTGCGCCAGATGGTGATCGCCGAGCGCGAGCGGGCGGAACTGAGTGCCGAGGACGCCGCGGCCATCCTGGAGGAGGTGAAGGACTACTCATCGCCGTTCATCACGATGCCGTTCTGACCGCCCACCGGGTTCTGACCACCGGTCTGACCGGCAGCCGAGGCCTGTCCAGGGCGCCTGGCCGCCGTTCTGACCGCCCAGTAATCGGCCGCGCCGCTGTTCTGACCGTGGCGCCGCCGTTTCGCCCGCACCGCTGTTCTGACCGCGCCGGTCTGATCCGCTCGGTCGGAGCAAGGTCGACCGGGCGAAGGTCGTCCAGGGCGAGGTGGTCCGGGGCGAGGTTGTACGGCGTGGGGGTGTGTTGGGGTGGGCGGGTGGCGTGAGAGGCTCGGCGGGCCGCCTTTGGGCACGTCTGCCCTTGTGGCGGTTGTGCTCGCGGGCGGTCCTGCTTTGACCGGGGCGTCGGGAACATTCGGCCGGGCTGTTCTGTTCTAGGAGCAGGAAAGACTTTTCATCCGAGTGCGGAGGTCGTAGTAGTGGCAACGGTCGAGGTGTCCCAGCAGAACTTCGACGAGGTCGTCGGTAAGGACGGCATCGTTTTGGTCGACTTCTGGGCTGAGTGGTGTGGTCCGTGTCGCCAGTTCGGCCCCATCTTCGAGAAGGCGTCGGAGGCGAACCCGGACATCACGTTCGGCAAGGTCGACACCGAGGCACAGCAGGAGCTCGCGCAGGCGTTCGAGATCCGGTCGATCCCGACGCTGATGGCTGTTCGCGACGGCGTGGTGCTGTACTCGCAGGCCGGCGCGCTGCCCGAGGCGGCGCTGACCGACCTGATCGGACAGGTTCGCGCGGTCGACATGGACGAGGTCCGTGCCCAGATCGCCAGCCACGAGGGTCACGACCACGACGGCGATGACGGCCACGGCCACGGTCACGGCGACCACGCCGGTCACCAGCACTGACCCGCAGCCGTCAGTCTCACTGAGCGGACAGACGCCAGGTCACTGGCCAGGCAGGCGTCGGCGCTGAGGCCAGCAGACGTCAGGGCGCTGAGCCAGGTAGGCGGCAGGCGCTCTGAGCTCGGTGGGCGGCAGGCTTCAGGACTCCCCGGGACCGCGTTGGCGGGCCGGGGAGTCTGGCGTTTAGAAGCGGTTTTCGCGGCGGTGTTTGCGTGGTCGGCCATCTGGGTCGTAGATCAGGCGGTACAACGGGCGCGCCCAGATCGACTCCAGCCGGCTGATCGGTTGGGGTTGATGGTGGCGGATCTGCCCGGGCGGGCGAGGACCGCGCTCGCCAAGCGCGTGCCATGCGTCGAGGTCAGCGGCACACCGGCGCCAACGCTCGAAGGCCTCAGGCGGATCATTCAACGCCGGATCCGCGCGCGCGTCGCCCTTCAACCCCAGATGCTCGGCCCACGCGTCTAGGCGGAACTCACGAGCGAGCACGCGCGCGTCGTCGTCCGTGCCGAAGGCGGTCGAATCCACGACCGCACAGGTCAATTCGCTGTCGTTTGTCCACGAGCGACGGCTGAAGTTGTCCGAGCCGCAGGTGAACCACACGTCGTCCACAACGCAGATCTTGGCGTGCACGTAGATCGGCACACCGTCAGCGTTCTCCAAGTTGTAGATCCCGACCCGATCAGGCGCAGCCCGCTGCAGCACCCGCAGGGCTTCCAACTGGCCGAACCGCGCAGGCGGTCCCGCCAGCCGCGAATCGTTGTCCGGATAACGCGGCACGACCACGATCACCCGCAACTCCGGCGAACGCTCCAGCGCATCAGCGATCCCTTGGGCCACCACTGCCGACCACAAGTACTGGTCCTCGACGTAGATCAGCCTCCGCGCCTGCCCGAAGGCCTTCATATAAGCGCGAGCCACACTCCGCTCCCCCTCCGGCGCGAACGGATAGCCCGGCCGCTTATGGGCATACGTCCGCAGCACCTGTACGGCGTGCGGCCCGGCAACCGGCGGATCCGGGAAGGCCTCGGGCAGCGGCTCCGGGTGGCGCGGCATGTGGGCGAGCCGCTGGATGACGGCCCGGTACGGCGTACGGCGGTCGAGGGGGTGGCCGTCGTCCCAGCGTTCGATGAAGGTGCGGAGTAGGTCGCCGACGACCGGTCCGCGGAGTTCGAGGGCCGCGTCGTGCCAGGGCGCGCGATCGCCGTACCGCGGGTCCATCGGCGCGGTCTGCGGGTCGCCCGCGTGGTCGGCGTCATCGCGGCGACCGTGGCTCAGGTCGATACCGCCGACGAAGGCAACGTCGCGTTCGGGCTGGCCGCGGTGCCGGATCACGAACAGCTTCTGGTGGTGCGAGGCGAGGCGTCGTACGCGTTGGTCGAGCAGCACCTCGGCGCCGGCCTCGTTCAGCTCCGTGCCGAGTCGCTGGTTCTCCTGGGCGTTGAACTGCACGTGGTCCGAGTGCGACCGCCAGAGCAGCCCGCGCACCTCGACACCGGCACGGGCCACGTCGCACAGGACATCGCCGACCGTCGGGCCATCCGGCAGCAGCAGCTCGTCCGCATCGCCTCGCCAGTCGGTGAAGTAGACATGGTCGCCCGGCTCGAGCTCGCACAACTCGTCGTACAACCGGCGGAAGTAGGTGGCGCCGTGGATCAGCGGCCGCACCAGGTTGCCTTCGACCCAGGATTCCCCGGCCTCGCCCAGCTGGTCGATCTCGGCCGCCGGATTCCCCCGCTCGTCCGGCGCGAGGAACCAGCGTCGTACGGCGTCATCGCTCATCCTGTGTCCCGTGTTTGAGGTTGTTTGACGGTTGGCTGTGTCCAGGTGCGTGCATCGCAAGGCGGAGAAGCTGCCTCGATGCGGGGTTCATCGTGGCTGCTTCTCCAACGCCGCGAGGTGCGTGCCTGGGCGCCGCCAACCGTTGAAGAACCTCGAACACGGGACACAAGCACCTGTAACCGGGGCCAAACGCGGCGAGACTCCCGGGCCCCGCAGGGGCGGGTCCGGGAGTCTCGTCGGCAAGCGCGTCCGGATCGGGGCAACCGGACGCACTACCCGCGCGCTTGAACTACCGCAGCGGGTTGAAGGGGGCAAGCTCGGCAGGGCGCCGGCCCGTGGTCATGGTCTCGGCTAGCAGCTGACCGGTGACCGGTCCGAGCGTGATACCCCACATGCCGTGACCGCCCGCGGCGTAGACCCGCGGGGACGCCGTGGCGCCGATGAGCGGCAGACCGTCCGGCGTGCAAGGGCGGGGACCGACCCATTCGTCGGTCCGGGCGTCGAGATCGGCATCGCGCAACAGCGGCCGGGCCGCGTTCACGATCGCTTCGATCCGGCGCGGATCAAGGGCGGCTTCGGGCCGCTTGAACTCCATCATCCCGGCGATCCGGAGCCGGTCACCGAGCGGCGTGCAGGCGACGCGCTGGGCCGGGAAGTACACCGGACCGGCGGGCACGTGCTCGATCGGGACGCTGAAGCTGTAGCCGCGACCGGCCTGGACGACCGTCTTCACGCCGAACCGGCGGGCCAGACCGCCGAGCCAGGCGCCGGTGGCGAGCACCACGGCGTCGTACGACCCGGTCGCGCCGTCGGCGAGCACGACCCGCACGTCGCGGATGCCGTCGACCACGTCGGCCACGTTCGCGTTGGAGACGATGTCGCCGCCACGCTCGACGACGGACTCGGCCAGCATCCGGACGTACTCGCCCGGGTTGATGAAGCGCTGGTCGTGCAGCCGGATGGCGGCACCGATCTCGTCCGACAGGGACGGCTCGATCTCGCGGGCGTCGTCACCGGTGATGGCCTCGAACTCGATGCCCTGGCCGGCCGCGTGGATGTGCTCGATCTCCTCGAGCAGGACGGCGCGCTCGGCCTCGGTGCGGTACGCCGCGAGGAAGGACTTCGCCTCGTACGTCTTGGCCTCGACCCCGGCTTCACCCAGCGCGTCGAACGCGGCGAGGGCGATCCGGTTGATCCCGACCAGGGACTCCATCGAGGTCTTCCACCGGCCGGCGGTGCTGTTCCGTGCGAAACGGGTGAGGAAGGACAACAGCCTCGGGTTCGCGCTTGGGGGCACGTACACCGGTGAGGAGGGGCTGATGACCGCCCGTACGCCGTACTTGAGCACCGCCGGCTCCGGCAGAGGTGTCGCCAGTCCAGGGGTCAGCCAGCCCGCATTACCCCAGGAGGCACCAGCGCCGACACCCTCGCGATCGAGGACCGTGACGTGGATACCGCGCTCCTGGAGGAACCATGCGGTGGAGAGACCGACCATGCCGGCGCCGATGACGGCGACGCGCTCGGGAACCTGGAACTGAGAGGCAGCGACCATGGAACGATGGTGCGGCCGTTCAGCAGGCCCTGTCATGGTGTGATCGCACCACTGGTGGCGCGAATGATTGTGCTCTGCGCACAATAACCTCATGATCTCAGCACCCGACCTGATCACCGCCATCGGTACGGCGCTGTTCCAGGTGGTCACCGAAGGCAAGGGAGATGCCGAGGTCAGGGACGTGTTCCTGGCCGATCCGCAGGAGCCCGCGACCGGTCAGCGGGGTGATCTGGTGCTCGGTCTCGGCCTGCGCAACGTCGAGGAGGCCAAGGAGCTGATCGAGCGTTGTGCCGCCGGTAATGCCTCAGGCGTCGTCATCCGCTCAGGCCTCGCGGAGCATCCCGAGGTCGCTGAGACGGCCGATCGCTGGCTACTCACGCTGGTGGCGCTAAGGCCGGGTGTGTCCTGGGCACACCTGGTTTGGCTGCTTCGAGGCGTCATAGATCGCGCAGCGGCTCCAGACTCCCCTGCCGCCGGTGACGCCGGGGTCCACCAGGAGCTCTTCGCACTGGCTGACGCGGCTGCAGCGATCGTGGACGCGCCAGTGACGATCGAGGACAACCAATCGCGCGTGCTGGCCTACTCCTCGGGGCAGGACCTCACAGACCCCACACGAATCTCCACGATCGTCGGCCGCCGGGTGCCGCCAGAGATCATCACGCACTACCGAGCGCGTGGGGTCTTCCGGCAGTTGGCCAAAGCGAGTGAGCCGTTCCTGGTGCCCGAGGGACCGAATATCCGGCCCCGACTGGTTGTGCCGGTTCGAGCCGGTGGTGAGTGGCTGGGCTCGATCTGGGCGGTAGTGAACGGCCCGGTTAGCCCAGAGGTCACCAACGAACTCAGCCACGCCGCCTCCGTCCTAGCCCTCCACCTACTCCGCCTACGCGCTCAAGCCGACGTGGCCCGGCGTAGCGCGATCGACCGCCTCCGTACGGTCCTACGCCAGTTCTCCCCCGACAGCACGCCTGAGGTCCGCCTATCGCCACAACCTTGGCGAGTGGTCGCACTCGATCTCCCCGCCGGGTACGACGTACCGCAGCAGCTAGACCTCTGGGACACGACAGGACGTCGTGCCGGTTGGAACGAGCCTGCCCTGGCAGACCTCGACGGCGTCGTACTGGCGGTAGTAAGCGACGCAGACGGCCCCGGCTCCTGGAAGTGGCTCCGGAAACTAGTGATCGACCTAGCCAAAGAAGCACCCGGCACGGTCGCGGCAGCGGGTGGGATTGCCCGAAGCCATGCGGATCTCCCGACGTCCCGTACGCAGGCGGTGGAACTACTAGGTCTTGTACGACGTGAGGAGGTCCCGGGCCCGGCACTTCGCGTAGAGCAGGCGTGGCACGCGTTAACCGTGCACAGGGCGGTGAGTGCGCTCGACACCAGCCAGATGGATGGGCCGCTCGCGACGTTGCTGCGGCACGACATCGCTCAGAGCACGGACTACGTCGCCACGCTCGCGGCCTGGCTCGCATACCCGGGACAACCGCAGCAGGCGGCCCGCGAGTTGCACCTGCACACCAACACCTTGCGGCACCGGATGAAGCGGATCGGCGAGATCACCCGGCTCGATCTGGCGAATCCGCGCGAGCGGCTCGCCCTGCAACTCCAGATCGAAGCGGTCCGCACCGCGCACTGAGGCAGCACTGAGGACCAGTGATCAAGTGGTCAAGGAGTAGTCTGCGGCGAACGCCTGGCCCGTCCGCGCAACGGAGCAGATTTCCAGCATGAACGAACTTGTCCTGACCCGGAACGACATCGTCGTCGCCCGGCACCCGCATGACACCTACTTCTTCATCACGATGCCGCGCAACGTCCAGCGGGTTCATCCGCTCACGGTGCACATGCGCGGTGCCGCGGACCATTCCTGCGAGGCCGGCGAACGGATCACCGAGGTGGTGATGGCCGGTGGCGAGATGTTCTCGGCCGACTGGGTGGTGACGCGGGCCGAGTGGGGCGTGCGCTGGTCCGTCGCGACCGACCGGTACGGATGGCGCGGCGTCAGCGCCCAGGTGGCGTACGACTTTGCCGTGGTGCCTGGTGGGACCCGGCTGACGCGCGAGATGACGGTGGAATTCGCCACCGGACATCAGGAGTGCAGAGCCTTCCAGCGAACGATCGGCGATGCGTCCGTACAGGAGCAGTTCCTGCTGAACATCAAGAGCGCCCTCGAGCAGCAGCCCGCCGCCATGGCGTAAAGGGCCTTATGCGCCTGAGTCGCAGGTTTCGTGGCCGTTCCCGACTCATGCGAAAAGATTCACATTCGGGAAACAGACCGGCAACATCGCGCTGGCAGGGTTATACCCACAGAGCCCCACCGGGTAACCGGTGGATGGAGGCCCCAGCTTTCACCAGGATGCTGGGTCCACCAGCGGGCCCCGGCTTTCACCAGGATGCCGGGTCTCCAGCACCGGCCCGGCGCCCCTCGTGGGCGCCGGGCCGTTCTGCTAGTTGTACGTGTAGAACGCCGACACCAACGGGTGGTCGGACCAGTTGCGCTCTTCGAAGGTTCGATCGACCTCCCAACCGGCAAAACCGATCTGACCGGCACCGAAGATCCAGTCGACGCCCGGGTAGCCGGACACCGGGCAGGAGCCGTTCGCGTTCGCCTTGTAGCCCGTCGCGGCCTTCATCACCTCGTTGGTGGTGAAGAAGCAGGCGGCCGCCTCGTTCTCGTTGAAGTCGCCGAGCAGCAGCACGTGGTCGTGGTTGGCCTTCAGCTCGCGGATCTTCTCCCGCTCGAGCTGCCGAAGCGCGGCACGCCAGTCGGCGGCATCCGCGCCACTCGGGTTGTGCACATTCATCACGGCCACGCGCTCGCCGTTCGCGGTGTTCTTCAGCACCACGATCGGCATGTGCAGCTCGCGGCGATTACCGACCTTGGCATGCAACTGGAAGGACGACATCAGGTCCCACGCGTGGTCCTTCCACATGATCGCGTTGCCGCCGTAGTTGCCGCCGGCGTATTCGCTGTTGGCGTCAGCCCGGTATAGATCCCAGGTGCCGTCATTCCGGACCACCTCGGCCTGCGGCGACTCGAACTCCTGCAAGCCGACGATTCCGATCCCCTTCGCCTCGATCCGGTTCAGCGACTCGCGCATCCGCACGCGACCGTCGAACCCGCCAACGGTCAGATGCCACCCCTTCACGTTGTAACTGGCGACCCGTACGTCCGGCGCCGCCTCAGCCATATCCCGCGCCTGGGCCTGGGGCGCCGCCAGCAACCCGGTCAAGGTCAACGCCAAACAGGCGGAGAACACCAGGCCAGTTCGAAGCTTCATCAGTCCAACCTCCGCATAGGTTCCTCACAACCAGAAACAGCCAGCCACAGCCGGCCGCACCAAGTCCCGCTTCCCGATCGAATCCGGTCAGCGTTAGAGGCCCTAAAACGACAGCCGGTTCCCAACCTCCTTTGCGTTCATTCGTCGCAATCTGCCCTCTCAGCACAGCGCACCGGTGCAGGTCGGCGGCCGGAAGAGGGCAGATTGCGACGAATGAACGCAAAGAACTGACGCGTGTCAGGTCAGGCGGTTGACGATGTTGGTGAAGGTGGTGGGGAGGCGGGTGGCCAACGGGACGATCCGCGGGGCCAGGAACGGGCGGTTGCGGGCCCAGAGCAGCGTTCCGGTGAGGAGGCGGCACTCCCACGACGCGCGGCGCCAGGCGAGTTCGTAGGCCAACGGGCGATCCGCCCGCACGCAGCGAACCAGCTCAGCCGACGTACGCAAGGCGACAGCGATCCCCTCCCCCGTCAACGCGTCCACATACCCCGCGGCGTCCCCCACCAGCAGCACCCGGCCCGACACCCGACGCCGCACGCGTTGCCGCAATGGCCCCGCACCCAGCACCGGCCCGGCCGTCCGCAAGGACCCGGAAAGCCTTACCCGCAAGGCCGGAAAGGCCCGCAGGAGTTCGTCGTACGGCCTCCGCTCCGTGGTCAGTATCGCCACCCCGACGAGGTCATCCGCCACCGGCGTCACGTACGCCTCGCCGATCGGTGACCAGTAAACCTCGACCAGATCCGTCCACGGCTCGATCGGGAAATGCCGCCGCAGCCCGTGCCGCGCCGATCCCGCGCGCGCCGCCTCCAGACCGAGCCGGCGGCGGATCGGCGAGTGCAACCCGTCGGCCGCCGCGAGGTAGCGCGCCTTGATCCCGGCCGCCTCGACGCGATCCTTGAACTGGCCGAGCTCCTCGACCCGGCCGGGAATGACCGGAATCTCCAGCTCCCTCAGGCGATCGCTGAGCGCGGTTTGCAGCACGGTACGACGTACGCCCAGGCCGGGTCCGTCGCGGAAGAGCGCGTCCACCTCGTGCCCGAAGGAGTCGAGATAGCGGATGCCGAGGAACGGGCGCCCGGCCGGTTCGACCCCGAGGCCGGCGAGATCCCGCACGGCGCTGTGCGCGATACCTTCGCCGCAGGCCTTGTCGATCGGGCCACGACGCGGCTCGACCACGACCACTTGGAGTCCGGCGAGTGCCGCCCTGATGGCCGTGGCCGCTCCGGCCGGACCGGCGCCCGCGACGAGTAGGTCGATCATCTAGCCGCCGCGAGGGTCAGCGCGGCTTCCTCGGTACGGATCCGGACCGCGAGCAGCGGGATGTTCAGCACGGTGAAGACCACGGCGGTGATCCAGGACGTGTGCACGAGCGGAAGCGCGGCGCCTTCCAAAACGACCGCCACATAGTTCGGATGGCGCATCCACTGATAGGGGCCCTTGGCAACCAACTGCAGCCCCGGTACGACGATGACGCGCGTGTTCCACTGATGCCCGAGGGTCGTGATGCACCACCAACGCAGGGCCTGCGACGCCACCACGACCGCGAGCATGATCCAGCCGAGCGCCGGGATGAACGGACGGTCCGCCAGGATCGCCTCGACCAGACACCCAGCGAGCAACCCGGTATGCAGCACCACCATGAACGGGTAGTGCCCCTGGCCGGACTCCACGCCGCCCTGGGCGAAGCTCCATTTCGCGTTGCGCAGCGAAACCACCAGCTCCGCGACACGCTCGAAACCGACCAGCACCACGAGTACGCCGTACAGCAGCAGGGAGGTCTCCATATCACCACTCCAGCAGAACGAGTTCGGAACAGAAACCTGGGCCCATCGCCAGCAGCACACCCGGCGTGCCTTCGAGCGGCTTGGCAGCCATGGTCGCGCCGAGCACCTGCAATACCGACGAGGACGAAAGGTTGCCGACGGCATCGAGTGACTGCCAGGTCAGGTCGAGCGCGCCGGGCGGCAACTCGAGCGCCGCCTGGACGGCGTCCAGCACTTTCGGACCACCCGGATGACTGACCCACGCGGTGACGTCGGGCACGGTCAGGTCGTGGTCCGCCAGGAACCCGCGGACATCATCGCCGAGGTATTGCCGGACGACATCAGGCACATCCGCACCGAGCACTACCCGGAATCCGCCGGACCCGATGTCCCAGCCCATCACCCGCTGGCTGTCGGGGTAGAGCCGGCTGCGCGTCGCGACCACGGACGGCCCAGCCGCCGCGGGATGGTCCGACCCGGTCATCACCACCGCGGTCGCGCCGTCGCCGAACAACGCGCTGGCGACCATGTTCGGCATCGAGGCGTCATCGCGTTGCAGCGTGAGCGAGCACAACTCGACCGAAAGCAGTACGGCGACGTGGTCCGGCCAGGCCTTGAGGTAGTCGTGCACCCGCGCGATCCCGGCCGCGCCGCCGACGCAACCGAGACCGAACAGCGGTAACCGGCGAAGGTCCTCGCGCAGCCCGAGCCGGCCCGCGATCCGCGCGTCGATCGATGGCGCGGCAACCCCGGTGACGGTGGTGAACATCAGCAGATCCACGTCCGCAACGGTCAGCCCGGCCGCCTCCAGCGCACCCGCGACCGCCTCCGAACCGAGGTCGACGGCGGCCGCGATCCACGCGTCGTTCGCCTCGCCGAAGTCCTTCAGCGCCTTGTACTGGTCGAGCGGAATGGCCAGATGGCGAAAGGAGACGCCGGCGTTCGCGTGCACGCGTTTGAGCACGCCGTGACTGGCGCCGTCGGGCAGGCAAAGCGTGGCGAAGGCATCGGTGAGCTCATGCTGCGGATAGCGATTCGGCGGCAGCGCGCCGTGCACCGCGGCAATGCGCGTCATCGTGGCATCGTATGTCCGGTGGCGGCGACAAGCGACGTGAAGCGTGCCATTCCGCGCGCCCTGGCCGGCCTCGCCCGGGCGTGTCACCCGGGTCCGACCATCGCCGTGACCACTTTGGTGACAGTTGTCGCCGCCTCGGCCGGGCGCGATCCGCTCGGCTGTGTGTACGTCGGGGCCGCCGTGCTGACCGGCCAGTTGTCGATCGGCTGGAGCAACGACGCGATCGACGCGGAGCGGGATCAAGCGGTCGCCCGTGCCGACAAGCCGATCGCGTCGGGCCTCATCAGTCGTCGGGCCGTATGGACCGCCGCGGTGATCGCGTTAGTCGCCTGCGTACCGCTTTCGCTGGCGAGCGGATGGCTTGCGGGTACGGCGCACCTGGTCGGCGTCATCGCGGGCTGGGCGTACAACTTGCGGCTCAAGTCGTCGGTCGTCTCGTGGCTCCCGTACGCCGTGGCGTTCGGCCTGCTGCCGTCATTCGTCACCCTCGGCACTCCCCCGGATCACGCGTGGGCGCCTTGGTGGGCGATGACCGCGACCGCCTTGCTCGGCATCGGCGCCCACCTCGCGAACGTCGTACCCGATCTTGCCGACGACCTCGCCACCGGAATCCGGGGCTGGCCGCAACGACTCGGTGGCGCGGCGCGGTTGGTGGCGCCGATCCCGCTGGCTGTTGCGACCGTGTTGTTGGTCGTGGCGCCCGCGGGCGCGATTGGGTTGGCGGGGTGGATCACGCTTGGCGTGGTCGCCGTACTGCTGGTGGTCATCGCGAGTTGGCGGCGGGCGCCGTTCCTGCTGACGATCGCGGTGGCGGCGGTCGATATCGTGCTGCTGGTGCTTCGGGGCGACGCTCTTATCCCGTAACCGGCTCCAAGGGTTTGACGGCGGTGCCGAGGATGGCGGAGGTCAGCGCCTCGGCCGGCTCCTTCGCGACCCGCGGGTTCGTGATCAGGACGAGCTCGACCGGCGGCAGCTCGGGCAGGCCCGCGCTCGGTGGTGGTTCGACCAGGTCGGGCGGCATCAGGCTGCGGGCGAAGATCGCGATGCCGAGACCGGCTCGCACTGCGGCGAGCACGCCGTTCACGCCTTTGACGATGCAGGTGATGCGGCACGCCCGGCCGGCCTGCTCCAACGTCTGCACGCCGAGCGATCGGCTCAGGCTCGGCGCCTGGTACGCCACCAGCGGCACCCGATCCTCCGGGCCGATCCGGGTCCCCTCGATCCCCGCCCATACCAGCGGATCGCGCCGGACCAGCCGGCCGTTCGGCTCGTACGTCGTGCCGACGTTCTGCTTGAGATACGCGAGATCCAGATGGCCGGACTCGACCCGGCGAAGCAGATTCGGGCTCTGGGCAACGGTCAGCTCGAGGTCGATCCGCGGATAGAGCTGGCGAAAGTCCCGCAGGATGCGCGGCAACGGCGTCAGCGCGAGATCGTCGGTCACGCCGAACCGCAGCCGCCCGCGCAACTCCGAGCCGGTGAAGTAGCCGACGGCCTGCTCGTGCGCCGCGAGGATCGTCCGGGCGAAACCGGCCATCGCGTCACCGTCGGCCGTCAGCGTCACGGTCCGCGTGTCGCGGACGAACAACGGCCGCCCGACCGCCTGCTCGAGCTTGCGAATGTGCTGGCTGACCGTCGGCTGACGGATGCCGAGGCGCTCCGCGGCCTGGGTGAAACTGAGCGACTGCGCGACCGCGAGAAACGTGCGCAACTGTTCCGGGTCGTAGCTGGCCATCGGCACCTCTCATTGCGGGACGTTATAAGACTAATACCACTGATAGTCCTTCGCATTTGACCGGACAAGGGTGAAGGTGGATACCGAAGCCAATCCACGATCGAGGGACTTGCCTTGACCACCCGGGCCACCGGAACCGTCCAGCCAACCGACGACCACACTCATCCCCGTACGACCACCGGGCAACGACCCGGTTGGCGCGAAACCTTCACTTCCCTGCGAATCCGCAATTTCCGGCTCTTCCTCATCGGCCTGTTCGTCAGTTCGGCCGGCGGCTGGGTGCAACGCATCGCCCAGGACTGGCTGGTGCTCACCCTCACCGGCAGCGCCACGGCCGTCGGTATCACCACCGCCCTGCAGTTCCTGCCGACGTTGTTCCTCGGCCTGTTCGGCGGTTTGATCGCGGACCGATTCCCCAAGCGCCTGGTGCTGCTCGTCACCCAGAGCTCGATGGGATTGCTCGCCGCCGCGCTCGCCGTACTGGCGCTCACCGGCAACGTGGAGGTCTGGCACGTCTACCTGCTGGCGCTCGGCCTCGGCATCGCGACCGCGGTGGACAACCCGAGCCGGCAGGCGTTCGTCAACGAGATGGTCGGCCGGGAGAACGTCCGCAACGCGATCAGCATGGTCTCGTCGACATTCCAGCTCGGCGCCCTGATCGGCCCGGCCATCGGTGGCGCGATGATCGGGGTGGTCGGCACCGGCTGGGCGTTCGGGGTCAACGCCGCCACGTATCTCGGCTCGATCACCGCCCTCTTGCTGATCCGGGACGGCGAGCTGCGCGCACGAGCCCCACGTCGTACGGGCGTCTCGGTGCGCTTGCGCGACGGCCTCAGCTTTGTCGCCAGCGAACCGGCCGTGCTCTGGCCCGTCGTACTCGTCGGGATCTTCGGCTTCTTCACGATGAGCCTGCCGGTGACGCTGGCCGCCTTCGCGGATTCGGTCTTCCGCTCGGGTGCCGAGGGCTACGGTCTGCTCAACTCGGTCGTTGCCTTGGGCGCACTCGCGGGCGCGTTGATCTCGGCCCGGCGGCGGCACGCGCCACGACTGCGCAATCTCGTCACGGTCGCAGCAGCCTTGACCGTCACCGACGTGCCCGCCGCGTTCGCGCCGTCACAGTGGGCGTTCCTGCCGCTGTTGGTGGCGCTCGGCCTGGCGACGCTGATCTTCCTGAACGTCGCGCAGTCGATGGTCCAGCTCACCACTCCCGACGCGATGCGCGGCCGCGTGATGGGCGTCTACATGCTCGTGTTCATCGGTGGCGGCGCGCTCGGTGGACCTGCTGTCGGCTGGGTGGCCGAACATGCCGGACCGCGGATCAGCCTGTTGCTGGCCGGCCTCATCCCGGCCGCCGCGACGCTGGTCATCGCGATCAAACTCGCGCGCTCGGGCCGCCTCCGCCTGGTCCTCCGCCCGGTCGCCACCCGCTCGCCCTGGCGTCAGCCGCCGGTGAGGCTATCCATCGAGCCGACACCGATCCGGCTAACGCGGGACGAGTGTCACGGTGTCGAGGCGGAGCCAGGAGTCGGCGTTCGGTGCCCAGTACCCGGCGAAGACCGTCATCGTGGTGTTCGCCCCGGAGTTGAAGTCCACCGTCACCGGCCCGTACGACGCCGCCGCGCCGAACCGCGTCTCGGCGTACGTCGCTGACCCGGCCCGAACCCCGAAGAAGCCGTCGGCGAAATTGCCCGAGTTCTGCACCCATCCGGTCAGGCGGTAGTTCGTTTCGGGCTTCACCGCAACGACCTGCTTGATCGCGTTCCACGCCGTACCGCTGGTGTGGATCCACGCGTTGTTCGAGCCCTGCTGGGCGAAGCCGAGGCCCCGGTCGATCCCCTTCTGACCGGGGCCCTCGCCCTCCCAGGGCACGGCGATCGCGCCGGCCGGTTGGGCTTCGAACCCCGAGTCCGTGACGGCCGTGGCGTGGTAGACCTCCAGCTCGGCGATCGAGGTAAACGTCTGGGAACCACCCGGTACGCCGATGAGGCGGATCCCGTCCCCAGTGGTCGCGTCGAAGCCGAGCACGAACGTCCGGTTCGTCCCGGCGGCATAACCCGGCGTGATCCGCACACCGGTCGCCGGCGTCCACACCCCGTTGCGCCGCACCTCCACCGTGGGAGTCGCGCCGAACCAGCCGCCGTCGCCGAATGTCGTACCGCTGGTGAAGACGAGCCGGTTCAAGTTGTACGCCCGCGGCCAGGTGTAGCCCCACCAGCTCAGCGGTTTGCGCTCGTCGTTCCAGTCGTCCTCGTTCTGATCGCGACGGCCGTCGGCGAGGATCGGCGTACCGAAATGGATCGCGCGTTCGATCGGGACCGTGCCGGCCTCGCGGGCGAGGTTGCGGGCGCCGTCGACGGGATTGCCGGGCGTCGTCGGCACCGACGGCTCGAGCGACATCCGGCGAAGCGAGTAGGTGTACGCCCAATGCTCGCCGGCCGGGAAGCCGCCGCCGCAAGGGCAGACGTTGGACTGCAACCACATCGACTTGCCGTCCGCGCTGATGTACTTCGACGGGATGGTGGTCGCGTAGCCGCCGTGCTTGGTCCGCGTCCACGGGTAACCGCCGAAGTCCTTCGGGGTGAATCGTTGCCAAGGGCCCCAAGGTGTGGCGCTCTCGTAGAACTCGAAGGTGTACTCGGTCCAGGAGGTGTAGATGTACCGGTTGAGCGGCTTGTTGTAGACGACGCCGCCCTGGCTGATCGTGGTCATGTCGCGAGCGCGTCCCGCCGTACCGACGTCGCGGTAGACCCGCCGATCGTCGTGCAGGGAGGCGACGCGCTGGTCGATATCGGCCGTCCACATCGGCTGCCCGTCCGTGTCGGTGCCGGCGAAGAACCGCCAGGCTGACCGGTCTTGGATGCTGCCGGCGGGAACACGTGCGAGATAGAGGTCGACCGGATCGGGCACCCGGTTGGAGAACCGCCAGTTATGGTCGAGGCCGTACGCGTAGACGAAACCGTCCGGGCTCTCGGCGTTGTCCTTGCCGTAGTCCAGGAACATCACCGTGGTGAACGTCGAGCCGCTGAACATCGGCGCCGAGCGATCCCACGTCCAGGTCGCGCCTTTGTCGGTCGACTTCGCGATCGTGGCCGCGGGTGCGTCGTCGAAGTCGAAGGCGAGATCCTGCACGGCCAGGTAGAGATGACCGCCGACGCAGACCATGCCGGTCGGTTTGCGGCTGTGGTTCGCGGTCCAGACCTGGCCGACGCCGTTGCCACTCGCGCGCTGCGTCCCGGTCAGATTGCCGGGCAGACCACTGATACGGGCCACCCCGATATCGCTGGAAGCGCTGCCGAATCCGATGCCATCGCCGTACGCCGTGTAGAGCTGGTCGTCCCCGGACCAACACGACGGCCAGAGGTCGCCGTGGTCACGGTTGTCCCCCACCGCGGGCGCACCAACCGTGGCGCCCGGCTCGATCCCAACGGTGGAAAAGAACGTACTCTCCGCCGGACTCGCCGCAACGGCAGCGGGTGCTTTCACGGCGGCAAGGGCCGCGCCGGGAGTGAGCACACCAGCGGCCAGCAACAAGCTCAGAACCAGACGCACGGTGGCTACCTCCCGCGTGAGAAATCGATTTCCTGAGCAGGAAGGTAGCCACCGGGCACGCTATGGGTCAAGAGTTCGGGGGCCCAGACCAGGGCGGTGGTCTGGGCCCCTCAGGTCAACTCAGGACTGCTGAGAGGTAGCTCAGCCGTTCCAGTTGACCAGGTCGTGCGCCGGCACCTGAACGGTCCGGGCGCCCTTGACGCCGCCCAGGATGACCTTGCGCAAGGCCATGTTGTTGGTGGTGTTGGACTCGTAGAGCCGCTTCTCCGGGTTGGCGAGCACCTGGATGAAGTAGGTGCCGTTCGGCAGGTTGGTGATGTCGAACGACTGGCCCGGACGGGTCTGGTCGTAGGTGTCCCCAGCACCCACGTCCAGCACCTCACGCACCGCGAGCGAGCTGTAGCTGCCGCAGGCGGTGTGCAGGTCGGTGTTCATCGGGTGCCAGTTGGCGTTCTTCGCGAGCTGGTCGATCTGGTCGGTCGCGGCCAGGCAGAACGCCTCTTTCTGGCTGCGCACGATCTCGGTCTGGTTGGCCTTGAGCAGCCGGTAGCTGGCGAAGTCGGTGAAGTGCCAGTGGGTGTGACCGTCGCGCGCGTCCCACTCCATCGTGCCGGTCTTGGCGTGACCGACCTGCTGGCCCTTCTCGTTGTAGAAGTACTGGTAGGCGTCCATCAGGTCCTGGCCCTGGCGGCGGTAACCGTCCAGCACGAGGGTCGACGGTCCACCGTTGTAGACGGTCGCCGCGAACTGCAGGAAGTCGTTATTCGCGGTGGGCGTTCCCTCGTCCCCCTTGGAGATACGCGCGCCCCAGGCGGGCAGCGCGACGAGGTCCGGCTTGGGGCCGGCGGGCACGCTGTCCTTACCGGTCGGGGCTTTCGCGTTCGGCTTGGGCTGCGGCTCGGCCGCCTTGCGCGCCTTGTCCTCGGCGGCGACCCGCTGACCGACCCGGTCGTGACCGCTTTCGGGCGCCTTGCGCACGGTCACGTTGATCGTCGTGCTGGCCTGGTTCGCCGGGATGCCGAAGAGCGCGCGGTACTTGGGCGCGATCTCGACCTTCGCGGTGTACTTGCCCATCCAGAGCTTGATCTGCGTGCCGGTCTCCCCGGTCGGCGCGGTCCAGCCGGACTGGATGCCCCACACGCTGCTGACGGTGAACCCGTTCTGCGAGCAGTCCTTGGGGTACGGCGACTTGTCCGGCGCGTCCGGACGGGTCCGGGCCGATTCGTAGTTGTTCGGACAGAAGGCCTGCGAGCGATCGACGAGTTTCTTGCCCTTGGCATCGGTAATCGTCAGCCGGCTGAAGCCCGGCAAACCGCTGTAGTTGTTGGTAAGTCCGGCAGGCAGCGCTTTCACCTTGCCGTCGACGATCTGCTCGACGACGACCGGGTCCTTGAACGACTTGCGCTTGACGCGAAGCTCGAACGGCTTCGCTCCGGCGACCATATGCGTGCCGAGATCGACGTACACGCCATCGTCGTAGCGGTCGAGAATGACCGACTTCGACGCGGTGACGAGCTTCAACTGCGGCTCGGCGGCGGCCGCGAAAGTGGTGCCACGGGCGGTGTTGTCAGCCGATGGCACGGCCGATGCGACGGCGGTTCCCCCGGCGAGTACTGCGGCGAGACCGGCCGCCACGAAAGCGGCACGGCGAGACTGCTGATGGCTGGTAATACGGATCCCCTCCAGATCATTGATGAGTCCGCGACCCCCTCGCGAACCCTTATGGCAACTAGGACGCGAGGACCGGCGGCGATGTTGGCCGGGGATCGTTGCACTTCCGTCTCAGGATGTTACGGAGGTATTACTTGACGATAGAAAGTAACTGACCCTACAGTCGCCCTACCGCCTGGACACAACGGAGGTATTGAGCGCATGCCCCACAAATCCCCACGTTCCGGACCGGGCCGCCGCAGGCTTCGGCTCGGCCTGACCACCGCCATCGCGGCCGCCCTGGTGCCGGCCGTGCTGACCTCGGCCGGGCTGACGGCCGCAGCGAGTGTCGTTCCTGCCGCATCGGCTCAGGTGCCGCAGGCCGTCACCGCTCCGGCCGTCGACCCCGCCACCGCGGCCACTGCCGCCACCGCCGCCGCCACCGTTGCCGCCGAGACCGGCCCGGCAGCGGCCAAGCCGTACATGGGCTGGAGCAGTTGGAGTCTGCAGTCCACCAACTACCCGGGGGTGAACCCCGACGGTCCGGGCAGCTTCATCACCGAGAAGAACATCCTGGCCCAGGCGCAGGCGATGGCCACCAAGCTCAAGCCGTTCGGCTACGAGTACATCAACATCGACGCGGGCTGGCAGCTCGGCGGCGACCAGTGGGGCCGCCCGGTCGCCAATACCAAGCGCTTCCCGCGCGGTATGAAGGCCGTCGGCGAGGACATCCACGCACTCGGGCTCAAGTTCGGCATCTACACGGTCGTTGGTCTCGGCAAGGACGTCTACAACGAGGGCAACATGCCGGTCTACGGCACCACGGACTGCTTCAGCCGCGACCTCGTGTACCCGGATCTGCGCACCACCAACGGCTGGGACATGTCGTACAAGATCAACTACGCGAGCCCGTGCGCGCAGAAGTACGTGGACTCGATCGTGAACACCTTCGCCGACTGGAAAGTCGACTACATCAAGATGGACGGTGTCGGCCCGGGCTCGTTCCGCGGCGGCGAGAACTACGACAACCGCGAGGACGTCGAGGCCTGGTACCGCTCGGTGCAGGCGTCTGGCCGCGAGATGCTCTACACGCTCTCCTGGTCGATGAGCCACAAGTACGTCGATGACTGGAAGGCCAACTCCAACGGCTGGCGCATCGACACCGACGTGGAGTGCTATTGCGACACCATCGTGCGCTGGGACGCGTCGGTGAAGCAGCGCTGGTGGGACGTCGTGCAGTGGATCGACGACACCGGGCCTGGTGCCTGGAACAACCTCGACGCGGTCGTCGTCGGCAACGCCGAGATGGACGGTCTGACCGAAGCGGAACGCCAAAGCCACATGACGTTCTGGGCGATCCAGGCGGCGCCGCTGTTCTCCGGTGACGATCTGACCAAGCTCGACGCGTACGGCCTGAAGCTGCTGACCAACCGCGAGGTGATCGCGATCAACCAGGCCGGCCGGCCCGCGCGTCCGGTCAGCCAGTCCTCGCTGCAGCAGACCTGGTACACCAAGAACGCCGACGGCAGCACCACGGTCGCCCTGTTCAACCTCGGCGACTCCCCCGCCAGTGTCACCGGTCGATTCGACGAGGTCGGCATCACCGGTTCGGCGCGAGTGCGCGACGTGTGGGCCGGGCAGAACCTCGGCTCGACCACCGGTCAGGTCAGCGCGACTCTTCCTGCGCACGGCTCGAAGCTGTTCCGGATCACGCCGAACAACCTCGGCGCCCTGGGCAAGCCGTCCGGCGTACACGCGACTGACGTCAGCCGCACCACCACCTCGCTCGCCTGGGACGCTACGGCCGGCGCTACGTCGTACCGGGTGTACGCCGGTGGGCGCGAGCTTGCCCGCGTCTCCACGCCGAAGGCGACCGTGACGGGTCTGACGCCTGCTACGGCGTACAAGTTCGAGGTGAAGGCGTACAGCGCGGCGCGTTCGTCGGCGGCTAGTGCGCCGGTCGAGCTGACTACGTCGAAGAACGGCGGGCCGGTCAAGTACGAGGCTGAGGCCGACACCAATCCCTGTACGGGCAATGCCAGTGTCTCGGGGTGTGGTGCCTGCTCTGGCGGTAACAAGGTCGGCAACATCGGCGGCGACGGCACGTTCACATTGACGGGTCTAAACGTGCCGGTGGCCGGGACGTACTTGCTGAAGATCGCTTATACGGATGGCGATTCCAGCCGGCAGGGCATCCTCACGGTGAACGACACGACGCCGTACTGGGTGAACTTCCACGGCACTGGCGACAACGACTGGGGCACGCCTCAGGTCACCGTCCAGCCGGTGCAGCTCAAGGCGGGGGCCAACACCATCAAGGTGAGCAACCCTGGCGGCTACATGGCCGACATCGACTACGTGATCCTGTAGTCGCATTTGTTGAGCAGCGGGCCGGTTCCCTTTGTGGGACCGGCCCGCTGTCGTTCGCTCGACGGTTCGCCTTAGATCGTTGAGGTGCGGGCGCCGTCCATTGGGATGATGGCGCCGGTGACGTAGCTGCTCGCCGGGGAGGCCAGGAACAGTACGACGTTCGCCACCTCGGCTGGTTCGCCCGGACGGCCCATCGGGATCTCGGCGACCTGCTCGGCCAACAGGTCCTCCTTGGTCCGGCCGGTCGCGCGTACGGCGGCCTCGAGGCCTTCGTCAACGCGCGACGTACGGGTCATGCCTGGATTGATGACGTTCACCCGGACTCCGCGGGCGGCGTACGCCTGGGCATAGCCGACCGACGCGAGCATCAGCGCCGCGTTCGCCGCGCCGCCACCGATGTGCAGCGGGTTGGCCTGGCGTCCGCCTTGGCCGACGACGTTCACGATCGCGCCCTCACCACGCTCGGCCATGCCGCGGATGACCGGGTCGGTGGCGTGCATATACGTGAAATACTTGGCGTCCATCGTCGCGTGCAGCGCCGCGCTGTCGAGCTCGGCCGGCGGCGTACGACGAGCGGCGCCGGCGCAGTTGACGAGGATGTCCACGCGGGGAATGGCGGTCAGCACCCGGCGGGCCGCCGCCGCATCAGTCAGGTCGACGGCCTCGACCTGGAGTTTGAGGCCGAGCGATGCGAGGTGCTGCCGGGCGGCCTCGAGGTTGGCGGGGTCGCGGGAGATGCCGATCACGTCGGCGCCTTCGCGCGCCAGCGCCTCGGCACACGCCAGGCCGATGCCCTTGCTGGCGCCAGTGACTACGGCCGTCTTACCAGTCAGCTGAAGATCCATGTCGGCAAGTCTTACTCATGTGGGTTAAAAGGTGGCTCGCCGTCTAGCTGATGGGTTGTCAGGGGTGGCTCGCCGTCTGGGCTCGCGGGGGTGGCTGGTTGGTTGGAGCATCGAGGACATGCGGATCAATCGCTTGCTTCCCGTGCTCGCGTTACTGCTCCTCGGCATCACCCCGCCTGCCCAAGCCGCCGCCACGTTCCCGCGGATCGACGCGTCCGGGTTCGCGTTGACGTCCGGAACCACCTTCACGACGTACGCCGAACGCGTCGCGGCGCTGGAGGCCAACCCGCAACTCGCGCCCGTCGGCGTACCGGAAGTGCTGGCGGCGTCGAACCGCGTCGGCCGCACGTTGTGCCATCCGACGTACATCACCGCGTCCCTCAATCCGCAGGGCTTCTGCTGGCAGGACGGCGAGGATGACGACCTCAACGTCTGGATCCCGCAGGGCGTCACCGGCTCGGGCGACGCCTCCCCCACGGGCACGGTCGGTGGCAAGCGCGTCGTACTCGCGTCCTGGCACAACGCCGACGACACCGCGATCCGCGTCTCGTTCCTGGACCTCGCCACGCTGAAATACCGGCACGTGTTGCTGGTCGAGCCGACGTCCAACGGCAACTTCGCCGCCATCGCCGGGCACGGCCACGGGTTGTTCTGGGCGGGCAACAAACTGGTCGTCGCGACGGGCGGTTCGGTACTGCGCGTCTTCGACCTCACCCACATCTGGCGGACCGACACGTCGACCGGCGAGGTCGGCCTCGGTACGGACGGCAAGTTCCACGCCCGCTGGCACGCCTTCGCGCTGCCGCAACTCGGCGCCTACTGGTACGCGGGTGGCGGCTGCGCCAACACCACCGGCGTCAAACCGTGTTTCGCCAGCCTCGCGATCGACCACGGCGGCTCGTTCGTCGCGGTCGAGCACACCACCCGCGGCGGCGGCCGAATCGTCCGCTGGCCCCTCGACCAAGCGACCGGCCTACCCCGCGCCGGCACCGACGGCGCCGTACGCGCCCTCGAAGCCTTCAACTCCCCGGTCTGGGGCATGCAAGGCGCAGTTGCCTCAGGCAACAAATTCGTCATCGCCGGCGTGTGCCCGGAGTATGCCGACAACATCGGCGACGGCGTCGACTACCCGAGCTGCCTCCACCGCGGCACCGGCGGCGCCTCCACCTCAACGTGGACCAAAGCCCCCAAAAACACCGAAAACCTCTCCCACTGGCCCGCCACCAACGAACTCTGGCTCCTCAGCGAACAACTCCGCGAACGCGTAACCCTCCACCTCCCCGCCCCCACCGCCTTCCCCTAACCCGTTCATCGGCCCCTTGTAACCCGGCGCGTCGCCATTCATCGGTCCCTTGTGACCCGGCGCGTCCCCCTTCATCGGTCCCTTGTGACCACGCCTCGGCGTGTCATCGGGCCCTTGTGACGCGGCGTGTCGCCGTTGATCGGTCCCTTCTGACCAACCGCCGGCGTGTCATAGGACGCTGGGGGACGCGGGGTGTTGCCGGTCGTCGAACTCTTGTGACAACAGCGGTCGTCGTTAGAGTCGGCGTGTGACCGACGAGCAGCGGTTGATCTCGGACTACCTCGCGCGCCGCGACGTCGATGACCTGACCGCGCCGGTCGACGTCATCGTGCTGATGGGCAGCGCCGTGCTCGAGTCGATCGCGGTCACAGCCGACGCGTACCACCGCGGCATCACACGCCACATCCTGGTCAGCGGCGGCATCGGCCACTCGACCGAACACCTCTACCAGGCCGTACGCCGATCGCACCCGGCCATCGCGACCACCGGTCGACCCGAGGCGCACGTCATCGCGGACATCTTGCGCAACGAGTACGCCGTACCGGCTGAAGCCCTCGCGATAGAAGACCGCTCGACCAACTGCGGCGAGAACGCGGCGTACTCCCGAGAGCTCACGGCGCAACGCGATCGCGTACCGGGCGGACTGGTCGAGACGTTCCTGCTGGTCCAGGATCCGACCATGCAACGGCGTACGCACGCCTGTTTCGACCGGGCATACGCCGACCGTCCGGGCACCCGCCTGCTCAGCTATGCCCCCCTCATCCCCTGGCTCGGCCCAGCTGGCGCCTCCGCGGGACCAGGCCAACCCGTCATCTGGCCCGCGGCCCGCTTCACCTCACTCCTACTCGGCGAAATCCGCCGCCTCCACGACACCCCCACCGGCTACGGCCCACGCGGCGCCAACCACATCGACCACATCGACATCCCCACCCCAGTCCTAACCGCCTACCACCACCTAGCGGCAACCCACCAAGCCCTCATCCGCCCCGCCGGCGCCTAACCGACCAGCCCGCGCGACCGCACGCGAAATTCGGCCCACCTGTGGCCCCCCCACCACGGTCGGACGCGAAATACGGCGTGCAGGCGCTCGGGAACCCTGCGACGGTCGGACGCGGAATGCGGCGAACGCGCCGGAACCTCGTCACGGTCGGACGCGGAATGCGGCGAACGCGCGCCGGAACCTCGTCACGGTCGGACGTGGAATGCGGCGTGCAGGCGCTCGGGAACCCTGCGACGGTCGGACGCAAGATGCGGCGCACCTGTGGAAACCGTTGCCGTGGTCGGACGCAAGGTGCGGCGCCTGTGGACACCGAGCCCACGGCACCAGGACCTGATCCGCACACGTCCGAGCCAATCTGTGCAAAGCCTTCCCACGAGGTGCCTCCTTGTGTTTGCACACGCGCGACACAACAAGGCACATCGCGGGAGAGTTGTCCCCAAATCGGCCGGCGCGTGTGCATACCGCGCCCAACCCTGGCAGCGGCCTCCACGGCACGCCGCATTCTGCGTCCGACCGTGGCAGGATTCGGAGCGCTCGTACGCCGCATTCCGCGTCCGACCGTGACGAGGTTCCGGCGCGCGTTCGCCGCATTCGGCGTCCGACCGTCGTAGGGGGTCCGAGCGCTTGTCGCATTCCGCGTCCGACCGTCGCAAGGTTCCCGAGTGCCCGTACGCCGCATTCCGCGTCCGACCGTGACGAGGTTCCGGCGCGCGTTCGCCGCATTCGGCGTCCGACCGTCGTAGGGGGTCCGAGCGCTTGTCGCATTCCGCGTCCGACCGTGGCGGGGGTACGAGCGCGGGTTCGCCGCAGTCCGCGTCCGGCCGGCGGGGAGGCGGCGGCCGGGAGGCGGAGGTTGGGGTGGTGTGGGTTAGAGGGTTTGGCGGTGGGAGGCGGTGAGGGTGTTGGTGGTGTAGGCGTCGGCTCGAAGGGTTTGGCCGGCGGTGACGTTGGCCAGGTCGATGGTGATGGGGTCGGGGCCGATGTCTTCGGAGGTTACGGGGCGGCCGTCGATGGAGAGGTCCACCCGGTCGATGCCGTCGGCAACTACTTCCACGGTGGCCGTCGTACCACTGAGGGTGGCGGTGACGGCGAGGCGTCGTACGGGCATGGTGGTGAGGATCTTCGCGGCGGCGTCGAGGAGGTCGACGTTGTCGGCGAGCAGGTCGTCGCGGGTGAGGCGGTGGATGGCGTCGGGCCGTACGCCGAGGTCTTCGACGGGGGTGCCCGAGAGGTCGCCGACGCGCAGGGTGCGACGGATCGAGACGCGCATGTTGGCACCGTTCGGCAGCGGCTTGTACGGCGTTGAGGCGTCGACGGGCGCGGGTTGTTGCAACAGCGCGGCGAGCAATCCGTGCGTCCAGACGTTCGCGCCACCCGCACCGGTGTTGTCGTCGACGCCGAGGATCTTGCCGATGTGGTGATCGGCGAATCCGGCCGCGAAGATGTCCGTCGCGGAGTAGCAGCGGGCGTCGGTGATGAGCACGACCGGGCCGTGGTACGTCTGGCCGACCTCGTTCGCGCCCTCGACCGGCGTGATCGGCCGTGCCGACGAGAAGACCGCGCCGGTCTCGGTCGCCATATCCAGCGAGTCGAACCAGGGCCCGAGGTCGATTCCGACCGGGTTGGCCTTGTGCCGTTTGCAGATCCGCAGGTTGAGCGCCGTACTGATGAACTGCACCGGCTCGGGCGTGATCGGCCCGGGCGTCATCGTCTGCAGGGTGAACTCGCTCGCGTAGATGTGCCCGCCGCCGTTGTCGCGTACGTCGACGATCAGACCGTGCTGCGGCAACTCGGCCACCAACCGAACGAACTCGTCCCGGAACCCGACCGGGTCGTCCACGCTGAACGTGAAGATCCGTAGGTGCCCGTAACTGCCGTGAGCGGTCGCGACCTCGCGCGCGCGGAACACACCGGGCATGGTCGTCGGGATGTCCGCGCTATCGACCGCGGCCGGTTGGGCGACTGCCGCGGCGCTCATCTGCTTCTCGAGGAGCAGCACCTCGGGAACGTACAGCAGCTTCTTGGCGCGGGCCTTCTCGTCCGAATCCAGGTCGAGTCCCATCAGCGCGGATGAGGCGTTGATCGCGTCGAGGTCGGCCATGGGCGGCGGGTTATTCGTCACCTGCCATTGCTCGCGGAGTTCCTTGGACGAGCCGTCGAGTCCGAGGTAACTGACGGTCACCCAGTCCTCGTCGGGCGGCGCCTGGATTACCAGCGGCCGAAGCGTGAGCGATTCCAGCCCGCGAGCGAGGTTGGCCGCCTCGTTACTACCGGCGAACTGGGCGCCGTTGAGGGCGACGGCGCGCGCGATCGGCGTACCGTTCCAGTGCGTCACCTCGGCGCCCGGGCCGAATTGCGGCGCGGTGTAGCCGGCGACCATCTTGGTGATCAGATAGCGCTCGGTATTGCCCTCGAAGCATTTCTCGATCATGAACGGCAGATACGCGACCTTGCCCGCGAACGGCGCGGGTAGCAGGTAATTCGTGTGCAAGTCCCGGACCGAATGGAAGATGTTCGACATCTGCCGGTGGAACAGCCATTCGGCTTCCATTGTCTGGCTGGTCTGGCGCTCCATCCGCGCGCGCATCACCCGCAGGCGCTGGACCGGATTGACCGAATGCATCGCGGCCTTCAACGGCAGGTGCACGTAATTCTGTTCCAGCAGCACGATCGCCTGCTCGACCAGCAGCCTGCGCTGATTCAGATTGAGATTGCCCGCGGTTGCGAGGAATGCGGGCAGTGAGGTCGCCCCAGCCGCCGCGGTCTTCGCGGCGACCTTCTTCGCGGCGACCTTCCTAGCGGCAACCTTCTTGGTCGTGGTCTTCTTGGTGACGGCCTTCTTCGCAGTGGACTTCTTGGCAGCGGTCTTCTTTGTCGGCACAACTCCCCCAAAAGGCGACGGCGGCCCCTCCCCGAGCCGCATCTCTCCACGGTCCGCCGACCGTCACACATTGTCAACGCGTCATCGCCGACGGCCTCGAACCGGCTGTCGGGTTACTGTGAGCAAAGGACCGAAATCGCCCGGAGGGAAGGCAGCGATGAACACGTGCGAGGTACTGGTCGACGCGTTCGGCCGGATCCAGGAAGAAGTACACAGCGTGGTCGGCGGCCTCGGCCCAGACCAGCTGGCTGACCGCCCGCACGGCAAGGGCAACTCGATCGCCTGGCTGATCTGGCACCTCACCCGGATCCAGGACGACCACGTCGCGGACGTCGCCGGAACCACTCAGGTGTACGTCGACCAGGGGTGGACCGAGCGCCTCGGCCTGCCGTTCGACGCGGCGGATACCGGCTACGGGCACACGGATGCCGACGTCGAGGCGGTACGCGTGACCGACGGCTCGCTGCTCACCGGGTACTACGACGCCGTGCACGCGACAACGATCGAGTACCTCCAGGGCCTCAAGGACGACGACTTCGACCGCATCGTCGACACCCGCTGGGATCCGCCCGTCACGCTCGGGGCGCGACTGGTCAGCGTCATCTCCGACGACCTGCAACACGTCGGCCAGGCGGCCCACGTGCGCGGGCTGCTCTAACCCGTGGCTGAGCCTTTGCTGCGCCGTCCCGAAGACGGCGAGCTGCTGGACGTCGCCGGTGTCCAGCACCTGTTCAAGCTCACCGGCGAACACACGGGCGGCCGATTCGGCTTCGAGGAGTTCACGCTCGCCCCAGGCATCGTCGGCGCCAAACCGCACGTACACGAGGTCCACGACGAGTACTTCTACGTGCTCGAAGGCGATCTCACCCTGCACAACGGCGCCGGAGAAATCACTGTCGGCCCTGGCCACCTCCTCGCGGCCCTACGCGGTAATCCGCACGGCTTCCGCAACGCGAGCGACAGCGTCGTACGCGGCCTCTGCCTCTACACGCCCGCCGGCTACGAGCAGTACTTCCGAGAGGTCCACGCAGCCGTCGCGGCCGGGGAACAGATCACCGACGCGCTACTGGCCGAGTTCCGCAGCCACTACAAGACCACGTCGCTCTAAGGCACAAACGCGCGCTGTGCCTGTTGGCGGAAGGCACTGGGCGACAGTGCGTGTGCCTCGGCGAAGCACCGGCTGAAGTACGACTGGCTGCTAAAGCCGCACCTGGCGGCGATATCCGACACCGTGTCGGTAGTCGCCGCCAGGAGCGCGGCAGCGTGTTCCAGCCGCAGATCCATCACGTACGCCGTAGGTGTCAGGTCGTACGACGTACGCATCGACCGGGCGAGGTGAGCCGGTGAAACGCCCGCAAGTTCCTGCAATCGCGGTATGCCGCCGCGAAGGTTCGCCTCGCTCCGCATCGCCGTACACGCCTTAGCCAGCCAATCCGGCACCGGCCGCTCAGCAGGCGCAGGGACGTCCGCCGGAGAGATCAGCGGCAACAGGTCGATCCAGAACTGCAGCAAGTCGTACAACCCCGGCCGATCCGCGAACCGCTCAAGAACCCGCTCGAACGCCGCCAGCACAGCGCTCCCGTCGCGCGAACGGAACGTCACCGGCCCACGAGCCGCGTCCCACCCACGGCCCGGGTTGGACCGCGTGAGATCCAGAAATCCGTGCCACGCCGAACTGGGGAACGCCACGTTGATGAACTCGAGCCCATCCGGCGCGAGTCCCGCGAAAGCATGCCGATCCCGCGGACGAACCAGCACAACGTCGCCCGCGCAAAGCCGCTCGGTCCCAGTGACTCGAAGCGAAGCAACACATCAACAGACTACAAATCCACGTTTCCTCATTGCTAGCGACACCATTGCCAGCGCAGCCACGATTGACCCATGAATCCCAACGACTTCGACGAAAACGGCTACGCGATCTACCGCGAGGTCATCGACGCCGACTTGATCAAGGAGGTGAACGGTCACGTCGAGTGGCTCCAGCGGCGCCACCCTGACGTACGGCCGGAGCAGCTCGGGCATACGTACCTGCGCGACGACCCGTTCTGGGTGCGACTGGTGAGCGATCCGCGGTTGCTGCGCATCGCCGAGGCGTACGTCGGTCCGGACATCGCGTTGTTCGCGTCGCACTACATTTCCAAGCCGCCGTACTCGGGCCAACCCGTGCTCTGGCACCAGGACGCCGCTTTCTGGCCGTTGGACCCGATGCGAGTCGTGACGTGGCTCGCCGTCGACCACTCGACCCCCGAGAACGGCTGCGTGCGACTGGTGCCGGGCAGCCACCGACACGGCATCGCCGCGATGCGCGACAACACCTCGCCCCATCGCCGTTGCGGTCTGACCATTCGCTACATCCCGACGTCGACGCGCATCACCGATCCGGAGGAGCCCTTTCCCAGCGCGTTCCACTTGCAGGGTTCGCCGGGCGTGAACCAGTACCAACCGCGTCCGTCGTACGTCGAAGGCCGCCACTATCCGTACGACGGGGCCAGCGCTTGATAGGTTCGGTCACCGTTGCCGGCCGATCACCGAGGGGGAACCGTGGCGCGTACCGCCGTGTACGAGCAGAAGGTCGAAGGCTTCGGGACCATCACCGTCGTACCGGTCGAACCGGCCGAGGACATCGACCTGATCCACAGCTGGGTCAGCCAGGAGCGGGCCCGCTTCTGGGGAATGCTCGAGGCCGGCCGCGACGGCGTGCTGGAGATCTACGAATTCCTGGACTCTCTCAGCACGCACCACGCGTTCCTGATCCACCGGGACGGCTCACCCGTCGGGCTGTTCCAGTCATACGAGCCGGAGCATGACCCGATCTCGGAGTACTACGAGGTCCAGCCCGGCGACGTCGGCCTCCACCTGCTCATCGGCCCACCGACAACCCCGGCCGAACCCGGCTTCACGCACGCCATCCTCTCCACGTTCGTGGCCTACCTCTTCGAGGACCCGGCCGCCCAGCGCATCGTCGCCGAACCCGACGCCCGCAATACGAAGGCCATCACGCGGCTCCAAAACGCCGGCTTCACCCTCGGCCCGGAAATCACCCTCCCCGAGAAGCCGGCCCGCCTCACCTTCCTCCCCCGCGAGGCCTTCACGGGGAACTAGTGCGGCCGAGTCATGGGATGTCAGGGTGAAAAATCTTCAGGAATGCAGGGCGTAATGCCTTGACGACGGTGAGAGATCCGAGGTTCACTGTCTCTCACTTCGGTCAGATCGCTACGTATGTTCACCTTCGCAGTTCCGCCCCTGGAAGGTGCCTCCCTATGAGTTCTTGCGCGTTCGCGGTTGCCGGCGTTGTTCCTTACCCACGGAGCGAGGTCGGCACGGTGGCGAAGCATGGTGAGGGTGTTGCCGCCCGGGTCACGAACCCGTCGGGTTGTCAGCAGGTGGGGCGGACAGCAGGTGAAGCGAGCTCCCACGTCACCACCTGACCTACCGCCGGCTGCCCCCATACCGGCGTGAGGTCATTTCCGGAAGGAACCGCCCTATGCACTCTTTTGCTTCACCTTGGTTTAAGCCCCGAACTCGACTAGGGGCCGCGGCACTCGCCCTGGCCACGGTCGCCGCCGGACTGATGGCAGTCGCAGCGCCGGACGCGACGGCGGACAGCGGTGTCGCCGTACCGGCCGTCGCCGCTGCTCCGGCTGCCGCCACGGCGTTGCCCAACGGGTTCCGCAGTGTCGGCTATATGCCGTCGTGGTCCGGCAGCGTCAACAGCATCCAGTACAGCAAGCTCACCCACATCAACTACGCCTTCGCCTTGCCGAACTCCAACGGCACGCTGCAGGCGATCCCCGACACGGCCAAGTTGTCGTCGCTCGTAAGCCAAGGACACAACAACGGCGTGAAGGTGTCGCTGGCGATCGGCGGCTGGAACGACGGCAACGACTCGGCATTCGAAGCGCTGGCGGCTAACTCAGGTAGCCGCACCACCTTCGTCAACAGCGTCATGAACGCCATCAACCAGTACAACCTCGACGGCGTCGACATCGACTGGGAGTACCCGGACCCGGGTGCGTCCGGCGACAACTACCGGCTGTTGATGCAGCAGTTGAGCAACACCTTGCACGCTCAGGGCAAACTGCTCACCGCCGCGGTCGTCTCCGAAGGCGGCACCGCCAACGGCGTACAGCCCGCGGTCTTCGGGTACGTCGACTTCCTCAACATCATGGCGTACGACGGCGGCAGCCCGCATGCCAACTACGACTGGTCCATCGCCGCCGCTAACTTCTGGAAGTCGCGCGGTCTGCCGGCCAGCAAGACCGTGCTCGGTGTTCCGTTCTACAGCCGGCCGAACTACATGACGTACGCGCAGTTCGTCGCGATGGACCCGGCCAACGCCAACCGCGACTGCGTCACCGTCAGCGGTGCGCAGCAGTGCTACAACGGCATTCCCACGATCAAGCGCAAGACCCAGTGGGCAATGGCGAACGCCGGCGGCATCATGAACTGGGAGTTGTCGCAGGACACTTCCGGCAGTACGTCGTTGGTCAGCGCGATCTACGAGGTCGCGTCGGGCGGCACCCCGCCTGGCGGTAAGACCGGGACGATCAAGGGCATCGGCGGCAAGTGCGTCGACGTGGCCGGCGCGAACAGCGCGAACGGTACCGCCGTACAGCTGTGGACCTGCAACGGCACCAACGCGCAGTCGTGGACCGTCGGCACGGACGGCACCATCCGGGCCCTCGGCAAGTGCATGGACGTCGCCTCCGCTGGTACGGCGAACGGCACGCTGGTCCAGCTCTGGGACTGCAACGGAACCGGCGCCCAAGGTTGGCAAGCCCAGGCAAACGGCACGCTGCGCAACCCGTTGTCCGGTCGTTGCCTGGATGCGGCCGGCGGAGCCACCGCCGACGGCACCCGCTTGCAAATCTGGGACTGCAACGCCCGCACGAACCAGGTCTGGACCCTCCCGGCCTAACGTCACGGCAGCTCCCCGCCATTTGCGGGGAGCTGCCGCGCTGTGTCACCGGGTGCCAGTGACGACCAGCATCTCGCACGGACCGGCGAACCCGTCCGGGCCGTCGAACTGGGCGAGCTGCTCGGTGATCTCCTGCCAGGCCGCCGCTTTCCCGTCCTCGCCCAATCGGGACAGCATCTGGTGCAGCGCGCCGAACGACTCGCGCTCGAACCGTACGCACTCCTCGGCGCTGGGCAACCGGACAGGCGACGGTACGACGGTCACGGTGATGTCGCTGAAACCCGCGGTAGAAAAGGCCTTCTCGGCAACGCCCGGGCCGCCGAGGCTGAAGGGGCCGGGTTGGCCGGGCACGGGTGGCGGGAGCTCGGCGCGGCGGCGGATGATGCCGACCGGGATCGAGAAGAACGCGTTCCGGTCTGGCGTGGAGTAGACGACTGCGGAGAACTTGCCGCCGGGGTTTAGTGCCCGGCGGATGCCTGCGAGTGCCGCCTGCTGGTCAGGAAAGTAGATCAGGCCGACGCGGGAGATGGCGGCGTTGTACCCGCCTTCTTCGAGTACGGACAAGTCCTCGCCGTCCGCCTCCAGGGTTTCCACCGTCGACACGCCGGCCTCCTTCGCGACGCGGGCGGCGTACTCGAGAATCGCCGGCGAGATGTCCGTGGCGAGAACGCGTCCGCTGGGTCCGGCTTTTCGCGCGGCCGCGACGGTTTGACCACCGGCGCCGGCGGCGACGTCGAGTACGCGACTGCCTTCGGTAATGCCAGCGGCGTGGAGCATGACCTCGGTGGCCTCGCCCAGCCAGTCCTCGATGGTCGGACTCCACCGGTGCCAGGCCTCCGCGGCCTCCTCCCATTGGGCTCGCGTGGTGCGCTTGAAGACGATCGGATCAAAGCTGGTGGTCATGGTGTCCCCTCCTGTGATGAGGGTTCCAGCGCATCACCGGGGCACGGTCGTTCCTAGTACAGGTTCTGGACCGTGCTGGTACAAATCCTGGACCTGGGCGCAGACTGAGGCTGTGCGAGATTACGCGCAGTATTGTCCGGTGGCGTTGGCCAGTGCGGTCCTGGCCGACCGCTGGATGCCGCTCATCGTGCGAGAACTGGTGCTCGGCAGCCGGCGCTTCAACGACATCGATCGCGGTCTGCCCGGCATCTCCCGCACGCTGCTCAAACAGCGCCTGCACCATTTGGAGCGCAAAGGCGTGCTGGAGATGGTCCCGGTCGCTCGCGGGCACGAGTACCAGTTGACGCCGGCCGGTCGCGATCTCGAAGGCGTCATCATGGCGATCGGCGAGTGGGCCGTGCGCTGGATGTTCGCCGAGCCGGAACCGCGCGAGGTCGACCCGGTCACGCTGACCTGGTGGATGTCTCGCCGCCTTGCCCGCGACGAGTTGCCGGCGGGACGCGTCATCATCGAGTTCGACTATCGCGGCGACGACCCGACCCACATCTGGCTGATCCTCGACCACCAGGAGGCCTCGGTCTGCACCGACCACCCCGGCTTCCCGTCCGACATCGTCATCGCCACCGAGCCGGTCAACCTCATGCGCGTCTTCTCCGGCATCACCACCCTCCCCCAAGCCAACGCAGACGGCACCGTCACCCTCACCGGCCCACCCCGCCTACTCCGAGCCCTCCCCACCTGGTTCCTCTGGAGCCCCTTCGCCCCGGCCGTCCGCCACCACCTCAGCTAGTCCCCTGGCAGCGGGAATGCGGCTCCCCTGGGGAAAGCATGTGCATTCCGCGTTCGACCGTGGTGGTGGTCGGAAGTTGGCGGGTGGTTAGGGGGTGGGGTGGCCGGCGGAGAGGAGGTGGGCGCCGAGGGCGGTGGGGGTGTGCCAGACGGAGAGGCCTTGGCGTTGGGTGGTGATGAGGCCGGCGGATCGGAGCACGCCGGCGTGCTCGCTGGCCGTGGAGCGGGATACACCGGTGCGGGCGGCAAGCTCGGTCGTCGTACAGCCGTCGGCGACCGCACGCAGGGTGGCGGCGCGGGTGGTGCCGAGGAGGTCGGCCAGCGCTTTGCCCGGAGGGGACCCTGGTGGCAGGCTGCCGAACCGCCCGGACGGATAGATGACGATCGGCGGGAGCTCCGGGTCGTACATGAGCATCGGGTTGTGCCAGTTGAAGTACGACGGGATGAGCGTCAGGCCTCGCCCGTTGAGGTGGACCTCCCTGGTCACGGGGCCGCTGAGCTCGAGGACCGGCGGTTCCCAGCGCAACTTCGGCCGGAGGCTCGCAAGCAGGCCAGTCACGCCGTCGTCGGCGTACAGTCTGCTGCGCAAGAGGTATTCGGCACGCACCCGGGCCCGGATTGTCGGCCAGTACGGCAGCAGCGCGCGCTCGTAGTAAGTCTGCATGGCAGCGCCGAGTGTTGCGATGTCGGCCGCGTCTCCCCGGGCCAACGAGGCGATCCAGCCGGCCGATCCTCTCAACGGCGTGACGAGTTCCAGCTCACGGCGCATCCGGCGCCGGGGCGTGCTGAGTACGGCTTCCAGGCCTGCCTCGAAACCGGCCAGCCCCTCGATGGGGGTCATGAAGTCCGGGAAGTAGGCGCCGCGTGGCGCGGCGGGAGCGAGCGTCGTACGGATCAGGTGGCGGAATCGCTCGCCCTCCGGACCGCGGGGCAGCGTCCGGCGCCATTCCGAGTAGGACTGGGGCTTCTCACCTTGCAGCAGATGCAGGCTGCACATCATCTCCCAGAGCGGATCCGGTTCCGCGGCGATGTGCGTGCGAGCCAAGTCAGCGCTGGTGAAGTGAATGCGTACGGTCCCCAAGCTTCCGCCTCCCCTGCGGTCGCGCGGCAGGTACGCCGCAAGCGCCAATAATGCAGGGACAGTAGGCCGCTGCGGAAGTAGTGGGCCGAGCCAATCTGCCGGGCCCACTACTTTCCAAAGGATTACTGGCCTGTTTGCAGCGCGATCCAGGTTTGCGGACCGACTTCGCCGTCGACCGAGAGGCCGCGAGTGGTCTGGTAGTCGCGGACGGCCTGTTCCGTACCGGATCCGAAGTCGCCGTCGATGCCGATTGGCCGGCCCAGCGCGGCGGTCAGCGCCCGTTGCAACCGGCGTACCTCCAGGCCGGTCGATCCCCGCTGAAGGTTCGGCTGCCAGCCGGCGGATAAAAGTGCCGTCCAGGTACGACGTCCTACCTCGCCATCGGCCGCCAGCGCGTGCGCGGACTGGAACGCCTTGACCGCAGCGTCGGTACGGCTGCCGAAGTTGCCGTCGACCTCCCCCGCATCCCGCCCATCGTCCTTCAGCAAGTACTGCAACGCACTGACCGCAGGGCCGGTCGAATCGCGTCGTAGCGTCGGATACGCGCTGAAGTCACGATTCACGGGCGGCCGTACGTCGACGGAGTTGCTGTCGATGTTGATCGTCCGGCCGCCGTGCGTCTCGTGGTGATCCCCGGCGTACTGGTGGATCCGCTGGTGGTTGGACCAGTACGTCGCGGGCACGTAGGAACCTGCATCCGTGTCGGCCTTGCCGTTCCACCACGCGAAGTCGATCTGGTCCGGGCGGGCGTAGGTCGCTGAACGGTAGACGCCTGCCAGATCCCGGATACCCGACGCTGCGCCGGAGTAGACGCCGGAGAGGTACGACAGCTCGTGCACGCGCTCTGTCCACCCGGTGAGGTAACTGAGTACTGCTATCCGGCATGCGGTGTTGGAGCTGTCGTAGTGCTCCATGTCGTTGTAGATCACCGTTCCGGCGGTTAGGCCGAGACTGGCGGCCTTGCTGACTCCGTCACCGCCTTCGGCCCGACCTTGGGCACGGGCGGTCGCAGGGTCTGCGGACATCTTGAACGACTGGCTCGTCGTACAGGGTGCTTGCCGACCTACGTACAACGGGAGCAGGTGCCAGCCCTCGGAGACCTGTTCGCTCACCCATGCGGCCGTGAGGTTCGACTGGGTCTTGCAGCCGCGTCCATCGCCACCGATGTAGATACCGATCGACCGGTACGGGGACGACAACCACGCCTGCATGGTTGCCGAGGAAGGCGTATCGCAGGTGTCGAAGGCCTTACCGAGGAAGGCGCCCGGCTGCGGACCTGCCGACGCTGTAAGCGCAACTGTCGCCAGAGCGAGCGCTACTAGTCCTGCCATGTCAGTGCGAGCAGCCGGAGCTGGGCAGGCTGGAGGGCGCAGGAGGCGTCGCGCCGTCGTACAAGGCGATTAGGTACTTCTGCGGGCAGCGCGAGCCACCGTTCACCTTGATCGCGAAGTGCAGGTGTGGCCCGGTCGAGTTGCCGGTGTCGCCAGTAGTTCCAATTCGCTGGCCTGGTGTTACCTGTTGGCCGTTGTTGATAGAGATCGCGTCGAAGTGGCAGTACGTGTAGCGGACGCCACCGCCGGCGTCGATGTTCACCCCAAGCCCGCACGCGCTCTCGTTGATCCTGTACGCCGTACCGGCCACTACCGCGTACGCCGGGATGTACCGCGCAGGGAGATCGATAGCCGGGTAGTCGTGGTGCGTGTCGTCGTATTCGCTTCTGGCAATCGCACCCCGGTCTAGCGGCAAGCGGTAGCCCGCGGGGTACCCCGGAAAGCTGCCGACGAGGGTCTGCCAGGTGAGCGGTCCGACCTGGCCGTTCGCCTCGAGGCTGTGCGTGGTCTGGAATGAGCGCACGGCCGCGTCGGTACCGCCACCGAAGTCGCCGTCGACGACCAGGCCGTGGCCGTACCGGTTGAGCTCTGTCTGCAGGGCCTTCACCGCCTCGCTGTTCGAGCCGCGCTGCAAGGTGACGATCAGCTTGCCCCAGGTGTTGGCGCCGATCTGGCCGTCCGCGACGAGGCCGTTGGCGGCTTGGAAGGCTTTGGCCGCGGTCTCGGTGCCGCCGCCGAAGTCGGCGTCCGCGGTGATGGTCTGACCGTGGTGGCGGAGCAGGAACTGGGCGGTGGTGACGAGTGGGCCCCACTGTCCCTTGACGACATTGGGCCAAGCCGGGAGCGCGGCGGCAGGAGCGGCGGGCAGGACAAGGGCGGTCATCACGGCGAGCGTTGCCGTGATGAGGCCGAGAATGCGTCTGGTCACTTGGCTTCCCTTTCAGCAGGCGTAGCTGGAGTTCGGGTGGACGGATTCGCAGTAGCGCACGTGCAAGTGGTCGTCGTGATTGGTGAGCGGCTGGACCAGGCCTTCGTCGACGAGCACCGGGTCGTTGAAGAAGATGACCTTGACGCGGCCGGTGCTCCGGATCGCGCGGACCAGCTCACGGGTCGCGGTGCGGTTGTATTGCGAGTCGAACCTGTTGATCCGGCTGTTGCCCGTGCATTGGGCGCGGTCGTTGCGCATCAACTGGACGTCCGCGTCGAGGCCGACCTCGTGGCTGCTGTGGTCGGGGATGTTGCCCCCGTGCTCGAAACTCAGGTCGCGCGCGGCCAACGGCCCGTATCCACTCGAGTAGACCCGGTCGCCCGCGGCCGTCAGCTGACCAACGGCCGCCGCCGTACCCCAGTGCGCGGAGTCGCCGTTGACGTCGGAGGGCTTGGTGCAAATCGACGCGACGTCAGGCCGATCCACGAGCTGGTAGTGCCAGATTAGGTTCCGCCAGGTGATCGGGCCGACCTCGCCGTTATCGGTGATCCCGGCGTGGCGCTGGAACTCGACCACGGCAGCGCGAGTCGCCGTACCGAACGAGCCGTCGACTCCGAGGCCGGCGGCGCGCTTCAGGTTGAGCTGGCGCTGCAACGCCCGTACGGCATTGTTGTTGTCGCCTTGGCGAACCGTGACCGCCAACGCCGCCCACGTATTCGGCCCAACCCTGCCGTCGGCGCTAAGGCCCTTGGCTGCTTGGAAGTTGCGTACGGCGGTATCGGTGCCGGAGCCGAAGTCGCCGTCAACGCTGAGCGATTGACCGGCGTGCACCAGGAGATACTGGATCGCCTCGACATCCGCGCCCTTGTTGCCCTTACTCTGCGTCGGCCACGCCGCCTGCGGAAAAGCCTGCGCGGTGAGACTCATCGCCGCGAACGCCAAAACGGCGACGACCAGTGGTAAGCCGATGCGGCGAAAACCGTTTATCGACATGGGATTCCCTCACGTAAACCGGATGGACCGGCTTAGCGTGGCCGCCGCAATTCCCTTACCTCCACGCCTTTCGGTGGGGGCCGAATCCCTACGGCACCGTTCCCCGCACCGCTCGAACGATGACGGCAAACGACCGGCGCCCATCCGGTAGACCTGCCAGGTAGCCGGCTCGAACGTGCTGCTCGATCTCATTCCGCACGTCGGCCGGCATTGTCGTCAGATGCTGAGCGATACGCGTCGGACCGGTCGAGAAGCTGGACCAGTAGTCCTCGAAGTCGGCGTAATCGAAGCTGAGCACCATCGGAACCTCCACCACGTCGACGAGCCCCACCTTCCGCCAGAGGTCGGCCTGTCCATTCGCCCACACGATCGGGCGGCTCTTGATCTGCGCACGGAGTGTTCTGATGCCCTCATCAAGCACAGCGCCTGAGTCCAGCACGAGGTCGAGCACCGCAAAGCCGCCCCAGAAGTCAAAAGTGCAGCAGGCCACCACGCCGCCTGGACGTGTCACTCGTCGCATCTCGGCGGCAACCAGCTCGACCTCTGGGATCACGTCGATGACCAAAGCAGAAACGCAAGCATCGAACGAGTCGCTCGCGTACCGCAGGTCGGTCGCGTCGCCATGCTCATAGGTAACACGGGGATGTGACCGAAGGCGACGCGCGCCGTCGAGGTAGGACTCGGACACATCCACCCCGACCGTCGTGGCTCCCCGCGTTGCCAGAGCCAGCGAGATGGTGCCCGTACCGCAGCCGACGTCTAGCACGCGGGAACCCGGCTCTATGCCGGCGAACACAAGGAACGGATCCGCCAAGCGAGCGCTCCAGCGCCCCATGAAGTGCTCGTACTCGTCAGGATCAGCCGCCAGGAACGGAGGCAGGGAGCCGCTCATGGCCGTCGTTCACTCATCGGGGGACAGCTTGTTGCCGCCCTCGGGCGGGAAGTCGGCGTGACGGTGGACGGTGCGCCATTCGCCGTCTTCGCGTCGGTAGACGTGGGTGGCGCGCAGCGTGTAGGTCCGCCTCGTCCCGTCGACGACAACCTCGCTGTGCTCGTAGCCGACCGTGTACGCCATATCGCCGCTCACCCCGGCCGCGATCAGCTCGAAGTCGTACGAGATCACCTCGGAGAACCACCCGGCCACCGCCTTGAACAGCGGTTCGAGCTGGGCCCAGCCCTGTCCCGACTCCTTGGCCCCGAGCACCGTGATCGGGTCGTTCCTCGACCACAAGGCCATCCGCGGCCGTGCGTCACCGGCGTGCAGCAGTCGCTCCGCCTCGACGTGCTTCGGGAGGAACTCGGCCACGAACTCACGCGTTTCTGCATTCATCATGGCCTCCGCTACAGTAGGAACGAATTCGATACAGTTAGGGTGTATCCAAATGGCGGCGCAGGTCAAGAGGTCGTACGACGCGAGCGGTCGGCAGGCCCGTGCCCAAGCGACGCGTCAGCGCGTCATCGACGCCGCGCACGACCTTTTCGTCACCCAGGGGTACGGGCGAACGACCATCGCGGATGTCGCGCGCGACGCTGGCGTCTCAGTCGAGACCATCTACTCGGCTTTCGGAAGCAAGCCGGCCCTGCTGCGGAAGGTCTGGTACGTCCGGTTCCGCGGAGATGAGCAGGACGTTCGGTTCCTGCACCGTCCGGAGATCCAGCAGATGCTCGCCGAGCCCGACCTCGTCGTCCGGCTGCACCGGCACGCTGCCGTCATGACGCCGGTCTTCCGCCGCTTCGTCCCACTGCACCGCGCGCTTGCGGCCGCCGCCGCGACCGAATCGTCCGCTGCCGACCTGCTGGCCGAGTTCGACGCCGGCCGCAGGGACGCCGCCACCCACTACGCCAAAGCGGCCAAGAAGACCGGTCAGCTCGCACGGTCCGAGGCTGACTGCCGTGACATCTTCAGTGCCACCCTCGACGGTTCGCTCTGGCACAGGCTCGTCCACGAAGCCGGCTGGAGCGACAGGCGATTCGCCGTATTCCTCGGCGACCTCTGGGTGTCCACCCTGACCTGACGTCAGGCGGCCCCACAAACCGTGGAGCCGCCTGGTTGGATCAGCCGCGCTCAGCCAGAGAGGTGGTCGGGCGTGGATCCGACGAGGGTTAAGCCGTTGGGCGTGAGGGTGATCGGGAGCGGATCGCTGATGGCGCCGACGAAGCCGGTGGCGCCTTCGTTGTGGAAGGCGAGCAAGACCCAGGCTCCGCTGGGATCGCGGATCAGGCGGCCGACGTACAGGGAGTTGTCAGTGAGCGGAGTGGCCTTGGCGATGTCGAAAGGTCCAGTGAGGCTGTCGGCCACGAGCGACCAGACGCCACCACTGGCTGCGCTCCCCTTGCGCCATGCCGCCACTTCCGGCCGCAGGCAATTGAACAGCAGCACCACCCGCCCGTCGATCTGCTCGACCTGGAACACCTCCAGGTGCCCGAAGCCGGCACCGGGCTCGCTGAGTGGAGGCTGGACGTCCCAGTGGAGCAGGTCCGCCGACCGGGCATGACCGACCACGCCACGGTCGTCGGTCGGACCGCGACCAGCGCGCGCGGTGATCAGCATGTGCCACCCGTCCCCGTCCGGATCCGCGTATACCCAGGGGTCCCGCCAAGCCTCGTCAAACCAGGAGACCCCGTCGTACTTCTCGTACCACCGCGGATCCGCACGCACGAGTGGATTGCCGCTGTGCTTGTGCCAGTTGATGAGGTCGTCGGACGTCGCCAGTCCGATCGTCTGGATCATTGCCCCACTGCGGTTGCTCCCGCCTGTGTAGAACATGTACCAACGCTCGTCAGGCCCTCGTACGACGGACCCCGTCCAGGTCGCGGTCTCGTCGAAGTCGCCGGCATCCCCGTGAACCAAGGCGTCCGCCAACCGGGTCCAGTGCCGGAGGTCGTCCGACACCGCGTGGCCGACCGCAGCACGGCCGTGCCGAAGATCGGGGTCGTGCAGCGCGCGGGAGGCGTACAGGAAGAAGAGGTGGTACTGGTCGCCGTCCTGCGCGAACCAGAAGTCCCACACCCACGAGTCGGGCAGTTCGAGCATCAGCCCTTCACCCCCGCCGCCGCGATGCTGCCGATGAAGGCGCGCTGGAACGCCACGAACAAGACGAGCACCGGCACGGTGATCATCGAGGAGTACGCCATGATCTGTCCCCACGAGACGTTGAGCTGGAAGAAGTACTGGATGCCGACCATCACCGGGCGGAGCTCCTCGCTCTGCACGACCATCAACGGCCAGAGGTAGGAGTTCCACGCGGGCAGGAAGGTCAGGATCGCAACGGTCGCGATGGCCGGCCCGGAGAGCGGCATCACCACGCGCCGGTAGATGCCGAACCAGCCGGCGCCGTCCATCCTGGCCGCCTCATCGAGCTCGACCGGAATGCTGGTGAAGTACTGGTAGAACAGGTAGATCGAGAACGCGTTCGCCAAGAACGGCAAGACCTGCACGTGGTACGTGTCGAGCCAGCCCTCGGTCAGCTGCAGCTGGAAACCGTGCATCTCCAGCCACGGCAGCTTGTTGACCCACCACACCAACGGCAGCGCGAAGGTCTCGAACGGCACGATCAACGTCGCGATGATCGCCGCCAGTACGACGCGACGCCCGGGCCACCGCATTCGCGACAGGGCGAACGCGGCCATGCTGTTGATCACAAGGCCTAGCACGACGGTCACGGCGGAGATGAGCACCGAGTTGACCAGGAACCGCGCGGCCGGGACCCGCTCGAACACTCCGCGGTAGTTGTCCAGCGACACGTCCCCGACCGGCAGTATCGCCTTGAGCGACGAGAGGTCGGCGAAGATCTGCGCGTCCGGTTTCAACGACGAGATCACCATGAACACGATCGGAAAAGCGAACACGACAACCAGCAGCGCTCGCCCGAGCTGTAACGGAAGGGCCTTCACGTCAATCCCTCTCCCTGGTCAGGAACCGCTGTACGGCGGACACCGCGAGCACCAGCACGAAGAAGACGAGTGAAACCGCTGCCGCATAACCGGTCGACTGCTGCTCGTAGCCGGTTCGTACCGCCATGAAGACCACGGTGGTCGTACGGTCCAACGGTCCGCCTTGCGTCATCACGCTGATCTGCGTGAACAGGCTGAACGCCGCGATGGTGATCGTGATGAGGATGAACGTCCGCGTCGCCCGCAGTCCCGGCCAGGTGATGTTGGCGAAGGTCTTCCAGCCTGACGCGCCGTCCAGTGCGGCCGCTTCGTACAGGTCGCGCGAGATCGTCTGCAGTCCGGCCAGCCAGACGATCATGTGGAAGCCGACCGCCTGCCAGATCGACATCACCATGATCGCGGGCATCGCGGTATCGGGGTTGTTGAGCCAATCGGTGCCGTGCCACTGGCCGAACGTGACGGCAGAGATGAGGTGGTTGAGCAGCCCGTCCGGTTGGTAGATGAACCGCCACAGCAGCGAGATGACGACCATTGACGTGACGACCGGCGCGAAGTACACGGTTCTGAAGAAGTTGGTACCGCGGACCTTCGCGTTCACCAGCAGGGCAAGCACCAAGGCGAGCCCGGCCTGGACGGGTACGACGACGACAGCGAAGTACACCGTGTTGCGCAGCGACGCCCAGAACAAACTGTCACCGAACAGCGTGACGAAGTTGTCGATGCCGACGAATCGCGCCGGCCGGGGCGAGATCAGCCTGGCGTTGGTGAACGCGAGCCCGAAGGCCAGCAGCACCGGGACCAGGAAGAAGACGACCAGCAGGATCACGGCCGGCGAGGCCATCGCGGCGCCGATCAGCGTCTCCCGCGAGCGAGCCGAGCGGCTCCGGACCTCGACCCGCCCACTCGCGATTTGGGTGGTGGTAACGGCAGACATGGTCAGGACTCGTAGTTGCCGTTGGACTTGATGTTGTTGTCGATGTCCGCGGCCGCCTTGTCGAGGATCTTCTGCGGGTCACCACCGGCCAGGATGTCCGCCACAGCCTTCTGGAACGTCGACGAGATGTACGGGTAGGCAGGAGTCACCGGGCGAACCAGGGCGGCCTTCTGGGAGAGCTCGAGGAAGAACCGGTACTTGCCACCCGGCGCGAAGCTCGGCACCTGGGCCGCCGCGTCGGTGTTCGCCGGGATCAGGCCGAGCGCGTTCGCGTAGGCGACGTAGTACTCCGGCTTCGCGGAGAACTTCAGGTACTCCAGCGCACCTTCCTTCGCCGCGCAAGACGACGACATCCCCCATTGCCAGGACGCGCCGCCGATCTTGGCGCCCTTGCCGAAGTCGGGCGGCGGCAGGAAGACCACGTCGGTCCCGAACTTCTTCGTCACCGTGTCCGCGGCCCAACTGCCGTTCCACATGATCGCGGACTTGCCGTTCACGAAGTCGACGGTCGAGTCCTTGCCGGACTTCTGCTGGGCATAGCCGTCGGTGACCAGACCGCGGAACCACGTCGCCCACTTCAGCGCGTCCGGACCGTTCAGTACGCCCTGCGCGCTTTGGTAGTTTTGGCGGTCCACCAGGTCACCGCCAAAGCTCTGCAGCAACGGCGAGTACGCGTACGGGATCCACTCGCCCGTCCCCGCCGTACCCATGTCGAGTGGGAAGGCGAACTTGCCGCCCGCCTTGATCTTGCCCACCGCCGCGTTGAACTCTTCACCGGTCCACGGCTGGTCGATGGTGGGGATACGAATGCCGTGCTGCGTAAGCACGGACTTGCGGGCGATCATGCTCATCGCGACGTCGTAATGCCCGAACGAGTAGACCTGGTCCCCCAGCTTGCCCAGCGTGCTCGGCAGTTGCTTGTCGAAGAACCCGGCGGGCACGTCCAACGGCTGGAGGTAACCCGCCCACGCCCAGTTGGGGACGTTCGGGCCGTCGATATCCAGGACGCACGGCAGCTTCTTGGCCGACGCCGCGGCGGTCACGGCATCGTTGTACGACGCCTGCGGGAACGACTGCAGCTTCACCTTGTACTTGGATTGGCTGGCGTTGAACGCGTCGACGACCTTCTTGTTGACCGCGAGCTCGGGCGCGTTACCGCCGTTGTGGGTCCACAGCTCGAGGGTGGTCACGCCGCCCTCGTTGGTCGCGCCGCTGTCGGACGAGCCTGACGAGCAGCCGGTCAAAGCGACAGCGGCCGCGGCCAGCAGCGCGACGAGTTTCGGTGTTGGTGACATGGCGGAATTCCCTTCGTTCGCGGGCATGGCGAAGCTGCCCGTACTGCGTCATGCAGCGGGGATGTGCAGTCGGGCCGGTTAGGCCACTGAGTTGCGGGCCACCAGCGGACAGGTCAGCACGGTGTGCTGTGGTCCGCCGAGGTCGTGTCCTTCGATGTTTGCGATCAGGGTTTCCACTGCCCACGCGCCCATCTCGTAGTGCGGCAGCGCGACGGTGGTGAGTCTGGGCCGGAGCCCCTCGGCGATGAGTTCCTGGTTGTCGAACCCGATCACCGACAGATCCTGGGGAATACGCAGACCGAGCTCGGCCGCCGCGTGGTACGCGCCCATGGCCATCCGGTCGTTGAAGCAGAACAACGCGGTCGGACGATTGGTTGCTGATAGCAACTTTCGCGTCGCCTCCAGGCCACCGTCGGTGTCCGACGTGTCGGCGACAACCAGGCTTTTGTCGTACGGCAATCCGGCATCGCGCAGAGCGGCGCGATAGCCCTCCAGCCGTCCGCGCGTCGCCGGGATGTCGTCGACGTTGGTGACGAAACCGATCCGGGTGTGGCCGTGACGGATCAACTCCTCCGTCGCCGTACGCCCGCCGCCGACCTCGTCGGGGACCACCGACGGGATCGCGTCGTCGGCCGACCGGGCATCCAGCAAGACGGTCGGCATCCCGGCCAGTGCTTCCGGTACGACGACCTTCTGGTGGTACATGGTCGCGTAGAGGAAGCCGTCCACCTGGCGCTGCCGGAGCGCCTGGATCTCGGCCGCCTCGAACTCGGGGTCTGCCCCGGTGTTGACCAGCATCAGCAGCCAACCGGCCTTGGACGCGGCCTCTTGCGCGCCGAGGATCATGCGGCCCGCGTACGGCGTGGTCGCGATCTCGTCGCTGATCAGCGCGAGCATCTGCGAACGTTGCAGGCGAAGATTCCTCGCCACGCTGCTGGGCGCGTAGCCGAGCTCCTCGGCGGCGCGACGGACCCGATCCCGGGTGGCGTCGGCGATCCGCTTCCCCGGTACGTCGTTCAGGACGTGCGACACCGTCGTGACCGAAACGCCCGACCGCGCCGCCACATCCTTGATCGACACCTTGCCCATGACCGTTTGCCCAATCGTTTTGCCAACTTGTGCGACTACTGTCCCGCTGGCTCGCACGTGTGTCAAGAGTCCATGCCCAAACGTTTTTCCACTATCCCGGTTTGGTAGAGGGAGAGGGAAAGTACGAGCAGGAGGAGGCCGGTCGCGGGGGCTTGCGCGAAGGCTGCGGAGGCGCCCCACGTGTCGGCGGCGTGGCCGGCGAGGTACGCCGCCAGCGCCGAACCGGCGGCGCTGGCGGAGTTGTTCCAGGTGAAGGCTTGGGTGAGGGTTGCCGGGTGGACGGCCTTCTCGGTTAGGACGTTCAGAAGGACGAGTATGGGCGGTACTGCGGCCTCCGTGACCACCACGGCGGCGGCGAGCCAGATCGCGGACGGCGCGAGAGGGAGCAGCAACGCCGTACCCGTGAGGTATGCGGTGGCGATGACTAGTTGACGGTGTGCCGGGGTGGGGTGCTGTCGCAGTCCGTAGAGCCAGCCGGCTAGCAATCCGCTGAGGCTGGAGGCGGCGATGATCAGTGCGGCCGCGCCGGGTATCTCGTGGCTGATCGCGAAGGCGGATATCGAGAGGCCGATGGTTCCGAAGTACAGCCCGATGGCCAGGTTCAGGAGTGCCAGGAGGAGGAAGGTCGGCTGTAGTAGGGACTGGTCGCTTCGCTCGGCGCTTTTGCGGGCTGGGTGGGGCGCGGTACGGCGCTGGGCGGCGAGCGCCGTGCCGCCGCCGAGGATCAGGGTCGCGGCGATGATGCTGGCGAGAGTTGTGTTGCCCGTCGCGCCGAGCGTGGTGACCAAGACGGGGCCGAGGAGGAAGGCGGTGGCGTTGGCCAGCGATTCCAGGGAGAAGGCGCTGGCCAGTTCGTCGGCCCGCTCGCCGCGCAGGAGGTGTGCCCAGCGGGCCGCGGAGAGAGCGCCGAGCTGAGGGAAGGCCGCGCCTGCGCAAGTGGCGGCGACGATCGCCGCGGCCGGGGTCGTAGACGCGAGGACGGCGGCGATGGCGACGCCGTGGGCGAAGAGGTAGAACGGGAGTACGCCGGTCTGGCCGTACCGGTCGATCAGGCGGGCCAACTGCGGCCCGATCAACCCGTGGCCCGCCAGGGGCATCCAGGACTGCGGCAGGACGGGACACGCGCCCTCAACCGCCGCCCCCAACACCGGGCGGAACAAACGTTGAGCCCGGGCCAAGGCGGACCCGAACGACTGCCCGGACCATAACAGGGCAACGGGTTTCCGGTCGCGCGCGTTTAAGTTTCGACCCGCCCAAACACCGTCGCGGCATGTCAGGCTTGCCCAATGAAAAGTGAGCGACCGGGGCAGACGCTGCTGCTGATCCATGGACTCGGTGCGACCGGGCGCGTTTGGGACGGCTGGCGAGACCTGCTCGATACCCACTGGCCCGGCCGATGGATGGCACCCGACCTCCCCGGACATGGGTCAGCGCCGCCGCTGTCGTCGTACAGCTTCGACTCGATGGCTGCCGCCGTCGCTCCGCAACTACCACCGGGCGGGCTGGTGGTCGTCGGTCACTCGCTGGGTGGAGTGATCGCTCTCGCACTGGCGAGCGGCCGGTACGGCGTACAGGTCGATCGGGCGATCGCGCTTGGCGTCAAGGTGGCGTGGAGCGACGGCGAGCTGGCCAAGGCGGCCGCGCTCGCTGAACGACCGACGGCATGGTTCGACACCAGGGCCGAAGCGGCTGCCCGGTTCCTTCGGGTGTCCGGCCTCGAAGGTCTGGTGGAGCCGGACGACGACCAGGTCGAGCACGGGCTCAGCTCCGATGGCGGACGGTGGCGGCTGGCGATGGACCCCCGCACCTTCGGGGTCGGGGCGCCGGACATGGCGGGGCTGCTGCGCGCGAGCCAAGCCGAGACCGTACTGGCGCGCGGCGAACTCGACCCGATGAACACCGACGCTCAACTCAACGCGCTGCACGACGAGGTGGTCACGTTCGCCGGCCTAGGGCACAACGCCCACGTCGAAGATCCGCGAACCGTCCACCTCACCGTGACCTGACGAAACTCCCGCTGCGGGCCCTAGAACGGTCATGGTGGCTGTGGGGCCGGTTGCCGACGCTGCGCCGAGGTCTGGCGCCTGCGGACTCGCGAGTGGATCGTGGTGTGTTAGGGCACTTGATGGGTGCGGCGTGGGCCGCCGGACCGACCGAGATATCGGCTTTCGGTGTTCAGAAGCGCACTCGGGCCCACCCAAGAGGCGGTGCACCAAGCCCCACCCTCGGGTGTCGGTCCCGAGAGGAGACCGACGTCTAGGAGTGGACCATGACTTCTACAGCAGGTTCCAGCAATTCGCTCCCGGGCGAATTCCAGCCCGTGGGTGGCAAGCTCGAGCGTGGGCTCATCTGGGTTTTCATCGTCGTGCCGACTCTCGCGCTGCTACCAGGCATCTTCGTCGCCTGGGGCGGCTGGATCGGCTGGCACGACATCGTCCTCCTGGTCGCGTTCTACCTGCTCACGGCCACTGGCATTGGCGTCGGCTACCACCGATGCTTCACCCATGGCTCCTTCAAGAGCAAGCGTGGCCTCAAGATCGCACTCGCGATCGCCGGCAGTATGGCGCTCGAAGGACCCGTCATCCGTTGGGTCGCAGACCACCGTAAACACCACAAGTTCTCCGATCGAGCCGGCGATCCACACTCGCCGTGGCGCTACGGCACCACCGTGTGGGCGGTGACGAAGGGTTTTGTTTTCGCCCATGTCGGGTGGGTGCTCTGGGGTCAAGATCGCGCCGACCCGAAGCGCTACGCCCCCGACCTTCTGAAAGACCCCGACATGGCGTTCATTTCGCGGCATTTCCGTGGGCTGGCGGTGATCTCTCTGCTGACGCCTGCGGTCATCGGTGGGCTGTGGGACATGTCGTGGTATCGAGCCGCGACCGGATTCTTCTGGGGCACTCTGGTCCGGATCGCCTTGATGCACCACGTCACGTTCTCGATCAACTCGATCTGCCATGTCACCGGCGAGAAGCCATTCGACACCCGCGACCGGTCCGGGAACGTCTGGTGGCTTGCCATCCTGAGTCAGGGCGAGTCATGGCACAACCTCCACCACGCCGACCCCACCTGCGCACGCCACGGTGTACTCAAAGGACAAATCGACATCAACGCCTGGCTCATCAAGCAATTCGAACGGCTCGGCTGGGTCTACGACGTCAAATGGCCAAACCAGGACCGCCTCAAGAAGAAGCGCGCAGCCACTGCTTGACCTAATGAGCTCCAGCCACCGGAGTGGCCGCTAGGACGTACCCGACCAGCGGGATGACCAGCCGGTCGTTCTGGACGAACTGTCCGAGCACCTCCCGCGAGCCCGCCAGGATTCGGTCCAGGTCTGCCTGGTCGAGCCGGTCCCGCAGCGGTGTTGCGTTCACCTCGGTTAGCACCATCGTCTGAATGTTCGGAAAGTACGCGGGCCGAGTGTGCTCGTGGACGGCAATCACCCGGAGCCCGGCGCCGGCGCACCGACCGCGCATGACCTCGGGATCGCCGGCCGCCCAGTAGGTGCCGAGCAACTCCACAGCGTCCGGTCCGGCGTACTGGGCGACCAGGTCCACCCAAGGCCCGTACGCCGGTTGTGCCCGCAGCGAGGAGAACGACTGCACCACCACGCGCCCGCCCGGTCGGGTGACCCGCGCCATCTCGCCGAGCGCACCGGTCGGGTCGGGGAAGAAGAAGATCGCGGCTTGGCAGGTCACGACGTCGAAGGCGCGGTCGCCGAATGGCAGTGCCGCCACGTCACCCTCGCGCCAGTCGATCTCCGGCGCAGTCCGCCGGGCGACGGCGAGCATCGCGGGATTGAGGTCGACTCCGGTCACCTTCCCGTCCGGGGCCAGCCGCTCGGCCGCCGCCCGGGCCACGACGCCGGTTCCGCACGCCACGTCGAGCAATCGGTCGCCCGGACCGACCTCGGCCGCCTGGAGCACGGGGTCCACCCAGTGTCGGAAGAGCGCGGGAACGAAGCGCTCTTCGTACACCTCGGCCTGTTCGGAACTGATGAGAAACCGTTCTGTCGCCATGTGTCCAGGCTTCGGCACCGGCCCTCGGCGGGGATCGGTCAGCTGACCCATCCGCGTTGCCTATTTTCGCGCGACACTGGCCCCATGACACCCGACGCCCTTGTCCGCGAGGCCGACGTGCGTGCCCGCGCGGGTGACTACGCGGGAGCGCTGGCCCTGCGTGAGCAGGCGTACGCCGCGCTCCGGGCCGGCGGTGACACCAGTGGCGCCGCACGCCTCGCGGCCTATCAGATCGCCTTCGACCACCTCGCCCTGTTCGGCAACACGGCCGTGTCCAAGGGCTGGCTCGAGCGCGGCATCCGGCTTGCGGAGGAATCGGGCGACTGTGTCGAGGCGGGTTGGGTCGCGCTGGCTCGGGCGCTGCACGCCGCGGACTCGGGGGAACGCGACCACTGGATCGCGACGGCCGCGCGATCCGCGGACACCTTCGATGACGACGACCTGCACTTCGTCGCGCTCGCCTACCGCGGCCTCACGCTGGTCGAAGCCGGACGGGTCACCGACGGCATGCGGCGGCTGGACGAGGCGGCCGCCGCGGCGTACAGCGGTGAAGTGGGCAGCTCGGTGGTGGCCGGGGAGATCTACTGCAAGCTCATGGTCGCTTGCGAAGTCGTGTTGGACGTGCCGCGCGCCGAGCAGTGGCACCGGGTGTTCGCAGCATTGGAGCAGCAGTTGGACGTGGCCTGGGCATCGGCGATCTGCCGCATGCATGTCGGCACGGTCTGGACCGCGGCCGGCCGCTGGGACGAGGCGGAGCGTGAGTTGACCCGATCGCTCGCGTTGTACGACGCGACCTATCGCGCCCTGCGGCCGGCGGCCTGTGCCCGCCTTGCCGAGCTCCGGGTTCGCCAGGGCCAATTCGTCGAGGCAGAGCGACTCCTCGTCGGCAGTGGAGACGACAGTTTCGGCATCCGTGCCGCGACCCGAGTTGCCTGGCAGCAGGCGATCACAGAGACCGAACGGAAAGCCGCGGTGGCTGCGCTCGTGGAGGTCCTCGCGCAGCACGACGGCGAGCTCGCGATGCTTCCTGACCTGGCATTGCTCGCCGAGCTCCAGCTGGCTTGCGGCCAGGCCGAAGCCGCCGCCGGGTCAGCAACGCGCCTCGCCGAGATGAGCCTCGGGGACATCGGTGCCGCATTGACCGGCTACGCCCGATTGGCCGAGGGACTGGTCGCGGCCGGGCATCCTCATGCGCAGGAGGCGCTGCGTACGGCCGTACGTCATTTCGCGGCTGCCCGGCTGCCGCTGGAACAAGCCCGTGCCCGGGTCGCACTGGCCCAGGCAGTCGCTGCATCCGACCCGGGCGTCGCGCTGGTGGAGGCTCGTCAGGCCGCCGAAACCTTCGGCTGGCTGGGCGCGGCCGCCGAATTCGACCGCACCTCGGCCCTGCTTCGCAGCCTCGGCGCCAGGCCAAGCCCGATGCCGCGCGCCGACGGTCTGCTGACAGGCCGCGAGCACGACGTTTTGGTCTTGGTCGCCGACGGGCTGTCCAACCCGGAAATCGCCGAACGGCTTTTCCTCAGCAAGAAGACCGTCGCCCATCACGTCAGCAACGTGCTCGCGAAGTTGGGCGTGCGCAATCGGGCGGAAGCTTCCGCGTGGCTCGTTGCCCACGACAACGACCGGTGATCCAGTCGGCGAGGGCGATGCAGGAAGCTGCAAAAGTGCTGCTCTACAACGCCAGATGCTCCTAGGGTCGGAGACCAACACCGAACGAAGGAGCTCCTCATGCGCACACGTAGCGCCCTGGCCGGACTGGGCCTTACGGCAACCTTCATGGCCGCCGCCGCACTACCCGCAGCGGCGGCGTCGTCGTACATCACGCACCCCGGAGTCACGGGAGAACTTGAGTTGGCCGGGAGAATCCTGGTTGACGACACCGCCTGCGATGACGACTCCGTCTATGCGCAGTGGAAGACCTACGGTGGGCAGGTCCAGAAGATCACCAACACCTCGGGCTGCAGGGCAGGCGCTTCAGCGGGAAACGTCCCCATGGGCAAGGGCACGGATATCTACTGGCGGGTCTGTGTCGACAAGTCGTGGCCGACCAGTGACTCCTGCTCCGCCTGGAAAGTAGACCGCCTCTGGTGGCCGTGACGTCTGGCTGGGGCGCCACGGGCTGTCCCCGTAGGCGCACAAGGCCAGGTAGTTGGCCACGGGCGCAACGTACTGCTGCTGCAGCTTCTCGACCTCCAGCGCCGTACATGCCCGCCAGTTGTCCGCCCGGACTTCTTCAAGGATCACGGTATGTGTCACGGGTGTTGGAACAGAGCGTCCACGTTGGGTAGCTGCGCGAACCTGTTGAACGTACCCGCGTCAGCGATCTCCCGGGCCGCCTCGAGGAGGCCGCCCCAGGCCGCGCGCGCAAGCGTCCCGCCCACGCTGATGCGCCGCACACCGAGTGCCGCGGCTTCCGCGACGGTGATGAAGGGAGCGTTGATCAGCAGGTTCACCGGCTTCGGTGACACTGCGGCCACCACTGCCGTCACCTGTTCGACGGTTCCGATCCGGGGAGCGTAGAGACAATCGGCACCAGCCTCCGCGAAGGCACGGAGCCGCCGGATGGTCTCGTCGAGGTCCGGGCGCCCGACGACGAAGCCCTCGGATCGAGCGGTGAGAACGATGCCCGTCCCGCTTTCGTCGATCGATCGCCGCGCCGCCCGGATACGCTCCACGGCAAGCTCGAAGTCGTGAAGGGGTTCCGCAGCACCGCGCGTGGAGTCCTCGATCGAAAGGCCCGCGATGCCCGTCGCAGCGGCCAGCTTCACGTTCTCGTAGACCTGTTGCGGATCGGCCGCGAAACCATCTTCGAAATCCGCGTTCACCGGCAGCTCTACCGCATCGGCGATGCCCCTCAGGTGCTCGAGCATCTCATCAAGCTTGACCTGGTTGTCCGCACGACCAAGCGTCCAGGCAAAGCCGGCACTCGTGGTCGCGAGCGCTTGAAACCCCAGTTGCTGCAAAGCCCGCGCGCTTCCCACATCCCAGGGATTAGGCATCACGAACGTGCCAGCGGAGTGCAACCGCTGAAACTCAGCGACCCGACCATCCTGCACGCTCACGCCGCACCTCCCCGCCGAGAACTCCCCTCATCAGCACCCTAGACCAAGTGCCGCCGGCCGCGAGCACGTCGAACACCATGTAGGTCGCGGGCAGCTGCGCGGTCTCGCGGCTTTGCAGGGCCGCGAAGTCGGGCAGCCCCTCGACGCAGACGACAACTTCGCCGTCTATCTTGAGCCGGATGCTGGGTTGTGCTGTATTGCTTGGCCGTGAGCGTTGTGGACATGTCCACAACGGCGCGTGGCGCTTCGTCGGAGCCGCGCAGTGACTCGCTGTTTGGCGGGGCAGATCTGTTCGTCCTCGCGCTGTTGGGGCCATTGCTCGGCATGGATCCAGGGCGTAGCGTCGCGAACGGATCCAAGCGACGCGGACTTGGCTCGGGGGTGGTGCGTGGGGGCACCACTGTTCGCTGGGGATCGGGCAGTGGTTGCTGGGCGTGTTGAGCAGGGAGGGTTCTGCGCCCGGGTCTCGCCGAGTGAATCCGGCCGGACCGAAACACGGCCCGGCGCCGGAGCTCAAGGGGGAGACGATGTCCACAGTGCGCGCCGGCAAACGCCCGGTCCTTGTGGCGACGCCTCGGCATCGGCATCCGACCCAAGCCTCTGCACGGTCGTCATCGACCCGTGACCACCACGCCATGACGTGCCCCGTCAGGAGCCACGCCCGTAGCGCGATCTCGTCCGGCTGTCCCTCCACAGCCGGGCCAGGTCGCCGTCGATCCGCTCCACTTTGAGTAAGGAGAAACACCATGCGGATCAGAGCAATCCTGCTTGCGGCAGTAGCGGCAATGCTGCTGGCCACAGGTCCGGCGTTCGCGCAGCCGCCGGTGACCGAAACCACCACCACCAAGAACGTCATCGACACCTTCGTCGACGTCGGACCGGGGTGCGAAGACGCTGCGCTGTTCACGGTCACCACGACGACCAATGTGATCGAGCACGTGACCGCGTTCCCGGACGGCCGGCTCCACGTCACCTTCACCCAGACCGGCACGTTCGTCGCCGTGCCCCTGGAGGATCCCAACCTGCCGACCTTCACCGGACACGTCACGGTCTGGGGCGGCTTCAACGACAACGGAGGGGCCGTGACCGGCACGTTCACCTTCAACGCCCATGGAACCGGGTCGGATGGTTCGAGGTTCCACCAGAACGAGGTGGAGCATTTCAACACCACGCCGACCGGTGCGGAGTTCTTCTTCACGCACTGCCACGACTGACGACGATTGGCCGCCGCCTCGCCGAACCCCTCGCTGGGTCGGCCGGCCCCGGGACGAGGGTGGTGAGACCGATTGCACCGGCGTAAGCGATGACGTGCTAGCAAGCAGGAGGCGGTGGAGCAGGAGCCCAGACAGTACGGAGAAGGGCAAGGCGCCGGATGGCAGATCGTGAACTGGTTGCCGATGCTGACCCCGCATAGCGTGGTAGCGGTCCAGCCATGGCCCCGCACAGGGAGATGATCCACGGGTGCGCATCCTCCCGTCGGGCGCCGGTCACGACGCCGCGGTCCTGTTGCAGACGCGAGGGATCCGGGCGTTCGGCGACGGGGTCGTCAGCGTGGTGCTCGCCGGGTACCTTGCCGCGATCGGTCTCTCCGAGGCCCGCATCGGTGTCGTCGTCGCCGCGACGCTGCTCGGCTCGGCTGCGCTGACGCTCGGCGTCGGGCTTCGCGGCCATCGAGTCGGTCGGCGCCGCCTGCTGCAGCTCGTGTCGCTGGTGATGGTCCTGACCGGGCTCGGCTTCGCCGCGGCGGACGGGTTCTGGGTGCTGCTCGTGGTCGCCTTCATCGGCACGCTGAACCCCTCGGGCGGCGACGTCAGCGTGTTCCTCCCGACCGAGCAGGCGCTGCTGCCGGGCACCGCGCCCGACGCCGAGCGGACCGCCCTGTTCGCCCGTTACACGCTGATCGGCTCGCTCGTCGCGGCGTTCGGCGCGCTGTGCGCCGGCTTGCCCGAGTGGATCGCCGCGCACGTCGACGTCAGCGACGAGACCGCGCTGCGCTGGACGTTCGTCGGGTACGCCGCGCTCGGCGTGACGGTCCTCGTGCGCTACCGCTCGCTGTCGCCGGCGATCGAGCCGCGAGCCGAGGCGCCCGCCATCGCGCTGGGCCCGTCACGCGGCATCGTGTACCGCCTCGCCGCACTCTTCACCCTGGACTCGTTCGGCGGCGGCTTCGTCATCACCGCCCTCGTCGTGCTGTGGTTGCAACGACGCTTCGATCTGTCGATCGCCATCAGCGGCGCGGTGTTCTTCTGGGCCGGTCTGCTCTCGGCGTTCTCGTCGCTCGTCGCCGTACGCATCGCCCGCCGCATCGGGCTCGTGCGGACGATGGTGTTCACCCACCTCCCGGCGAACGGCTTCCTGATCCTGGCCGCGTTCATGCCGAACGCGCCGCTCGCGGTCGCCGCGCTGCTGGCCCGCTCCGCGCTGTCGCAGATGGACGTCCCCGTGCGCACGTCGTACGTGATGGCGGTCGTCTCGCCGGCCGAGCGCCCGGCAGCGGCGAGCGTGACGAACGTGCCGCGCAGCCTGGCTTCCGTGGTGCCGCCCATCGTCGCCGGCTGGATGCTGGGCCACTCGACGTTCGGCTGGCCGCTCGTCATCGGAGGCGCGCTGAAGATTTGCTACGACTTGCTGCTGCTACGCCAGTTCCGCGACGTCCGCCCACCCGAGGAGCAAATACGGGCTACGGCGTGACGTCTTGATCCGGATCCCCCTGCGGGCTCTGCGCTTGCGGAGGGCGCCGCGCTATCGATTCGGTTGCCAGGCCGGCTGTCCGTCGAACCCGGGCGCCTGCGTCAGGGCCCGGCTTACACCGGTTTCGACATCAACGACGTAGACATCCCACGAACCCGCCGCGTCGGAGTAGTACGCGAGCGACCGGCCGTTCGGCGACCATCGTGGCCGTTCCTCTGACGCCGACTCGGCCACGACCGAGCGCAGCCCGGTCCCGTCCGCGGCCACGACCACGATGTCGAAGCCGGCCGACGTCACGACGTTGTACGCCAGCTGCGAGCCGTCGGCGGTCCAGGCAGGGTTGATGCCGCGGACCGGCTGCGGGAGGAGCGGCTGTTCGACGCCGGTGTCCGGATCGACCGCGCGGAGCTCGGGCGCGCCGCTTCGGGTGGTCGCGAAGCCGATCCGCGAGCCGTCCGGCGACCACTGCGGCTTGTCGTCCAGCCCGGGCGAGTTCACCAGCTGCCGGACGTTCAAGCCGTCGACGTCCATCACGAAGATGTCCCAGTCGCCGTCCCTGTTGGAGCTGAAGGCCAGTCGACGTCCGTCCGGTGACCAACTCGGGTAGAAGTTCGCGGCGGCGTCGCGGGTGATCTGCGTCAATCCCGACCCGTCTGGGGAGATCAGGTAGATGTCGCTCGCTCTAGGCGACCCTGCATTGAACGCCAGCCGTCGCCCGTCCGCCGACCAGGCCGGGTGCGAGACCGGCGGTAGCGACTCCTCCGTCAGCCGCCGCACGTCTGAACCGTCCGCCTGCATCAAGTAGAGCGCATCGATGCCATCGCGATCGGAGACGAAGGCAATGAGCCCTCCCGCGTGCGTGGGCGGCTGAGGTGACCCCGACGACAACGGCAGCCGCGGTGACCCCGCCGACGACGGCTGCTGCTGCGGTGCACCCTGCTGCGACGCCTCGGGGTCGGGCGTTGAGGTCGTGCACCCGAGCGCCATGAACCCAAGGACCCCGGCCAACAGCGCGCCCCTGATCAGCCGCTGCCCGTGGACTGTCCACATGACCTGAGCCTCGCGGCCGACGCGCGGCCCGCCAAGCAGCGGCCCGCTTCCGTATCCGAACCGTTGCGGTCAGGCGGGCCCCAGGTACGACGCAGAGGGGTTGCCGTCCACCATGCGCGCGCCGGCCGTGTGGGGCCAGGCCGCCTTCGCAACATACGAAGGCGTTACCGACCTCGGCTGAGACCGCGGCTGGGGAATAGCTGCAACTCGTCGGCTGCCCCTGGCAGGCGACCAAGACCGCACCTAGCATCCCGCTCATGACCAAACGCGTGGGGCGACTTGTGATCGGCGGGATCAGTGTGGCCTGCTTGCTCGGTGCAGCCTGGCTGACTCCCGCATCCGCTGACCAGCCAAATCCTGCTCCGGATCCGAAGACAGCCGCCGCATCGCGCGGATCGTTGCCGTTGGACATCACTGGCGACGCAGCCTTGTCGGAGGAGCGGGACCGATTCAGGGACACGCTCAAGCCGCTGGCGGCGTACGACGGAGGCACGATCTGGGACGGCCCATCCAGGACCCTGACCGTGCAACTGACCTCGGGCGCTGCCATCCAGAAGGCCCGCACGATGACCACCAGGGCCGCGAAGCCGTTCAGCGTCAACTACGTCCAGGTGAAGTACACCGCGAACGAACTGGAAGCGCTGTCCGCAAAGCTGCTGGACAACCAGGTGAAATGGGCCGGCGCGTCCGGGATCGGCGGCGGCTACGACCCGGCGAAGAACCGCGTCATCCTGCAAGTCGACCCGAAGTACAAGGAGGCCCCCAGGCTCGTCCGGGCTATCAAGAAGCTCAAGGACCCGCGTATCACCCTGGAGTACATCAAGGCCGTCGAGGGATCGGATGCTGAAAGCCGGGACGACGATTTTGCGCCGTGGTCGGTGGGCGCGATCATCGACGCCCCGGAGGCAGAGGTCTGCACCCTGGGCTGGGCCTGGAAGATGTGGGGCACCAACGAGATCGTTGGTTCCACGGCAAGACACTGCAGATTCCTCAATTGGTACAACAAGGGCACATACGTCGGGACGGTGTTCAAGTCCGCGAAGAGCGTCGACTCCGCCTTCATGCACGGCAGTACCTACGCGCGGAGCGTTTTCGTCGGGGATGAGTTCACCAATGACCTCCGTCCCGTGGTGGGAATCGACACAGCCTGGGTGGCCGGCGAATCGGTCGCCATGAGCGCTAATTCTGGCCTCTTCGTTTCGACCGTCCAGCTCCCGACCTACACGCTCCCTTCGTGCTCGACGGGAGCTGGACTGAAGGGTGTGCTCATGAAGACTGATGTATCGATGCCAGGTGACTCAGGCGGCCCCTGGCTGACAACGCAGAGCGGCAGCGGAGACGTGATCGCGCATGGTCAGCATTGGGGCGACGGATGCGCCGATAAACACGCCGGCTCCTTCTTCATCAAGCTGACCGACATCAGCGCCGCCCAGGGAGCGAGCCTCTACATCCATTAGCCGTTCTCCCAGCGCGCGCTCTGCGGAGACTGTCCGAGTCTCATTACGAGGAGGAATTGCACCGCCGCACAAGCCCTCCGCCAGCGCAAAATGGTGACACGACCGGTAGCACCACGACTGATCTTCGCGATGTCTCTCCTAGGTTCGCACCACGACTGACACCCACGCCAGCGAGAGGTAGCGCGGAATAGCCACTGCCGCTCATCTGCAGGCTGAAGTAGCCGGCCTAGCTGTTGAGCCTTGCGCGGTGTTCAGCGGCACGGTTCGGCCGCCGACCTCGAGCACCTTGCCGCGGTAGCGGCCGCACGCCACGACTTCGGGCCGGGCCAGGGAGCACCCTGAACTCAGACGAGGTACTTCGCCGCCGTCGGCAAGGTGCCCTCGACACGGATCGCGTACGGCACCAAGGGAACGATCGCCGGGTCCACCGCCCGGCGTCGACCAGCGGTGGCCTCCCGCAGGATCAGCCGCAACCGGTAGAACTGGTTCGCCCAGGCTGGCTGCACGTCGAGCCGAGGCAGTGACCGCTCGATGAGCTCACCGATACCGGTTGCGCCCTGGCCGACCGTGACGGCGGCGGAGACCAGGGAATTCAGCGCTCCCAGCGGAAAGCGCCCTCGCTCGACGTCCAGCGCCTCGACCAACTGCGCCTGTCGCCGGCTGTACCTCCGTCCGAGGGCCGAGTTCGCGTTTGCCCTGACGCCACCGAGGTCGAGCCGGAGCACGTCCAAGTTGAGCTCGACCCGCGCCAGCTGAACCGACGCGAGCGCACCCGGGACGTCCTTGGCACGCCGGACCAGTCTGGCTGTCAGCTCACGGTCAGCCGCAGCCCCCAGGCAGAGCTCGGCGGCCGCACGGCGGAGCAGCAGGTCCATGTACTCGCTCCAGCGGTCTTCCAACCTGTCGAACCTGACCATGGGGAACACGGCGAGCGCACGGTCCAGCTCGCTCCTGGCCAAGTCCAGATGACCGTGCAGCTGCAGAACATGGGCTCGGCTCCGCGTCGCCGCGACCGCCGCGCGACTCGCTGGACCAGCCCCCGTCACCGCCTCCCGAAGCCAGCGGGTGGTGACAGGCAGGGTGAGTGCCGAGTCCGTGTCGCGCACGATGTTGACGACGAGCTCCAGCAGGTGGAGCCGGATCCGTTCTCCCGGCCGCAGCGGCCTGGTCACCCGCATCGCGTGGTCCACCAGCAACGGATAAGCCTCAGCCGCACTGTTGCGCCAGGCTCGATCGAGTTCACCCACAGCGAGCTCGGCATCGTCGAAGAGCTGGTAGGACAACTGGGTCAGCCGACCGTCCTGGCCGGCGGGCTGAAGCCGGGGTACAGCAGGTAGCCGGGTGGCAAGGCGGGCGAGTGCCGGGCGGGCCCGATTCCCGGCCCGGTGGCGCCGAACCCGATCCGCTCCTGACCTCCTTGGTCCGTCAGTACTGAGGTTCTGATGCTCACGGGCGAGTCGCTCGTAAGCCTCGGCGGACTCCACCTCGCCATTGGAACGCGCCACGGCAGCTTCGCTCAGAGCTGCAATGGCCAGAGCCTCTCCGGCGACGGGCCGGATGGTTGCGGCGGCCCCCTCGGCACCCAAGCGGCCGGCCAGCACTTGATCGACGGTGTCCAGACGGGCGTCGAGCGAGCGGATCGAGGCCAGGCCCAGCTTTGCGGCCAGGACCGCTTTAGACGTGCGAACACCGTCCAGGCAGGCGGCTGCCGCCCACACCGACGCGTCGACGGCCGAGACCTCGCCGGCGGCCACAGCGTCGGCGAGCGCGATTCTCAGTTCACGGACCGCCGCCACCGAGTCACCGGCCCAGCGCGACGCCGCGAGGGGCGAACCGCGCGGCCGGCGGGACACCGCAAGCTCAGCCCAGAGCCAGCGTCGTACCTGACGCAGTTCTGCCCCCTCCATCGCGGCCTCTCTGCCGGTTTGTGCAACGCTCCGCGACTCCCGCTCACAGGATGCCGTAGTCGCGGGAGACGCTCGACCCGGACGCGGGCGAAGGGTCCGCTCGAGTGGCGGAGGTGTCGAGATGAACCGTGAACTCGGTGAGGATGCCGATCAACGGCGCGGAGAGCGGAAGGACGTCTGGTTGCGCCGGTCGGTACTGGTCGGCCAAGGCGTGGCCGCCGTGCTGACGGTTGTTCGACGGATCCAGGAACTGCTGGCCGGACACAGCTAGTCCCGAATGCTTCCCCAGATCCGTGTGAACGTCGCCGCCTTCCAAAGCTGCGACGTTAAGCTTTCTGGTCAGCAGGGCGTCCGCGTCAGCCATTGCTCAGGGCCGGTTTGACGGGCGAAACGCGGGTCGGAGGGATCGGCTGCGTCGCGGCGGGCACCGATGAGACGAACGCGGCCATGATGGCCAACGTCGACGAGATGATGGCCGCGACCCGCCGGTTCATCGAGGAGACGGCCAAGGCCGGCGTTTACGTCGCGGCCGAGGGGCTGGACGCTCCGGGCCAGGGCGTCGTGGTGCACTTCAGCGACGAGGCCCCGGTGGTCACGGACGGGCCGTACGGAGAGACCAAGGAATTGTTCGGGGGCTTCTTCCTGCTCGATGTCGCCTCGAAGCAGGAGGCGGTCGAATGGGCCAAGCGGGTCCCGTCGGTCCCCGGGTCCAAGATCGAAATCCGGCGCGTGCCCGGGGAGGACGAGGTCCCGCAGGAAAACGGGAATTTCGTCAAGGAAGCGGCCTTGCGCGAGAGCAGCGGCCAGATCTGATGGCGACGGCCGACGTCGAGGCCGTCTGGCGGATCGAGTCGGCGCGGATCGTCGCCGCGCTGACCCGGTTCACCGGCGATTTCGGGCTGGCCGAGGATGCTACCCAGGAGGCGGTGGCTGAGGCGCTGGCGTCGTGGCCGGTTGCCGCTCCGGCCAATCCGGCCGGCTGGCTGATGGCCACGGCCCGGCGGCGGGCGATCGACGCGGTCCGCCGGCGGACCGCCCTGCAGGACCGGTACGCCCTGCTGGCGGCCGGCCCGGCGGTCGACGACGAAATCGACCCCGACAGGATCGACGACGACGTATTGGCGCCGATGTTCGTCAGCTGCCACCCGGTGCTCTCCCGCGAGGCCCGGGTGGCGCTGACCCTGCGCGTGGTCGGCGGCCTGTCCAGCGAGGAGATCGCCCGCGCGTTCCTCGTGCCTGTGCCGACCGTGCAGGCCCGCATCACCCGGGGCAAGAAGACGATCGCGGCGGCCGGGGTGCCGTTCGAGCTGCCGGCGGCCGACGAGCGCCGGGAGCGGCTCGGCGGTGTGCTCAGCGTCCTCTACGTGATCTTCACCGAGGGGTCGACGGCCACGTCGGGCGACCGGCTGCTGCGCCCCGACCTCGCGTACGAGGCGATCCGGCTGGCCCGCACGCTGGCCGCGCTGGCCAAGGCATCGACTCGCGGCCTCGGTCCCTATGGCCTGCAGGCCGCGATCGCCGCCGCCCACGCGTCGGCGCCCTCGGTCGAGGCGACCGATTGGGACCGGATCGTAGTGCTCTACGAGGCGCTCGGCCGGGTCGCGCCCTCGCCGGTGGTGGAACTCAATCGGGCCGTCGCCGTGGCCATGGCCTCGGGTCCGGCGCAAGCCCTGGCCATCGTGGACGAGCTGATCGCCTTGGACCGGCTCCCCCGTTCGCATTTGGTTCCGACCGTACGCGGGGAGCTGCTGGCCCGCCTCGGCCGGCGACCGGAGGCGCGCGCCGAGCTGGAGCTGGCGGCCCGGCTGTGCGCCAACCAGCGCGAACGCTCAGTGCTGCTGCGCAAGGCGGCCGCGCTGGACTGACTCCTCGAGCTCGGCCGCGCCGGATCGTGATGTCACCCACGGTGTGACGTGACTCGCCCGTTTCGAACCTCCTGCCGGACTAGCGTGATCGGCAGGAGGTGGCGCAGGTGATCGTCATCGTTCACGCCGTCGTCAGTCTGGGCATGCTCGTCATCCTTCCGCTGGGTCTACATCTCGTTTCGAGCGGTACGACGCTCCGCAGGTGGTGGTGGGTGGCGGCCGTGCCGGGGGTGCTGGCCCTCTGGCTTCCGCGCGGACCGGTCTCGATCACCCTGGCCTCGATCTACTTCGCCGGCACCGGAGTTCTCGCGATCGTCGGCCTGTTCGCCGCTCGGCGGGTCCTGCGGGAAGGCCGCGCCGGCAAGGCCGTGGCGATGGCGACGGCCTTCGGGACGCCGGCGGTCGCGGCCCTCGCGCTGGTCGCCGAGCGTGCGTCGTACCCCTTGTTCGGGTTCAAGCTGTCGGTGCTGTCGTTGACCGTGGCGCATTTCCACTTCGCGGGATTCGCCGCGGCGCTGGTCGCGTTCCTGGTGGCCGGGGCCGTTCCGGGCCAGGCGGCGGACCTCGCGTCGTACTCGGTTCCCGTCGGCACTCTCGTCGTCCTGCTCGGGTTCTTCGTCGGCGACTGGCTCGAGCTCGTCGGCGCCGTCATCCTCACCGCGGGGATGTGGCTCGTCGGGTGGTGCCTGCTGCGGCTGCGCGCGGGCGCCGACCAGGTGACCCGGGTGTTGCTCGCGACGTCCGGCGGGGTACTCGCGGCCACGATGGTCCTCGCGCTTTCGTGGGCCCTCGGCCATGTGGTGGACACGCCGTACCTGCCGATCGAGTGGATGGCCGCCACCCACGGCGTCGCGAACGCCCTCGGCTTCGCCCTGTGCGGCCTGCTCGCCCTCCGACGACTCACCCCAGACAGGCTCGCCCCGGACAAGGTGGACGCATGAAGCTCGACGACCTCGCGGATCGACGGTTCAACTACGACTGTGTGGGCAGTACGACGGACGAAGCGAAAACGCCGACCGGGTATCACCGGTTGCAGATCCGGGAGCGAGTCGGCGACGCGGTGGCCTTCGAACGGTTGGCCGAGGCGGTGATGCGGTTCGACATGCACCGCGCCGCCGGGATCAGGATGCAGGCCACGACCGCCCGGGCCGAGATCGGCACGATGACGCTCGGTCGACTGGCGGTCATTCCCGTTCCCTGCAAGGTGGTCTGGGTCGCCAACGAGGCCGATCGGATCGGTTTCGCCTACGGGACTCTCGACGGTCATCCCGAGGCGGGCGAGGAAGCCTTCGTCGTCACCCGCGAGCCCGACGGCACCTGGTTCACACTGCTCGCCTACAGCCGCCCAGCCACCTGGTATGCCCGCCTCGGCGGCCCCGTGACCCGTGTCGCCCAGACCCAAGCCGCCCACCACTACGCCCGCTCCCTGCGCAAACTCGCCTGACCCCTGAGAACGCGAAGGCCTCGCTGCTCAGGACCACGCGTGCTGGGGATAGAGCCACCGGCGGAAGGCGCGGCTCAAGCGCGGCATGATCAGAAAGGTGAGGATCGGAGCCAGCAGAGTGGGGAATAGCGCAGCTCGTACCGGCAACGGCCAGGTGACCACATTAGGGGTGATCAACCAATTGAGGACGAGAGAAACTGGAAATGCGCCCAACACCGTCACCAGCGTCGTCTTCCATTTGGGCGGTGGCAACACCCGGTGCTCAGGAAGGCTGAACCACGTCTCCGTGCCGGTGATCTGCGGCGGCGCTTCGGACAGCTCACGGGCAATTTTGTGGACCTTCGTCAGCCATTCCAGTCGTTGCGGCAGGCGCATCCATTCCTGCAGCCGTTGTTCGCTCGTGAATCGCAGGACGCTGTGATAGATGCCGCCGCTTTCCTGCGGATGTAACCAGGTCACACCGTCATGACCACAGAACGTCCGGGCGTACGCAGCGATCTCATGGGTCAGCTGCTCGAACTGTTCTTCCTTGCCGTCTTCAACCTCCCAGGTGATCACCAAGGTCACACCTCGCCCCTGCCCCGGCAGGCCCGACGACGAACCGGCCGCGTCAGCGCTCATCGCCCAGCATGGCGAGTAGACGCTGTGCGGTTTCCACGCTGGATTGCGAATTCTGCCCGGTGATCAGGGTGCCGTCGACGACGACGGTGCTCGACCATGGCGGGCCGGGCTCAGGCAACGCGCCCAGCCGACGCAACCGCGCTTCCACAAAGTACGGCGTTGCTTCACCGAGTCCGCCCTGGAGCTCCTCCTCGTCGCTGAACGAGGTCAGACGTTTGCCGGCGAACGCGAAAGTCCCGTCGGGACGTGTCGCGCTGAGCAACGCGGCCAGGCCATGGCACAACGCGGCGATCGGCAGGTCACGGGCGGCGGCGTCGGCCAGCAACCGTCCCACCTCAGCGTCGATCGCCAGATCGGTCATCGGCGCGTGCCCACCCGGGATGTAGACGGCGTCGTAGTCGTCAAGGGACACCTTTGCCACCGGCAGCGGTGCGGCCAGGCTGTCCTCGATCGAGTCGAGGTAGCGGCGGAAGTCGGCGGCGTCCGCTTCCGCGACACCACCGCGCTCATCGAGACTGGCCGGATCCACCGTCGGCCGCGCACCACCAGGCGTGGCGATATCCACCTCGAACCCGGCCTCGCTCAGCACCCGGTGCGACGCGGCGACCTCCTCGGCCCAGAACCCGGTCGGATGGTCGCTGCCATCAATCAGCCTGACCGTGGCAGCCGCGCTCAGGATCATCAAAATCTTCGCCACAATACATTCCCCTTCAACAAAAGAACGAGCGGTAATCGTCGATCACACCTGGCGGCGAAAAGGTAACACCATTATTTGCGCCCGCCCACGTATGGTCGAGTTCGGCGACTTTGGTAAAGATCGCTGTGCTGCAAGCCGCGCAATCCAACGATTTACTTCGTGGCCCCGGCCGTGCCCGTCAAAGGCGATATTCACCGCAACAACTCGCCGATTTTCTGCATTCGCGAGCGAGGCCGGCCGCTGCCCGCCTGTCCGGAATCGGCCAGATCGCCCCGGAGAGCAAATCACCGTCGAATTCCGCTAGCCTCATCCGGTGTCAAGTGTGCGTGGTGCTGGGACATAGACATCACTGACTGGCATCGCGCACACTCGCAGGGTGAGTAGGCGCATCGTTATAGCAACCGTCGTATCGATCGCAGCGGCTTCTACGCCGGCGGCGGCCGCCCTCAGTCACGCCCAGGACGGCAAGCAGATGGAGGTAGTGAGAGTGACCTCAAATCAGGAGCCCCCGCCTCCATTTTTCGTGCCCGGAGACGAGCTGCCACTCATGGACAAGCACGGGAATCCAGTGGTCGACGCCGACGGTAACCCTGTGACCGTGCCCCTCCATCCGCCGGACAGCAAGGGCGAGCCGCCCGGAACCACCCACCACCGAGTCGTTGGCGATGATGGCTCGCCCGGCGAGGTCGTCATCGCCCCGCCCCAGTAACCGGAGAGCGGGAGGGCCCAGCGCTTGGCTCGGCAACGCCGAGCAGCTGTCGTCGGTATCGGCACTCATAGGCCCCCAGTCACCGCTCTACAAGTTCGGTGCGGCTCCTAGACCACGCTGGCCGGCCCCCACGCTCGGGTCCCTCGCGCCCACAAGCACGCAAGGCCACCATCTTGGCCATGGTAATCGCCACCCTCGCCGGCCCCACGGCAGCATTCCTGGTTGTAGATCGACTCGACTCGCGACAGGCCACCGAAACAGCTGAGCCGCCGGAGCGCGCGACACGCAGACAAAAGCTGGTCATCGAAGAACCACGCGTCGCTTTTGATCGGCGCACCTGGGAGGGACGGATGCCCTCGAGCAAGGAGCTGTTCTTCGAGCGCCTGATCGTGAGCGGCTGGCCCAGGAACCTTGCCGAGTTCTCGCCCCGTGCAGCGCTCACGAGACAGGTGACAATCGACGGAACGAGTTACAAGGATGCATTCCTCATCAAGCACGACGTCACACTGGAAGCGATCTCACTCCATCCTCTGGCTCGTGAAGTCGTCGGCATCTTCGGCTCAGGTGCCGGGGGAACGTGCCGATGGGCAATGACGGTCAATGGATTCCAAACAGGGGAATTCACGACCACCGACGAGGACTCAGCCACGATCCGCATCAAGCTCGGAGAGCCCCGTCTCGACCGGACCCTCAGCATCCACGCGTTCCCCGAGGACAGCCCCGCCGATGTCCCATGTCTGATGGCTCCGCTGCAACAGTTCAAGACTTCAGGCCGGACATACACGCGAACACCCACCTAAGCGATCACAAAGTAAAACCTCGCCGACCTGAGCAGCTCCGCAAAAGGATTCTGGTCAGTGGCCGCCCAGCGCTACATCGCTCCGTCGCACGCCTTCAGCATGCGCCCCCTAACCCGAGGGGGTTCCAGGGTCCAGCGATCTGCCTTCCATGGTCGAACTAGGTCACGATCGTGGCTTCCGGGCAGTTGCTTCGGCTGCGTCGGGCCGGCCGGTTTCAGCAGCGCGAGAAGCTCGGCGGCCTGATGGTCCTTGAGTGGCAAAGTGCGGCCGACAACCTCAAGCTCCTTGCCCCGGTAGCGGCCGGCGATCACGGCCTCGGGCCGGGCCAGTGAGCCGGTCACCGCGCCCACGATCACCTCGAGAGTCGCCCGATGGCGAACCTTTCGTTGGGGTCTTCAGAGGTGTCGTGGACTGTCGCGTTGCGGCTGTTCGGCAGCCCGTGCGCAACACCCACCTGGAGATGCGGAGCTGGCCGCTGGTGGGTGCCTGGTCATCAGTGCGCCGTAGCCACGTTCCGGAGCCGAGGCGATAATTTGGTCGTTCGTCAGGAGGCGTTATGACCGAAGCGGCGATGGCCTCGCACGGTACCGGCGGAATCCGCACGTTCGGCGCGGTGTGCTTCGCCGCTAGTCTCCTTGGGGCTGGCCTCAGCGGCTACCTCGCATCGGTCAGCTGGGCTGTGGGGGCCGATCCGTTCGGCTACCCGCAGGCTCTGCCGGAGTTTACGGCTCTGCAGATGCTTCTCGCTCTCAGCCGGGTCGGCCTCATCTTCGGGCTGCTCGCCCTGTGGTGGAGCGGTGCGGTACCCCGCAGCCGCCGCACTCAGGTCGGCCTGTACGGCGCGGTGGCCGTGATGGCTGGACTCACGGTCGCAGAAGGTGTGGCCGTGTCGGTGCCGGGATCGTCGCTGGACGCGACGCCCTCCGCCTTCGGTGTGATCTACAGCGGCTACACGGTTCTCCTCGGCGTCGCTTTGCTGGCGGTCGGCCTCGATGTGGCCCGGGGCGGGGAATGGCAGGGTTGGAGGAGTTGGCTTCCAGCCATCCTCGGTCTGTGGCTGTTCGTTCCAGTGCTTCCCACACTGGTCTTCAGTCACGAAGCAGCCGGCTGGGCAGTTTCCGCGTGGCTGCTGCTGTTCGCGCTGCTTGGACTGGCCTTGATGCGGTGGGGTGGCCTGGTTCGGCACAGGCCGCCAGTTGAGCGCAGTGGGACCAGCGCGCGCACTTATGCGGTGCTGACGTGGATCTACGTCGCGGCGTTCGGGAGTCCAGCCATCCCCATCGCGGGCTACCTCATCCAGAACGAGAAGCTGCCGTCCTTTCTCGATGTCTTCGAAATGTACGGCGGCCCCTGGGCACAGCGGGTCCAGACCGGCACCCTCGTCCTGCTTCTGGGCACCTTCGTCGTCGTGACCCTTGGCGCTGCCTGGGCTGCCTGGCTGGTGCGGACTGGCTCCAAGGTCGGGGCCGTCGTCGGCGTGATCCTCCTGCCCGTCGAGGCTTCCTTCTGGTTTGGCTTCGCCCTGCCGCTGCCATGGCTGATCGGCATCGCCCGGATCGTCCTTCTAGCCATGGCGTGGAGGTCGCTCAGATGGCCGCGACGTCAGGCAGCAACCATGCATTAGTCCGCATGCTTGCCTGCTCGATCTCGGAATGGTGCCCGCACAACGAGTCGATTGAAAAGACCTCGACTGACCGTATACCGGCGTGTTCGCGACACCTGTCGCTCACGCCGCCACCGGCTGGACTACCCGGTAACCAGGCCGGATAGATGCGACTGGACGACCGGACACCGACGACCCCTACGAACGGACTTTCAGCCACCCGGACGGGTGCCCGGGGAGGTAGCGGGTGCGCCGTCCTTTCACGACCAGGCCCTCGACGCCGATCTCGCCCAGGACCTCGAACCACTCCCGGGCCTCCTCCAGGTTGAAGGTGACCGGGCACAGCTCCAGCGGTGCTGCCCAGGTCTGGGCGAGGGTTTCGAGTCGCTGCCTTCGCCGGTCCCACGGCATGGAGCGGATATCCACGTCGCCGACCGCGAGGAGGTCGAACACCATGTACGACGCGGGCCGCCGGGCGGTCTCGCGGCTTTGTAGCGCCCCGAAGTCAGGCAGGCCGTCCATGTACACGACCAGCTCGCCGTCGAGCACCAGCCCTTCGGGCAGCTGCCGTACGGCCGCAGCAGCCAGGAGCGGGAATCGCGTGGTGAGGTTCGTGCCCCGGCGTGACCACAACCGGGCGTCGGTGCCGGTCCTGACCAGCTCGACCCGGCTAGTTGACTGAACTCTTCCGAGCACCAGCTGGTGCTACAGCCAATCTTGGAATCGCTGCGGCTCGCGGTACGGGTGCGGTACGGGCAGAGAAACGTCGGCGACAACTCGTACTGTCGCGACAAATCCAGCGGGTGGGCGCAAGCCAGCTCGAGACGTCTCTCTCGGAGGACTAATGAAGGCACGTGCACTGGGGGCACTGGTAGGAGTCGCAGCGATGCTGAGCGGGTTGTTGGTGGCAACTCCAGCGCACGCCGCCACGATTTCGGTGACCTCGCCGGACGGCGGGGCGTTTGGGCAGGTGGCCGTCGCGGCAAGCGGGCACCACTACACCCTGATCGCCAACGACAAGAGCTGTGACGGGCGAGGGACGGTGCTGCACTACAAGATCGCTGGCGTCTGGCGCACGCACTCGGACAGCAGCTGCCACGGAGGCGCAGTCACCCGTGGACCCCTCCCGGTGACTGGAAGCCGGATCGACATCTACGTGTGCAATACGAACACGCGCACCGGTTACAAGAGCTGTTCGTCGACGAAGACCATCTACACCTGAGCAACGCGACACCCGGAGTCGCAACGTGCTGCCCGGTCCGCGGACGAGCGAACAGCGCCATGCCCCTCCGCTCCTGGCGTCAGCCCGGCCAGGTCAACGGGTCGAGCAGAAGATAGAAGCGCTGCCTCTCCGCGTCTAGGTCGATCCCGTACAGCTCGCTGAACTCGCGATCAGCCGCGCGAGCGGTGACCTCGTCAGGCCACGTCTCGCGGGCATTGGCCAGTAGCAGCGCAAGGTCGGCGTACGGGTCCGCGACGCCGAGGCGGCCTAGGTCGATCAGTCCAGCCACACGCATGGTGTCGGGGTCGATGAGGATATTCGGCAGGCAGAGGTCGCCGTGGCAGATGACGCGTCCGTCTTCCTCCTGCCGTTGGCGTCGCGGCAGCTCGTCCTCGAGCTGGCCGAGGATCCGTGCCGGCGCCACCTGCTGCAGCGCCGGCGGCAGGAACTCAGCCTGGACCCGGTTCTCTGCCACCGTCGCACGCGCCAGGGGCATCATCGACGCGAGTCAAATATCACGGTGCGGAACCTCACAGTGCGCGACATCTGTCCCGGTGACGGCCGCCCGGTGCGGGCCGTCCTGGTCGTGCTCGACACCGACGGAAAGCGTACGACCATCCCCCCGTACTACTCGGACACCAACGGCTGCGGCTCCGACGGCACCAACTTCGGGACGTACGGGCTCGGCCTCAGCGACGGCTGGCGAATCAAATCGGTGAGCGTGAGGGTGTGCGTCTACAACTCGAGCGGCAACCTGAAGTGTGTGACCAGCGCGGGCCGGGACAACCCCTACACCTGAGACCTCTGACACAGCGCGGGGAAGTCCAGTTCGTCCTCGAGCCACCAGGGCGACTGCTCGCCGCGATCGAGGAGGTCGAGCAACTGCTCCCGCCGGCCGACCAGGAAACTGGGTGGCCGGCGCGGACAGGCACTGCGAGCCCGCGCCTCGCAGTACCGGTGGAACCCTACTGGGCGAGACCTCTCGCCTCAGAGACGTCAGCAGCGGCGGTGGTGCTGCGAGTTCTGCGGTCGGTGATCGTGGCCGCGACATAGGCGTTCCAGTCGCGACTGGCTCTGCGTGTCCACTGCAGCGCGGAGGTGATGCTGATGCCGAACAGTTCGCTGAGTTCGTCCGACCACTCGTTGCCCGGCTCCCGGGCCTGACTCGGCGCCGCCGTACCAGCGAGCATCATGACGGCGACCGCGACTCGGACTGACCTGTTCAACTTCATGACCGCCCCCTGACCTCTGGCAATTCCTGACTGTAGGCACCCCAACTGCGGGGCACCGGAGGACAGGGCAGTCCGGATCAGGTGCGTCGACGGTGGACGACGATCAGAACGAGGGCGAGGAGCGCGATGGCCGCGGCGGCGAGGGTGGCCGGGAGCCAGAGGGAGGAGCCGGTGGCAGTAGGCGTGGTGGTTGCCGGGGGCGTGTTGTGCTCGGTGGGCTTGTCGAGGGCCGCCTTCGCCTTCACAGGTTTCAGCGTGACGTCGTTGCCGTCGCCGCCCTTGTAGGTGATCTGGTACCCCGCGACCCGGGCACCTTCGGGGAGGTTGGTGAACGCGCCGGCGACCGGGTCGGCGCCGTCGTTGGCAATGAGCGGGACTTCCTTGGTGACCTGGGCCGGTGGGGTGAGCTCGAGCTTCCCGGCCAGCGATACCTTGCCGGTCACGCGGAGCGGCGTACCGGTCGAGCGGGTGGACAGCCGGCCCTCGGGGGTCTGCTCGAAATCGCCCTCGACGGTGAACGTCCCGCCGGCGGTGCCGATGTTGAGGAGTCGGCCGCCCTGGAAGGTGCCGGAGAGCTTGGACTGACGGCTCAAGGTGAGCGTGGCGCGATCGCCGTACAGGACAGTCGTGCCGGAGGCCTGGCTGACGTCGCGGAGGGTCTGGTTGCCGGTCTTGGTCAGGTCCAGCTTCGCGCCGGACTTGGTGAGCATCACGGCGCTGCTGGATTTCAGGCTGCCGCCGGTGAGCGCCAGGACTCCGCGCGAGATCGCGGTCTTGCCGGTGTAGGTCTGCGCCCCGGCGAGGCGAGTGGTCGCTGCGCCGGCCTGGGTGAGTGAACCGGTGCCGCTGATCTTCGACAGCGTGATCGCTTTGCCTGTATTGCGCACCACCATCGAGCCGTCGTTGACGATCCGGAACAGCGCGGCCTTCGTCAACAGGCTGCCGTCGCCGCCAGGCCGGCCAGTTCCGAGGCGCAGGGTCGCGCCCTTCTCGATCGTGGTCGAGCCGTCGTAGTACTGGTCGGCGGCGAACGTCACGTCGTTGCCGCGGACGGACTTGATCACGACGTCCCCGGCGCCCGGCGACTTCAGGGTGTCGTGGAACACGCCGCCGCCGATCGGGGCGCCGAGCGTGACCGGGCCGTTGTAGGCGAAGGTGAGTTTGGAGCGGAACCGTGCGGCCAGCAGGTTGATGTAGACGGTATCCGCGGTGCCCGGCATGAAGATCTTGTTCGTGCTGCCGTCGCCCCACTGGACGTCGGCGCCCTTGATGTTGGTGCCGCGCTTGTTCAGGTCGTGCGGGATCTTCCGCCAGTTGATCGCCCGGTCGCTCAGCGATGGGTCCGTGGTGCCGCCCCGGTCCGAGTAGCTGTACTGGCCGGTGAGGATCACCTTGCCGCCTGGGCGGGACTGGACGTTGATGTCGCTGCCGTACTCGCGCTGGTAGAAGTTCTGCCGGATCGTGACGGTCTGGTGCAGCGGGGTGTCGATCGTCCAGGTGCCCTGGTTGAGGATGGCCCGGGCGTTCGGCAGCGCGACCGTGGTCTCCGGTTTGCCGGCGGCCGCCCCGGTGCCGTTGTCGATCACGCCCGAGAACGGATTGGTACCGGCCAGATCTAGGGTGCCCCAGAGGAACCGCGGCTGGCTGATCAGCCCGGAGCCGCTGATCGTGCCGAGGTTGAAGGACCGGGTGAGCGACAACCGCAGGGTGCCGTTGACCTCGATGTTGTCCTGGTTGAGCTGGTAGCCGGGCGTGTTGTAGGGGAATCTGCCGATCAGCCCGGTGCCACCACCGTTGCCGTACTGCAGGGTCGCGCCCCGATCGACGATGACCGCCGGCGGATCGGGGCGCGTGACCACGACATACGGGTGGTTGCCGCCGAGGATCCGGACCGCCTGCCGTTGTCTTGCCTTGGGCAACGAGAAGTCGCTGTCCTTGGTCAGGATCAGGGTGCCACTGCCGGCGATCCGCAACGTTCCTTCGCCGGTGATCACCCCGTCGTACGTCGTGGTCCCTTCGGGCACGTTCACCACGGCGTCACCGGTCAGGGTGACGTTCCGGCCGGCCAGGAGGTCGGCCGTGATGTCGCCACTCCCGGCTGCGACCGCCGGCGCGGGGTGGAGCAGAGCGGCCAGTACGACCAGCGCCCCGATCAGTGCGGCCGGGCGTCTTCCCGTCACTTTGTGGTCCTCCTCGAATCGGGCGGCGCCCACCCTAGTCGGCGGGCAGCCCAGCTCCGAGGGATTCGGCGAAGGCTTTGGGCAGGCTTGATGTGCGGCCGCAACCCGTCGCTCGCTTACCGGTCAGCATTCGATGAAAGGCCGCGTGCGACGAGAAGGCAGCCGAGCTCCATCGAACGGACCGCAGGCGCCGCCGCGAAGGCCAAGCGGCGTACATCGACATGCCGACGAGCGAGCGGATCAATCGATGCGGCTGACTGCCCAGCGGTTGAAGCGGACGAGGGTGATGGTGTGTGTCTGCTTCTCCTCGATCGTGCGTTGGATGCTGCCATCCGCAAGTGCTGCTTTCCACGTTTCTACGGTGCGGAGTTCGGCGGCAGCGGCGCTGGCTGCGCCTTGGCCGCCGGTGACATGTACCTGGTGGCTGACCTTGAGCTTGCCGCTTAGATCACCAACCCACTCGGCCACGCCGTTTATGGTTTGGCTACGGGCCTGGCCGGTGTACCAGTTGGTGAAGGTCTGGTAGGCCGCTTGGGCTACTGCGGCGTCTGGGTTGCGCAGGTTCTCGTAGTATCTCGCCCGGGCCGGAACGGCCCGCTCAAGATAGTCGCGACACGCGTCCAGGGCCGCCCGATCCACGGCCTCGCAGGCCGTGTCAGACGAGGCGCTCGGCTTGGATGTTGGCAGCTTCGTCTGCGGGGTTGGCTCAGGCGATCCAGGAGTCGTGGAGCCGGGTGTGTTCGCAGACGTGACAGTCACCGTGGGTGCCGGCGTTCTGGACCGTGACTCATCGGTGCAAGCCGCCATAGTCAGCGTGATGCCGGCAAGGCTAGGCAGGATGTAGACAACAGGCTTCGAGAGTAGTCGAGTCATAGCCTGAGTCTCCGCTCCGCTAATGGATGCCGAGGTTCCGCTGGAACTGTGGAGAGTTGGAATGTGTTGAGTCGCTGTTCCCCATCTCAATGAGACCGCCGCTCGTAGGCGCTGTCCAGACACCGCTACGACGCGGCTGAGCTGGGTTGGGCCGACCGCGCCGTCTCTCGCCGGGCCGACCCAGCCAGACCGCCAGCGGGCCGACCTCGTCTGCACGACGGGGCCGGCCTGTCAGCTCAGGGTCAGCGGCCTTCCTTGCGCTTGTCGATTGCCCGCTGAATCCGGTGCTGCGGCTGCCCGGTCAATTTCGCCAGCAACGGCACCCGGAACTTCCACGCAGCGACGCCACCGACAATGAGCACGATCAGGATGAACCAGAACATCGCTGTCCCCTTCGATAGACCTACCCCCATCATCCCGCCTCGCACCCCACTTCACGCCCAGGCGCAACCCTGACCACCCCCTGATTCCATCGGCTGCCCTCCAGAAGGTTCCGACGACCCGCCTCAGCCCCCTGCGGCGCCACATCCAACCACCGACCGGATACGATCTCCGGCGAAACGTCCTCACCAGAGACGTTCCGGGGCGGTAGCTCAGCCGGTTAGAGCAGGGGACTCATAATCCCTGGGTCGTGGGTTCGAGTCCCACCCGCCCCACCAAGAACGTCCCACTCGAACCGAGTGACACTCGCCGCAACCATCTTGGTTAAACCTAAGGCGGGGTATGGCAAAGGCCGGTGCCCCGAAGGGACCGGCCTCTGGATTGTGCTTCTGTTGCTCCCGCGACTGGACTCGAACCAGTAACCTGCCGGTTAACAGCCGGCTGCTCTGCCAATTGAGCTACGCGGGATCGCGCTGTTGCCTGCCGGTTTCCCGAAGGCTGGATTAGGTTAACAGGCCGGGGCCGCCCCTCAAAATCGGGTTTCGCGGAGGGGTCTGCGGGCGGACGCAGGTGCCTTCGGCATCAGTTACACCTCAGAGTCCGAGCTCGTCGCGGAGGCCCTTGAGAGCGTCCTCGGCGGCTTCGAGCAATCCCGGCCGAGTGGGCTCGATTCCCTTGTCCAGAACGAAATTCCAGGCCACTTCGGCGGACGTATCAGCCGGGTTGCGGCGGCCGACGACGCGGAGGCCCTTCTTGCCGGTGATCGGGTAGTGGCGCTGGATGACGATGCTCGCGCTGACCCGTTCGCGGAGCAGCTGGCCGAACTTGCCCAAGTCTTCGACCGGAAGGTGCGTACCCACCAGCGGCGTACCGAAAGCGGTCGTCTCCCAGACGTGCAGGACGGACTGCTCAGAGTCCCATTCCGCCCGCTCGATCTGCTCCCAGCCAACTCGTCGTACCCCAAACGCATCAGCGGCATCAGGGGCACCAAGCGGGAGGTAGACGGCGGAGCGGCCGCCGGCCAGCCAGCGGCCGTCGGTGAGCTGGATTGCGGACAGGATGCTGTCCTTGCCCGCGCCGTCCGCCTCGGCGGCCCGCTTGACCGCGGCAGTGAGCTCGGAGGGCACAGGGGTACGACGGAGTTTCAGCACTCCACCATGATCGCAGGCGCGCAAGAACCGGGTCGGCTGAGCCACCGCCCCAGCCGACCCGGTTCAAACAGCCGCGACCTACTGGGTGTCGGTGATCGTGAGTGTCACCGGTACGGCCGCACCCAGGAACAGATGCGTCACGACGTACTTGGCGTTCGACGGGATGACACCGGTCTCGTCGGCCGCCTCAGTCGCTACCTGGCCCAGTAACTGGCACGACGAGCTGTAGAAGTAGACGTCCAGGTCCCAGACACCGACGCCCGCACCCTTCACCGCGATCGCGTGGGCGCCGTCGCCGGATTCGCCGGTCAGCGTCGTCACATGACCGTCAACGTTCTGCGAGGCCGGCGGAGCCTTGCAGGTCTGAACGAACTCCGTGCCCGTCACGCCGGGGTCCTCCACGTTCGCCGGATCACCGGCGGCCAGAGTGAAGTTCTCGACCACTGGAGCGTCAGGGGGCGACGGCGGCAGCGGTTCGACCTGCTTGACCGTGCCGGAGAAGACCTGCAGATCGCCGACCTGCACGTTGGTCTTCGTATCGCCCATCGGCTCGTCGGTCCAGAACCGCAGGTACGTCGCGGTCACCGGCTTGGCCAACGTGAACGTCTTGTAGTGCACGTCCGGCACCACCGGCCGGGGCGCCTGATACGAGAACGCGTTCGGCCCGAAAGCACCCGATACGGTCGTCCAGTTCGTACCGTCGTTGCTGGTCTGCAGCGTGAATGACTTCAACGCTTCGAACCGCGATGAGGTGTACGCCGACACCTGTACGGCCGAGATGGCTGCGGGTTTGGCCAGTTTCACCACCGCGTTCCCGGTCCCCCGTGCGGCCGAGAACGTGGTGCCCTCGGTGTCGTCGATCAGCGCCTTCGCCCCGTCGGGGTTGGTCGTCGACACGATGGCGGCACCGTTCGCGATCGAGGCGAGGTTCGGCGCCAGCTTGAATTGCCTGGACGTCGTACCGCCCGCCGCGACCTGGAAGCCCATGAACGTCTGGGCACCGAAACCGGGTGCCTGGATCGTGACCGGGTACCGGCCGGCGGCGACCGGGATCGCGAACGCACCGGTGGGCCCAGTCGTCGCGGCCGGGCTCACCTTGGCCTCGAAAACGCCGAGAATGATCTTGGCGTTGGGGACCGGCTTACCGGTCGACGCGTTCAGCACCGTGCCGGTGAGCCGGCCGTTCAGCGCCGGGTTGCGGTGATCGAAGCCCGGCACCGGATCGATGTCGTTCGCGCCGGTCGGGTCGTCGGTGGAGGTCCGGTTCCGCGCCGACAGGCCCATCCCCCGCTGAGCGAAGGCGGTGTAGGCGAGGTCGATCAGCTCACCAGCGTCGGGACGCGAGTGGTAGCGGTTGTCGAGCGCGACCACCATCGCGTCGCGCACATCCAGCATCGACGGGTCGTTCGGCGACAGCGGCATGGCGTCCGTGACGCCACGGGCGGCGATCTCCGAACCGAGCGCCTGGCCGTACTTGGCGACGAGTGCCTTGCGCAGCTGCCACAGTGTCGCCGTCCAGATCTCGCCGTCGGCGTGCACCTCGGGACCGGTCAGGTCATAGCCGATGTCCGCGAAGGTCGTCGGATTCTCGTCGTACGGCCAGTTCCGGATCGCGCGGTAGGTGTTACCGGTCGCGTAGGCACCCAGCTCCGAGGTGGTCTGCAATCCCTCGCGGTGCAGGTAGTTCAGGCCGTACCAGTCGCCCCAGCCTTCACCCATCGAGCCGGACTGATGCCCACCGAGGGCCCCGTCCTCGGTGCCGACGTACCGGTTGGACAGGCCGTGTGCGTACTCGTGCTCGATCACACCGGCGTCGAAGTCGCCATCGCGGCACTTACCCTCGAACGCGTCGTTGATCGGCTCCCACAAGAACATGCCACTCCACGGTGGGATGCCGTCCGGCAGCGTCAGCATGTAGGCGTTGTCGCGCCCGGTGTACGTCGGTGCGCCACCGCTGACCGCCCCGGCCTGCACGAGGCCCTGGATCGCGTCGCCACCGAGACCGCCCTTGGCGAAGTTGTTGATCTGGAAGTTGCCCGCGCTCTCGGTGAACCCCAGATCGTAGAACTCGTCGTGGATCCGGTTGTGGTGGTAGAAGAGGTTCGTCGCCGACGGGTCCACGTCACCGGCGTACGACGGGACGGCGCACTGCTGCCGGCCCCACTCGTCCGTGAAGGCGTAGTTGAACTTGCCGAGCGGATTGACCGGTCGCGGGCCCGGGTCGACCGGACCGATGAAGTTGGACCAGTTCGCGTGCGAGTTGGCGTTGTTGCCAAAGGTGGTGATGCCGGTGCCGGTCAGGCCGAGCACGTCGACCCAGCCATTCGGGGACTCCGCCGTACGGCCGAAGGACACCACCTCGGGAGATCCACCGCCGGGCGCGCCCGGGTAGTTGCGATAGACGGTTCCCTCCGGTTCGAGCGGTCCCTCGTGCTGGACCAGGCTGCGCCGGTAGAGCACCTCGCCGGATCCGGCGTCCACCAGGACGTCGTACGCCTCGTTCTGGGCTTTGATGAAGAGCACCTGGTACGCCGCCCGACCGCCGTTCGCGGTCCCGAACGTGGCCTTGCGAATGTAGGAGTCAGCGGCGAAGGGGCCGCGGGCAACGAGCTGGTAGCCGGCCAAGGTCGCGCCGGTGAGCGATGGGGTGTATTTCGCTCCTGGGGCCAGAACTCCGGCCACCTTCGTCACGGCGTCCAGCGGAGACAGTGCGAAGGAGCCGCTCAGGGCATTACTCCTGCTGGTAGAACCGGTGTAGTTGAGCACTCGGCCGTCGGACGCCACGGCGATACCGACCGAGCCCCCGCGCGCGGCCACGACTCCGCCGAACACCTGGGTCAGATTGACCACCCGAGTCCCCGTGCCGGGTAGCAGGTGGTTGCGGCGGACAACCATCGCGGCGATGTCGGCGGCACTGAGGCCGAGCATCGCCCGGTTGTCGGCGAGCCAGGCCTTGGCGACCTCGACCGCCGAACCGGCCCTCGGACCTGACAGCGCTCCGCCGACTCCGGGTCGCAGTGTCCTGGGCGTGCCATAGCGAGCATCCCAGGCAACCCGGGCGCCTTGGCCCGCATCCGCCAGCACGGCGGCGACCGCCGCGACCTGATCGGACGTCGGCCGCACCAGCACGTCAGCCGTCTCCCGGACATCGGAGACCACCTCAGGCGGGCTACCGGGAACGGGGGTGACGGCCTGGGCACCGGCTGCGACCCCCAAACCGGCGATGACTGTTGCACCAGCGGCCACCAGGGCCACTGCTCTCAAGATGGGCGATTTACGCATTGCCGAACTCCTCACAGGTCGTCCGCGCAGGGACGCGGACGCGATTCGGGCGATGAATCTGACCTGTCAACGACTTTGCCGGTCAATGGTCACGGCTCCAGAGCGAAGGAAAACCCTTCTTCTTCGCATTTCCGCGGTTTTCATCCGACGCCGTCCCGGAGCAGGTTCTGGAAGCAATCAGGAGGAGCTAGGGACGGTGGCGGAGTCGCGGACGATGAGACGGGTGGCTAGTTCGACGTGGTGGGAGTCGACTTTTTCGCCGGCTGCTAGTTGGAGGGCGGTGCGTAGGGCGACGGCGCCCATTTCCTGGAGGGGCTGCCGGACGGTCGTTAGCTGGGGTGAGGCGAGGCGTGCTACCTGGGTGTCGTCGAAGCCGACCACGCTGACGTCCTCCGGAACGCGCAATCCTCGCGCGCGAGCCGCCTCCATCGCGCCGAGCGCAACCTCGTCGCTCCCGGCGAAGATCGCGGTAGGCGGCTCGGGCAGATCGAGCAGAGCCGCGCCACCCGCGAGCCCGTCGTCGTACAGGAACTCGCGCAGCCAGACGTACTCCTTGGGCACGGGCGCGCCGGCCGCCTCCATCGCGCCGCGGAAGCCGTTCATCCGCGCCTGGTTGCAGCCGGACGTCGGCGGTCCACCGAGGTAGGCGATTCGCCGATGACCCAATGACAGTAGGTATTGCGTGGCCGCCATCCCGCCCGCGAAGTTCGTGGAACCGACGCTCGTGATATCCGGTTGGGCGACGTTGAGCGGGTCGACCACGACGAGCGGCAGGCGTGCCCGCGAGAGGGCGGCCAGGTCGGCAGCGGTGAGGTCGCTGGTGATGCCGATCGCGGCCCGGCGGCCGGTCGCGGTCAGCTCCCGGATCCACTGCGCCGCGCGTCCGGCAGTCCGCGCCTGGTGCCGATGGGGTCGCGCGCTCAGTACGACGTCGACCTCGGCCGCCCGGCCCGCCTCGAGCACGCCCTGGATGACCTCGATCGAGTAGCTGTTGACGACGCCTTGGAAGAAGAGCTCGACCGTCGCCCGTTCGACCGGCTCCGGCCTGCGTCCGACGTACTCGTGCTGGCGCAGCACCTCCTGCACCCGCTCGCGCGTCGACGGCGAGACGTCGCTCCGTCCGTTGAGCACCTTGGAGACGGTCGCGACGGAAACACCTGCGGTGCTCGCGACAGTGGCCAGGGTGACGCGGCCTCTCACGGACGGCACCTGGTCACGCTCCTCCCCCGGCCCCTGGGGCACCGGCGATCGGCGTCAGGTCAACAGGGGTCACCATCGTACGATCGTGCCCCACCTGCCGCACATCTCCCGTCAGCCGCACGTTACCGCGACACGGCAGGTCCGCGGACGACGTACCGACCAGCAGTTCGATGTCGCCCGGCTCGACGATTCGGGTCAGCTCCGGCCCGGTGTACGCCGTACGGTCCGTGTGCACGCGGAAGGTGACGTCCATCGCGGCGCCCGGCTCCAGCGACACCCGCGCGAAGCCGATCAGCAGCTTCAGCGGCCGGGCGACCTGCGCGACGAGGTCGTGCAGATAGAGCTGGACCACTTCGTCACCCGCGCGGGCCCCGGTGTTGCGAACCCGGACCGCCACCGTGAACTCGCCATCGGTCGGCACCTCGTCGGCACTGATCCGCAAGTCGTCCACCTCAAAGCTGGTGTACGACGCCCCGAAGCCGAACGCGAACAACGGCGACGCCTCCAGCCCACTGATACCGGCACTCTCGACGCTCCCGAGCGCCGGCTGCAGGTATGTGCCGGGCTGTCCGCCAGCGTGCCGCGGGATTTGCACCGGCAGCTTTCCCCCGGGCACAACCCGCCCACTGAGCACGCCCGCGATCGCGGCGCCACCCTCCTGACCAGGGATGAACGCTTGCACCAGACCAGCCGCGCGATCCGCGATCTCGCCCAGCGCGTACGGCCGACCGGAGACGACCACCACGACGACCGGCGTACCGGAGTCCAAGAGTTCGGCGAGCAATTCAGCCTGTACGCCGGGAAGGCGCAGGTCTTCGGCATCGCAGCCCTCCCCCGACGAGCCGTGTCCGAACAGCCCGGACAAGTCGCCGACGTACGCGACGCACAAATCGGCACCACGCGCAGTCTCCACGGCCGCGGCGAGGCCAGATCGGTCATCGCCGAGAACCGCGCACCCCGGCTCGTAGACGAGTTCGACGTCCTCGAGCTCCTGCTGCAACGCGTCGAACGGGCTCCGCACCTCCAGTCCGAGCGCGCGATCGGGGTATCGCGGCAGCACGTGGTTCGGGAACGCGTAGCAGCCCATCAACGTCCGCGGATCGCCTGCGCACGGCCCGACCACTGCAACCCGTCGAAGTGCCGGACGACCTTCGCCGAGAAGCGGCAGCGCCGTACCGGCATCGAGAAGAACGATCGAGCGCTCGGCCATTTCGCGAGCGAGGTCGCGGCTAGCCGGGGAGTCGAGGTCGACCGCTTCCTGACGTACCGAACCTTCCGGCGTCCAGTCTGGGTCGAGCAGACCGAGCTGCGCCTTCTGCAGGAGAAGGCGCCCGGCCGCGCGATCGACCAGGTCCTCCGACAGCTGACCCGACTCGACCAGTTCGACCAGACCCCGGCCGAACCCAATCGTGTCCGGGAGTTCGACGTCCGTGCCGGCGGTAAGCGCCAAGGCGCCCGCAGCGTGTACGTCGGACGCGACGCGATGCATGGTCGCGAGGAACGGCACCGCCCAGTAGTCCGAAACAACCGTGCCCGTGAATCCCCACTCCTCGCGCAGCACCTTCGTGAACAGCCACGGATCCGCGCCGGCCGGGACGCCGTCGATATCCGAGTACGACGTCATCACCGAGCCCGCCCCGGCTGTCGCGATCGCGGTCTCGAACGTCGGCAGGATGACGTCGAGCAACTCGCGACGTCCCATCGAAACGGGCCCGTGGTTGCGCGCGGCCCGGGACGCGGAATAGCCCGCGAAGTGCTTCAGCGTCGCGATCACGCCCGCGCTTTGCAGGCCACGCACGTACGCCGAGCCGAGCATCGCCACCAGGTAAGGGTCTTCGCCGATCGTCTCCTCCACCCGCCCCCAGCGGTAGTCCCGTACGACGTCGAGCACGGGCGAAAGACCTTGGTGTACGCCGACTGCGGCCATGTCGCGCCCGATCGCGGCCGCCATCCGCTGCACCAGTTCGGGGTCGAAGGTGGCGCCCCACGCGAGAGCGGTCGGGTAGACGGTCGCGCCGTACGTCGTGAAGCCGGTCAGGCATTCCTCATGGACCAAGGCGGGGACGCCGAGGCGGGAGCTGTCGAGTACGACGTGGTGCTGGCGAACCAGCTCGGCCACGCCCTCCTCGATCGTGAGCGGCACGCTGCCCCAGACCCGGGTGAGGTGGCCGAGCCCGTCGCGGCTCGCCTCCTCGAGGGACAGGGAGCCGCCGGCCGCGAAGACGTCCTGCATCGGAGCGACGTTGATCTGCTCCTCGGTGGGCTGGTCGTTGCCGGCCATGTCGTTGCCCACCCAGCGGCTGCCGAGCTGCGCCACCTTCTCCGCGAGCGTCATCGCCTGCAGCAGGAGTTCGGCCCGCTTCTCGGCCGGCAGGTCGGTCTGCTGCCACGGACGATCGCCCGCTGAGGTTGAGCTCGTCACGAAAGTCTCCCTGTTCATCGAATGCCGGGATCATAAAGTATCGAAAAGTTTCGAAGATTCGGGAGCCGTTGCTGCCGATGTCTGCGAGCGATGGGATCCGGCGTGTTTCCCCGGTGGATAAGCGAATCTGCGCTGCCACTGTGGCTCACGAAAGCCGTGAGAACAAGATCTTGACAGCGGTCCGGGCGAAACCTACGTTACGAAACATACTTTTAACCCGCAGGTGCTTCCGCTACCTCGTGGAGCAGTCGGCAGGGGGCGGCTCAGGTCGCGCCGGCGGCCTCGCACCTGACAACCCACACGCCGTGGAGTGGTCCACGGCCACGGAGTACGGAGATCACGGTGGATCCCAAGGCCACATCCCGACTGACCACTTCCCGGCTGACCACTTCCCGCCGCACGTTCATTCGCTTCACCGCCGGTGGTGCCATTGCCGCCGGGCTCGCCGCCTGCGGCACTTCCGGCCCGAAGACCTCGGGCGGCTCCTCCACCGGCGCGGGCGGCGGCGGAGCGTCGTACTGGTTCCTGACCGGCCAGCCTCAGCAGGCCATCCGTGAGGCCCAGGTCAAGCGGTTCAACGACGCGAACGCCGATACCCAGATCAAGTTCACCGAGTTCCAGAACGACGCGTACAAGCAGAAGATCAAGACGGCGATCGGCGCGGGCCAGGGGCCGACGCTGATCTGGGGTTGGGGCGGCGGCGGCCTGAAGAGTTACGTCGACGCGGGCCAGGTAGAGGACCTCACCGACTGGTTCGGCCAGAACACCGCGCTCAAAGACCAGATCTTCCCGTCGGCCTTCGGCGCGGCCACTGTCAACGGCAAGATCTACGCGATGCCGGTCGAGACGACGACGCCGATCGTTCTCTACTGGAACAAGAGCGTCTTCGACCGGATCGGTGCCCAGCCGCCGCAATCGTGGGGCGACATCATGGATCTGGTGCCGAAGTTCAACGAGAAGGGCATCGCGCCGTTCTCGCTCGGCGGGCAGTCGCGCTGGACCAGCATGATGTGGCTGGAGTTCCTCTTCGACCGCATCGGCGGCAGCGAGGTCTTCCAGAACATCTTCGACGGCAAGCCGGACGCGTGGTCCGACCCGTCCGCGCTGAAGGCACTCGAGGAGATGCAGAAGCTGATCAAGGCGAACGGCTTCGTCAAGGGCTTCTCCTCGATCACCGCCGACTCGAATGCCGACCAGGCCCTGCTCTACACCGGCAAGGCCGCGATGATGCTGCACGGCGCGTGGACGTACGGCGGCATGAAGGCCGATGGCGGCAACTTCGTCAAGGACGGCCACCTCGGCTACATGAACTTCCCGCCCGTCGACGGCGGTAAGGGCGACCCGAGCGACACGGTCGGCAACCCCGGGCAGTACCTCTCCATCTCCTCGAAGGCGAGCCAGCAGGAGAAGGACGTGGCCAAGAAGTTCCTCTCCACGGCGACGCTCGATGCCGCCTCGGTCGATGCCTGGATCGCGTCCGGCAGCGTGCCGGTGGTCAAGGGCACCGAGGCCAAGCTCAAGGCCGTCGCGGACACGAATGACGCCGCCTGGCTCAGCTTCGTGTACGACACGTCGAGCAAAGCGAAGAACTTCGCCCAGTCCTGGGACCAGGCGCTCAGCCCGACCGCCGCAGAGACCCTGCTCGACAACATCGCCAAGCTGTTCCAGCTGTCGGTATCGCCGCAGCAGTTCGCGGACAACCTGAACGCGGTGATCGGCAAGTGACGACGGCCGCTCCGCCCGCCGCCTCCTCCCGCGCCGGGCGGAGCGGCCCAGTCGCCTGGATGGCGATCCCGGCCTTGGCGATCTTCGTGGTGTTCGGCGTTGTTCCGCTGTTCGGCGTACTGTTCCTGAGCTTCGCCCAGTGGGACGGCCTTGGTCCGATCAGCACGGCCGGCCTGTCCAACTGGCGTTCGGTGCTCAGCGATCCGGCGTTGCCGCACACGGTCCTGGTGACGTTCGAGGTGATGATCCTTTCGTGGATCGTGCAGACCCCGATGAGCCTTTTGCTCGGGGTCTTCCTCGCCGGCCGCCAGCGATACCGCGCGCTGCTGGCCGTTCTCTACTTCATCCCGCTGTTGCTCAGCTCGGCCGCGATCGCCATTACCTACAAGGCGCTCCTCGATCCCAACTTCGGACTCGGTCCCGGTCTGCACCTGGAGTTCCTGACCCAGGATTGGCTCGGGAAGGGCAATCTCGCTCTCGGCGTGGTCATCTTCGTCGTGTCGTGGCAGTTCATTCCGTTCCACTCGCTCATCTATCAAGGCGGAGTGCGGCAGATCCCGACCACCATGTACGAGGCGGCGTCGATCGATGGCGCCGGCCGGATCCGCCAGTTCTTCAGCATCACCGTGCCGCAGCTGAAGTACACGATCATCACCTCGTCCACGTTGATGGTCGTCGGCTCACTGACCTTCTTCGACCTGATCTTCGTGCTGACCGCAGGCGGGCCCGGCGATGCCACCCGAGTGCTGGCGCTCGACATGTACAAGCGCGGATTCCAGGCGAACCTGATGGGCCCGGCCAGCGTCATCGCCGTACTGCTCGTGCTGCTCGGACTGGCCTTGGCGTTGTTGCTGCGCAGACTCGGCGGCAGCACGACGGCCAGCCAACAGGAAGGAGCCTGAGATGGCCGTGGTGACCGTGACCACTCAGGGCGTGCAGGGCGGCAGGTCCCGGGTCCGGCGACTCCTCCAGCTGAACTGGTTCGGAGGCGCCGCGGGCTGGCTTTGGCTGGTGATCGTGCTGATCCCGCTGTACTGGATCGTCGTCACGAGCTTCAAGGACCAGAGCGCGTACTTCACCCAGAACCCGTTCGCGTTGCCGTCGGAGCCGACGATGGCGAACTACAGCCTGGTGATCGAGTCCGACTTCCCGCGGTACTTCCTCAACAGCGTGATCGTCACGGCCGGCACGATCCTGCCCGCCGTCGCGATCGCCTTCATGGCGGCGTACGCCATCGTGCGCGGAGCCGGCAGCCGTTTCCTGGCGGGCGTCAACGGGCTTTTCCTGATGGGGTTGGCGATTCCGCTCCAGGCGACGATCATCCCGGTCTACTTGCTGATCATCCGGATGCGCATGTACGACAGCCTGCTCGCGATCATCCTGCCGTCGATCGCGTTCTCGATCCCGCTGTCCATCCTGGTGCTGACGAACTTCATCCGCGATGTGCCGAAGGAACTCTTCGAGTCCATGCGCGTCGACGGCGCGAGCGAATGGGGCATGCTGATCGGCCTCGCCCTGCCGCTGACCCGGCCGGCGCTCGTGACGGTCAGCATCTACAACGGACTCGGCGTCTGGAACGGCTTCCTGCTGCCGTTGATCCTCACGCAGAGCCCCGACAAACGGACGCTTCCGCTCGCGCTGTGGACCTTCCAAGGCCAGTACAGCGTCAACGTGCCCGCCGTACTCGCGTCGGTCGTGCTCACCACACTGCCGATCGTGATCCTGTACGCGCTCGGGCGGCGCCAACTGCTCAGCGGTCTTACCGCCGGCTTCAGCAGATGACTTTTATTAAGAGAGATGAGGCCCCACCTATGCCCGAATTCACGCCTACTTGTGAGGACAAGTTCTCCTTCGGCTTGTGGACGGTCGGCTGGCAAGGCGTCGACGTCTTCGGTGGCGCGGTTCGGCCGGAGCTGGACGCGGCCGAAGCCGTTCACAAGTTGAGTGAGCTTGGCGCCTACGGCATCACCTTCCACGACAATGACCTGTTCCCCTTCGGTTGTACGGCCGCCGAGCGGGATGCCCGGCTGAAGTCCTTCCGGGTGGCGCTGGACGAGACCGGGCTCGTGGTGCCGATGGTGACGACCAACTTGTTCTCGCATCCCGTCTTCCGCGATGGCGGTTTCACCAACAACGACCGCGACGTACGGCGTTTCGCGATTCGCAAGGCCGCCGACCAGCTCGACCTCGCGGCCGAACTCGGCGCCGAGACGTTCGTCGCGTGGGGTGGCCGGGAAGGCGCCGAGTCGGGTGCGGCGAAGGACATCCGGGCGGCGCTCGATCGGTACAAGGAGGCGTTCGACGTCCTCGGCTCGTACGCGATCGAGCAGGGGTACGACATCCGCTTCGCGATCGAGCCGAAGCCGAACGAACCGCGCGGCGACATCCTTTTGCCGACGATCGGCCATGCGCTCGCGTTCATCGAGGAGCTGGAGCACTCCGAACGGGTCGGCCTCAATCCCGAGGTGGGGCACGAGGAGATGGCCGGCCTCAACTACGCGCACGGACTCGCGCAGGCGTTGTGGCACGGCAAGCTCTTCCACGCCGACCTCAACGGGCAGACGGGACCACGCTTCGACCAGGACCTGCGGTTCGGCGCCGGCAATGCGCGAGGCGCGTTCTGGACGGTCGACGTACTGGAGAACGGCGGGTACGACGGGCCGCGGCACTTCGACTTCAAGCCGCCGCGTACCGAGGACATGGACGGCGTCTGGGTATCGGCGGCGGCCTGCATGCGCAACTATCTGGTGCTGCGCGAGAAAGTACGGGCCTTCCGCAACGATCCCGACGTCCAGCAAGCCCTGCTCGACGCACGCCTCGACCAACTGGCCAAGCCAACCCTCGGCCCGGGCGAGACGGTCGCGACCTTGCGCGCCGAGGACTTCGATCCCGACGAGGCCGGCCGTCGCGGCATGGCGTTCGAATACCTGGACCAGCTAGCCCTCGACCACCTCTACGGCGTACGTCGCTGAGTCTTACCGGCTCGGCGTCCGTGACAGGGTGAGGGGCGGGCCGCTTAACTGGCGTAGTGCCAGCCGACGCCGCGCCCCCACCCGTGCGGCCTAACGCGTCCCGGCGGCTCGTGCGCGCCAGGCGTGCCTGGCGTAATAGCGCCGCTCGTCACGAGCTGGCCCAACGGCGACTGAACCTCCACGGGCTGCCACGCACGTCCCGGCGCCTCCTTCTCGGTGCGGGGTTGGTCGGTATCGCTCTCGCCGTTCTGCTGTTGGTCGAGGTTGCACGCGGCAACCAAGCCCCCGACCTCGCGGCGACGGTCGAGCTCGTGACCCACGACTGGCCTACCGCGCTCGTATTGGGTCTCCTCGCCGGCTTCGCCGTCACCCAGGTGCTGGTGATGCGCCTGGCGGCAGTGTCGACCCGAACTCGTCGTGTCGTGCTGGCCGTGCTCGGTGGGCTGATGGGACTGATCCCGCCGGCGACAGCTCTTCGAAACCTGCATGGCATAGGCGAGATCTACCGCGACGAGCCGTCCGCCGCGTTCTGGGTCGGAGTATTGGCGCTTGCGCTCGGGGGGTTCGCAACGGTGGTCGGAGTCATCCTCGCGGTCGGACTAGGCCGTACGGCCTGGGCGTACTTGGTGGTTCTGCCACTCGTTCTGTACGCCGTCGGTTACCTCGGGGTGCTGATCGCGGGCAGCGAGTTCTCGGGTTCAATCGACAACCGGTTCCCCGAAAGCCTGCCCGTGGCGGCCGCCGTGGCGAACGGCGTCGTCATGACAGGCTTTGGTGTTGCCGGCATCGGTCTGGCCGTGACGTTGTGGCAGGCGATCGAGGCCGCCCGCGGCACCCGTGACGCCGTCGGCGCAGCAGGTGTCTTCGTCTCGCGTTGGGCTAGGAAGCGGCGCGACCGGCCCGGGCTGTGGCTTCTCCTCGCTTCCCTACTAGCGGCGAAGCTGGTCTGGATCGCGCTGGGCGTCTCAGGCGTTCTGCCCCGGCTGGCAGGCGGTGGACTCGACGTGTGGTCGGACATCAGCGGCGACGGCTGGGTCTCGTGGTTGGTGGCCTTTGCCCTCGGGGTGCTGGTCGTGGTCTGGCTGGGCCGGGGCTCCCCCGGTCCACGCGAAGGCGCCGACCTGGTGCTGGCGATTGCACTCGTCGTGGGCGGTTTGGCCCTTGCCGAGATCGCCTTCCAGGGTTTGGCCTTTGTTGCGCGGTTGGGACTCGGTGACTGGGCGCTGGCAGCCGCGCGCAACGTCGACGGGATGCAGCCCTGGGCCACGGTCCTCGTGATCGCGCTGGCGTGCGTTGGCGCGGTGATGCGCTGGTTGGCCGGCGATCGGGGCGCGGGCACCTTGTTCCTCGCCGCTTTCGGTCTGTGGGGAGTGATCCGGCTGCCCGCGATGGTCTGGGATTTGGCGCGCTACCCCTGGTTCCCCTGGGGGTTCTCGTTGCCCAGCGAGTCGGAGTACGGCGCCCACGCCGGTTGGGTGGCCGTCGCCACCCTCGACCTCGCGCTTACGGTCCTGCTCCTCGGTGCCGCACTGGCTGCGCTCAGCGGGCGCCTGCGGATCCGCCTCGTCCCTTTGCTGGTGGTCGCGTTGGCCAGCACCATCGTCGCGTACCCGGCCGGGCTGGTCGATCTCGTCCTGTTGAGCGGAATCGGGAACGGCATCGCGTTCGTGCTGCCGCTCGCGTACCTCTTCCTGTTCGACGCCACCGGCCTGAACAAGGCGAGCGACGTACGCGAGGCCAGGCTGCTGCGTGTGTTCGCGCTTACGGCACTGGCGCTGACCGTCGGCGTACTCCGCGCGTACTTCGGTGACCCCGTCGCGGCTCAGGACGTGGAACTGGCGGCCAGCCTGCTCCTCGTACCGGCCCTGGTGATGTCGATCGTCACAATGGTCGCCCGCCCACCGGCCGCCGCGCCCACACCCGCGCGGGCGCACCACCCGTCGCCAGCCGGAACGTCAGCCGCCGATCTCGGTGCTCACCGCCACGCGTAGCGGCACCGCTTCACGATCGATCTCGAGCTTCTCGAGTGCCGTTCGCACCACCCCCATCAGGTAAGCCGGATCGTCCCCGCGGACAGTCAACCAGACCACCGTGCTGCGGCCGCCGTCGACGAGGATCGCGCGGACCTCGTCGGCAAACGGCCCCTCGCAGTCGCGCATGACGTGCGCGCGGCCGTAGTAGCCGTTCCCCTCAACCGGACGAATCGCGTCCTGGGTACAGCCGTCGGACAGGTTGAACCGCTCCATCTCCCCCAGCGCGGTCTGGATATGCCCAAACGTGTAGAGCGTTCGCCGCGTAGCGTCATCGCCCAAGAACTCGTTGAGCTGCGTCAGACTCGCGTATACGGTCATCCGCTCAGCGCCACCGTCGCGCACGTGCAGACCCTCTCCCTCCGGCTTGGTCAACCGAAACGATGTGCCAGTCCATCCCTCGGGAGCGACCGTGCTGACCGCACCAGATGAGCTCTCGACCTGCTCGCTCCGAACCGGCTCCTCTGCCGCACACGCCACGAGAACGACACACAGCCCCGCACCGAACACCGCCCGGCGCGCCCATACCCGGCACGCCCAGGCACGCTCTAATCCCTCCGAACCGCCGGTGTCCCCTCCGGCTCGCCGCGAGTGCCCGCGGCGCGCGTTCACGGTTTCACTCCGAGTCCCTCGATGGCTCGCCGAAGCAGGCTCTGCGCCAGTTCCTCGGACGGACGCTGCGCCGCGACCACCACGGTGACGACCGTGTCGTCCACCAGGGCGCTCATCCCAAGGAACTGGAGCCCGATCTCCTGATCCACTCGGCGCCAGGCGACCGTACGCACCGAGAGCTCCGGGGCTTCGCCGGACATCCAGCGGGCCTGCTGCCCCGGAACGCCGGGCAACTCCAGGGCACAGGTGATGGCGCGGACATCGACCACATCGAAGTACGCGTAGGCCGCCGACCAGGTACGCCACGTCTTGACCTGCACCTGCACGACCGTGCCCGCACCAGTAACCCAGTCCTTCCCCACCGAAGTCGCCGAACCACCGAGGTCCGCCAGCATGTCGCGCGTCTCGAGCTCCGGCCGGCAGAGGAAGTCGCCCGGAGGGATCCTCAACTGCCGGTCTGTTCCGTCAACACTGGAAGCGTTGAGCAGCCCGCTCTCGGCGCGCTCCGTCCGAGTGGCGCCGGATGACTCCACGTTGGCCGCAGCCGTCTTGAGCACCAACTGCCAGAGCGCTCGCGACGATCGCAGCATGTCCCGCAGTGCCGTCCCACAGGCTGCCGCCTCGCAGCTCGCGGTAACCCTGGCGGCGGGCCGCACCCGGTCGATGGTCCAGTCGAGCGCTTCGGCGTACGTCGGGGCTGCCGCGGACTCGGGCGATCCGGCCTTGTCGACGGCCGTACGCAGGTTGCTGACCGCTTGTCCGAGGTCGCTGCCCCACGCGTGAGCACGCCTAACAGTGCCCCGACCATCCAGGGCCTGCAGCTCCTTCAGGACGCCGACGTACGCGACCGACCACTTGTCCGCCTCGTCGTCCCAGCGATCCATCCAGTCGACGAGCTTCTGGTACTCGGTCTTCTGACTGGCGAGCCCCGCACCCGGATCGGTGTCGCATGACCACACCAGCCCGAGCAGCATCAACAGAGCTAGGAGACCCGCGCGACGAGCCATGTCTCATCGTATCGCGCAGGCACCCACGCACTCCCGAACAAAGCAAAGCCCACGGCGACGTACTCACAGAACTCACCCAGCCGCGCGGATCGCCTCGGAATGACGGCCGCGGCCCCACTCAGTCCCCAGCCAACCCGGGCAAGGCTAGGCGGCGTACTCGCGGAGGGCGTTGTGGCAGCGGCGTTTGAGGTCGCGCAGCGCGGCGGTTTCTATGCGTTTCACCTCCGTCATGGATAGGCGCAGGGCATCGGCGGTCTCCTGCAGGGTGAACTGGTCGGAACCGGCCAGACCGAATCGCAAGGCCAGCACCGTCTGCGCCCGCTCGTCGAGGAACGCGAGCTGATGACCGACGTCCCGACGGATACCGGCTAGGGCCACCAGCCGATCGTCGTCAACCGGTTGGTCGACGTCCGTGGCGTCGAGGGACTCGGGTTTGAGGCGCCAGGCATAGGCCCGCTCGACCCGGGCGAGGCTGAGCGAGGTGGCGTCGGCGAGCTCGGCCTTGTTCGGTTCGCGGCCCAGATACTGGGTCAGCTCGCGCCTGGTCGTCGTGACCCGGGCCGAGTCCATACAGGCCTGGGCGGGCATCCGGACCAGGCGCGACCGATCCGCGATGGCCCGGCCGATCGCCTGTCTGATCCACCAGATGGCGTACGTCGAGAAGCGATAACCACGCCGATGGTCATACCTCTCGACGGCTCGCATCAGACCGACGTTGCCCTCCTGGATGAGGTCGAGCGGGGACATCCCTTGCCCGACGTACCGCTTGGCGAGGGAAACGACCAGCCGCAGGTTTCCCTCGATCAGACGGGCGCGGGCGCGTTCACCTGCCAACACCACTCCCGGCAACTCGGCCGTGGTGTCCCCCGCGGCCAGCCGGTCGGCGGCGAGCAGACCCGCCTCGATCCAGAAGCAGAGCTCGCCGACCTCTTCCAGCGTCAGCACCTCTTGCCGCCCGATCCCGCGCAGATAACTCACCAACGCGTCTGCGTCGGCAGGCTCACAATCCAGTGGTAGCGCCATCCGGAACCTCCCAATCCCCGAAGTTGTCTCCTAGGGAGGGTGCCGCGAAATGACCCTTCGTGGCGCAGTGACTTTCTGACCTGTTGACAACTCGCCACCGAGCGCCAGGCCTTGTGGATAACGTCCGCGGTCAGTTCGGCTTTTGTGCTTCGATGAGAAAACGCTCGCTCGTCGCGGCGAACGAGCCCTCGGCACGGATCACCCGATCCAGCTCCGCCAGGCGTTCGCGGTACTGGCCCACCGTGAAGCCCGGCACGATCCAGATCACCTTGCGAAGGAAGTGCACAACGGCAGCGATATCGAAGAACTCCATCGGCAACGACTCCGGCCGTACGTCGAGGACGGACAGGCCCACCGCCTGCGCGTCGGCGACCGCGCGCTGGGGATCGCGTTCGAGGCCGACCGGCTGCGGCCCCATCATGAAGTCGGTCAGTTCGCGGACCGAGCCGGCTCCGACCTGTTGCGAAAGGTAGGTGCCGCCCGGCCGTAGCACGCGCGCGATTTCCGGCCAGATCACCACGGTCGGATGCCGGCTGACGACCAGGTCGAAGCTTTCCGACTCGAACGGCAGATCCTCGTGGTCCGCCACCTCGACGACGACCCCACCCAGCGGCGCGAGGTTGCGGCGCGAGACCGCGAGGTTGGGCGGCCAGGACTCGGTCGCGACCAGGCGCTCGGGTGCGACCGGGATGCTCGCGAGCACCTCGCCACCACCCGTCTGCAGGTCGAGCGCGGCCGACACGTGCGCCATCCGCTCACCGATCAGCCGGGCATAGCCCCAACTCGGCCGCTGCTCGGTCGCCCGTCCGTCGAACCAGGAGAAGTCCCATCCCGCCGTCGGCACCGCCTCGCCCTCGGCCAGCAACTCCTCGAACGACGCCTCGCTCGGGCGAACCGTCGCGGGCGCATCGACGGCGTGAGCGTTCTCTGGCCTGGTCATGGCGACCAGTCTTGCCGGGCATCGACAACCTCGGCAAAGGGATTACCCATCGATCGCGAAAGGGATTACCCAGCGGTCGCGCGGTTAGATCGCGCTGCCGATGGCGCGGTCGCGCAGCTGGGTTCGGTGACTTTCGAGGGCGATCAGTTCACCGAACATCCGGTTGTACTCGTCGGCCCGCTCAATCGGGTTGGTGCGCTGCAGCTTCGACTTGAGCTCGGTGATGCGACGCATACAGGTCAGCTCCTGCAACCGGGCCAAATGCGCCTCGGCGAAGCGCTCGTCCGGATCACGATCCAGCCGCAGCGGCTCGACCGCCAACGCGCTGACCACGGCGACCGCAGGGTCGTCCCCCATCGCCTCGCGGACCGCGACCACCCAGGCCTCGCCGGGCTGAGCGTTCTCCGGACCACCCGATTTCGCCATCGCGCCGCGAACGGCCGCCAGCCAGGGATGCGTGAAGTCCTCGTCGTCCAGTTCACCGAAATTGCCCCGCACGAGATGCGGATATTGCATCACGATCTTCAGCACGTCCCACTCGATCATGAACCGCGGATCGCGTGGGCTCGGCACGTCCGGACGACGCGGCGGCGCCTCGGTCTGCACCTGGACGCCCGGCCGCTGGTCCGGCTCGCGCTGCTGCTGCGGACGGCTCGCGGCGCGGTGCACCTCGGCCCGGACCTGGTCGACCTCGAGGCCGAGCTGCCCGGCGAGTTCGCGCACGAACCCGTCCACCTTGGACCGATCGCGCACGCTCACCACCAGCTGCGCCGCCTGCCGCAAGGCGTCGACCCGCCCGTCGGCCCGGTCCAGGTCGTACTTCGACAGCACGTTTCCGAGCACGAAGCGATACAGCGGAACGCGGCGGCCGATCAACTCGCGCACCGCGGCGTCCCCCTTCTGCAGCCGCAGGTCGCACGGATCCAGCCCGTCCGGCTCGACCGCCACATAGGTCTGCGCCGCAAAAGCCTGATCGCCTTCGAAGGCCTTCAACGCGGCTCGCTGGCCGGCGCCGTCACCGTCGAAGGTGAAGATGACCTCGCCCCGGAACTGGTCGTTGTCCAGCAGCAACTGCCGCAATACCCGTGCATGGTCCTCGCCGAACGACGTACCGCAAGTGGCGACGGCGGTCTGGACGCCGGACAGGTGGCAGGCCATCACGTCGGTGTAGCCCTCGACCACGACGGCCTGCCGGCCCTTGGCGATCTCCCGCCGGGCCAGGTCGACGCCGTACAGGACCTTGGACTTCTTGTAGATCGGCGTCTCGGGCGTATTGAGGTACTTCGCCTCGATCTTGTCGTCGTCGAACAACCGCCGCGCGCCGAACCCGATCACATCACCGCCGGCATCCCGGATCGGCCAGAGCAGGCGGCCGCGGAACCGGTCGTACGGGCCGCGCTGGTTCTGCGCGCAGATGCCGGACGCGATCAGTTCTTCGTTGCTGAAACCGCGGCCGCGCAGATGCTTCAGCACGGCGTCACCGCTGCGAGGCGCGAAGCCGACACCGAAGAGCACGGCCGCGTCCCGATCGAAGCCGCGCTCGTTCAGGAACTGGCGACCGGGCTGGGCCTCGGCCGCGCCGAAGAGCTGGTCGACGTAGAACTCGGCGGCCATCTTGTGCGCGAGCACCAGCCGCGGGCGCTGGTTGGCCTCGCGCTTGGGCATCGGCCCGCCGGACTCGTCGTACCGCAACTGCACGCCGACCTTGGCGGCCAGCGTCTCGACGGCCTCGTGGAACGTGATCTGGTCGATCTTCTGGATGAAGTCGATCACGTCCCCACCCTCCTGGCACCCGAAGCAGTAGAAAAAGCCCCGGGCCGGGGTGACGTTGAACGAGGGCGACTTCTCGTCGTGGAACGGGCACAGGCCCTTCAGCGAACCGCCGCCGGCGTTCTTCAAGGTCACATACGAGCCGACGATGTCGTCGATTCGAGCACGCTCGCGAACCAGCGCGATGTCCTCTTCCTTGATCCGGCCTGCCACGTCGCGAGTCTACGGTCAGACCGAAGCGCCAGGTACGCCGGACGCCCGAACACGCTCAACCAACCGCGAGGCCTACAGCTCCTCGAGGCTTACCGAGGAGTCTGCGAGCTTCGCCGGGTCCACTGGCGCGTCTGAGGCGGCAAGCTTGCGCAGGGCGTCGAGGGAGTCCCAGACGTTGACGTGCATCGCCGCGAGGACGTGCTCGCCCTCGTCCAGCCAGAAGGCCTGGTACTCGTTGGTGGCGGGCTCACCTCGCACCACCACGTGGTACGACGTTCCGCGCGGTACGTCGCCGACGTACTCCATGCCGAGGTCGTACATGTCAGTGAAGAAGTACGGCACGGCGTCGTGCGAGGCGTCCTGCCCGAGCATGGCCTTCGCGGCGACGGCACCACTGTCCTTCGCGTTGGACCAGTGCTCGACGCGCAGCGGCCGGCCCAGCGACGGATGGCTCCAGCGCGCGATATCGCCCGCGGCGTACACGTCGGTGGCGGAGGTCTTCAGGTCCGCGCCGGTGACGACGCCGCCTCCGTTTTCAGGCGTGGCGACCTCGATCCCGGCGTTCTTGGCGAGCTCGACGTTCGGCTGAACGCCCACGCCGACGACGACCAAGTCCGCCGGTACGACACCTTCGGTCGTCTGCACGCCGTTGACCTGGCCATCGGCACCGGTGAAGCCCTCGACGTTCGTGCCGAACTTGAACTCGACGCCATGCCGCTTGTGCAGATCCGCGTAGTAGCCGCCGACCTGTTCGCCAAGGACTCCCGCCAGGGCCGTCGACTGCGGCTCGATCACCGTCACCTCGCAGCCGTGCTCCCGCGCCGCGGCGGTGACCTCGAGGCCGATCCAGCCGGCGCCGACGACGACAACGCGTGGCTTCGCCGCGAAGGCCTCGAGCAATGTGGCGGATTCGGCCGCCGTACGGAGGTAGCGGATACCCGCGAGGTCGGCGCCCGGTACGTCAAGCTTGCGGACGCGGCTGCCGGTCGCAAGCAACAGCCGGTCGAACCCGAGCGTGGAGCCGTCCGGGAGCGTGACCGTGTGGGCGGCCGGATCGATCGCCTCGACGGTGGTCCCGAGGCGTAGCTCGACGTTGTTGTCCTCGTACCACTGCTGGTCGTGGACCTGGGCCGTAATCGGTTCCTTCTTGCCGAGCAGCACGTCCTTCGACAAGGGCGGTCGCTCGTACGGCAGCTCGGGCTCGGTCCCGATCAGTACGACCTGACCGGTGAATCCCTCACTCCGCAAGGTCTCCGCCGCCTTGGCTCCGGCAAGACTGGCACCGACGATGACGATCCGCTCTACATCGCTCATACCCCCACGCTACCCAGGTAGGCGCCCGTGCCACTCGACGGCCGACGGGTCGGTGAGCGAAGCGACCTGATCGATGACAACCCGCAACCGCGCCGCATCATCGGCCGCCGCGACGAAATCCGCCGCGAACGCCGGATCCAGGTCGCGTGGCGCCGACTTGCACAGCGCCGCCACCAACTCACCGAGCAACTCGCGCTGCCGGGCGTGTCGCCCCTGCCGCTCGGGCGAATGGAACGCGTGCCACATCCCGACACCCTTGAGTACGCCGATCTCGGTGGCGACGCCGTCGGGAATGATCAGGTCCGCCTCATACCGAATCAGCCGGTCTTGCCCGAAGGCGGCCCGGGTGGCTTGCTCGGCGGCCGTACAGAATCGCCCGATCAACTGACTGGTCAGATCCTTCAGCCCACCGAGGGCCCGGCGGCTGTCGTCGAACGGCCCGCCCGGCCAGTACGTCGTACCGCTGAGGCGCTGCCAGGCGGCGTCGAGCTCGTCGTCGCTCGCCTCCGGCAGGTAGAACCGGCGCACGGTCTCCCAGTACGGCCCGGGATCCCGGCCTACCCGGCCCAGGTCGATGCTGTGGGCAACGATCCCGTCCTCGACGTCGTGCACCGAATAGGCGACGTCGTCGGCGAAATCCATCACCTGGGCCTCGAGACAGCGCCGGTCCGGATGCTCGACGCCCTTGCGCAGCCAGCCGAAGACCTCGCCGTCATCGTCGTACACCCCGAACTTGCGCTGCCCCTCGCGCCTGGTCCACGGGTATTTCGTGGCGGCGTCGAGGGTGGCGCGGCTCAGGTTCAGCCCTACGCTGCGGCCGTCCGGGTCGAACGCCTTCGACTCCAGCCGGGTCAGCAGCCGCAGGGTCTGAGCGTTGCCCTCGAAACCACCGATATCGTGCGCATACTCGTCGAGGGCGCGCTCGCCGTTGTGGCCGAACGGCGGATGGCCGAGATCGTGCGCGAGGCAGGCCGCGTCCACGATGTCGGGATCGCACCCGAGCGCGGTCGCCAGCTCGCGGCCGATCTGCGCGACCTCGAGGCTGTGCGTCAACCGGTTGCGGACAAAGTCGTCGCTGCCCGCCGTCAGCACCTGCGTCTTGGCCGCGAGTCGCCGCAACCCGGCACTGTGCAGCACGCGCGCCCGATCGCGGGCGAAGGGTGACCGCCCCGGCCGCTTGGCCGGCTCGACCACCCATCGCTCCGCGTCGTGCTCGCCATATCCTGCGAGGTGCTGAGATCGCGTCATCACTCACCAGACTAGAGGTGAGCACCGACAGTTTTGGCTATCCCAGTTTTGGCTATCCCGGTTTGGTTATCCCCAACCGCCTTGGACCATGGTCTGGAACTTCCACTGGCCGTCGACCTTGAGCAGCAGATCGCCGTACCGCATCGGCATGGTCTGGCCGCCGAACGACATCGTGCCCTCGGTGACCACGAAGACCAGGCTCGCCGAGAGGAAGTGCGGCGTCCGGGTCGACTCCATGGTCAGGTCGGCGGGACCTCCTCCCATCACCTGCGCCATCTGCTCGACGAAGGCCTGCCGGGTGACGGACTCGGCCTTCCCGTTCCCGTTGCCGTCGTCGCTGACCTCGTTCAGGGGGAAGACGGCCTGGTCGGCCATCCCCTCGTAATCGTGCGCCGCCGCCAGCGCGTCGTACCGCTCGAACCACGCCTGAACGCTCGCGATATCCGCCGCGGACGGCTCGAACCCACTGGTCGGCATGGTCTGTGTGTCGGTCAAGCCCGCTCCTTCGTTGATGAACTTCGTACAGTGTACCCAGTAAGACGCCAAGCGCAAGAGTTTTGTTCCCGGTCGGGCCGACGAGTTTTGGGGACACCTTGGTTAGGGGTGCTTCGACGAGGTGCTTGGGAGGGGTGTCGGTGGGCACCCGTCCCCCTGAAGTCTTGCGAATTGTCAGGCCGGTCCGGGCCGCGTCAAGGGCTCCATCGGCTACCGCCGACGCTGACGCGCCCTTGACCCGACCCGAACCGGCCAAGGGCGGCAGCTATCAGACATCCCTAGTGCTAGGGAGTCAAGCGGCGGTGGTTTTGGTGCGGTGGGCCCAGGCGGTGTGGGTGTCGTAGTGGGTGCCGGTTTTGAGGCAGCCGTGGAGGAGGCCGACGAGCCGGTTGGCGAGTTGTCGTAGCGCGGCGTGGTGGCCGTGGCCGCGGGTGCGGAGTTCGTCGTAGTAGGCGCGGGTGTGTGGGTCACGCAGGATGGCGGCGCCGGCTTGCTGGTCGAGGGCGTTGACGAGCCGGTTGTTGTGGACGAACCGGGCGTGCACCGTTTTCAGCCTTCCGGATTGGCGGGTGAGGGGTGCGGTGCCGGCGTAGTTCTTGCGGGATTTCGCGTCGGCGTAGCGGCCTGGGGCGTCGCCGAATTCTGCCAGCACCCGGGCGCCGAGGATCGGTCCGAGGCCGGGCAGGCTGCGGTAGATCTCAACGTCCGGGTGCCGGCCAAAATAGGCCTCGACCCCTGCCTGCAGGCCGGTGATCTCGGTGTTCAGGGCCTGCAGGATCGCCACCGTGGAACGGACCGTGGCGGCGTAGGCGTCGGCCACGATCTCGGACTGGCCGAGTTGCTCGGTGCGCAGCGCGGCCTGAATCGCGGCGGCCCGGCTGGGCAGATCACCGCGCCGGCGAGCCGTTTTCAGCGCGGCGGTGATCTGGCCGGTGGTGAGTTTCGCCGCGGCCGCCGGGGTGGCCGCTTTGGCCAGCAACGCCAGCACATCAGGACTGGTCAACGTCAACGTCCCTTGCTGATACGCCTCCAGCGCGGCCGGGAAGTAGTCCAGCAACGCCGACCGCATCCGCAGCATGTGCCGGGTCCGTTCCTGGATCAGCGATTGATGCGCCCGGGTCAGCACCTTCACCCCGGCCGCGAGCTGCGAATCGGCCTCGGTGGCCACGAGTTGGTGACGCCGGGTCCGGACCATGTCGGCCAGGCTGTGCGCGTCGGTCTTGTCGTCCTTGGCACCCGACAACGACACCACCTCACGATGTCTCGCGGCCAGTTTCGGGTTCACCCCGAACACCACATAACCCGCCGCGATCAACGCGGCCACCCACGGACCCCGCTCGGTCTCGATCCCGACCATCACCTGGCCGGGGCCACCATCATCAGGCAAGTGTTGCGCGATCAGCTCATGGAACTTCACCATCCCCTGGACCCCCTCGGGGACCCGGCGAATGCCCAGCACCCGGCCCTGATCGTCTTGGACCTCGAGGTCATGATGATCTTCGGCCCAGTCGTCACCAACGAACAACACGATGAATTTCTCCCGTCACGCACTCGATGAGTGTCTGAGTAGCCCGCAGGAGATTCCGGCGCCCTAATGGATCAGTGCTCACACCACCCGAAAAGCGGCAGGCACGACACCCCATCAGCCATTCACATCTCCCGACCACCAGCAAGGGCACGCTCTGATACCAGGACTCAAAGCCCGGGGGTACGGAGTGCTCACCTACCAGCGACCACAGACACCGAGTCTGCCAGCGACCGACCCGATAACACCCATTAGGGGGACGGGTGAGGTCTGCCCGTTTGCGTCGAGTGGTCCCGTTCAGCGGATGCCGAGCTGCTCCTCGGACGCCGCCGTGATCCCGCGTACGGACGGCGACCCCTCCCTCGGACCGGTCCGCCCTGATCCCGCGCCCAGATGGCGGGCTCTTCCTCGGACTGGTCGCCGTGAGCCCGTGGACGGGTGGCGATCTCTCCCTCGGACCGGGCCCGCCGTGATCCCGTGCACGGATGGCGATCTCTCCCTCGGACTGGGTCGCCGTGATCCCGTCGTCGGCTGGCGTCTTCCCGAGTGAACTGGACGTTTTCCGTCCCCAAAAACGTCCAGTTCACTCGGGAAGATGCGCGCGCCCGTCTATGCGCGCGCCGAGTCGTCGGGTTTGGCGCCCGGCCGTCGTCTCTCCAGAGCGGTGAGCGCGGCTCCACATCGGGAGGTGCCCGTCCTATTCCGAGGGTCGACCTCCGGAATGGGGAGTCGACCCTCGGAATAGGACGCCAGCCGGTGGCATCGGCGGGAGCATTGGGTGCTGGGGGTGGCTGGCCATCCGCGAGGTGGGTTACCACCCCGGAATGGCGGTTTCGAGGGGTCGTTGCAACACCGGGTTGGTTTCTAGGTGGTGAGTAGATCACGTAGGCGTTCGGCTGGGGTGTCCCAGTCGAGCGTTTTGCGTGGTCGCCCGTTGAGTTCTTGGGCGACGTGTTCGAGGTCTTCGGGTCCGTGGATGCTCAGGTCGGTGCCCTTGGGGAAGTACTGGCGCAGTAGTCCGTTGGTGTTTTCGTTGGTGCCGCGCTGCCAGGGGGAGTGCGGGTCGCAGAAGTAGACGGCCATGTCGGTGGCGATGGAGAACTGTTTGTGTTTGGCCATTTCGCAGCCCTGGTCCCAGGTCAGCGAGCCGCGCAGATGGCCGGGCAGGGTTTTCATCGTCGCGATGAGACCGTCGCGGACCTGTTCGGCGTCGTGGCCGCCGGGCAGGTGGACCAGCATCGTGTAGCGGGTGGTGCGTTCGACCAGGGTGGCGATCGCGGACCGGTTGTTCTCGCCCATGATCAGGTCGCCTTCCCAGTGGCCGGGAACCGCGCGATCGTCGGCCTCGGCGGGCCGCTCGGAGATCATGATCATCTCCTCGACGAACCGGTGCTGGCGCTGGCCGGGCTGGCGTTGTGGTTTGCGGCGGGTCCGTCCGGTGCGCAGCGCGGTCTGGACTTCGCGTTTGAGGCCGCCGCGGGCCTGGAAGTAGAGCGCCTTGTAGATCGTCTCGTGGCTCACGCGCATGCTCTCGTCGTCGGGGAAGTCCTTGACGAGCCTGTTCGAAATCTGCTCCGGCGACAACTTCCGCTCCAGACCCAGCTCGACCTGCTCACGCAACGCGGGATCGGTGACCAGCTTTGAGGTCTTGGGCCGGGCCCTGGCGGCCGCAGCGTCGCGGTGGGCTTGGTGGGGCAGGTAGGTTCCTTCAACACTGTGGGCGCGGATCTCACGAGAGACTGTGGACTTGTCCTTGCCGATGCCGGCCGCGATCGCGGTCAAGGTGAGTTTGTTGACCCGCCCATCGGCGATCGCCAGCCGCTGGTCCAGGCACAGGTAACGGTCGCTGATCACCGCGTCAGCTGATGGGGTCATGGAAGTGGAGTATCGGGTTGTGGTGCCGTAGTCCACGACCCGCCCATCGGGATAGACCCGCGTGTTGCCCACCCTGCGGACCCCGTGATGCCAGTCCCGCGCAGTACCCGGATGCACGCCCACCTCCTTGGCTGCGCGCGTGATGGACCAGCCCGCCTCCAGCAACTCCTCGAGGCGGACCCTGGCCTGGGTCTTGCGTTTCACGGCCCGCACCGCGGGAACCAGCCCGGCCACGACAAGGATCCGCCGGGCAGTGTCATGCCTCAACCCGCAGGCCGAACCCGCGCCAGTGATGTTCCCCGATTCCTTGAACACCGCGATGACCTGCTCCCGCAACGCATCAGTGATCACCGTGCGCGGACGCGAACCACGGCCACGAGCCCGCAAGATCTCATAGCCACGACCACGCCCGATCCCCAACGACTCACACGCAGCCGCTACCCCGACCCCCGAATCCACCAGCCGCAACAAGGCAGCACCGTGACGCTCGTTGTCCTCCACAAACGACATAACCATCACAACTCCTCAAATCGAGGTGTTGCAACAACCACGTGAACCCGCCAATCCGAGGGGGTGACCCACCCGCACGGTGGCTATCCCTCGCCAAGCGAGAGCATTCCGCGACAACCCGCCAGCCGAGACGGCACCACCTGCCCGCCGAGAACGGCGAGACCGGGCCACCGAGGACGGTGCCACCCGGGCGTCCGTGCACGGCAGCACCCGGCCGCCGACAACCGCACCACTCGGCCATCCGTGAACGGCATCAGCCGGCCATACGCGAATGGCATCGCCCGACCATCCGTGAACGGCATCGCGCGACCATCCGTGAACGGCATCGCCCGACCATTCGTGAACGGGAAGGCGCGAGGCAAGCGGGCAGACCTCACCCGTCCCCCTGATAGCCCGCTGCCCTTGGTGGACCCGGGACGGGTCAAGGGCGCGTTAGCGTCGGCACTAGCCGATGAAGCCCTTGACGCGGCCCGGGTCCACCAGACAATTCGCAAGAACTCAGGGGGACGGGTGCCACCAAAAACTGGTCAGAAGGGTCCGATGAACCACGACACGCCGCGTCACAAGGGTCCGATGACCGGGAAAGGGTGGGGTCCTTAGATGTCGCGGAAGGTTTCGATTTGGGCGCCTAGCGAGTTGAGGCGGGTGGCGAGGTCTTCGTAGCCGCGGTTGATGACGTACACGCTGCGGAGCACCGACGTCCCCTTCGCCGCCATCATCGCGATCAACGTGACCACCGCAGGACGGAGCGCCGGCGGACACATGATCTCCGCGCCCGAGAAATGGGTCGGCCCCTCGATCATCACGCGGTGCGGATCGAGCAGCTTGACCGAGGCGCCGAGCTTATTGAGATCCGTCAAATAGATCGCCCGGTTCTCGTAAACCCAGTCATGGATCAACGTCTGACCAGTAGCCGTCGCCGCGATGGCCGCGAAGAACGGCAGGTTGTCGATGTTCAACCCCGGGAACGGCATCGGGTGGATCTTGTCGGTCGGCGCGTGCAGCTCCGACGGGCGCGTGGTCAGGTCGACCAACCGCGTCCGGCCATTCTCGGCCAGGTACTCGTCGGTGCGGCTGTAGTCGAGGCCCATCTCCTCCAGCAGCGCCAGCTCGATCTCCATGAACTCGATCGGCACGCGGCGAATGGTGATCTCGGAGCTGGTCACGATCGCCGCGGTCAGCAGGCTCATCGCCTCGATCGGGTCCTCCGACGGCGCGTAATCCACGTCCACGTCGATGTCCGCGACCCCGTGCACCGTCAGCGTCGTACTGCCGACGCCGTCGATGCGCACACCCAGCAGCTCCAGGTAGAAGCACAGGTCCTGGACCATGTAGTTCGAGCTGGCGTTGCGGATCACCGTCACGCCGTCGAAGCGGGCGGCGGCCATGATCGCGTTCTCGGTGACGGTGTCGCCGCGCTCGGTCAGCACGATCGGCTTGCCCGGGCTGATCGCGCGGTTGACCAGCGCGTGGTACTCGCCGGCCGACGCCTTGATCTCCAGGCCGAACGGGCGCAGCGCGGCCATGTGCGGCTCGACCGTGCGGGTACCGAGGTCGCAGCCACCGGCGTACGGCAGGTTGAAGGTGTCCTCGCGGTGCATCAGCGGGCCGAGGAACATGATGATGCTGCGGGTACGGCGAGCGGCCTCGGCGTCCATCCCGGCGAGGTCGAGGTTGGCGGGCGGCACGATCTCGAGGTCGCCGGCGTCGTTCAGCCAGGTGGTCTTCACGCCGATGCTGTTCAGCACCTCGAGCAGGCGGTTGACCTCTTCGATCCGCGCGACCTTGCGCAGGGTGGTGCGGCCCTTGTTCAGCAGCGAGGCGCAGAGCAGGGCGACGCCGGCGTTCTTGGAAGATTTAACGTCGATCGAACCCGACAACCTGCGTCCACCGACCACACGGAGGTGGACCGGGCCCCCACCGAGAGAGACAATCTCAGAGTCGAGTGCTTCACCGATCCGGGCGAGCATCTCGAGAGTGAGGTTCTGATGACCCTTTTCGATCCGGTTGACGGCACTCTGGCTTGTCCCGAGCACGTCCGCGAGTTGAGTCTGGGTCCAACCGCGGTGCTTACGGGCATCCCGGATCAAGTTGCCGATCCGGCTCAGGTAGTCGACAGTCATGCGGCGGACTGTATCTCACATGTGAGATATCGCCACATCGCCACGCCGGTTCCGTGGGTTGCTCACACAGTGGCCCGGGCGTCACTCTACGCTGGTCCACCTGCACCGCTGAGAAGAGGAAACCAGATGGCCGCCACCGCTGGAAAATCCGGGTATGAGTGAGTTCCACGCCGAGTCGTGGCCGCTCGAGGCCGCCGCGAGCAGCCTCGCGCAGGTCATCGACGGCTTCGCTCAGGGCGACACCCGTCCGCTGGTCATCGGTGACGGCGACCAGCCGGTTCTGGTCGTGCTCTCGATCGCCGATCTGGCCGATTTCCGCTCCCGGCTGACCCACCTGCTGGACAACCCGGTCGATGCCGGCTGGCTGCGCTACTACCTGCGATCCAACTTCGACATGAGTTCCGAAAGCCTGGTCGAGCTGCTCGGCGTCGACACCGATCACGGCCTCACCTCGTTGCTCAGCCAGGTCAGCGTCGAGCAGGCCGCGGTCCTGCTGCCCGACCACCTGCGCCGTGCCGAAGAGGGCGCGAACCCGCTGATGCTGATCGGCGACGGCCGCCTCGCCAGCGCGGCACTCGTCTCGTTCAAGGCCTTCGCCGTACTGCTGGAGATGGAGGGTGGCGAGAAGGCCGCCGAGGACCCCGACTCCTGCGCGCACGACCTCGAGGAGAAGCCGACCACTCCCCTGGAGACGCTGGCCGAGCGACTCGGGCCCGTCTCCACCCAGATCGTGGCCCAGCTCAACGCGGGCCGGGACGGCTCCGAGGTGCTGTTCGGTCTGCACTTCGAGGACGAGCTGGTCGAGCACCTGCGCGATCTCGAGTCCCGGGCTCAGGCGGCGCCGGGCGGCGGGGCGTACGACGAACTGCGCGACCTGCTGAAGTCCCTCGACGAGATGCGCTCGGGCAACGCTGATGTCGGCGACGAGGCCGAAGCGCCGTACGTCGAGGCCGCCGACCTGCCCGCCGCGCTCCCCCAGCTGCGCGACCACTTCCGCGACGGCGAGGACGATCCGTACATCATCGGCATCGACGGCAAGCCGCTCGCCGGGCTCATCACGTACGACGTCTATCAGCTGCTGCAGGACATCTCGGTCAACATGAACGGGACGGACGACGCCCCGGTGCTGCCGTTGCCCGCGCCGGCCTGGGAGGACGGGCCGCCGGTGCAGCCGTTCGAGATGGCGCTCCGGATCTCGACGGCCGTCGTGGACGACATCGCGGGCGGCGAGGGCTCGATCCTCTTCATCGCGGACCAGGACGGCGACCCGGAACTCGTGATCGCACCACTCGTCTGGCTCTGGGCGTACGTCGACTACCTCGACCTGGAGTCGGTCGAGGCCTGAGCCCCTGGGTACGACGGACCCGCGCTCGGGGCCGTACGTCGAACCGGCGCTGGTCAGTTGGTGAACGGGAAGAGCGGCTGCCACTCGGTGAGCAGGACGACCTCGCAGCAATCGGCCGGGGTGTACGGATCCTTGGCCAGGATGTCGCGCAGCTCCGCCTCGTCCGCCACGTCGTAGAAGAGCAACGCGCCGGTCTGATCCGCGAACGGGCCGGCCGCGACGAGCTTGCCCGCGTCGCGCAGTTCGCCCAGGTATTCCCGGTGGGCGGGCCGCACGGCCATCCGCCGATCGTTGTCGGTGAACTTCAACTGAACCGCAAAAGTCGCCATATCCCGACCCTATCCGGCCGCCTCGCCGGCTGCCTTGTCGCCGCGGATACCCGCGACGGCGCCGCGAGCGAAGTAGGTCAGGAAGCGAGCGCGCATCAGCAGCCGACGCCGCCGGGTATAGCCCTCGCCTTGGAGCGACAACCCGAGCTGCGCCGCACCCGCCGTGCTGATGTGGAGTACGCCGTCGCCCGCGCACTCATGCCCGGCCACCGTGAAGTCGAGCGTCGTGAGGTCTCGCCAAACGGCCAACGGCTTGCCCACCCGCTGGGTCTTCGTCCCGCGCAATACCCACGCCGTACCGTCGTCCGCCGTGAAGGCCAAGTCGTACGCCATCGCCTCGCCTTCCGTGGCCACCGGGAACAGCGCGAGCGTGCCGTCGACCGCCGCCTCCGAGGCGATACCCGCAACGTCGATCGTCCCCTTGACCGTCATCCGGCGGTGGCGATCGGCCAGGAACGACCTCCACCCGGGCAGCCGGACCGACAGCTTGAGGTCCACTGCCGCAGGGCCGTCGGCGAATCGCGCCGTACCGGTCATCCGCTCCCGGAAGCGCACGCCATTACCCGCATGCTCCTCCCGCGACTCGGCCATCGCCGCCATCGCGACATCCTCCGGAACCTCAGCCGGTACGACGTCCGCCGCCTCGGGGGCGCGCCACGTCTCGTCGCCGAGGATGTCGCGTACGGCGTGCTCGAGCATCCGCTCGGCCATGGCGGTGATGGTCGCGGACGGGTTCGTGCCGGTGGCGCCCGGAACCGCGGCGCCGTCGACGACGTACAGCCCGGGATATCCGTGCACCTGGCCGTACTCGTCGATCACGCTAGTGCGCGCGTCCGGGCCCATCGGTACGCCGCCGAGGTTGTGCACGGTGACGGCCTTGCGCATGAACCGCCAGGTCGGGGTGAGGTTGTTCCGGCCGGAGAGCTGGCGGGCGACCTCGCGGGAGGCACGGCTCTCGGCGCGGTAGAGGTCCTTGTTCGCCAGGTTGTCCCACTCGACGGCGGCCTCGTCGTTCTGGTCGAGGAACAACCGGCCGTCCGACGAGTCCCGGCCCATCAACAGCAGCGTCATGATGTTGTCGCCACGACGCGGGCGGCCCTGGCTTGGGCGGAGTTTGGTGAGGCCTGATCGGAGTAGGGCGAAGGGCGCGTGCACGGGGTTGAGGCCGCTGACGAGCATGGCCAGTTTGCGTGGGTAGCTGCCGTCCTGGACCTGGAACCAGAGGCGCCGGCCGCCGATCTCGCAGTCCACGATGCTGGTGGTGGTGATGGTCGGGCCGTGATCGGGATCGAGCGGCACCTTGGTACCGCGGACGAACGCGAGGAAGTCGCCGTTGCCGGAGAACCCGTGCCCGAGAGTTTCGGACAACGCCGGCAAGTCGTCGGATTTCTTTGCCTTGAGCAACAACTCGGTGGTCCCGACAGCGCCGGCGCCAAGGAAGACTCGGGGCGCGCGAATCACTTGGGTTCGGGCGGCCAAATGGTCGATATACTCCACCTCGTAACCGCCGTCGGGCGCGGTGCCGATACGCGTCACCTCGCACTCAACTCGGGCCTCGGCGCCGAGCCGCTCAGCGATCGTGAGGTAGTTGAAGTCAAGGCTGTTCTTGGCGCCGCGATTGCACCCGAGCACGCACTCCCCCACGAACGTACAACTCCGCTGCACCCCGCCATGCCTGTTAACCACTACCCGATCAACCCCACCACCTGCACCACCACCTTCACCACCATCGTCACCACCGCCGCCGCCTCCGCCGCCCCGGCCGCTGCCTTCACCGCTGCCTTCACCGCCGCCTTGACCGCCGCCTTCACCCCTGCCTTGACCGCTGCTGACGTCGGCGCCATCGCTACCGCCCAAATTGCCGCCCGCGTTGCCGCCTGCGTTGCCGGCCGTGTCGCCCGCGGTGTTGCCCGCCGTGTTGGCCGCGGTGTCGCCTTGCTTGAAGCGGACGGCGAGTTGGGGGCGGACTGTGCCGGCCGGACGGCCCATGTTCTCGACGGCCAACTCCATCGCGGCCGTGCGCAACGGGAACCGCCCGGTGATCGGGTCGGCCGGCACCTGGCTTACCTCCAGCATGTGGGCGGCCAAGTCGTAGTACGGGTCGAGCGTCTCGCGGCGGTAGCTCTTCGGCCAATGGTCGATGAAGACCTCCGCGGGTGGGCGGGCGAAGACGTTCGCGTATACGAGCGAACCGCCGCCCCAGCCCGCGCCCTGCACGCTGATCATCCGATCGAGCCAGCGCACGTCGTACAGCCCACGCCCGTTCGCCCACAACCAGCCGTCCTTCAGGTTGCTGTCATTGCGCGGAAACGACCCCGGCACCCACCGCCGCCCACGCTCCAGCACAACCACCCGCTGCCCCGCCTGCGCCAACCGCGCCGCGGCAACCGATCCCCCGAACCCGGTACCGACCACCACGGCATCGAACTGCTCGCAACCCTCGCCCGACCTAATGATGTGAGACATAGTCAGAATTGTTACACACCATAACCTCAGTTGCCAGCCCTCACTTTTCCTCCTGCCGCGAGTGGTCACTTCTGACCCACGCGACGGTCCGGCAGGCGACAACAGGGTGGGTCAGATGTGACCACTCGCGGCAGAAAGACGGCCGCCAGAGGCCGGCGGCGAGCGTAGGCCGGGCGTCAGAGGCGGGCGGCGAGCGTAGGCCGAGCGTCAGAGGCGGGGTGCGAGGGGTAGGCCGGGCGCAAGAGGCGGGGTGCGAGGGGTAGGCCGGGCGCTAGAGGCGGGGGGCGAGGGTAGGCCGGGCGTCAGCAGCGGGCGGCGAGGATAGGCCCGGGCGTCAGAGGCGGGGTGCGAGGGATAGGACGTTGAGGTAGCGCTTGGTTATGCGGCCGTCGTGGTTGCGGTCGATGAGCGTGGAGAGGCAGGTGTAGAGGCCTTCGCGGGCCTCGGAGGTCATGGACCGGTGGCCGGAGTACGTCGAGAGGACCGCGAGGTATTCCTCAGTCGTGTACTCCCGATCCCAGCCCCAGCGGTGGAACTCGACCGGCCCGAACAGACCCGAGCGGTCGAACTCTTCCGAGCCATCCGCCACCAAGGCCTCCGGCGTGAGCTGCCGGCCGGGATCGGCGCCGTCTGCGTCGAAGCGGTCGTAACACGCCTGCATATCGTCGAAGAACTGCTGAGTCCCACCGGCAACGTGCAGCGTCGATACCACCGCGAGTGAACCGCCCGGGCGCAAGGCTTGCGCGGCTTTCACCACCCGGATTTCTGGATCGACCCAGTGCCACGAGGTCGCCGCGATGACCAGGTCGTACGGCTCCGCGGGCAGCGGCCAGTCCTCGAAGGACGCGGTCACGATGTCCGCCTCCGGAAGGTTGCGGCGGGCAACGTTCGCCAGTTCTGGGCTGAGTTCCACGGCGGTGACGGACCATCCGCGTTCGACCATCGGCCGAGTCGCCTGCCCCGTTCCACACCCGACCTCGAGCACCCGCGGCCTCTCCACCAACGCGGCGCCGAGCACGTCGTACAACTCACTCGGATACCCCGGCCGAGCCCGGTCATACAACTCAGCATCCTCCCCAAACCTCAACCGCAATACCTCTCGTCCCATAACCCGAGAACCTAGCCCTCCGAGCCCAAACCCCGCAGCGATTTTCGCCCCGATCCACCACGCCAACGCCGGCATGGGGCTCGCGAGTCGGCGCCACCTCAGCACTGCGCCAACACCGGCATACGCTCGCCGCTCGGCACCGCCGCAGCACTGCGTCGATTGGTCTGGATTCGACCGCTCCAGCGGCGGGCCACCTTGGTCAGCTCGGGTCCGCGGGCGAATCCTGACCAATCGACGCTAATCCAGCACAACGAAAGACCAACTGCGGCGTACGACGGCCAGAACGCCCGGGCGGGAGTGGTTCGTGGCAGGCGATTAGCGTCGATTGGTCAGGATTTGCCCGCGGACCGTTGGCGACCAAGCTGACCCGCCGCGCGAGCGGGCAAATCCAGACCAATCGACGCAGTGCCTAAGGGGTGCCGAGCAGCGAGCCCCATGCCGGTGTTGGCGTACTGGGGGGGTGCCGACCGGGCGGGCCTTAGGACGGGAGTGGTGGGGTGGGGAGGGGGGACATTTGCCAGTGGCCGTGGGACCAGTGGATTAGTTGGCGCCATTGGCGGCGGCCGCGGGGGCCGGTTACGCCGATGACTACGTCGACGTCGTGCGAGGTGACTTGGGTCCAGGAGACGCCATCCAGGCGCCAGCCTTTACCGCCGTCGGTTGCGAGGCGGCGTTGGGCGTCGTCGGGTGCGTGGGCCGCGTTGCGGAGGTGGAGCCTCAATGCCGACTCGTCCTGCTCTTGCAGCAGATCGACGTACGTCGCGACGTACGGCCGCAGCGTATCGACATCCATCGACGCACCAGCAGTCTGCGTGCAGCCGGTCAATCCCAATAGGACGGCCACGCAGACCAGCATCACGGCGTTCCTCATCCGCCCACCCCGTTTCGCTCGCCTCACACCCCTACTTGCCCCTAATGGGTGGACGCGTTCACGGGCGCAAAAAGTTGCCCCGGCCGCAGGAAGCCTGCAACCGGGGCAACAAAACCAACCGGGGCAACAAAACGAGCAGGGTCAGAGAGCGGCGCGGCCGGCCTCCAGCCGAGCAACCGGGATGCGGAACGGCGAGCAGGAAACATAGTCCAGACCCACCTCATGGAAGAAGTGGATGCTGTCCGGGTCACCGCCATGCTCACCGCAGATCCCGAGCTTCAGATCCGGACGCGTCTCCCGCCCGCGCTCGGCCCCAAGCCGAACCAACGCGCCAACGCCATCCCGGTCGATCGACTCGAACGGCGAAACCGCGAAGATCCCCTTCTCCAAGTACCGCGAGAAGAACGCACCTTCAACGTCGTCGCGGCTGAAGCCCCAAGTCGTCTGGGTCAGGTCATTGGTACCGAACGAGAAGAACTCGGCCGATTCGGCGATCTGGCCGGCGGTCAGCGCGGCACGCGGCAGCTCGATCATCGTGCCGATCGGGCTGGACACGTCCACACCTTCGGCCTCGGACACCTCGCGCAACACCTGCGCGACCTCGTCCCGCGCCAACTCGAGCTCTTGCACGGCACCAACGAGCGGGATCATGATCTCGGGCCGCGGGTCCTTGCCCTGCTTCTTCAGGCGCGCCGCCGCCGACGCGATCGCCCGCACCTGCATCGCGAACAGGCCCGGGATGACGAGACCAAGGCGCACGCCGCGCAGACCCAGCATCGGGTTCTGCTCGTGCAACCGACGTACGGCCGAAAGCAGGGTGGCGTCGCGGCCCGGGTCCTCACCGCGCTCTTCGGCGAGGGCGACCTTGACCGCGAGCTCCTCCATCGACGGCAGGAACTCGTGCAACGGCGGGTCGATCAGCCGGATCGTGACGGGCTGCCCGTCCATCGCGTCGAGGATCTCGCAGAAGTCCTCGCGCTGCAGCGGCTCCAACTCGGCCAGCGCCGCATCGCGATCGGCGTCCTCTTCCGCGAGGATGAGCCGCTCGATCGCCTCGCGCCGTTCGCCGAGGAACATGTGCTCCGTACGGCACAGACCAATCCCCTGCGCGCCGAACCGCCGGGCGCGCGCGGAGTCCTCGCCGTTGTCCGCATTCGTCCGGACCTGCAGACGCCGTACGTCGTCCGCGTGCGAGATCAACCGGTGCACACTCGCGACCAAGTCGTCGGCCGCGTGATCGAGCGTGCCCTCGAAGTACTGCACGACGGGCGACGGCACCACCGGCACCTCGCCGAGGAAGACCTCACCCGTCGTACCGTCGATGGAGATCACGTCGCCCTCGACCACCGAGGTCCCGTTGACCTCGATGGTCTTGGCCGAGATGTCGACGCGCAGCTCCTCCGCACCGCAGACGCAGGTCTTACCCATACCGCGCGCAACGACGGCCGCGTGCGAGGTCTTGCCGCCGCGACTGGTGAGAATGCCCTGGGCCGCGATCATGCCGTGCAGGTCGTCCGGGTTGGTCTCGCGGCGCACGAGCACGACCTTCTCGCCGCGCTCGGCCGCCTCGACGGCTGCCGCGGAGGTGAAGACGACCTTGCCGCAGGCCGCGCCCGGGGAGGCGCCGATCGCCTTGGTCAGCAGGTGCTTGTCGGCATCGGCGTCGAACCGCGGGAACATCAGCTGCGCGAGCTGGGCGCCCGTCACCCGCTTGAGCGCCTCGTCGATCGAGATCATGCCCTCGTCGATCAGGCTGGTCGCGATCCGGAAGGCCGCGCCCGCTGTGCGCTTACCGACGCGGGTCTGCAACATCCAGAGCTTGCCGCGCTCGACGGTGAACTCGATATCGCAAAGATCGCGGTAATGGCCTTCGAGCTTGACCATGATCGTCATCAGGTCGTCGTACGACAACTTGTCGATCTGCTCGAGGTCCGCCAACGGCACGGTGTTGCGAATACCCGCGACGACGTCCTCGCCCTGCGCGTTCTGCAGGTAGTCGCCGTACACGCCCGGCTGGCCGCTCGACGGGTCACGGGTGAACGCGACACCCGTGCCGGAGTCCATGCCGAGGTTGCCGAACACCATCGAGCAGATGTTGACGGCCGTGCCGAGGTCGGCGGGAATGCGCTCCTGGCGGCGGTAGAGCACCGCGCGCTCGGAGTTCCACGAACCGAAGACCGCCTCGATCGCGAGCTCCATCTGCTCGCGCGGGTCCTGCGGGAAGTCGCGGCCGGTGTGCTCACGGACCGACGCCTTGAACCGGCCCACCAGCTTGCGCAGGTCGTCGGCATCCAGGTCGAGATCGTTCGTCGTACCCTTCGCGTCCTTCGCCGCCTCGATCGCGTCCTCGAAGACGTCACCGGGCATGTCCAGCACGGTCTTGCCGAACATCTGGATCAGCCGCCGGTACGCGTCCCACGCGAAGCGCGGGTTACCCGACTGGTGCGCGAGACCGTTCACGGAGTCGTCGTTCAGCCCGACATTGAGCACCGTCTCCATCATCCCGGGCATCGAGAACTTCGCGCCGGAACGGACCGAGACCAGCAGCGGGTCGTCCGCCTGGCCGAGCTTCTTGCCCATCTTCTGCTGCAGGTGCGACACGTGGTGATCGATCTCGTCGGCCAACTCGGCCGGCATCGCGCCGGTCTCGAGATAGACCCGGCACGCCTCCGTCGAGATGATGAAACCGGGCGGCACCGGCAGGCCGAGGTTCGTCATCTCCGCCAGGTTCGCCCCCTTTCCACCGAGCAGGTCCTTCATGTCCTTGTTGCCTTCGGCGAAGTCGTAGACGAGTTTCGGCACGATGACTCCCTGAGGTGTGGGCGGGCGCTTGAAGACGCGGCGTGATGACCGCTGGCCCAACGACTCCAGTGGCGGGGCGTCCTTCCAGAGTACGCCGGAAAACCAGTCCACTTCGCCACTGGTCTCACATAGGACATCGTGATGATGACCACACCAGTGAGTGCACTGGATCACTTTATTCCGGGTACAGGGATGTGCTGTTGCTGACAACGATGGTCAGCAACACGCGCGCGATGGGTCAGGAGGACTCGCGCTTCGCCTTCGCCCGGCGCTTGCCCTCGTGCATCGCGATCACCCGCGCAATCGGGATCGCCCGGCCCTCTTCGACAAGCTCCGCCGGCAACTGCTGGGGCGCGGGCATCGCCTCCGCCCAGGGGTCGCGATCGCCCAGCAACTCGAGCGCCGTACGGATCGTGAAGTCCTTCGGGGTGACGTCATCGAGGTCGTCCCAGCCGACCGGGAACGACACCGGCACGCCCGGCCGGACTCGCGGGCTGTACGCCGCGACCACGGTGGCGCCGCCCGAACGCGTCGAATCGAGGAAGACCTTGCCCTCGCGTTCCTCCAGCGGGTACGCCGTGGTGGCGACCGTGGGATCGACCCGCTCGGCCCGCACGGCGAGGGCGCGTGCGGCGGCCGCAACCTCTTCGGCCGAAGTGCTTGAGGTGTCGACCGGGACGAAGATGTGCAGCCCCTTCGCGCCACTCGTCTTCACGGCGCCGGTCAGACCGAGCTCCACGAGCGCCTCGCGGACCAGGCGGGCCGCGGCCGCCACGGTCTTGAACGGCGCGCCTTCGGGCGGATCAAGGTCCATCACGAGGTGCGTGGTGCGCTCGGGATGGTCGATCCGGAACAGCGTCGGGTGGTACTCGACGGCGCGCTGGTTGCCGAACCAGAGCAGCGTCCGCCGGTCATTGCACAAGGCGTACGACACCTCGCGCTTGGACGCCTCGGCCCACATCGGCGCACGCTCGACCCAATCGGGCGTGTACTTCGGCAGGTTCTTCTGCATGAACCGGTCCTGCCCACGCAACACCCGGATCACCGAAAGCGGCCGATCCTTCAGCCCAGGCAGGATCCGCTCGCTCACCCCATCCAGGTAGTCGACCAACTCCCGCTTGGTCGCCCCCGCCCTCTCGAACAGATCCTGGTCCAGATTAGTCAGCGGCACACCCTCGCGAGACTCACCCATCCGCCCAGACTAGGCCTTCTTCTTTGGCGTCGGTCGTCTGATTTTGTCCGCGAGTGGTCAAAAAACAGACGGAAGGACTACCTACGGGACCTTCGGGGTGACGCGGCCGCTGCTGAAGACGTACGGCGCTCCGTCCGGGAATTCGCGGAACTCGAACGACGTCCATGGCTGGTCCGGCCCTTCGCGCAGGAGGAAGCGATCGCCGCTCGCGTCGGCCGGGGCCAGGTCGTACGTCCTCTCCGGGAAATCCGCCAGGTCGGCGCGATCGCCAGTCGCCCGTACGACGACGGCCGGCCCACCGTTGACGCCTGCTTCGCCACTCGCATTGACATCGAAGGTCACCCCGCTCCGCGCGTACTCCCCGGTATGACGCTCGAAGCCGTCCGGCACCTCGCCGTCGAAGGGTTCAGGTGTGCCCGGCATCACCAAACCGGCGTACTCGGCGAAGACCTCACGGAACAACGAGTTGAACAAGGCAGGCGCGGTCGGCGAGTTCGTCAGTAGGCAGACGGCGACCCGCGAGACCGGGTCGATCCGGAGAAAGGCCAGCTGCCCGACCGTCGTACCGTCATGGCCGTAGAGCAGCCGATCCCCCCAATCGTTCAACCGCCAAGTGAGTCCGACGCCCGCCATGCCCGTCGCGCCCGCAACCGGTACGGCGAGCTCCTGCATCGTGGCAACGGCCTCCGCATCGAGCAGGCGTACGCCGTCCCGCGTGACTCCGCCGTCGAGGTGGAACCGGGCGAACGCGAGCAGGTCCGCCGCGCTCTGCGTGATCAGGCCAACCGGCGTCAGACTTCGCGGCAGCATCCACGACTTCACCGCCAAGCCGTCGACCAGGCTGTGCCCGACGGCGGCCCGATGCAGGATCGCGTCCTCCGGAAGGGTGACGGTGTGCTCCAGCCCGAGCGGTTCGACCAGGCGCGCCTTGAGCGACTCGTCGAAGGTCCGGCCGTCGAGGACCTCGATGATCCGGCCGAGCACGGCGAACCCGCTGTTGCAGTACGAGTAGGCGGCACCAGGCTCGAAGATCTGCGCCACCTCCGGCAGCAACGCGACGTACTTCTCCAGGCAATCGTCACCACGCCCGGTATCAGTGAAGACGTCACCGTCGATCCCGCTGGTATGCATGAGCAACTGCCGCACGGTCACCCGGTCAGCCGTCGCGAAAGCCGCCTCCGGCAACAGCTTGGCCACCGTGTCGTCGAGCGCGAGCCGCCCTTCCGCGGCCAGCTGCATAACCATCGTGGCCGTCCACGGCTTGGTGATCGACCCGATCTGAAACACCGAGTCGCCCGTCACCTCAACCCCGGTAGCCCGACTCAGCACCCCGTACGGCACTACCGTCTGCTCGCCGTCGGCCCAAATCCCCAGCACGGCCCCCGGCACATCGGCGGCAGCAGCCAGCTCGGCCAGTCTCACGCTCCAGTCCGTCATGCCCGCTATTTCAGCACTGACTCCGGACGAAGCCGGTGAAGGCCCAGGTAGTTGGTGAAGGCCCAGCCGCTTCGCCCGTCGGCCCCCGCCCCGCTTCCCGCGCGACCTCGGCCGACGGCGCCGCTGGCGGGCCCGCGTGACATTAGGCGGTCTTGTGGCGGGCGCCGCCCTCGAGATGGACTGTCTCGCCGGAGATGAAGCCCGCGCGGAGTAGCCACATCACCGTGTCGACGACGTCGTCGGACTCGCCGTACCGTCCGACCAGCGTTCCAGCGGCACTCTTGCTCAGCAAGCCGGCCTTGCCGTCACCAAACCGGTCCCAGGCACCCGAGTCGACGACACCGGGCGAGATGGCGTTGACCCGCACCGGGGCGAGGTCCGCCGCGAGATGGCGAGCGACGTACTCGACCGCACCGTTGGTCACCCCCTTGACGAGCGAGCCTGGTCCCGGCCGCCACCCGACGACCCCGGAGAACAACACGATCGACCCGTTCGGCTGCAGCACCGGCGCGAAGTGCTTGGCGACCAGCATCGGTCCGATCACCTTCGCCGTGAACGCGGCCATCAGCTTGTCGTGATCCAGTTCGACAGCCCGAACGTCGTGCGGCGCTGAACCGGTCGTCACGATGTGGTCGATCCCATCCGCGAGCCGGGTGGCCGCGGCGGCCATCGTCGTCTCGTCCTGCAGATCGATTCGCACCGCGGTCGCGTTGATCTCGGCCGCCAGCGCCTCGGCGGCAGCCAGATCACGTGCACCGATCACCACGTCGTACCCGTCGTTCACCGCACGCCGCGCGATTGCCGCCCCCAGCGCCCGTGCACCGCCGATGACCAGAATCCGTTCCACTTCCGTCACTCCCTCTCGTAGGATCGGATCCTTACGGTATGGATTTGATACCGGTATCTTCAACGGAACTGGGAGCACCCATGGGCAAGGCGTACAACGTGATGGCGGCGACCTGTCCGAGCCGAACCGTGCTCCACCGCATCGGCGCCCGCTGGACCGTGTTCGTCGTCAACGCCCTCGCCGACGGCCCGCGCCGCTTCACCGACCTCAAAGCACACATCCAAGGCATCACCCCGAAGGTTCTGACCGAGACCCTCCGCTCCCTCGAAGTCGACGGCCTGATCAGCCGGCACGAGTACGCCGAAAACCCGCCACATGTCGAATACGCCCTGACGCCACTAGGACGCTCCCTCCTCGTCCCGCTCCGCGCCGTACGACTCTGGGCCGAACAGCACGTCCCCGACATCGAAGCCGCACGGGCTCGTCACGAGGACCAGACGCTGGCCTAACGGGTCGGCGCGGGTGGATAGGGTGCCACGCATGGGTGTGGCTGACGTGATTGCGCCGGGGTTGCGGGTCTTGTTCTGCGGAATCAACCCGGGCCTGGTCACGGCCGCTACTGGGCATCACTTTGCGCGGCCTGGGAATCGGTTTTGGCCGGCATTGCACAAGTCCGGGTTTACGCCCAGGTTGTTCCGGCCCGACGAGCAGGCTGAGCTGCTGCCGCTTGGGCTCGGCATCACGAACGTTGTCGCCCGCGAGAGCGCCAAGGCCGATGAGCTCACGCGGGCGGAGCTGGTCGAAGGAGGCGAGATCCTGGTTGCCAAGGTCCTGGAGTATCGACCGAAGTGGCTTGCGGTCGTTGGCGTGACGGCGTACCGCGATGCGTTTGGTGAGCGGAAGGCGGGGATGGGGCGGCAAGAGCGGCGCATCGGTGATACCCGGGTCTGGATCCTCCCGAATCCGAGTGGTCTCAACGCTCACTACACCGCGGACACCCTCGCGGCCGCCTTCGCAGAACTTCGCGAGGCGGCCGACTAAGGGCGTACCGCGGCCAGGAAACCGGCCGAAGGCGTACGGCAGCTGGGGAACTGGCCGGTTAGAGGCGGATCAGCCGGCGAGCGCCTGGCGGATCAAGCCGGTGACGGCGTCGGGTTGGGAGACGGCGACGGCGTGGGATGCCGCGACCTCGATGGTGGTGGCGCCGGCGCGTTTGGCCATGGAGCGCTGGGCTTCCGGGTGGATGGCGTTGTCCTGGGTGGCTACGAGGTCCCAGGAGGGCAGGTTCTTCCAGGCGGGCTCGACCGCGAGAGCTTCCTCAAGACCAAGTACGGCGATCGGGCGCTGGCCGACCGCGAGCACCTTCGTCAACGACGCGGGCAGATCTGCCGCGAAGACCTCCGGATAAGACGCGTAGTCCAGGTGCACCTCAGTCGCGTCGGTCCCGTCGGGCAGCGGGTACGTCGACGGGCGGATGGCCGCGCCGAACGGCGTCTCCGGAAAGCCCGCGCTGATACTCCCGAGGCTCTCCCCCTTCTCCGGCACGAACGCCGCGATGTACACCAGCCCAACGACCTGCGGGAGCTCAGCCGCGGCCGCCGAGATGACCGCGCCACCGTACGAGTGACCGACCAGCAGCACCGGCCCCTCGATCGACTTCACAAAGCTCTTCAGGTACGCCGCGTCATTGCTCAAACCGCGCAGGTGGTTCGGCGGCGCGACAACGGTGGTGCCGTCGGCGAGCAGCCGCTCGATCACGCCGTTCCAGCTCGCGGAATCGGCAAAGGCGCCATGTACGAGGACAACAGTGGTCACTTCAATCTCCTAAATAAGTGGTGCCGATTACTGCAGGGCAGTGCGGAGAGTGCTGATCGCGAGGTCGATCGCGGCCTGCGCGGCGTACGTATCGCGCAACGCGTCAACCATCACGAAGTCGTGGATGATTCCCTGGAACCGAACGGCCGTGACGGGCACGCCGGCCGCACGCAGCTTGGCTGCGTACGCCTCGCCCTCGTCACGCAGCACGTCGGCCTCGCCCGTGATCACCAGCGCCGGCGGCAAACCAGCCAGCTCATCGAGGCTCGCCCGCAACGGCGAGGCGGTGATCTGCGCGCGCTCGGCCGGGTCGGTCGTGTACTGATCCCAGAACCACTTCATCCCCTCCCGGGTGAGGAAGTAGCCCTCGGCGAATTCGTCGTACGACGAGGTGTCGAAGTTCGCGTCCGTGACCGGGTAGAACAGCACCTGGTGGCCGAACCGGACATCCCCGCGCTCCTTGGCCAGTAGCGTCAGCGCCGCGGCCATGTTGCCGCCGACCGAGTCGCCCGCGATCGCGAGACGCGTCGGGTCCAGGTCGTACGTCGAGCCCTCAGTGACGATCCACTGGGCCGTCTTGTAGTTCTGCTCGACCGCGATCGGGTAGCGCGCCTCGGGCGACAGGTCGTACTCGGGAAAGACCACGGCCGCGCCGGCGCCGACGGCGAGCTCACGCACCAGCCGGTCGTGGGTGTGCGCGTTGCCGAAGACCCAGCCGGCGCCGTGGATGTACAGCACGACGGGCAGTACGCCGGTGCTGCCGGCCGGGCGAACGATCCGGGCCCGCGGGCCGCCCGGGATCTCCACCCACGTCTCGTCGACATCGGGCCGGGCGTGGTCGGTGGTCTGCACCTCGTCCACCGTCTTCCGGCCCTCGGCCGGCTCGAGCTGGAACAGGAACGGCGGTACGGCGGTGGCGTCGGCGAAGGCCTGCGCGGCGGGTTCGAGAACTACGGACATCTCAACCTCCGGGTCTGATTTCGGTGAGAGAACGATCGTTCTCCCTCGATGTCGGCTACTCTAGGAGAACGATGGTTCTCGCGCAAGTACTGATTCGGGGTGACCGGGAATGACGCTCGACACAGCTGCGGCCCAGGCCAAGGTGCTGGACGCGGCAGACCGCCTCTTCTACGAGCGAGGCGTGCAGTCCGTCGGGATGGACGCGATCCGCGCCGCGTCCGGCGTATCGCTGAAACGGCTGTACCAGCTGTTCCCCGCGAAGGAGCGCCTGGTCGAGGCCTACCTGCAGCGCCGCAACCAGCAGTGGAACAGCATGCTCTCGGAGTACCTCGATCACGAGCAGGATCCGCGGGCCCAGATCCTCTCGGTCTTCGACTTCCTGTACGCGTGGTTCCAGCAGCGCGACTACCGCGGCTGCGCTTTCATCAACTCGTTCGGCGAGCTCGGCGCGGTCTCACCGAAGGTGGCCGAACTGGCGCACGACCACAAGGCCGAGTTCCGCTCGGTGCTGTCCGGGCTCGCCGAGTCCGCGGGCGCGACCGATCCGGACCGGCTGGCCGACCACCTGATCCTGCTGGCCGAAGGCGCGATCACCACCTCGGCCATCGCCGGTTCCCCGCTGCCGGCGGTTCGTGCGAAAGAGGCCGCTGGACTGCTACTCGACGCGACCCTGACCTGATCCCAGCGCGATCCGGGCGGATGGTGGAATGGAGCGCATGCGAGCTGCGGAGGTCCTGCGCACCATCGATCCCCTGCCGTACGGCGAACGCCTGCGGTATATCGCGACCACAGCCCAACACCTCCGAAGTACGCCCGAGCTATCCGCGCTCCTCGCGGAACTGGCGCGCGGCGGATCCTTCGAACGCGGATTGAGCCTGCTGTTCGCCGAGATCGCCGGCGACGCCGAGCACGTTGGCCTGCTCTTGCATGACCCCGATCCGGCCATCCGCGGCCGAGCCGTGGCGGCAGTCGGCCGGGGCGTCCCGGTGCCGGATGACGTACTGCGCGGATTGTTCGAAGACGCGCCGGTCGTGCTCAGACGCCAACTACGCAAGGCCTTGCGCGGCCGTACCCGGCTCGTCGCCGACGTCATCGACCGGCAGCGCCGGCTCTGGGGCGACCGCGCCGCGGCCGATCTCCTGCTCGACGCCGATGCCACCACGATCCGGCGCCTCCTACCGGAGCTGGCGTACACCCTCACCATCGGCCAATGGCGTCGACTCGGCACGCGCCATCCCGCCGTGCTACTCGATCACGCCGAGACCGCCTTGGCCGAGGTGAACGACACGGACGGCCGCAAGCGCTGGTGGAACGGCCTCGGGTACGGCGTCACCGCGGCCCTCGCCGAAGAGCCCGCACGGGTCACCACCCTGATCGCGAAGGCCCTGCCGGAAGCCGACGTACCGCGCGCCGTCATCGACGTACTCGGGCCGCTGGTCGAAGCCGACCCGGCGCTGGTGCTCGCGTTGTTCGACGATCGCGCGAGGTCGATCCGGCCCGCGTTGACTCTCGCCTTCCGGCGCCGGCTCTGGCGTTTCACCGACGAGCAGCTCGCGCGCTGGGGTGCCCTCGCCTGGCCGGACGAGAACGCCTTGGCCGGTTTGCTCAATCGCCTGCCACCTTCACGACGTACGGCGGTGTTCCAGGCCGCGTTGGCGTCGGTCGACCTCGGGCAGACGGTGTTCTCGGCCGCGTTGGTTGACGTACTGCCTGCGGCGGAACGGCATGCGCAGGCCCGGCGAATGCTCGGGCTGAAGAAGGTCCAGGACGACCAGCGGCTGAGGTGGCAGGTCAGCTCGTATCTCCCATACGACGAGGCCGTCGCGTTGCTCGAGCCGGAGGTACGTCAACCGGAGGCGGATGACCGGGCCGCGGTTTACCAGGCGGTGGTCGGCGCGGCCGGGCGTTCGCGGGACGCCGACGTCATCGCGCAGGCGCTGCAGTGGATCACGCGGATGCGGAATGACCGCGAGCCCGTCCGGACGGCCGTGCTGAACGCCGCCGCGCGGATGCCCGTCTCCCTGCTGAGCGACCAACATGTGCCACCGCTGACCACCTTGCTGAACGACGCGCTCGAGGCTCGCGACAGCTCCTGGTCGACCCGTTCCGCGCTGACTTCGATCGCGCAAAACGCCGTACGCCAAGGCGCTCTTCGCGACCAGCCGACGCTGTTGCGCTGGGGCATCGACGCACACGCGCGACTCTCGGGCTCGACCGGCTCGGCGGAGCTGTACGGCCTGACGGACGGGCTGCCGCGTGGACGCGAACTCGCCGTCTACGAAGCGCTCAAGCCGTACGTCGACGCTGGTGCTGCCCGGCTCGAGTTCGACCTGGCGTTCACGGTGGCGTCGGCGTTCGGCCGTCGTGGCTGGGGTATCGATCACCTGCACCGGGTGCTGGAGAAGGCCGTCTGGTCCAACAAGGAGTACACGGTCGGCCGGGCGGCGTCGTACTGGCTCGCTCCGCCGGCAACTCGTAGTGAGCGGGTGCAGCGGCTCATCAAGCGGGATGTCGGCATGGCCCAGTGGGACGCGGTGTGGTCCGCGGTGACGGAGAGCCGGACGGATCTGCTCGACAAGGTGCTGGCCAAGCCGAAGCGTATTCACCGATTCGAGTACAACCATCCGCATTGGCAGGTCTCGTCCCGGGCTGTTGGGCACTGGCTTCCACGTCAGCACAAGCGGTATGCCGAGCTAGTACGCGGCGCAGCGAACGATGGGCGTATGCCGGAGTGGGCGCGGGCACAGGCGGTAAGAACGCTCGGACCCGTCCCCGAACTGGGTCGCAGCCTGGTAGAGCCCTTCCTCGGCAGTAGCGAGGTGGTGTTGGTAGAAGCGGCACTGGCGGCCCTGGCTTGGACCGATCGCCCAGACGAGGTGCTACCGACTCTCTTGTCGTACGGCGGTAATGACCGCGCACGGGTGGCTATCTACGCAGCGACGCGTGCAGTCCGTTTCGTCCGGCCTAGCCAGTTGTCGCTTGCGTTGAGCCCGTTGCTGCTTGGCGAAGGTATGAAGGTCACTTCCCGCAAGGAGGCCGCACGGCTCCTCGGTGAGCTTCGCGCGCCTGGTGCTGTCGACGTACTGGCTCAGGCCTGGCCAAACGCTCACCAGGATGTACGGGCTGCCATTACGAGCGTTGTCGGTCAGTACCTGTTGCATGATCCTGCGTCGTGGGAGCTGCTTCGGCTCGCGGTAGACGACTCTGTCGCGACTGCCCGCGCGCTTCTGGGTCGTTCGCCGTCAACCGTGCCCGCGGAGTCCCGTACCTGCTACGGCGGTCTTGTGCTGGCAGTGACGGCTAGGCCCGAGCCTGAGGCTGTCTGCGCGGCACTGGCTGCCCTGCAGACGTGGGGCCGGTGGACGCCTGCGACGGCCTCTACGTGCTCGACGTTCGTCACTGACCTCGGTACGCCTAGCAGGGTTTGGCGCGCTGCTGCAAAGACTCTGGCCGCTGTAACCGCCATCGCGGGCACGGAAGACGTCATCGAGGTCCTAGACCTCTTGGCCCAGCTGGACGAAACGCCCTCACGACCCGAGGCTGAGCCCGACCGAGACCGCCCAGCCCGTCAGCGTCTACTAGCAGTTGTAGATCTACTTGCCACCACGATTCGCCGGGAAGCACCCGAGCGACGTACAGGTCTTCAGGAGATCGCCAACAGCCTGCCCGACGCCTACCACCTGCAGCGAGTAGACCTCCTCCTAGCGGCCGTGGAAGGCAACGACCTCGTCAAGCTATTGCCCGATCTCACAGCGGCTAGTCCCTACCAGGCATCGCTTCTCAGCCAGAAGGTCCGCCGAGCACTCAATGGCGACACCAAGACCTGGAGCCTCAGCAAGGTCGACGCCACCGTCAGTCGCCTGCACGGACGCGGCGATCTGACCGGCGGCGTCCTGGCCCTCCACCTCGTCACCGCCACCGGCCAACGCACGCAATGGGCCGAGGGGTGGCGAACGTGGCTACTCGCGCTACGCAAACACCCCGACGCCGACGTACGACAAGCAGCCCTCGACACCACCACCGCGACGGAATAGACGTCGCTCAGCGAAATGGACCCATCGGCGCCTGGAAGAACGTGTCGGCGAAGAACGGGTCGGGCACGGCTGGCGGCTTCGCGCTCGGTCCCCTAGCTGACTTCCGCGAGTGGACGCAGAAACAGATAGGGCTCAGAGCCTTACTAGGACTTGGTTCAGGGTCTTGCGCTTGAGGTTGGGGACGACGCAGTCGTCGGCGGGGTAGCCGACTGGGATTACCGCGAAGGCCTTTTCGTTGCGGGGGCGGCCGAGTAGTTCGCCGAGGAAGCGCATCGGCGATGGGGTGTGTGTGAGGGCGGCGAGGCCTGCCAGGTGCAACGCGGTGAGCAGCATGCCGACGGCGATCCCGACCGACTCGTCGCCGTAGTAGTGCTTGCGCGTAGTCCCGTCCTCGGCCAGGAAATGCCGTTGCTGGAACACGACGATCAAGTACGGCGCGTCGGTGAGGTGGGCCTTCACGGCGTCGGTCCCGAGCGGGCGCAACGCGGACAGCCACTCCTCCCCCAGCCGGCCGTCGTACGAGATGCGCTCCTCCTCCTCGGCCGCCGCCCGGATCCGCTGCCGCAGCTCGGCATCCTCTACCAGAACGAACGTCCACGGCTGCTGATGCGCACCACTCGGCGCCGTCGACGCCACCGCGATCGCGTCGATCACCGCCTGCTCCGGCACCGGATCCGGCGAGAACATCCGCACGGTCCGCCGCTCGTTCATCCGCTCCCGCAACACCGCGGCCCGCGCGAGCGACTCTTCCGCCGACAACCGCTTCGGCCGGTAAGGCACGGGCTGATACGGCCGACCATGATCAGGAGTCCACATACCCGCGAAGCTACCCGGACGTCCCGGCGCCCAGTCCAAAATGTCGTGAAGTGGAAGCTGTTGGTGTGCTTGGCTGCACTCATGCGAGAACCGCCGGACCACGTTTCAGCCGACGCTGTTCTGGCTGCCGTACGGACGCATTGGGCTGTTGACGTCGACGCGATCGAGCATCTGCCGGTCGGGTTCGGAGCGCATCACTGGCGGGTGTTATCCGCCGGGACGCCGCGGTTGTTCGTCACGCTCGACGACCTTGGTCCGCGTCATTCGGCGGGGTCGCTCGAGGGCGCGTACGCCGCAGCGGGCGAACTCGCCGCAGCCGGGCTCGAGTTCGTTGTCGCGTCCGTGCCGACTCGCGAAGGCGGCTACACGACTCCATTGGCCGGCGGCATGGTGAGTTGTGTGTGCTGGCTGGACGGCAAGGCGGCCGGCTCAGGCCCGATCGACGACGCGCACTTGGCCGCGCAGAACGCGGAGGCGCTTGCCCGGCTGCACGCGGCGCCGCTTCCGGCAGGGATTCCGAGCTGGCGCCCGCGGGTCGGGCCGGACTTCGCCGACACCATCAGCGAGCTGGTCCGCGAACCGTGGCAGGCAGGCCCGTTCGGCGAGCAAGCCCGGCATGCGCTCATCAAGCGGATCGACGCGATCCACCGATGGACGAAGTCGTACCACGAGCTGGCCCGTCGCGCCGAAGACCGCCCCTGGGTGCCGACGCACGGCGAACCGCACACCGCCAACCAGGTCATCACCTCAGACGGAGTCGTGTTCGTCGATTGGGAGTCGCTGGCCAAGGCACCACGCGAGCGTGACCTGGGCAGCCTCGTCGCCGCGGGCTACGCCGATACCGTCACGCCGGACTGGGAAATGATCGAGCTGTTCGACCTCGAATGGCGCCTCGACGAGCTGTCCGAATACTCCACCTGGTTCGCCCAGCCCCACACCGGAACCGCCAGCGACCAAGTCGCCATCAACGGCCTACTCGAAGAGCTCGCCCGCCCCGACTGGACCCACCCGGCCGAGTAGCGCTTTCTTTGCATTCATTCGTCGGAATCCGCCCTCTCAGCACCGCGGACAGGTGCAGGTTCGCGGCGGGAAGAGGGCGGATTCCGACGAATGAATGCAAAGAAAACCTCTAGCCGCCGGAGATGCCGATTTCGGCTTCGGACATGTCGGTGGTGAGGCCGTCGGTGTCGTCGAGCCAGCCGTACGGGAGGATCACGTGGTCGCGCGGACCGCCTTGGCGACCACGCGGTGCGCCGAGTTCGCGGATGGGGAAAGGCGCGGTGTGTTCGAGTTGGACCAACAGCGCGTCCAGTTCGGCGAGCGACGAGACCGTGCCGAAGGACGCGCGGAGCTCACCACCAACCGGGAAACCCTTGAGGTACCAAGGCATGTGCTTGCGCATATCCCGCAGCCCGCGGTTCTCGCCCATCAGGTCCGAGAGCAACTCCGCATGCCGGCGCATCACCGACGCCACCTCGCCGAGGATCGGCAGGTTGAGCGCCTCACCACCCGCGAACGCGACAGCCAGATCGCGGAACAACCACGGCCGACCGAGGCAACCACGACCGACGATGACGCCCGCGCAACCGGTCTCCTCGACCATGCGCAGCGCGTCCGACGCCTCCCAGATGTCGCCGTTGCCGAGGACCGGGATGTTCACGTGCTGCACGAGCTCCGCGATCTTGGACCAATCGGCTTCACCCGAGTACGCCTGCGCCGCCGTACGACCGTGCAGGCCGATCGCGGCGCAGCCCGACTCCTCGGCGATGCGGCCGGCGTCGAGGTACGTCTGGTGGTCGGCGTCGATCCCGATCCGCGTCTTCATCGTCACCGGCACGCCGTACGGTGTCGCGGACTTGACCGCCGCCTGGAGGATCGCGCCGAGCAGATTGCGCTTCCACGGCAGGGCCGCGCCACCGCCCTTGCGCGTCACCTTCGGCACGGGACAACCGAAGTTCAGGTCGATGTGGCGCACGCCGTACGAGTCGCAGAGCAGCTCGACCGCGCGGCCGATGTAAATCGGGTCCACGCCATACAGCTGAACCGAGCGAACCGTCTCGCGCTCGTCGAACGTCAGCATGTCCAGGCTCTTCTGATCGCCCTCGACGATGCCGCGCGATGTGATCATCTCGCAGACGTACAACCCGGCGCCCTGCTCCGCGCACAACCGCCGGTACGCCGCGTTCGTGATGCCGGCCATCGGCGCGAGCACGACCGGCGTATCGATGGTGAGATTTCCGAGTTGCAACATCATCAGGCCTTCGCCACCAGGACCCGGCCGTCGCCGGATACCACTGCCTTGTAGGGCCGAACCGCGTTCGCCGTGGTGGTGACGTCACACGCGATGCCTTGCTGGTCGGCGTGATTCACCACGGCCACGGCCTCCATCGTGCACGTCACCTGCGCCGCGTCAGGCGCCGTCCGCTGCACCGCGTCGACGACCTTCACGCGGGTGATCGGCACGAACTGCGAGGTGAACTTGTACGTCGCGGAGTACTGCTTGGCCTCAACGACGAGCTTGCCCGAATAGACCTTCCCGGCGTACGTCACCTTGCAAGTCAGTTCGTGCCTGCCGGGCTTCTCCGCGTCGTCGATCCCCGGACAGGCGACCGTCGTCTCGGCCGCACGGCCTGCCGCGATCTGGGCCTGCCGCGCGATGGCGAACCGGATCCGCTCGGCCAGCGGCGCGTCCTCGGCCGGCGTACCGGTCACGCGAGGAGTCGGCCACGGCTTCGTCGGCGAAGGCAACGGCGTCAACGTCGGCGTGGACGCCGTCGGGATCGGCGCGCTGCTCTGCAACGGCGGAGGCGGCGACGGGCTCGGAGTGGCCGAAGGCGTGTCGGAACAGCCTGCAAGAACCGCCGCCGTCACCACTAGAACCACGCCAATACGCATGATCAGCAGCCCACCAGGCGCTGAGCGAGGTAGCCCGTGACCTCGGTCAGCGCGACCCGCTCCTGCTTCATCGAGTCGCGCTCGCGAATCGTCACGGCGTTGTCGTCGATGGTGTCGAAGTCGACCGTGATGCAGTACGGCGTACCGATCTCGTCCTGACGGCGGTAGCGACGACCGATCGCGCCGGCGTCATCGAAGTCGACGTTCCAGTTCTTGCGCAGCTCCGCGGCCAGGTCCTTCGCCTTCGGCGACAGGTCCGCGTTACGCGAGAGCGGCAGCACGGCGGCCTTGACCGGCGCGATCCGCGGGTCGAAGCGCAGCACCGTGCGCTTGTCCACGCCGCCCTTGGCGTTCGGCGCCTCGTCCTCGGTGTAGGCGTCGAGCAGGAAGGCCAGCACGTTGCGAGTCAGCCCGGCCGCGGGCTCGATCACGTACGGCGTCCAGCGCTCGCCCTTCTCCTGGTCGAAGTACGACAGGTCGACGCCCGACTCCTTCGAGTGGGTCGACAGGTCGAAATCGGTCCGGTTCGCGATGCCCTCGAGCTCGCCGAACTCCGAACCACCGAACTGGAACTTGTACTCGATGTCGACCGTGCGCTTCGAGTAGTGGCTGAGCTTCTCCTTCGGGTGCTCGTAATACCGAAGGTTCTCCGCCTTGATGCCGAGGTCGAGGTACCAGTCCCAGCGCGCCTTCAGCCAGTACTCGTGCCAGTCCTCGTCGGTCCCGGGCGCGACGAAGAACTCCATCTCCATCTGCTCGAACTCGCGGGTCCGGAAGATGAAGTTGCCCGGCGTGATCTCGTTGCGGAAGCTCTTGCCGACCTGGGCGATGCCGAACGGCGGCTTCTTCCGGGCGGTGCCCATCACGTTCGCGAAGTTCACGAAGATGCCCTGCGCGGTCTCGGGCCGCAGGTAGTGCAGGCCTTCCTCCGACTCGACCGGACCCAGGTACGTCTTCAGCAGACCGTTGAACATCTTCGGCTCGGTGAACGTGCCCTTGTTACCGCAGTTCGGGCAGGGCACGTCGGCCAGCTTCACCGTGGCCTCGTCCTTGCCCTTGCGCGCGGCGAACTCCTCGCGCAAGTGGTCCTCACGGAAACGCTTGTGGCAGGACTGGCACTCGGTCAGCGGGTCGACGAACTCGGCGATGTGCCCACTGGCCACCCACACCTGACGCGGCAGGATGACCGAGGAGTCGAGCCCGACGATGTCGTCACGGCTGGTCACCATCGACCGCCACCACTGGCGCCGGATGTTCTCCTTCAGCTCCACCCCGAGCGGTCCGTAGTCCCACGCCGACCGCGTGCCGCCGTAGATCTCGCCACAGGGGTAGACGAAACCCCGGCGTTTGCTCAGGCTGACAACGGCATCGACGGTATCCACGGGCACTTTTCGACTCCAGAAGGTGGTACGGGCAAGAATCCAGGCTATCGGGCCGAGGTACCGGCCGTCACAATCGCCACCGTCACTGCTGCGATAACAAAGGCTTTGGTGTCTGCGAAGTCAGGAAGCGGCGGGGTCGAGCGGGTCGTAGGCAGTCGGTTCGTCGATCGCCAGCGACAACAGCGGCACCGCCGCCATCTTCACCTCGAACGGCGACAGAGCGCGGCGGTAACTGCCGATGTTCTCCCACTCCATCGACAGAGCCAGCAACTCCGGGTCATCGGCATTGCGACCGGTCCTGGCCGCGACAAAGCCCTTCTGCCGCGACAGCACCTCGACCGCCGTTTCCAGCCGGCCGATGAACTCGCCCTGCGCGCCCTCTTCGACCCGGAACCTAATCACCACGAACACGCCCGCCACCCTACGGCGTCCCCCTCACCCACCGTCATCCCCCCGCTCCGACCAGCCGTGTCGCCCATCATCGGACCCTTGTGACCCGGCGTGTCGGCACTCATCGGTCCTTTGTGACGCGGCGTGTCGGCACTCATCGGTCCCTTGTGACCAAGTTGTTGGATTGGCCTGGGAGGATGGCGGAATGAGTAGTTCTCAGCCCACCGGGCCGGTCAGTCCCCTGCGGGCGCGGATCACCAAGGCCAGCTATCCGTTCATCGCCCGCCTGCACGCGATGCCGAAGCTGACGCTGCCGCTCGTCACGCTGCTGCTGGTCGTGATCGGGGCCTTCGCGCCCGTCGTCGCCGCCGTGCCCGCGCTGATCGTGCTCGCCGTCCTGCTGGCCTGGCTCGGCTTCCTTTCCTGGCCGGTCGTCGGCACGGGCAGCAAGGCCGTACGCGTCTTCGCCGTCCTGGTCATCGCCTTCTTCGCGATCTCCCGGATGGCCGGCAGCTAAGGCTCAAGGCCGATGGGCAGCGTCCCGTTGGAGCGTCACCTGCTCAAGGTGCGCGACCTGATGGACAGCTCGTACGCCGAACCGCTCGACGTCGCCGCCCTCGCTCGCAGCGCGGCCGTTTCCCCGGCGTACTTCAGTCGCAGCTTCAAACGGACGTTCGGCGAAACCCCACACCAGTACCTGATGAGCCGCCGGATGGAGCGGGCCAAGGCGTTGCTGCGCGCGGGCGAGCTATCCGTGACCGAGATCTGCCTGGCTGTCGGCTTCACCAGCCTCGGCTCGTTCAGCACCCAGTTCCGCCGGTTCGTCGGCATGAGCCCGAGCGCTTACCGCGAACAGGCCGGCACCTCGTGGGATCACCAGCTGCCGTCCTGCTACATCAAGATGTGGACCCGTCCCGCCCAAAAGGCCGTGTTCGAGAAGCCCGCAACGCCACCCGCGCCCTAGCCCTGGCGGCCCTCCGGCCCGGACCTGTTGACCGTGCCGGTCTGCGGGCGTATCGGTGGAAGTTAAGGCCAACGCACGACCTACTTTGCAGGAGGACACGATGACCAAGTTGTTTCCCTGTCTGTGGTTCGACGGCAACGCCGAGGAGGCGGCCGACTTCTACGTGACGTTGCTGCCGGACAGTCACGTCGACAAGGTCTGGCGCACGCCGGCTGAGACACCGGCCGGGCCGGCGGGCATGGTGCTGACGGTCGACTTCACTCTCGCCGGCCAGCATTACCAGGGGCTCAACGGTGGCCCGGACTTCAAGTTCAACGAGGCGGTGTCGTTCGTCATCGGCTGCGACGACCAGGCCGAGGTCGATCGGCTGTGGGACGCGCTCACGGCGAACGGCGGCGAGCCCGGCCCGTGTGGCTGGGTCAAGGACCGCTTCGGCTTGTCGTGGCAGATCGTGCCGCGCCGGCTGGACGAGTTGCTCGATGATCCCGATCCCGAGCGTGCCCGGCGAGCGATGGAGTCGATGCTCAAGATGGGCAAACTCGAAGTCGCCGAACTGGAGCGCGCCGCCGACGCAGCCTGACCACGTCTCATCGCTTTGAAGGCTGGTTCCGGCGGTGATCTCGGCGAGCTGCGAACAGCTGGTAAAGACCTCCCAGGAGCATGCCAATCCCGACGCCGACGATCGGGAATGCTGGTACGCCGTAAATTGAGACGTCATTGATGGTCAGGACAACAGCCACGACGATCGTGACGGCGCCAGCAATGACGTTCTGCCAGCCTTGAGCCTTGCGACGGGCAATCTCGCTGCCCCTCTCAATCGGTCCACGAATCGTACTGGTCGGGACCTACGTAACGGCTCCACCGCCAGAGGGCAGTTTTCGAGAAGCCGACGACGCTACTGCCGCCCTAGTGTCCTGAGCAGGAGACGACGACAGGGAGCAGAGATGAGTACGACGACCTCGAAGGACGGCACCACCCTCGCGTACGACGTGACCGGCTCGGGCCCCGCGCTCGTCCTGGTGTCGGGCGCTTCGACCACACGCGCGTCGAATCAGGAGTACGCCGAGCAGTTGTCGGCCGATTTCACCGTCTACAACTACGACCGGCGCGGCCGCGGCGACAGCGATACCAAGAGCGACTTCACCGGGACCATCGCGGTCGAGCGCGAGTTCGAGGACCTCGACGCGATCATCGCCGAGGCCGGAGGCGCCGCCGCCGTACTCGGGTTCTCCTCCGGTGCCGTACTCGCGCTCAAAGCCACCGCGAACGGCGCCAAGGTCACGGATCTGGTGTTGTGGGAAACGCCGTTCTCGCTCGACGAAGGCGGTCCCGCGCGGCAAGCGACGTACGCGGCGGAGCTGCACGAGCACCTCGCCGCCGGCCGCAACGGTGATGCCGCCGCCCTTTTCATGAACTTGGTCGGCCTGCCGCCCGAGATGATCGCGAACATCCGCAACTCGCCGATGTGGCCCGGCCTAGAAGCGGTCGCGCCTTCACTCGCGTACGACGCCGCGGCCATGGGCGACAGCCGCATCCCGGACGTTTCGGGTGTCACCGCGCGAACGCTGGTGCTCGACGGCGGCGCCAGCCCGGCCTTCCTGCAGGACGCGGCCACCGCGCTGACCAAGGCCCTGCCGAATGCCGAGCGAACCACCCTCGAAGGCCAGGACCACAGCGTATCGGCCAACGCGCTGGTGCCCGTCGTCCGGAAGTGGCTGGGCCGATGATCACCGGATACGGGCTGGTCTGCCTCTGGGTCTTCGACCAGGACGAGGCGTACGACTTCTACGTCGGCAAACTCGGTTTCGACGTCACCTTCCAGCAGGAGATGGACGGCGTCCGCTGGCTACTCGTCAACCCGCCGGGCGCTCCGGAGCTGCCGCTCGCCCTCAACGTGCCAGGCCCGCCGGTGATGGACGAGGAGACCGCCGCGGCCGTCCGGAAGCTCGTCTCGATCGGATATGCCGGCGGCCCGGGCGCGTTCAAGACCGACGACTGCTGGAAGTCGTACGCCGAATTGAAGGCGCGAGGCGTCGAGTTCATCGGCGAACCCGAGGAGACGTTCTACGGGATCGATGTGGCGTTCCGCGATCCCTTCGGAAACCACTGGCGCCTCACCCAAGTCAAGCCGCGGGACTGATCCCCAGCGTCGCGCAGGCGGCTTCGACGGCGGCGGCGCGGAGCTCGTCCGGGTCGGCGTCCTCGAACATCACCGCGCAGTCGGACAGACCGCCGATCGCCACCATCAGCCGGGCCTGTTCGCGCAGATCGGGATCGGGCCCGGCGAGCAGGTTCGTGACCCGCATCCGCCAGGCGATGAAGCGGTTGACCAGGTCGTAGCGGGCCAGCACGCCGAAGTCCTGGACCACCAACTGGATCAGGCTGCGATGCCGGTAGAGCTCGTCGAAGTACGAGTTCAGCAGCTCCCGCGGATCGACCGGCGCCTTCGCCTCGAGCGCGGTCGCGAAGGTCTCGATCTCCGCCAGGAACGGCTGGAAGAGGCTGCCGACCAGCTCGTCGCGCGACTTGAAGTGGTAGTACAACGCGGGTTTGGTCACGCCGAGGCGATCGGCGATCTGCTGCAGGCTCGTCTGCTCGACGCCCTGGGTCACGAACAGCTCCAGCGCGACCGCCTGGATCCGCTGCTTCGTATCCCCCGACTTCGGCCTTGGCATCTTCCGGACAATACCTGACTTACCGTTAAGTAAGCCGTTGACACCGCCCTCGAAAGTTTGCTTACCTTCCGTTAAGTAAACAAAGTCTAGGGGGCAACGATGACCACCGTTCTGATCTCAGGCGCGAGCGTGGCCGGGCCGGTGCTGGCGTACTGGCTGAAGCGCTACGGCTTCGAACCGACCGTGGTCGAACGCGCGCCCGCGTTGCGGCACAGCCTCGGCGGCCACGCGATCGACCTCTTCGGCCCGGCGATGGACGTGATCGAGCGGATGGGCCTGCTCACCGACGTGTACGCCGCCCGGACGCGCACACAGTTCATGACGATGTACCGGCCGGGCCGCCGTCCGGTCAAGGCCGACCTGGATCGCGTGGTCGCGGGCATCTCCAGCCGGCACGTCGAGATCATGCGCGGCGAACTGACGAAACTCCTGTACGACGCGTCGGCCGATGACGTCGAGTACGTCTTCGGCGACTCGATCGCCTCGCTGCACGACGACGGCCATGGGGTCGACGTGACCTTCGAGCAAGGCGAGCCCCGGCGGTTCGACCTGGTCATCGGCGCCGACGGCTTGCACTCGAACGTACGGCGCCTGGTCTTCGGACCGGAGGAGTCGTACCTGAAGTATCTCGGCGGCTACCTGGCGGTCTACACCGTGCCGAACTACCTCGGGCTGGACGGGCGGATGCTGATGCACCCCGCGATCGACAAGCTCGTCGGGACCTATGCGGTGCACCAGACCGGACAGGCGCGGGCGTTGTTCCTCTGGAGAAGGCCTGAGCAGTTCTCGTACGACTACCGCGACATTGATCAGCAGAAGGACCTACTGCGACAGGAGTTCGGCAGAGACGGCTGGGAGGTCCCGAACTTCATCAAGCACTTGGACGCGGCAGAGGACTTCTACTTCGACTCGATCAGCCAGATCACCTTGGACAGCTGGCACCGGGGACGAGTGGCTCTAGTCGGCGACGCCGGCTACTCCCCCGGACCGGCCGTTGGCGGCGGCACCAGCCTCGCAGCCGTCACGGCGTACGTCTTGGCGGGTGAACTGGCGACGTACGCCGATCCAGTGGCGGGCCTGCGCGCGTACGAGGACCGCGTGCGGGGATTCGTACTTCAGAACCGTCAGGTCGCTCCGAAGATGATGAAGGCGCTACTGCCGTCAAGCCCGGCAGGGGTTTGGGCGACGGTCCATGCGCTCAACCTGATCGCCAGAGTGCCTCTCGGACTTCAGAAGCTCGTGAGCCGCCAGGGCCTCGGATTCGCCAAAGCCCTCGACGCGATCACCATTACGGACTACAAAGCGGGTTACAAGGTCAGCTGAGTCCGTACGACGATTGCCCGGCGGAGGTCGTCCGCCAGGTCGGAGACGGCCCGGCGGATGCTCGGGTCGATCGTCGTATCGGCGATCAACCGGTCGGCCTGGTCGATCACCCGCTGATCGATCGCGAACTTGGGAAAGACCTTGGTCGTGGTGATGGAGAGCGCCACCCCGGCGCGGATCCCGGCCGTGCCCGCGATCTCGCTGAAGAACCGTTGCACGTAAGGCGCAGTGAGCTCGGCCTGACCCGGGTGCCAGAAGCCATCGCAGTTGGCGAACAGCTCGTTCACACCGATCGCGGGATCAGTCATGATCCGCGTCCAGGCCAGCTCCTTCGCCTGCACATCCGGCAACGCGGCCCGGCAACGCGCGGCCTGGGTAACCCCTTCGGTCGACTGGTCGCGGGCCAGTTCGGCGTCGATCTCGGTCGCGCCGAACACGCCCAGCCGGACCAGCTGTAGCACCAGCGACCAGCGCAGATCCGCGTCGACCTTCAGCCCCTCCGGGACCTCGCGGCCGTCAAGCCAACCCTGCAGCATCGACGCGTCATCGGTGGTCGTGATGACGCCCCGGGCGATCGCGAGTTGGAGGCTGCTGCCGGGTGGGGTCGACCCCAACCTGGTGGTGAGGACTGTCGCGAGCTCGCCGCGATACGGCTCGTACGGCAGGTAGATGCCGCACACCCGAGTCTCCGCCCAGCGCAGCAATGAGCCGACCGCGATATCGCTGTCCTCGTGCGGGATCGCCGCCAGCAGGACGCTGAACGCCTGCCGCGGATCGAGCTCCGCGTCGGCCGTAGCATCGCGAATGCTGTTCCAGATCACACCACGAGTGATACCGCTCTCGATCTTCGGCAGCACCTCGGTCAGATTGGCGAGGCTGGTCACGTCGAGGCGGATCTTGGCCCAAGTGTCATCCCCCGCATCCGGTACGACGACCGCGTACGCCGGATCGAGGTCGACGTCGCCCCGCGAACCGTCGAGCCTTGCCCGAACCGACGTACCGCGGCCGGTCGCGTCGTACCCGCCGATCGTCAATTGATGCGGCCTATCGGCATCACCGCTTCGATGCAACGTGATGCCGGTCGCAGTGCGCTCGGCGCTGATCGTGTCGACGCCGGACGTGCGCAGCCATTGCGCCGACCACTCGGGCAGATCCTTGGCGCCGGCCTCGGTCAGCTTGCCGATGAACTCGCCCAGATCCGCGTTGCCGAACTCGTGCGCGTCGATGTGCGCGTTGACGCCCTTGAGGAACACCTCGTCGCCCAGGTAGGCCGCGAGTTGTTTGAGCACGGCCGCGCCCTTGGCGTACGAGATCCCGTCGAAGTCGTCGAGCGAGGCGCGCGCGTCCTTGATCGCGTCAGCCGCGACCGGGTGGGTCGAGCTGCGCTGGTCGGCCTGCAGCCCCCACCACTTGCGGACGAAGGCGAAGTCCTCCCAATGGCCGGGATGATCCGTCACGTCGGTCGAGACCCGGTGGGCCATGTACTCCGCGAAGGACTCGTTCAGCCAGAGGTCGTTCCACCACCTCATCGTGACCGCGTCGCCGAACCACATGTGCGCCATCTCGTGTACGACGACCCGCGCGCGCGTGCTGCGCTCGGCCGTCGTGACCGCCGACCGGAAGACGAGGGTGTCCGCGAACGTCACACAGCCCGGGTTCTCCATCGCGCCGAGGTTGAAGTCGGGCACGAAGACCTGGTGGTACTCGCCGAACGGGTAGCGATAGCCGAACAGCCGGTGGTACTCGTCGAAGGACTGCCGGGTGACCGTGAAGAGTTCGTCCGCGTCGCGATCGAGATACGGCGCGAGCGATTGCCGGCAGGCCAGACCCAGCGGAATCCCGTCATGCTCGGACCGGATCAGGTGGTACGGCCCGGCCACCACGGTCGCGAAGTACGTCGACAGGGGTTTCGTCTCGGCAAGCTCCCACTCGCCCGGGCCGACTCGCGTGGCGGCGCCGTTGCCGAGCACGATCCAGTCGTCCGGCGTCTTCACCCGCATCCGGTACGGCGCTTTGAGGTCCGGCTGGTCGAAACACGCGAAGTATCTCGGGGCGGACTCGAGCGAGGACATCCCGTAGAGGTAGACCCGGCCGTCCGCCGCGTCCACCGAGCGCTGCAGGCCTTCGCCGTCGAACGAGTAGGCCATTCGCGCCTCGACGACGAGGTCGTTCTCCGCCGCGAGCCCGGTGACCGGCAGCCGTCCGTCGTCCAGGCCGGTGACGTCGATCGGCTCGCCGTTGAGTGTCACCGCGAGCAACTCATCGGGCTTCACGTCGAGGAAGGTCTGCTCGCCCTGGATCGCCGTGAACCGGATGCGGCTCGTGCTGCCAAACGTCCGGTCGTTCTCCTCCTGGCTCGAGAAGTCGAAGTCCAGTTGGTAGGAGCGGACGGTGATGACCCGAGCGCGGGTCCGGGCTTCTTCAACAGTGAGAGCAGGCACGCCTTCGACGCTACTTCGACGGCTCAGTGGGAGTGCTGTAGCGCGGCCACCAGCCTAGGGACCTGACTAGTGGCGTCAGCCGGGTTTCCACTGATCGGGACCAGCGGCAGCACCTGCTGGGAGAGTCCGGCGACCGGGTAGCCCAGGTCCACGAGGGCCGACTCCAGCGCACCCACCAGGCGATCGGGCTGCCGCCAGGTGCCGAACCACCAGACGACGCGCTCGCGCCGCCTCGGATCCTCCGGCCCGAAAGTCCCGGCTGCGTCGATCTGGCTCCGCCGAGCGACCGGTCCCATGGCCGCGACGAAGGCCACCCCGTTCCAGGCCCAGACCGCGGTACGACCAGTGGTGAGCCGAGTATGGCCACCTAGCATGGCCGCCAACTTCCACCCCGGTCGCACAGCCGTGATCGACCCGGCCTCGAACCGGTCGAACGGCACCACGTGGGGACGCAGGAACGGAGCGAACGACCCGATCAGCAGGAGCCGGTCACCAGTTGCCGAAGGGATGCTTGCCGCGCTCAACCGAACAGTCCTCCTGCCGCATCTGCCATGTTCCCGACCCTACTTCGCCGGTAGGAGCATCAACTGGGTTGAGCGGGTCTCCACGATCGAGGCGGCGAGGGATTTGACCTCGGGGTGCTCGCCGGCCGTGGCGATGCTCTGCGCGACGACGATGGACTGCTCGACGTGCTCGCGCAGGTTCCTGGCGAGGAGGCGGTCGAACGCCGCGCCTCTGGCGTTGCCGAGGGCAACGATCTCGGGCTCGGTCATCATGCCGGGCATGTCGTGGCCGGCGTGCTGGTTCGCGGTCGGCGCCTTCGCCTTGGCGCGGAGTGCCTTGAGCCGGGTCAACTCGGCTCGACGGTCGTTCGCCGTACCGGCCGCGAGCTTTCGCAACTCGGGATCGACCGTGTGCCTGGCGGCCAACTCGAGGACCCGCAGGAGTTGCTCGTCCATCGGGATCATCAGCTGCAACCAGGCCAGGTCGGTCGGGTTGAACGCGCTATCGCTGACCACCGGCTGGTGCTGCTCGTGCCCGGCATGATCCGGCGGCGCTTTGATTCCACCGCAACCGGCCACGAGCAGCACCAGCAAGACGCTCAACCACTTCATGGGCGGCCGTTGGCTCCGCACTTGATGATCGGGCGGATGCAGTCGTTCACACGCCGGGCCATCTCCTCGACGGGCCACGCGTTGAAGAAGTCGCCGTGCATCGTGAAGCCACCACCGGACGCGAGCCGGAAGTTCGCCGGATCGCCATTCACCGGATAACGCAGCACCTGACGCAGCTTCGGCACATGCACCGGATGCGTCGACGGGCAGCCGCCGTTGACCGGATACGACATATGACTCTTGTGATCGGCCGAGTCCAGGTCGCGCCCGTTCCAGCACTGCGGGAAATCGAGGTACGACTCGAGCATCGTGCCGGCCGGACAGTTGACGAAGTCGTGCCCCGATCCGACGTGACCCGCGTGCAGGCAGGACCACCGCGAGATGGTGTTGTCATTCGGACCGGCCGCCTTGGCATTCCCCGCCACGATCCGTAGGCCGAACGGCAACGGCTGGGTGGTCGCGATGACCTCATCCCGCACGCCTTCGCCGAGGTAGTAGAAGGTCGTCCCAGTCGGCTCGACCGGCTGGTTGTTCACGAACAAGGTCGGCACCCAGTACGACGACTTGTCCTCGGCCGGGTTGCAGTTGGTCGGCGCGTTCTTGAGGGTGTCGATCGTGGTGTGCGCGTTCACCGTCGTGCTGCCGAAGAAGCTGTGCATATGCGAGGCACCGGGCATTCCCGGGAAGACGATCGGATCATCCGGAAGCCGGTGACTGAACGGGCAATCCGCCAAGAACTCCGCCACCCGCACGATCGGACCACCGTCGGGCGTACCGCCGTACACCTGGAACTCCCACAGTGAGACGCCCCACTGGGTTGCACGCTCAGTGGCGAGTACGCGGACGTACCGGCCGTTGCCGTTGACCGTGACGGTTTGAGAGCCGCCAGGCCCGTCGTTGGTGGTGTGGATGGTGGTCCAGCTCTGAGCGTCGTTCGACGTCTGCAGCTGGAAGTCGCGCGCGTACGCCGCCTCCCAGCCGAGTTGGACCTTGGTGAACGCCTGTGGCGAGCCGAGGTCGATCTGCAACCACTGCGGATCACCGACGGCACTGGACCACCTGGTGCCGCTGTTGCCGTCGACGGCCGCACTGGCCGGGAACGCGCCACTCTCGACCGTAGAGGCGAGAGCTGGACGCCCTTGTGAGAGCAGGGTTTCTGCCGCACTACTGGTCTGGCTAGTCGCTACAAGATAGGTGGTGAGCAGTGCAGCCAGCGCCACCGCGAGAGTTGTGATGCGGGCTAGAGGACGGGGTTCCATGCGGGCTCCTAGGGGGCTAGGTGGAACCCGTGGGCCCGGCTGCTTCGATCAGCCACCGGGCCCACAGGGGTACTGGGTGTTACTTGTAGACGCGGACGTAGTCGACGAGCATCCGCGCGGGGAACGGCGTACTGGCGTTGGGCGGGCCCGGCCAGTCACCACCGACCGCAAGGTTGAAGATGATGTAGAACGGGTGGTCGAAGACCCACGGACCACGAGTCGCCTCTACCTGGGCCTTGTCGATCGTGAAGACAGTGCGGCCGTCAAGCGTGTAGACGATGCCTTTGCTGTTCCAGGTCGCCGCCCAGGTGTGGAAGTCGTCGGAGAAGTCCGCGCCGTTGGGCAGCGTGTAGGACCCACCGATGCCGCCACCACCGTTGTACGCCGGGGCGTGCACGGTCGAGTACGCCGTCTTCACGTCCTTGCCGAGCACCTCGAGGATGTCGATCTCGCCGTTGTACGGCCACGGGCGTCCGGTCAGGAAGTCCGCACCCATCATCCAGAAGGCGGGCCACAAGCCGGCGCCCTTCGGGATCTTCACGCGGGCCTCAATCTTGCCGTACGTGGTGTGGAACTTGTTGCCGGTGTTCATCCGGTGTGACGTGTACTGGCAGGTGCCGCTGCCGGTCAGCGGATCGATCGGACAAGTCGAACCGGGGGTGACCTCCTTGCGGGCCTCCATCACCAGGTTGCCGCCGCCGTCCATCGAGGCGTTGTTGTTGTTCGTGTAGTACTCGAGCTCGTTGTTCGGCCCGGTGCCCGGGTCGATCGTCCACTTGGCCGCGTCGGGCTTGGCGCCGGCCGGACCGTTGAACTCGTCACTCCACACCAGCGTCACCGGCGGGTCGGCCGGATCGGCGGGCGGCGTCGGCGGCGTGTTCGGTGCACCACCAGTGCCGTAGACGTCGAATGCCCACAGCGAATAGCCGTACGGCGTGTTGCGCTGCGTGCCGTACATCCGGACATAGCGGCCCGTGCCGGTGATGTTCAACGTCTCCTTGAACCCGGGCCCCGCGGTGGTGCCGTAGATGCGGCTCCAGTTCACGGCGTCGTTCGAGACCTGGATCTCGTACGACTTGGCGGACGCGGGATCCCACTGCAGCACGACCTTGTCGATCTGCGCGGTGGCACCGAGGTCGACGTAGATCCAGCCCGGGTCGACCCAGCCGGAGTCCGTCGCGGTGGCCCAGCGACTGGCGGGGTCAAGGTCGAACGCGCGTGCCGGGGTGCACTCCCAGCAGTTCGAGTCGTGCTGCTGGGTCGAGGCGACGCCGGTCTTGTTGTACGACAGCAGCTTGCTGCCCGGACCGGGGTCGGGATCGCCGCCGGTGGTGCCGAAGACCTTGAACTCCCAGAGCGAATATCCCCATTGGGTGGCGCGCTCCGTGCCGTACATCCGGACATAGCGACCGGATCCGGTGACGTTCAGGGTCTGCTCGCCACCCGCGCCGGTGGTGGTCGAGTAGATCGGCGTCCAGTCGCTGCCGTTGGACGAGGTCTGGACCTGGAAGGCGCGAGCAAACGCTCCCTCCCAGCTCAGCACGACCTGGTTGATGGTGGCCGACTGGCCGAGGTCGATCTGGATCCACTGGGGGTCCGCGAAGGCGCTCGACCAGCGGGTGCCAGGGTCGCCGTCGACTGCCGCGGCGGCGGTGAACACCGCGTTCTCGGTGGACGAGGCGGTGGCGGTTTTGCCTTGTGAGAGCAGGATGTCGGCCGCGCCGGCCGACTGTGGAACGGAGAAGAGGGCCGCGACCAGGCCGGCGGCGAGAGTGAACAGGATGCCCGCACGCAGACGTTCAGGGCGTGCGGGACTACGAGACGAACGCATGGCATCTCCTGGTGGGCGGTGCGGAAAATAGCCGGGGAACGTTCCCTGAGGTGAGCGTGCTGGTCCCGTCACCCGGTGTCAAGACCTCGGCCGAAACCTGCTCGTAACTTGCGTTGGCGTTCAGAGCCGACCACTTGACGGTCGTACCCGTCAGGACCGATGCTCTTCGGGGAACGCTCCCCATTGTTCGACTCGAGCCACGGAGGCCACGACGTGAGACGGCCCACCCTGCATGCGGTCGCGGCCCGGGCCGGTGTCTCTAAGTCGAGCGTGTCCCGGGTGATCAACGGCGAGCCGACCGTCGCGCCGGAGATTCGCCAGATCGTGCTGCGGGCGGTGAACGAACTCGGCTATGTGCCGAACAGCGCGGCCCGCAACCTCGTCACCCAGCGGACCAACACGATAGCGATCATCGTCTCCGATCCCCCGGCCGGTCTCGTCTCGGATGACCCGATGTTCGCGATGGTCGTCCGCGCGGCGAGCCGGGCGCTGGAGGCGGCCGGCAAGCAGGTCGCGCTGGTGCTGGCCGGGTCGCCGGAGAGCCGGTTGCGCGTCGAGCAGTACGTCGCGGCCGGGCACGTCGATGGCGCGATGCTGGTCTCGATGGATGGCGCCGATCCGTTGCCGGCGATGCTGGCGCGGACGGGGATTCCGGTGGTGTCGCATGGCCGGTTGGCGAACGACCTGATGCCGTGGGTGGACAACGACAACGTCGGCGGCGCCACGCAAGCCGTACAGCACCTGCTCGAGCGTGGGCGGCAGCGGATCGCGACGATCTCCGGGCCGTTGGATATGCCCGCGGCACAGGAACGGCTGGCGGCTTACCGAAATACGTTGAAGGACACCGGGCGTCGGTCGATCGTTGCCTTGGGCGACTTCACGCGGATCTCCGGCGCCGAGGCGATGCGCCAGCTCCTGGACGACGATCCGGATTTGGACGCGGTCTTCGCCGCGAACGACCTGATGGCGATCGGCGCGCTACGAACGCTTCGCGAGGCCGGCCGCCGTGTGCCCGACGACGTGGCCGTGGTCGGCTTCGACGATATCGAGGCGGCCTCCTACACGGCGCCTCCGTTGACGACCGTCCGCAGCCCGATGGGCGATCAGGCCACCCAAACGGTTCAGCTCCTCCTGAACCTCTTCAAGACCGGCACGGCCGACCCGGTCGTGCTCCCTACCGAGGTCATCATCCGCGAATCCACCTAGCCGCCCGTCAACCGCGCGGGATGCCGCCGGCCCGCAGGATGAGGTCCCGTACGTCGGTGGGGGCGACCGCGGCACCCGCTTCCAGCAGCGCGGGGTCTGAGACGAGCAGTACGGGTCCGTCTTCGGGAGACGCGGGCAAAAGTCCATGGGACCCACGCACTATCGACGGATCGACCGGTACGACCGACATCGCGTACCTCAGGCCGAGCTTCTTCTTCACCAGGTACGACGCCGCCCGTGGTTTGACGAATCTGTCCGCCGGATCGAAGAACAGCTCGGCCGGGTCATAGCCGGGCTTGCGATGGATCTCCACGCCGCGCGCGAAGTCCGGCGCGTTGGCGTCATCCAGCCAGTAGTAGTACGTGAACCAGGCATCCCGTTCGGCCAGCGCCACCAACTCGCCCGCCCGCTCGTGGTCGAGGCCGAACCGTTCCTTGCCCTCGGCATCGAGCACCTCCCCCACACCCGATAGCCCGCGAAGCAGGTCCGCCGCCTTCTCCACGTCGGCCGGATCCTGCACGTACACCTGGGCAACCTGATGATCCGCCACCGCGAACGCCCGCGACGCCCACGGATCGAGATACTCCATTCCGTCCTGGACGTACACCTCCAGCAGTCCCTCACGCCGGAGCAACCGATTGATGTCGATCGGACGCGACACATCCGTGATCCCGTATTCGGACAACACGATCACCGTCGCGCCCGCTCTGGTGGCATCGTCCAGCAACGGCCCGAGGACCGCGTCCAACTCCGCCGCCGCCTTCACCGCCTGCGCCGACGAAGCGCCGTACCGCTGCAGGTCATAGTCCAAATGCGGCACGTAGGTGAGCAGCAGATCGGGGTTGTCCTCGGCAAGGATTTGGCGCGACGCGGCAACGATCCACTGACTCGACCGGATACTTGCCGTCGGCCCCCAATAGTGGAACAGCGGGAAGTCCCCAAGACGAGACGTCAATCGGTCGTGCAGTTCCTTCGGCCGGGTGTAGCAATCCGGCGCCTTCCGCCCATCGGCGTAGTAGATCGGCCGAGGTGTCACCAGCAGATCCGTCTCGGCACCCATCGCATACCACCAGCAGACGTTCGCCACCTTGTACGACGGATTCGTCCGGCGCGCGATGTCCCAGACCTTCTCCCCCTGGACGAGTCGGTTGTGCTGGCGCCAGAGGAAGACCTCACCGAGATCGCGGAAGTACCATCCGTTCCCCACGATTCCGTGGTCACGCGGAACCAACCCGGTCAGGAAGGTCGCCTGCGCCGAACACGTCACGGCCGGCAACACCGCACCCAACGCGCGAGTCTCGCCAACCCGGCGCAACCGCGGCATGTGCTCGAGCAGGCGAGGTGTCAACCCGACGACGTCGATGACCACTACCTGGTTCATGCGACGACCTCCAGTCCGAGCGAGACCAGGCGGTCGCGCAACCAGCTGAGCTCACCGGCGATACCAGCGGCCAGTTCCTCGACGTCGCGCGGCCGCTGCGCCTTCGGCAACACCGACCAGGTGTACGTCTCCGACTCGAGGTGATGCGTGCGCGGCGTTGCCCCACCGACGAGCTCTCGCAACGACGCGTCCAGCACGTCGGTGGTGCTACGCAGCGGCGCAAGTGGTTCCGCATGAACCGGCACATGGAAGTGCACCCGCCAGGCCTCGTCCACCGGCAACTCCGCCGCGAGCGACAAGTCGTCCACACCCTCCAGGCCGGCCGATCGCGTCTGATGCAGGAACTTCGGCTCCGCGAACTCCGCCAGCAACGCGCGGCTCGCGGGATCGCCTGGATCGTCGATCTGCAAGGCCGCCGAGACCTGGCTCTTCACCACTGGCACTCCCGCCGCGGCAAGCCCGCGAAAGGCGTCCGCCGGGTCCTCGAACTGGACCGCGAGATGACACGTGTCAACGCACACCCCGATCCGCGCCCGCGCCGCCGCGCCGTACGGGCTGAGCCAGTCGGCGGCCTGCGCGACGGTCTCGACGATGCACCCGGGCTCGGGTTCGAGCGCGACCCGGATCCGCCGGCCGGTACGTTCCTCCAGCCGCGCGAGATCGTTGCCCAGGGCACCGATTGCCGTACGTGCGAGGGCGTCCCGGTCGCCGTACCAAGGGGTGCGCCAACCGAGCGGCAGCGTCGAGATCGAGCCGTACGACGCGTCCGCGGGCAGGAGTTGTGCGAGCACCTCGGCCAGTCGGCGGGTGTATTCCAGTCGCTCGGGCTGGGACCAGTCCGGCAGGTAGACCTTCTTGCCGACGACCTCGTCGTGGAAACCGGCGTACGGGAAACCGTTCAGGGTGACGACCTCGAGCCCGTTCCGGTCGAGCGCCGCGCGGAGCCTCGTGAGGGCCTCGGGGGACGAGGCGAGTTGGGCCGCGAGGGCGTGTGCCAGCCAGAGGCCGACGCCGAGAACCGGTACGTCGAGGCGTTTGCGGACGAGCGCGGCACAACCGTCGAGCTGTGCGATCACTCCGTCGAGGTCTTCGGCGGGATGCACGTTGGTGCAGTAGGCGAGATGCACGATCGACCCGTCCGGGTGGCGGAACCTCACGGCCGCGCTCCGCGCAGAATCGAGTTCCCCGCGAACGTGGCGTCGCCGTCTGGTTGAGAGCCGAGTTCGAGGCGTCCGGATTGGGCGTAGAAGTCGACCGGGTTCTGCCAGAGCACCCGGTCGACGTCCGCGGCGGTGAACCCGGCCGCGAGCATCGCCTCGCCGGTCCGGTAGGTCAGCAGGGGATCGGACTTTCCCCAGTCCGCGGCGGAGTTGACCAGCATCCGCTCGGTGCCGAACGTCCGCAGGATCGCCACCATCCGATCCGGGTCCATCTTGGTATCGGGATAGATCGAAAACCCAAGCCAGCAACCGGAATCGGCGACCTCTTTGACCGTCACCTCGTTCAGGTGATCGACGAGGACCATGGCCGGATCAAGCCCTGACTCCCGTACGACGGCCAGGGTTCGCGTGGTGCCGACGGCCTTGTCGCGGTGTGGGGTGTGCACGAGGACGGGCAGTTCGAAGCGTTTGGCCAGTTCGAGTTGGGCCGCGAAGACCTCGTCCTCCGCCGGCGTCATCGAGTCGTACCCGACCTCCCCGACCGCGACGACTCCGTCCTTCGCCAGGTAACGCGGCAGCACGTCGAGTACCTCCCGGCAGCGCGGATCGTTCGCCTCCTTCGGGTTGAGCGCGATCGTGCAGTGGTGGGCGATGCCGAACTGCGAGGCGCGGAACGGCTCCCAACCGATCAGCGCGTCGAAGTAGTCGACGAACGAGCCGACACTCGTGCGCGGTTGTCCCAGCCAGAACGACGGCTCCACCAGCGCGCGAACGCCGTGCGCGAACATCGCCGCGTAGTCGTCGGTGGTGCGCGAGGTCATATGGATATGCGGGTCGAAGATGCGCATCAGGCCGTCCTCAGATAGGGCTGCAGGTCAGCCGGAACGTCCCGTCCGGCCGCCGTTCGCTCAGCGGCGAAATCAGTCATCATCCGGATGAGCTCATCATCCGAACGTGCGGGCAAACCGTCCACGGCACTCAGCGGCACCCCGGCGAAGACGCACTTCAGCACCGCCTGCCGAAACCCCGCCGCCTCGAGATACCGCGTCGCGTACGGCCCCAGCGCCGCCGCGAGCAACCGCTGGTCGTTCGTCCGAATCGCGTCCGCCACCAACGGCACACCCCGATCGCCCAGCGCCTCCGCGACCTCCCGAACCCCCAACGCCTTCAAAACCGCCCGCTTCTCCCCCGCATCCCCATACCGATAAACCCCGCCCAAGGCCGCCACGAACTCGTCCCCGCTCAACACCCCCACCAACCCCGCCACCAACACTCCCCGCGCCACCTCATCCACCCCCCACCCCGCCACCAGATTCCGTTCATCGGGCCCTTGTGACACGGCGTGTTGCGCTTCATCGGACCCTTCTGACCAACTGGTCCGCTCGCCGTTAGATCCGGTGGGAGCGTGCAGCGGACCTCGGCCGACCTTGCGCCCGACGGCTGGGAAGGCGGCCGCGAGTAACTCCGGCCGTCCCCGCTGCGCCGCGAGCCACGCGGACTCCGGGAGCATCGCACTCAAGTACCGAGCCGTGAGCACGAACGCCCCCGGCCGCTCGCCAGAACTCCAGGCCGTCATGAAGCGGCCGCGCGGAGGAAGTCGATGGATTGCTGGGCGACGACCGGCGCCGCATGCGAGTGCCTGGGCAGTTCGACCGCGACCAGACCGGCATACCCGGCGTCCCGCAGGGCGCGCAGAACGGGCGGGAAGTCGACTTCGCCGGTGCCGAATTCCAGGTGCTCGTGTACGCCGCGGCGCATGTCGTCGATCTGGACGTTGACCAGGTACGGCGCTGCCAACGCGACGCATTCGGATGGCGGCATCATCTCGTTGCAGCGCAGATGACCGATATCCAGCGTCAGTCCGAGCGGTTGGACCTCGGCTTGGAGCTTGAGGTATCCCGCGAGATCGTCGACGAGCATGCCCGGTTCGGGCTCGAAGCCGAGCGGGACCTGCCGCGCCTCGGCGTACGTCGCGATCTCGGCGCATCCCGCGACCAATCGCGACCAGCCGACGTCGGGTGAGACGCCGGGCGGGAGCGTGCCTGACCAGAACGAGACCGCTTCCGCACCGAGTACCGCCGCGATGTCGACAGCCCTTTGCAGCAAGGCGATCCGCCGTTCGGCGCCATCCGTATGCAGCAGCGTCGGCTCGTGCTTGCGCCTCGGGTCCAGGACGTAGCGCCCGCCGGTCTCGATCACGACGGCCAGGTCGTACCGCGCGAGCACTCGCGCCACCTCCGCCGTACGGGCGGGCAGGTCCGGGCCGAACGGGTCGAGGTGGTTGTGGTCGAGCGTGAGCGCCACCCCGACGTATCCGAGCTCCGCGATCACGGCGAGCGCCTCGGACAGCCGGTGGTTGGCGAATCCGTTGGTGCCATAACCGAATCGCAAGGACGTGCCCTCCGACTCCCCAGGTCCGGCTTCAGCGGGCGACTCCACCGGTCCGGCTTCGGCGGCCGTCATGTCGGCGAGATCTTCCGCGCCAATGCCCGGGCCAACGGCAAGGCCGCGACCAGGCCCAGTCCGACTCGGGACGCGCCGTTGCGGGCGCACCACGCGGCCTGCAACGGGACCAGCCCGTGGATTCCCGATGCGACGGCCATTCGGATGTTCAGACCATCCGGTTGCTGGGCGGCAGTCCACTGCGCCGGTCCGACCGCTCGCGCGAACAACCCGGCGAGTCCAGCGGCGATCAGGCCATCGCGAAGTCCGGCGCCGCCGAGACCGGTCACCCCGCGCAAACCGGGAGTGCCGCGTAGGCCGGTCGCGGCAGGTAGGGCGGTGGCGGCGGTGATCAGGGAGGTAGCGGCCAGGGCGGTTCGCGCGGGGTGTGGCGTACCGCCGTGGACTTCGTTGCGGGACATCAGGGTTACGCCGAGGATGTGGGTGCCGACGACTAGGGCCGGGGCCCAGGCTCGCCTTCGGGACGAACCCGCTCCGACCAGTACGTCGAGGGAGCGGGCGGTGGCCATGAGGAAGGGACCGGCCGGGGTGTTCTTGCCGCCGAGGTCGTAGGCCCAGGCCGTGGCGGCGAGAGCGGTTGACGTACGGAAGGTCGCCGAGCCTCCGGCCGCGCGCGCCAGGCCCAGGCCGGCGGCGGTGAGGCCACTCGCCAGTACGAGCGCGACACTGGCCGATACGCGGCCGGAGGGGATCGGGCGGTCGGGGCGTTCGATCGCGTCGACGTCGCGATCAGCCCAGTCGTTCAGGGCCATGCCGGCCCAGTAGATGCAGACCGAGGACGCCGCCAGCCCGATCACCCGGCCGGCCCGAAGGTTGCCCGAGGCAACGGCACCCGCCAGCACATCCCCAGGCACGGTCAATGCCGCCGGCGCCCGAACCAATTCCGCAAGCACCCGGATCATGGTCGGGTCCAGGTCACGAAGACGCGCGCCATGGTCGCGTCCATCCGACGCGATGCGCGGGTCATGGGTGGGTCCAGGTGACGAGGGTGTCGTATTGGCGGGCTAGGGAGTGTTCGCGGGAGCCGAGGGGGTCTTTGAAGAAGAAGCCGAGGAACGGCATTGGGCCGGTGTGGGCGCGTTCTAGGGCTAGGCCGGAGAGGCGGGCGAGGTCTAGGACGAGCGGTGCCGCTAGGGCTGAATCGCAGCCTTGCCAGGTGAATTGCAGGGTCATGCGGGTGCCGAGGAAACCTGAGAAGGCGATGTGGTCCCAGGCCGTCTTCCAGTCGCCCATCGGCGGTACGTAGTCGATGTGTACTTCGCCGGCGATGTCGGGGCCGAGCAGATCCGCGACGACCTTCTCCTTGGTGAGGCTCTTCGATCGCGCCGCGTCGGGGTCGGCCAGGGTGGCGCCGTCGCCGCCGCCTAGCAGGTTGGTGCCGGACCACGCATGCACCTGCAAGGCACGCGCGGCGAACATTGGCGCGAGTACGCTCTTCACCAGGGTCTCGCCGGTCTTCGCGTCCTGTCCGCCGTACGGTAGGCCGCGCTCGATCGCCCATTGCTGTACGGCGGGGAGGCGGATCGAGTTCGACGGCGTGAAGTCCACGAACGCGGCACCGGCTTCGAAGGCGGCCAGCGCGGCGACGGAACTTGCCGGCAGCAACGATTCACCATCGCTCAAGCAACTACGCAAGGCAGCGAGATCGTGGTGAGCGGGATGGGCGGGGCAGGGTGGTTCGGTGGATGCGACGTTGATCGCGACCACTCGCGCCAGTTGGTGTCGCTCGGCGAACGCGCGGATGTCTGTCGCCATCAAGCCAACCTGCTCAAGCTGGCATGAGGCTGACGGGAGGAGCACCAGATCGTGCTCGATGTCGAGGTCGACTAGAGCCGGGATGCCGGCTGGGATGACGCCGCCTTCCACCAGACGTTCGAGCTGCTTGGCCAAAGGCGTGTCGACCACATCGTGACCACCGAAGACCAGACCGTCGATCGGCACCAGGCCCGCGTCGGCGAAATCCGGCAACTCCGTCACCACGCCAACTGGAGGAAGGCCGTGGCGCAAGGCGGCCGCGCCAGCGATCGTCGTACTCCCGACTGAACCTCTAGCCCCGAACAGCCAAACCCCCAAGCGACTACCAGGCACGGCTGCCACGGCCGTCAGCCCCGCAACTCGCGGATCGCGCGATAGCTGCGCGCGGCCGGACCAAAAGACCCGGGCGGATCGGGCAACGAGCCGGGGGCGTTGTCCTGCTCCCAGATGCCGTGGTGCATCCCTCGCGCCTGCAAGGACTTGAGGAAACTACGGAACGGCAGATCTCCCGCACCGAACTCCACGATGTCGTAGCCGTTCGGGTTGGCCGGGTTGGCGTTGCCGTCCTTGAGATGGAACAACGGGTACCGATGCGGCTGCGCCTTCACGTAGTCGATCGGCTCGAACCCGGGAAACCGGTGCTTTCCGACGTACGCCCAGTAGATGTCCATTTCCAGGTACACGTACCGGCGATCGGTCTCAGCCAGCAGTACGTCGTACAGGCGAACAGAGGGATCGTCGGCGGCGAAGCCGAACTCGTCGGAGTGGTTGTGGTGGTACCACTTCAGGCATCTCGCCGCCGCGGCCTGGCCGAACCGGTTGAACTCCGCGGCAGCCTCCCGATACCCGGCGACCGTTCTCTTGTCCGCAGTGACCGGCTCGTTGGCCGTGCCGATGTACGGCGTCCCGAGGATCTCGGCCCGATCCAGTTCGAGTTCGAGATTCGCGCGGAACGCCGAGAGGCCGACGTGGCTGCCGACCGCGCGCAGACCGTTGTCGTCGAGCAGCCGGCGGATCTCTGGCACAGTGATCGGACCGACCGAGCCCTGGCCGTACCCGGCGAACTCGACCTCGCAATAGCCGATCCGCGAGAGCTCCTCGAACACCCGGCGAAAACCGATCCGGGCCACCTGGTCCCGGATCGAGTAGAGCTGGATGCCGGTCTTACCCGCCGGAATCAGTGGCCCACCAGCGGCCGAGGCGACCGGTGTGTCGAGGGCGCCGGACAGAGTGCTCGCACTGACCGCGACCGTCGCACCCGAGGCGACCGTGCGGAGGAAGGCGCGTCTATTCATGAGTGACTCCCGAGACCTGGGGCGGAGGATCCGGATTCATCGGAACTCTAAGACCAGGACCATCGAGAATGTAAGGTCTTGACGGCAGCACGTAGTCGGTCTATTACGCACCGACTGCGCCCAAATTTCAGTCGACGTGCTCGATTTCGTCAGACCTAAGTTGAGGCGAGCGGCGAGCGACGGCCATCGCGGCGAGGGCTGTGGTCAGAGGGACGGCGGCGATGATGCCCAGGCTGCCGACCAGACCTCGGATCACCTCGACGGCCACCTGTTCGGTCGAAACCGCGTAGGAGGCCGGGACAGAGCCCAGCGCAAACGTCATCATCAGCGGCAGCGAGGCGCCTGCGTAGGCCAGTACGAGCGTGTTGACCACCGATGCCACGTGCGCCCGGCCGATCCGCAGGCCGGCGCTCAGCAGGGACCAGCGAGAGGCGTTCGGGTTGGCGGCCGAGAGCTCCCAGACGGCGGTTACCTGGGTGACGGTGACATCGTCCAGCACACCCAGCGTTCCAATCACGATTCCCGCGGCGACAAGGCCGACAAGATCGACCTGGTTCGCGAACTGGAAGATCGTGCCGGCGTCTGCCGACAGCCCCGTCACACTCGATCCACGCACGAAGATCGAACCGACAAGCGCGGTTAGGCCGAGAGAGCCGATCGTGCCGATGAGAGCGATCGAGGTGTGGGCGTTCACGCCATGGGTCATATAGAGCGCAGCGACCATGATCACCACACCACCGACGACGGCGACCAGTACCGGATCGCTGCCTCGCAGGATCGCCGGCAAGACGAACTTCAGCAGCAGTACGCCGGAGAGCGCCAGCGCCAGCAGCGCGGCGACGCCCTTCCACCGCGACAGCGCGACAACGGCGACCGCGAAGATCGCGGCGAGGAGCAGCAGCGGCGCGTTCCGGTCGTTGTCTACGAAGCTGTAGCGATCAGTGACTGGCGCCTTCGGATCGACGCTCAGCATCACCTTGTTCCCCACCTCGACCCGCGGCGCGCTCTGTCCCTTGGCGATCTCCGCGGGCACTACCTGGCCGATGTCGGCCTTGATCTTGGCCTCGGTGATACGGACCGTTGCCTCATCGCAGTCAGCCGGGGTCTCGGCGCACGGCTTGATCGACAACACGACGCCGCGCGCTTGGTCGTTCTCGATCGCGCCGACCTTGACGTCGCCGGTGGGCCAGAGGATGACCATCGCGACCAGCGCGGCCGCGATCATCGGGATCAGCAGACCGATCACGCCGAGGCGAACGCGGCGCGCCACGATGGCATCGGCGTCCACCACAGAGGTATCGACTGCTGACTCTCCGTGACCATGACCGTGGCCATGACCGTGCTCGGGCACCTCGATCCGCCCTGGTTTGCGGTCCGCGCGCCGTCGGCCGGCGTGCCGTCTCACCATCCGTAACTCCCTGTTTTGACAATCATTGCCAGGTAAATGAAAATGATTGTCATGAGATCTCGTTCCTTCGCCGTTTCCGGCGCCGTCCTCGCCGTTACCGCCCTAGCCTCCGTCACTCTCGCAGGCTGCGGCGACTCGGGGACGGACACCCCCGCCGCCGGCGGTGACAAGCTCGATGTGGTCGCTTCGTTCTATCCGTTGCAGTTCGTCGCCCAGCAGGTGGGTGGCGACAACGTGAGGGTGGAGACCCTGACCGCGCCGGGCGTCGAGCCGCACGACCTCGAGCTGACGCCGAAGCAGGTCGGCACGCTGGCCGCGGCGAAGGTGGTGCTGTTCGAGAAGGGCCTGCAGCCGGCCGTCGACGAGGCCGTCGAGCAGAACGCGAAAGAGGCCGGCTTCGACGTATCGGCCCCGGCCAAGCTGGAGGCGACCGGCGCCGAGTTCGAGCACGAGGAAGAGGCAGGGCACGAGGAGGAAGCCGGGCACGCGGACGAGCTCGACCCGCACTTCTGGCTCGACCCGAACAAGCTGGCCGATGTCGCCGACGCGGTCGCGGCCAGGCTGGCTGAGAAGGACAGCGCGAACGCCGACGGTTACAAGCAGCGCGCCGCGACCCTGCGCGCCGAGCTGACCAAGCTCGACGGCGAGTTCACGGCCGGTCTGAAGAACTGCCAGCGAAAGGCATTCGTGACCAGCCACGAGGCCTTCGCGTACCTCGCGAAGCGGTACGGTCTGGAGATGGTCGGTATCGCGGGCTTCACCCCCGACGCCGAGCCCACCCCCGCCCGGATCAAGGAGGTGCAGGACATCGTCCGCAAGGAGAAGGTGACCACGATCTTCTACGAAGAGCTGGTCAGCCCGAAGGTCGCGCAGTCGATCGCGACCGACCTCAAGGTGAAGACGGCGGTGCTGAGCCCGATCGAGGGCCTGTCCGACGCCAACTCCACCGAGGACTACTTCTCCCTGATGCGCGAGAACCTGCAGGAGCTTCGGAAGGCGAACGACTGCACGTGACAGTTGACTCCCCCATCATCAATGCCGCCGTCCGGGTCACCGATCTTTCGGTCGACCTGGGCGGCCGTCCGGTCTTGCGCGGTATCGACCTGGAGATCCGGACCGGCGAAGTCGTCGTCGTGCTCGGGACGAACGGCTCCGGCAAGTCGACCCTGATCCGGACGATGGTGGGCCTGCTACCGGCCGCCCGCGGCCAGGTCGCTTTGTTCGGTACGCCGGTGCCCAAGTTCCGCAAATGGGAGCGCGTCGGCTACGTGCCGCAGCGGATCACTGCCGCGAGCGGCGTACCGGCAACCGTGCAGGAGGTCGTCTCGTCCGGACGGCTCTCGCGGCGCAAGCTCTTCCGCCCGCTCAGCGCCGCCGACAAGGCCGCGATCGACGACGCGCTCGAGGTCGTCGGTATGGCCGATCACCGCAAGGAAGGCGTGGCCGATCTGTCCGGCGGCCAGCAGCAACGCGTGCTGATCGCCCGGGCCCTCGCGTCCGATCCCGAACTGCTGATCCTCGACGAGCCCACGGCCGGCGTCGACCTGGCCAGCCAGGGCGTCTTCACCGCCGCGATCCGCGAACGCGTCGCCCGCGGTACGACGGTGGTGCTGGTCAGCCACGACCTCGGCCCGATGGACACCCTGGTCGATCGCTCGGTGGTGCTGCGCCGCGGCCGCGTGGTGTACGACGGCGCGCCGACCGGATCCGAGACCCACGCCCACGTCCATGCCCACCACGGACCGGGGCCTGAAGAGCCGGGATGGCTGCCGTCATGACCTTGTTCGAGCTGGAATTCATGCAGCGGGCGCTGATCGCCGGGTTCCTGACCGGCCTGGCCGCTCCCGCGATCGGCACCTACTTGGTGCAGCGCAGGCTCTCGCTGATGGGCGACGGGATCGGCCATATCGCCATCACCGGTGTCGCCCTCGGCCTGCTCACCGGTACGGCGCCCGTGCTGACCGCCATCATCGTCGCCATCGCCGGCGCCACCGCGATCGAATTCGTCCGGGCCCGCGGCAAGGCCAGTGGTGACGTGGCGTTGGCCCTGCTGTTCTACGGCGGTATCGCGGGTGGTGTGCTGCTGATCGGTCTCGCCGGACAAGGCGCCGCCACCCTCAACACGTACCTCTTCGGCTCCCTGACGACGGTCTCCGCCAGCGATTTGTGGGTCGTCGTCGGCCTGGCCGTCACGGTCCTCGTTGTCGCCGTCGGGTTGTCCCCGCAGCTGTTCGCGGTCTGCCAGGACGAGGAGTTCGCCCGCGTCACCGGGCTGCGCGTACAACTGCTGAACGTCCTGATCGCGGTGATGGCCGCCGTGACCGTGACGGTCGCGATGCGTACGGTCGGCCTCTTGCTGGTGAGCGCGTTGATGGTCGTACCGGTGGCGACGGCCCAGCAGCTGACGCGGTCCTTCCGCAGTACGTTCGCGACGGCGTGCGCTTTGGGTGTGACCGCGTGTCTGGCGGGCATCATCACGTCGTACCACGCGGACGTCGCGCCCGGCGCCACCATCGTCGTACTGGCCCTGGCCGGGTTCATCGTCGCGGCGACCGCCGGCACGCTGATCCGCCGGCGCCGGGGTGCGGTGGCACCGCTCGCGGACGACGAACCGGAGGTGTCGGTGCCGGAGCCCGCGCCGCACGTGGTCAGCGCCACCCACGGCCACGGACACGACCGGGACTGCGGGCATCCCGCGATCGAGCACGGCGATCACGTTGACTATGTGCACGACGGCCACTTGCACGCGGCCCACGGAGACCATTGGGACGAGCACTAGCCGGGCTCGATAGTTGGCGAATTGCTCACTTCTGAGAGACTGGCGGGTAGCAATCAAGATGTCAGGAGGAACGGTGGCCATCGGAACACGCTCGACCCGCCAGCGCGCGGCGGTCGCGACCGTGCTCGAGACGCTCGACGATTTCCGCACCGCGCAGGAGATCCACCAGGAGCTGCGCACTGCCGGGCAGGCCGTCGGTCTGACCACCGTCTACCGCACGCTGCAGGCCCTCGCGGACTCGAGCGAGGTCGACGTGCTTCGCACCGCGGACGGCGAAACGGCGTACCGGCGCTGCTCGAAGGGGCATCACCACCACCTGGTCTGCCGCAACTGCGGCCGCACGGTGGAGGTCGAAGGGCCCGCCGTCGAGCGCTGGGCCGACAAGGTCGCCGGTGAGCACGGGTACTCCGACATCAGTCACACGCTGGAGATCTTCGGCACCTGCGCCGAATGCCAGAAGCTCAGCTGACGTTTTCCCGCTCGGCCTCGATGGTGGTCGTGTCGCCGTGACCGGTGTGTACGACGGTCTCGCCGGGAAGCGTCAATAGGCGCTCGCGGATCGACGCGAGAATGGTCGGCTTGTCGCTGTACGAACGACCCGTCGCGCCCGGTCCACCGTGGAACAACGTGTCGCCGGTGAAGACGTGCCCTTCGGCGTACAGGCTGGTGCTGCCCGGCGAATGACCCGGCGTATGGATCGCCGTCAGCGTCGTACCGGCGATCTCGAACGTCGTACCGTCGTCGAGCTGGTGATCAGGGTTGGTGCCGGGGTATTCGGCGTGCCAGAGCATCTGGTCGGCCGGGTTCATCCAGATCGGGGCGTTGGTCGCGTCCCGGAGCGCGGTCGCCGCGTTGATGTGGTCGTTGTGGCCGTGGGTGAGGATGATCGCGATTGTTCGCCGGCCGGCGATCGCCTCGACGATTTTGGTGGCGTCGTGGGCGGCGTCGATGACGATGAGCTCTTCGTCATCGCCGATGAGCCAGACGTTGTTGTCGACGTCCCAGGTGCCGCCGTCGAGGCTGAACGTGCCGTTGGTGACCACTCGTTGGATTTGCATTTAGAAGAGCACCACCGAGCGGAGTACGTCGCCGCGATGCATCTTGCCGAACGCCTCTTCCACCTGGTCGAGCGCGATCGTCTCGGAGACGAAGGCGTCGAGCGGCAGCCGGCCCTGCAAGTGCAGATCGATCAGCATCGGGAAATCGCGGCTCGGCAGACAGTCGCCGTACCAGCTCGACTTGAGCGAACCGCCTCGGCCGAAGAAGTCGAGCAACGGCATCTCCAGGCGCATCTCGGGAGTCGGTACGCCGACGAGCACAACCGTGCCGGCCAAGTCCCGCGCGTAGAAGGCCTGCTTCCACGTCTCGGGCCGGCCGACGGCGTCGATCACCACGTCCGCCCCGAAGCCGTCCGTCAACGCCTGCACCGCCTCGACCACGCCCTCGCCGGTCGTGTGGATCGTGTGGGTGGCGCCGAGTTCCTTGGCGACGGCGAGCTTTCGTTCGTCGACGTCGATCGCGATGATGCGGGCGGCCCCGGCGAGGCGCGCGCCGACCACGGCCGCCGTACCGACGCCGCCGCAACCGATGACCGCGACGGAATCACCGCGGCCGACATTCCCGGTGTTGACAGCGGCCCCGATCCCGGCCATCACGCCACACCCGAGCAGTCCCGCCACCTCGGGCTTGACCGCCGGATCGACCTTGGTGCATTGCCCGGCCGCGACCAGCGTCTTCTCGGCGAAGGCGCCGATGCCGAGGGCGGGCGACAACTCGGTACCGTCGGCGAGCGTCATCTTCTGCTCGGCGTTGAACGTGCTGAAGCAATACCAGGGGCGTCCGCGCAGGCACGCCCGGCAGTTGCCGCAGACCGCCCGCCAGTTCAGTACGACGAAATCGCCGGGCGCGATCGCGGTCACGCCCTCGCCGACCGCCTCGACGATCCCGGCCGCCTCGTGCCCGAGCAGGAACGGGAAGTCGTCGTTGATACCGCCCTCCCGATAATGCAGGTCGGTATGGCACACCCCGCACGCCTGAACCTGCACCACCGCCTCCCCCGGCCCAGGCGCCGGCACCATGATCTCCTCGATCGTCACCGCCGCCCCACGCGCCCGAGCGACCACACCTCGCACAATTTGGCTCACCCTCGCGAGGCTAGCCCTCCCCCGCTTTCCCCCGCCGCCCCGCGCGTGTCCCCCTGCCGCGTCGCCCCCGCTCCGCACGGCGACGGAAGGCGGGCCGGACGAGTAGGCGGTGGGCGTGTCCACCGGTTGGGGGACAGGTGGTCATCCGGATGGCGCCTGTGCGGGGAAGCGCCGGGCGGGAGGGTTAAGGCATGACCGACAACGACTTCGCCGTGCGGGCCAGTGGGCTCGTCAAGCGCTATCCGGACAAGGTCGCCGTGGACGGCGTCGACCTGGACATTCACCGGGGTGAGGTTTTCGCCCTGCTCGGCCCGAACGGTGCCGGGAAGACCACCACTACAGAGATCCTGGAGGGGTATCGCCGTCGGGACGCGGGCGAGGTCAGCGTGCTCGGCACGGACCCGCAGCATGGCGATCGGCGTTGGCGCAGCCGCCTCGGCATCGTCGCCCAGTCGTCGCGGGATGAAGCCGAGGCGTCCGTGGCCGAGTTGATCCACCACTACGCCGGGTATTACCCGAACCCGCGTGATCCCGACGAGGTGATCGCGTCGGTGGGGCTCGAGGAGAAGCGGAAGACGCGTACGCGCAAGCTCTCCGGGGGCCAGCGCCGCCGGTTGGACGTCGCCCTCGGCGTCATCGGCAATCCCGAACTGCTCTTCCTCGACGAGCCAACGACGGGTTTCGATCCCGAGGCGCGTCGCCAGTTCTGGGGGTTGATCGAGGCGCTTCGCACGGGTGGTACGACGATCCTGCTGACCACGCATTACCTCGACGAGGCGGAGCACCTGGCCGATCGGGTCGGCGTGATCGCCGGCGGCAAGATGATCGAGCTCGGTACGCCGGAGACCCTCGGCGGTCGGGGCGCACGGGTCGCGCGGGTCCGCTGGCTGGACGCGGACGGCGCGCACGAGATCCGTACCGATAACCCGACGGCCGAGGTCGCCAGGTTGATGACGCGGTTCGACGGGGAGATCCCCGAGCTGTCGATCCACCGGCCGAGCCTGGAAGACATCTACCTCGACCTGATCGGTATCAACGCCGCCGCCACCGAGCTGGAAACCGGAGTGTCCGCATGACCACGTTCGTCGCCACCACCAAACCGTTGCCCTCGGCCCTCAAAGTCGGACTTTCGCGAACCAGGCTTGAAGTAAAGCAGTTCTTCCGGGAGAAGGAGCAGTTGATCTTCACCTTCTTCTTCCCGATCATCTTCCTCGGTATTTTCTCGGCCGTCTTCAGCAGTTCGGACTTCTTCGACGGCAAGGTCACCGCCGCGACGTACTTCACGCCGGGAATGATTGCCTCCGGCATCTTCTTGACCAGCTTCCAATCGCTGGCCATCACGATCGCGATGGAACGCGACGAGGCGCTGCTGAAACGGCTCCGCGGTACGCCGATGTCACCGCAGTCGTACTTCATCGGCAAGATCGGGCTGGTCCTGGTCACGTCGATCGCGCAGTTCGCCCTGCTGTTGGTGATCGCGGGCCTGTTCCTCGGCGTCGACCTGCCGACCGCGCCGGCGAAGTGGCTGAACTTCCTCTGGATCTTCCTGCTCGGTACGGCGTCCGGCTCGGTCCTCGGTATCGCGTACTCCGTTCTGCCGAAGTCCGGCAAGTCCGCGTCGGCCGTCGTCACACCAGTGGTCCTGGTGCTTCAGTTCATCTCCGGCGTCTACTTCGTCTACAACGCGCTGCCGGAGTGGATGCGCACGATCGCCGAGTTCTTCCCGCTGAAGTGGCTGGCGCAGGGTATGCGCTCGGTCTTCCTGCCGGACGGCTTCGAGGTCAACGAGGTCAGCGGTTCCTGGCAGCTCGGCACGGGCGCCATCGTGCTGACCGCGTGGCTGGTGGTCGGACTGGTGCTCTGCCAGCGGTTCCTCCGCTGGACCCGTGACGACTCGGTCTAGTGGCAGGCGTGCACTGAGATGGGGTGGCAGAGGAAGATAAGGCCCATGGATGGTTTGCGGCACGACCATGAGCAGGATGTCTGGGTGAAGTCGATGACCGCCTGGCACATCGTGTTCTGGGTGCTGCTGTTGACGACCATTGTCCTGTCCTTCCTGACCGAGCTGAGCAGCACCCGGCGGATCGCGTTCATCGCGGCACTGGTGGCGATGGCGGTCGCGCACTACTTCATCGGGCAGCCGGCCTCGCTCTCCCGTCGCCCCGTCCCATCGCACGTCTACCGGATCCTGCTGATCGTCCTGATCACGTTCACGGTGCTGATCTACCCGCAATCGGTCTTCCTGCTGTTCATCATTTCCCCGCAGATCTGGCTGCTCAGCGAGAAGACCAGCGAGGGCATCGCGTACAGCGTCGTCCTGCTGATCACCGTCGGCACGGCCCAGATCGGCGCCCGCGGCTTCAGCTGGGAAGGCTTCCGCGAGACGGTGCCGTGGCTGACGATCAGCCTGGTCGCCAGCATCATGCTCGGCCTCTGGATCGAGCGAGTGATCAATCAGAGCGAGCAACGAGCCGAGCTCATCCTCGAGCTGGAAGCCACCCGCGACAAGCTGGCCGAGGCGCACCACACCGCCGGGGTGATGGCCGAGCGCGAGCGGATGGCGCGCGAGATCCACGACACTCTGGCCCAGGGCATGACCAGCATCGTGATGCTCTCGCAGGCGGCCCAAGTCGAACTCAAACGCGGCGACACCGAACCGGCCAACGGCCGGCTCGCCGCCATCGAGGACACCGCCCGCGAGAATCTCGCTGAGGCGCGAGCCCTGGTCGCGGCGTTCACTCCGGTCGCGTTGTCCGGGGCGAACCTCACCGAGGCGCTGCAACGACTCGCTGAACGCTTCGCCGCGGAGACCGGGGTCGACGTACAGGTCGAGCTCGATCTCGCCGATGACCAGATCGCCGGGCTGCCGCAGGGCCAGCAGGTGGTGTTGCTGCGGGCGGCGCAGGAGTCGCTCGCGAATATCCGTAAGCATGCCGGTGCCACGCGGGTGCGAATCACGCTGGGCATCTCGGCGGATGGCGTACGCATCGAGATCCGGGATGACGGCCTCGGGTTCGTGCCGGACGAGCCCGCGCCCGGGTTCGGGTTGGCCGCGATGCGGGGGCGCGTCGAGGAGTCGGGCGGTACCGTCCAGGTCGAGAGCGCGCCTGGGCAGGGCACTCGGGTCGAGGTTCTCATCCCTACCAGCGCTTTGGAGGTTCGATGAACGTGCGGGTGGTTGTCGTGGATGATCACCCGGTGGTGCGTTCCGGCCTGATCGGCATGCTCGGCGTCACCGACGACATCGAGGTGGTCGGCGAGGCGGGCGACGGCGAGGAAGCACTCGCCGTGGTCGAGAACACCCGGCCGGACGTCGTACTGATGGACCTGCGCATGCCGCGCCGCGACGGCGTCTCCGCGACCGGCGCGATCGTGACGGGATACCCGGCGACCAAGGTGCTCGTGCTGACGACGTACGACACCGACGCGGACATCCTGCACGCGGTCGAGGCCGGCGCAACGGGCTACCTGCTCAAAGACACGCCGCATGCCGAGCTGCTCGACGGCATTCGCGCGGCGGCCCGGGGTGAGACCGTGCTCGCGCCTCCGGTGGCGGCCAAACTGATGTCCCGCATGCGTACGCCGGTCTCAACCGCGGCAGCGCCTTCGCCACGAGAGCTGGAGGTCCTCGCGGCCGTCGCGCGGGGGCTTAGTAATGCGGAGATCGGGCGCGAGTTGTTCATCGGCGAGGCGACGGTCAAAACCCACCTCCAACGCCTCTTCGCCAAACTAGACGTAGACGACCGAACCCGAGCCGTAACCACCGCCATCGAACGCGGCCTCCTCCCCTCCCCCCGCCGCTAACCGCTTCTCTTTTGCATTCATCGGTCCCTTGTGACCAACCCCCGGCGCGTCATCGGGCCCTCGTGACGCGGCGTGTTGCCGATCATCGGTCCCTTGTGACCACGCGCGCCGTTCCTTTGCATTCATTCGTCGGAATCCGCCCTCTGGCCGCGGCTGACCCGCGCGGGTCAGCAGACGGGTGAGGGCGGATTCCGACGAATGAATGCAAAGTGGTGGGTCAGGCCTTTGCTCCGCCGTAGCGGCGGTCGCGCTGGGCGTAGATCTCGATCGCCCGCCAGAGATCACGCCGATCGAAATCCGGCCAAAGCGTGTCGAGGAAGACCATCTCGGCGTACGCCAACTGCCAGACCAGGAAGTTCGACGTACGCTGCTCCCCCGACGACCGGACGAACAGATCCACCTCGGGAATCTCCGGGTGATACAGGTACTTCGCGACCGTCTGCTCGGTGATGCGATTCGGGTTCAACTTGCCCGCGGCAACGTCTGCCGCGATGTCCTGCACCGCGTCCGCGATCTCGGCCCGGCCGCCGTAGTTCACGCAGAACTGCAGCGTGATCACGTCGTTGTCCTTGGTCCGCTCCTGCGCGTCCTCCAGCTCGGAGATGACGCTCTTCCACAGCCGCGGCCGCCGTCCCGACCAGACCACCCGCACGCCCATCGCGTCCAGCTCGTCGCGCCGGCGATGGATCACGTCGCGGTTGAACCCCATCAGGAACCGGACCTCGTCGGGCGACCGGGACCAGTTCTCGGTGGAGAACGCGTAGGCCGAGATCGTCTTCACGCCGATCTCGATACCGCCCTTGATCACGTCGAGCAGCGAGGCCTCGCCCATCTTGTGACCCTCGGTACGCGGCAACCCGCGCGACTTGGCCCAGCGCCCGTTGCCGTCCATCACGATCGCCACGTGCTTCGGCACCAGCTCCGCGGGAATCTCCGGCGGCCGCGCGCCCGACGGATGCGGATCAGGCGCCACGAAATCCCGCCGACCAACCGTTTCCCCACCACGCCGCCGCGTCAACCGAGCCATCCCCGAAGTCTGCCTCATCCCCAACCCCACTTATCCACAGGCCCTCAGCAGCCACCGCCCCAACCTGAAAGAATTACGACCCTCGCCAACAACGGAACGGAGATATACGCTTGGGGACTATCGATATATACGGAGGCGAGTCGATGACCAAGACGCTGATCGACATCGACGACAACCTGCTCGCCCAGGCGACATCCGCACTGGGCACTCGGACGAAGAAGGACACCGTGAACGAGGCATTGGCGAGAGTCGTCCGGATCGCCGCGTTCGAGAGCGCGGTGGAGTTCGCTCGCGAAGGCGGGTTCGACGATGCGCTGAATCCGGAAGTGATGAAAGGCGCATGGCGCTAGCGCAATACCTGATCGACAAGAGTGCCCTGACGCGACTTGCTTCGCAGGCCGTGACTCAGGCGCTCACACCGCTCGTCCGCGCCGGGCTGACCGCGACGGCCGGCATCGTCGCGCTCGAGATGCTCTACAGCGCCCGACGGGTGGCAGAGCACGACCGGATTCGCGCCGATCTTCGGGCGCACGAGTGGCTCCACGCCATCGACGAGGACTTCAGCCGCGCCATCGACGTACAGCGCGAGCTCTGCACCACCGGCCGTCACCGGGCGGTGTCGCTTCCCGACCTGCTGGTCGCCGCCATTGCCGAACGGCACAACGTGACCGTGCTGCACTACGACGCCGACTTCGACCTCATCGCCGACGTCACCGGCCAGCCGACCAGGTGGGTCGTGCCGCGCGGGAGTGTGGCTTAAGGGGTTAGGTCTAAGTGGGGGAGGGAGCGGAGTTGGCGGTCTAGATGCCAGGCTACGAAGGCGGAGACGAGGCCGGCGGCTTCGCGGCGGGATCTTGGTTCGGCGGCTTCGGCGACGGGCCAGTCGCCGGTGAGCAGGGCGGCCAGGAGGCGGACGGTGCCGGGGGCGGGCATGGCGGAGGCCGGGGGGCGGCAGTTCGCACAGACCATGCCGCCGGCGGCCGGGTTGAACGCGCGGTGCGGCCCCACGTCACCACACTTGGCGCAGTCGTCGAACGAGGGCGCATAACCCGAGATCGCCAGCGAGCGCAGCAGGAACGAGTCGAGCACCAGCCCGGGCTCGCGCTCCCCCATCGACAACACGCGGAGGGCTCCCGCGAGCAAAAGGTGCTGCTGGGTGGCGGGCTCTTTCTCCTCGACGACCAGCCGATCAGCCGTTTCGAGCAGCACCGTGCCGGCCGTATACCGCGCGTAATCGCCGACGATGCGTTCGCCGTACGCCCCGATGATGACGGCCTGCGTGATGACGTCGAGCGTGCGGCCGGTGGCGAGCTGAAGATCCACGTGCATGAACGGTTCGAGCCGGGCGCCGAACCGCGACGACGTCCGCCGCACGCCTTTCACGACCGCGCGGATCTTGCCGTGCGACCGGGTCAGCAGCGTGGCGATCCGGTCGGCTTCGCCCAGTTTCTGGGTTCGAAGCACGACGGCTTCGTCACGGTAGAGCGGCACCCATTCAGTCTCTCACCCCGCGTCGACATTCTTCAGATAAGCCGCCAGGCTCAACGGCGGACGACCGGTCAGGGCCGCCACATCACCCGTCACGGCCGCGACCTCGCCACTCGCGATCTGGGCGTACGACGTGACCCAGCCGGCCACCTCCCACGAGGGCGCGCCATACCGCTCGCGCGACCGGTACGCCTCGTCCAGCGTCTCGGCCTGATACGTGATCGGACGACCCCACGCCTCGGAGAGCAACCTCGCCACGTCGGTCATGGTCAACGCCTCGGGCCCGGTCAGGTCGTACGTCCGCCCCTCGTGCCCGTCACTCGTCAGCACCCGCGCGGCCGCCTCCGCCACGTCGGCCCGGGCCACCGCGCCGACCCGGCCATCGCCGGCCGGTCCACGGATGACGTCGTCCTCGCCGACCATCGCCGGCAGGAAATCCAGGTAAAGGCTGTCGCGCAAGAACGTGAACCCGATCCCGCTCGCGCGCAGGTGCTGCTCCGTATGCCAGTGGTCGCGGGCGAGCGTGAAGGTGGCACACGCCGCGGCATTCAGGAACGACGTGTAGACGATGCGCCGTACGCCGGCCGCGACCGCCGCGTCGATCGTGGCCGTGTGCAGCGCGACGCGGTCGGCCGATTCGGCGGCACTCACCAGCAGCAAGGTCTCGACGCCGTCCAGCGCGTTGAGCAGCGCGTGATGATCGCCGTACGACGCTTCAGCCGTCTCCGCGCCGGGCAGTTCCGGCGCCCGCGACGGGTCGCGAACCACCAGCCGCTGGGGAATTCCCTCAGCCGCCAGCAGCCGGGCCACTCGGCCTCCGACCAGCCCGGTGGCGCCGGTGACGCCGATCACCGCTCCACCAACCCCATCGCGCCCTCGGCATACCGGTCGCCCGCGACGCCGTCGGCCGGGAAGGCCTGCTCCAGCGCGGCCAGGTCGGCCTCGGTCAGGACGACGTCCACGGCGCCGAGGTTCTCCGCGAGGTACTTGCGCCGCTTGGTGCCCGGGATCGGCGCCACGTCGTTGCCCTGGGCAAGCAACCAGGCGAGCGCGAGCTGGCTGGCGGTGACACCCTTCGCCTCGGCCAGTTCGCGCACCTTGTCGACCAGGTCGAGGTTGCGCTGGAAGTTCGCGCCGGTGAAGCGGGGCAGATTCCGGCGCATGTCGTCCGGCTCGAAGTCGTCCGGCGTCCGGAGCTGGCCGGTCAGGAAGCCGCGGCCGAGCGGGCTGAACGGGACGAACCCGACGCCGAGCTCGCGCAGCGTCGGTAGCACCGCGGTCTCGGGATCGCGGGTCCACAGCGACCATTCGCTCTGCACGGCGCTGATCGGGTGCACCGCGTGCGCCGCCCGCACGGTGGCGCCGTTCACCTCGGACAGCCCCAGGTAACGGACCTTGCCCGCCTTGACCTGCTCGGCCATCGCGCCAACCGTCTCCTCGATCGGGACGGCCGGGTCCTTGCGATGGAGGTACCAGAGATCCACGTGGTCGACGCCGAGCCTTCGCAGGGACGCGTCGAGCGCCTCGCGCGCGTACTCCGGCGAGCCGTCCACCGCCGTCGGCATCCCGCCGGCGCGATCGCCCCACTGCAGGCCGAACTTGGTCGCGAGCACCACCTCGTCCCGGCGCCCGGCGAGCGCGCGGCCGACGAGCGACTCGTTCTCGCCGGAGCCGTAAACGTCCGCGGTGTCGATGAAGGTGCAGCCCGCGTCGATCGCGGCGTGCAGGGTGGCGATGGACTCGTCTTCGTCGGTCTGCACGCCGTACGACTGCGACATGCCCATGCAGCCGAGGCCGAGACTGGAAACCGTCAGTTCTCCGAGCTGGGATTCACGCATGCTCCGAACCTACCGGCCGGGTATCGCCGGGGTCCGGGAGGGCAGGTTTACGAGCTCGAATACTGATTGGGCAACAACTTCGCATCGGTACGACGACGGTGCGCGGGTCTGCCCGTAAGTATCTGGCGGCAGCGCCCCGGCGGATCGTAAGTTGCGGCACATGCGCGCGCAAAGTGGGGGGTCCCGGTGTTTCTGAGGCATGCGCTGCGGTATCGGTGGTGGCAGACCTGTGTGCTCGCGGGCGTGAGCCTGCTGATCGGGACGTGTGCCGCCTTTGCACCCTGGTTCGCCCGGTCCGTCGAGCAGACCGTCGTCACCGAGATGCTGACCGTCCAGCGATTGCAGGCCGCCTGGCAACTAGAAGGCCGGCCGCCGCCCAGTTTCGAAGGTCCCAAGGAGGCCGTCCCACCCGAGCAACTCTCCGAGCTCATCCCGGCCGATGTGCTGCCGCTGCTCGAACCACCCGTCCACGGCCTGCGAGCCGACATCAGCTGGGATCCGACGAACGGCGGTCTCGGCGCCCGCGCACGGCTGGCGTGGCGCGACGATCTCTGCGCGCATCTCGACCTGGTGCAAGGCCGATGCCCGAAGGCTGCGAACGAAGTCGCGCTGTCGGTGACCGACGTGACGAACTTCTCCGCGAAGCCCGGGATGACGCTGAAGGCCACTGCGACCGAGTACGCCGGTGGTGGCACGCTCAAGGTCGTCGGCATCTACCGGCCGAAGGATGAGCGCGAGCCTTACTGGTTCGGCGTCACCCCGACCGGCCACTCCGTCGTACGCGAGGACAAGCCGTCGAACTCGGACTTCGTGCTGACCGATCGCGCGACGTTCAGCCAGAACAAGACCTGGGGCCAGTTCAGTACGTCGGACACGGCGCCTGTCCCGGGCACGGTACGGCTCGACGATCTCCCCCGGCTCAAAGAGGTCAGTAGTCAGTTTGAGATGGCAGGGGCCGAGCACAACCACGTGGTCAGCAACTTCACCGCACTACCGGCGCTGGCGGACTCGTTGGCGGCCGAGCGTCGTCAGGCCACCACGATCATCCCGCTGGTCATGGTGCAAGTTGCGCTGTTCGGGGTCGTCGTACTGGCTCTCGCGCTCTCTGCCGTGGTGGACCAGCGTCGGCCGGAGCTGGCGATCTCACGACTTAGAGGCCTCCGGCAAGGGCAGACGGGCTCGATGTTGGCCCTAGAACTTGCAGGTCCTGTAGTGGCCGGGATGCTCGGCGGCGTTGCGGCCGGGTTTGGCCTACTACTGCTGGTTAGAGCCACTTGGCTTGACGGTGGAGCGCCCATTGAGTTGCCGTGGACCGTGCCGGCTGCACTCGCTGCTGCGATCTTGGCCGGGCTCAGCGTGGTGGTGTGGACGGTGCAGTCGGTAGTTCGCCAGCCGATCTCCACGCTGCTACGACGGATCGTGCCTCGCCGTCGCGGCCGTACGCTCGGCGTGATCGACCTGTCCGTCATAGTGCTCGCATCCGCCGGGTTGGTGGCAGCACTCACTGGTGATGGCCGTGGCCCGCTGCCGATCCTCACACCGACGCTGCTCGCCTTGGCAGTTGGTCTCGCCTTTGCGCACCTGCTGTTGCCGCTAGCCGCCAGAGTCAGCCGTCGTTCGATGACGAATGGCAGGCTCGGTCTGGCGCTTGGTGCGCTCCAGGTCGCCAGACGTCCCGCAGTCACTCGGATCGTCGCCATCGTGGCTGTGGCGAGTGCGCTTGTCTGCTTTGCGGGACAGGCCGCATTCGTTGCCGGGGACAACCGGGACCTGCGGGCGGGCTACGAGACTGGGGCGGAGGCGGTGCTGGACCTGGGTTCACCGAATCTGGCCAAGCTGGACAAGGCTCTGGCAACGGTTGATCCCGAGCGCAAGTGGATGACGCCGGTCCTGCTGGGCGTGCCGGCCTCGCAGGACGCGCTGACCACCATGATGGTCGAGCTCGACAGCTTCCGCCGGATCGCCTACCGCGGCGACCGGATCACCGACGAGGCCGGCTATCAGCAGATCAAGGCACCCGCCAATCAGGGTGTGCTGGTGAAGGGCTCGCGGCTGAGGCTTACCGTGACGCCGTCTGCGATGTCGGCGGCACGCATGGCGACGGTCGACGGCACGCCTCCCCCGCCGCTGGAGCAGGCCAAGCCGCTGCGGATCGAGGCGACGATCGTCGCTGCGGACGGCGGTCGCTATGTGATGCAGCTCGGCTCGGTGCCGCTCAAGGCGGGTCGGCCGGTCCAGCTGTCGGCCCCGATGGGCTGCGAACGCGGTTGCCGGCTGTTGCGACTCGGCATCTCGCGTCAACTCGGTGACGTGGCCGGGCTCGAGGGCGTGGTGACGATCAGCAACGTGTCCTCTGACGGGCAGCAGGTGGTCGATCTCGGCAGCGGCGGCGACTGGAAGCCGTTGCTCGAGACGATCCAGGAGGAGACGATCGCCGGCCAGGACGCGGCGGACGGTCTGAGTCTCGCCTTCACCAACCACGGCAGCGCTCTCGGCGTACAGCACGTCTCGGTCCCGGTCGCGGTGCCCGCGCTGGTGACGTCGGACTTCCCGTTCACGGAGTCGTCGACCGCGCCCGGGATCGACGGCATGGCTATGCCGCTGGTCTCGGTGCCGCCTGCGCTCGCGCCTATCCCGCGTTTGCTGCGTTCTACGGCGCTGGTCGACCTCACCACGGTACGGCGGCTGGGCGGTTCGCCGGACACGACGGTGTTGTCGTCGTACCTCTGGCTCAACGCGGACGGCCTCGCGCATCTCGACGAGATCCTCGCGGGTCTGCGGTCGGCCGGGCTCACGCCTACCGTGATCGACCGGCTCAGCGATCGGACCGCCACGTACGCGCGCTCCGCCAGCGCCCTCGCTTTGCAGCTGACGCCGGTCGTCGGTATCGCCGGGTGGTCGCTGGCGATCATCGTGCTGCTGCTGATGGTCGTGACGTCGTGGCGGTCCCGTGCCCAGGATTACGCCAGCCTGCGAATCGCGGGCGTACCTGCGGCGGTGACGGCTCGCGCGGCTCGGTGGGAACAGACCGGGCCGGTGGCGCTCGCCGTACTGCTCGGGTCTTTCTGCGGTGTGGCGGGCGCGAAGATCGCCTTGCCGTTGATACCGCTGTTCGCGGAGACCACGACGCCTTCGCCGGTACCACTCGATCTCGGGCTCAACGAAGGGGTCGCGATCGGTCTCTGGCTGGCTGGAACCGTGGTCCTCACCGTCACCACCTTGTTGCTCGGTACGGCGGTCAGCCGGCGAGCGACTTACCCGCGGATCCGGGAGGAACTGTGACCGGGTTGGCCGTCACCACGCATGGGCTAGTGCACATCTATCGCAGCGACGGGCATGACGTGGCCGCGCTGTCGGGTATCGGTATCGCCATTCGTCCGGGTGAACTCGTTGGTCTGCTCGGGCCGTCCGGCGCGGGGAAGTCGACGTTGCTGCAGCTGTGTGGCGGGCTGATCCAGCCAAGCGCCGGACGGTTGCGGATCGGCGAGCACGATGTCGCGAAGATGTCCGGGCCCGAGTTGGACCGCATGCGCGCGAGCGACGTCGGCATCGTGATCCAGGGCGCCGGGCGCAACCTCGTGCCTTACCTGACACCAGAGGACAACGTCCGCTTCGCCCAACGCGCCGCCCACGCGATCCTCCCCCGCCGCACCCGAGGCGCCGCCACCGAGGCCGCTGACCGGACCACTGGTGGCACGACTGATGGCACCGCTCGTGGGACCGCCGGGCGCACCGCTGGTGGGACCGCCGGGCGCACCGCTGGTGGGACCGCCGGGCGCACCGCTGGTGGCACCGCCGGTGACACTGCTGGTGGCACCGCTAGTGGGCGCGACCTGCCCGCACCGCGGGACGTACTCGCGTTGGTCGGCCTGGCCGATCACGCGCGAACGCCGCTGGGCAGGCTGACGCCAGGCCAGGTACAACTCGCAGCCGTTGCCGTAGGCATCGCCACCTTCCCGGGATTGCTACTCGCCGACGAACCAACCAGCCAACTCGACCACCGAGCCCGCGACGAGGTGGTCGAAGCCATCCGCACGGTCAACGCCCAAACCGGCATGACCGTGCTCCTGATCACGCACGACCCGGACGTCGCCGCCGTACTCCCGCGCACAATCACCATCCGAGACGGCCGCATCGCCTCCGAAGGCCGCTCCGGCGAGGAGTTCGCCGTAGTCGCGACTGACGGCTCTCTACCACTCCCGCCGCACGTCGCCGACCGCCTCCCACCCGGCACGCTCCTACGCGTCACCATCACAGACGGCGAAGTCCGCCTAACCCCCGCCGACGACACCGAGCCCACGCAATGACCGCCGCACACACCCCGACCCCGCGGCACAACACCGAGGAGCGGTCATGATCTCCGTGCGCAATCTGACGGTGCGGTACGACGCGGTGGTCGCCGTGGCGGAGGTCAGCCTCGACCTGCCGGCCGGCGTCTTCCTCGCGGTCAGTGGACCGTCCGGCGCCGGCAAGAGCTCGCTGCTGTGGGCCATCGCCGGCGCGACTGCTCCGACTTCGGGCACGGTCGAGCTCGACGGCACACCCGTGACAAGCCGTCCCGAAGCCGCCGCGAGTGGCGTCGTACTGATCCCGCAGGGCAACGGCCTCGCCCGAGTCCTCACCGCTCGCGAGAACCTGGCCATTCCGTTGCTCTCGGCCCCCGAACTCGGCCAAGTCCTGCGCCGCGCACGTGGTGACGCCGACGAGGAGGACCGCGAGGAACGCGAAGAGTCCCTGCGCCAGGTCGACGGCATTGTCGACCAGGCCCTCACCGATGTCGGTCTCGAGGACAGCGGCAATCACCTGGTCGAGGAGCTATCGGGTGGCGAGCAGCAACGAGTTGCCGTTGCCCGCGGCCTGGCCCAGCGCGGCCGGGTGATCCTGGCGGACGAGTCCACCAGCGAACTCGACGGCGCCAACCGCGAGCGCGTACTCACCCTGCTCCGCCGCGAGGCACACCGCGGCGCAGCAGTACTCATCGCGACCCACGACCCGACTGTCGCCGACGCAGCCGACGCCCACGCCTCCATGGACGAAGGCCACCTAACCTGGCAACGCCGCCTCTAGCGCCGGACGCCTCGGAAGTCAGCTCGCCAACGCTCTTTGCCGCCGCCCAGCGTCGTACGGCGGCACGCGACGAAAGCGCCGAGACCTCCGCCCGCCACACGCCGAACCGCCTTCGCGTGCGCGTACGTCGTACAGCCGAACTCGGGCTGCACGGTGAATCTGTGGCGCCTAAAGCGCCCTACGTGGGCTAGCCAAACAGCGGCCTCGGGTCGAAGAAGACCCGGATCGCGCTGATCCGACCGTCGATGACCTTGAACCAACCCGAGGTCGGCAGTGTCGCGCCTTCGGTGTTGAGGTCGTAGATGACGCACGCGTCCTCACCGTCGGCGAACGCGTGCCGCCGATCGGCCGATTTCACGATCTTGACCAGTCCCTCGAGACCTTTCAGGCAATCCGCTATCCCCTCGGCCGTGCCAAGAGGTCCGACGAACGTCACGTCGTCATGCAACAAGGTCCGGGTGGTATCGAGATCACCCGAAGTCCACGAATCCACATATCGAATGGCGACAGACCTCGCGTCTGTATCCACCATGAGCGCCTCCGATCGCTTTACCTGCTTGAGTTTGCAGGAACAACGCTAGCTACCGGCACCGACAGTTTTTGATTCGAAACCAGCAGATGCGACACGACCCGCATCTCGACGCCAGAGCGCGGCCGAGCCCCCAGCGCGACACCTCATGAGGCGCGAACGTCGGGGGCCCGGACTAAATAACGAACTAACGAGCAGTGTTACCGATTCGCGCGGTTGATCGCCGAGACGACCGCCTTCAGCGAGGCGGTGAGGATGTTCGCATCCCGCCCGACTCCCCAGAACACGTCATCCCCGACCTCGCACTCGACGTACGCCGCGGCCAGCGCATCGCCGCCGGACGAGAGCGCGTGCTCGTGGTAGTCCAGCACGCGCACGTCGTACTTCAGCGGCTTGATCGCGTCGACGAACGCCGACACCGGACCGTTGCCCTCGCCAATCAAGTCATGCGGCACACCGTCGGAGTAGACCTGCACGCGAAGTACATCGTTCTGCCCCTCACCCGACGACGAGTTGACCGTCAGCAGCGACAGCCGGCCCGGCGACAGGTACTCCGTGGAGAAGATCTCCCACATCTGCTGGGGTCCGACCTCGCCACCCGCGGCGTCGGTGTGCTGCTGGATCACCCGGCTGAACTCGATCTGCAGGCGGCGCGGCAGGTCGAGCCGGTGCTCCGACTTCATGATGTACGCGACGCCGCCCTTGCCAGACTGCGAGTTGACCCGGATCACGGCCTCATAGCTGCGACCGACGTCCTTCGGATCGATCGGCAGGTACGGCGCTTCCCAAGCGATCTCGGAGACGGGCTTGCCCTCTGCCACGGCCTGCTTGTCCAGCGCCTCCAGGCCCTTCTTGATCGCGTCCTGGTGCGAACCGGAGAAGGCGGTGTAGACGAGATCGCCCGCATACGGCGAGCGCTCGGGCACCCGCATCTGCGTGCAGTACTCGACCGTACGGCGGATCTCGTCGATATCCGCGAAGTCGATCTGCGGGTCGATGCCCTGGCTGAACAGGTTCATCCCCAGCGTCACCAGGTCGACGTTGCCGGTCCGCTCGCCATGACCGAACAGGCAGCCCTCGACGCGATCGGCCCCGGCCATCAGGGCCAGCTCGGTCGCGGCGACCGCCGTACCGCGGTCGTTGTGCGGGTGCAGGCTGATCGTGCTGAACTCGCGCCTGGTCAGGTTGCGGCCGAACCACTCGATCTGGTCGGCGTACACGTTCGGCGTGGACATCTCGACCGTGGCGGGCAGGTTCAGGATGATCTCGCGGCCCTCGGCGGGCTGCCAGACATCGCTCACCGCCTCGCAGACCTCCAGCGAGAACTCGAGCTCGGTGCCGGTGAAGATCTCCGGGCTGTACTGGTAGCCGAACTCGCAGTCGCTCAGCACCTCGTCGGCGTACTTCATCACCGTCTCGGTCCCACGCACGGCGATGTTCAGGCACTCGGCGCGGTCGACGTTGAAGACGACGCGGCGGAACAGCGGCGCGGTGGCGTTGTACAGGTGGATGGTCGCCTTGGGGCTGCCCTCCAGCGACTGGACCGTACGCTCGATCAGCTCGTCGCGCGCCTGCGTCAGCACCGAGATCGTGACGTCCTCGGGAATCGCGTCGGTCTCGATCAGGCTGCGCACGAAGTCGAAGTCATACTGGCTGGCGCTCGGGAAACCGACCTCGATCTCCTTGTAGCCCATCCGCACCAGCAGGTCGAACATGCGGCGCTTGCGGGTGGGCGACATCGGCTCGATCAGGGCCTGGTTGCCGTCGCGGAGATCGGTGGACAGCCAGCGCGGGGTCTGCGTGATCGCATTCGCCGGCCAGGTGCGGTCGGGCAGCTCGATCGGGGGAAACGCCCGGTAGCGGTGGATCGGCATCGCGGACGGCTGCTGCACGGGTTTCGGCTGATTCTTCGGGGCCATCTCTGGTTCTTCCTCTGAGGTAACGCGCACGGGGTGAGACCGGCGTACGACGAAACTCCGCGGCGAGGGAACCGGCCTGCGTCAGGCCTCGCCGCGGCAACGAAGGAGGAGAACGTGGCGCCGCATGATGCCAGCCACTCTAGGCCTGTCCTATCTCGATCCGAAAACCGGGTGTCCATTTGTCAAGACAGGCTCATCTTAACACTCGGTCACGCTCTGTTCGCGCTGCGTGAATTCGTTGCCTTCAAGCGTGCTTGAACTCCTAGGCTCGGAGCCATGACCCAGGACAAACTCTTCGCCCTGCTCGGCGAACGCGGCCTCGGCGTTCTCACCACCATCAAGCGCGATGGACGCCCACAATTGTCGAACGTGACGTACGCCTTCGATCCCGAAACCCGGGTCATCCGCGTCTCCCTCACCAACGACCGCGCCAAAACCGCCAACCTCCGCCGCGACCCCCGCGCCAGCCTCTACGTCAACGGTCCCGGCGGCCGCTCGTATGTCGTGGCCGAAGGCACCGCCGACCTCTCCCCCGTAGCCGCCGACCCCCACGACGACGTCGTCGAAGCCCTCATCGACGTCTACCGCGCAGCCGCCGGCCGCGAACACCCCGACTGGAACGACTACCGCAAAGCCATGGTCCAAGACCACCGCCTAATCCTCACACTCCCCGTCACCCACACCTACGGCATGGCCTAACCACCACGGGCAGTCGGCGCGACCTAACCGCCCACACGGGTGGTCGGCATGACCCAACCACCACAGGTAGTCGGCATGGCCTAAGCACCACACGGGTAGTCGGCGCGGCGCTCACCCCGCGGGGTCGACCAACACCGCGATCGCTTCACGAACTCCCAACGGTGTGGCCGGCCCAACCGCCGTCAACGGCTGCTCAATGCTCTGCCAAGCGCCACCATCAACCCGATACCTGACCTTGTACGTCGTAGTCACCGTCACGCCAAGCCGCTGCGCCTTCCGCAAGTACTTATGCGTAACGTCCTTCGCCGGATACGGCCGCCCCGCCGACTTGGTCGTCAGACTCTCCCCATCACCAAATTTCCAGAAATAACTGGTCGGACGCCCCTCAACATCAACCTTGAACCCCAACAACACCATCCCGTACTTCGTCCAGTCATCCCCACTGGTCGAAAACACAGTCTCCGCATTAACCAACGTCCTCCCCGCCGGCTGCACCACCACCCGCTTCTTAGCCGCCCGCTCGTTCCTAACTGCGTTGTAGACGTCTACCCAGGTAAGCACCCGCGCGGGAACCACCCTCGGAGGGAGTTCGCCTGGGCGGTGGCATTCATAGCCCACATGAAGCCAGCGACCTAAAGCCAGATAGGCCGGCGGACCGGATCTTGTTCGGCGCCAGACATTGAAATACCACTGGCGGTCCGCGGCAGGCGTTGTCGGCTCATTGCAGGTATCGCTGCCGCGAGAACACATGATTGTGGCAGCGGGAACTTGGCCCAATCTGTCGGGCGGATCGGACACGCATGCGGAGACCAGCCGAGTTTCAACAATCAACGCGGGCAAGGTTCGATCTGAAATACTCTTGCCCGGTCCGCCCTGCTTGCCCTTTTCACGCTCACGTTGCTTGCGTTTGATCTCAGCAGAAAGCTCAGCGAGATCACTGGATCCATCTCCCGTCACGGTGCCCGTTGGGCTCGGCGTAGGTGATGCAGCAGCGGCCACGGCTGCGCCGACATCGAGAGCGATAACCAGAGCAGTGGCCACGCCCAACGCCGTTCCCACCTTGGCCAGACTGATCCCGGTCATATGCCCTCCTTGAGGACCGTCGTACTGGCCGTGTCGACCCTCCAGGCCCCTTGCACGTAGGTCACGTTGATCGAGTAATCGACCAGTGCAGACTTCTGCCCTTGAGGCTGTGCACCCGCCTTTGCGATCTTCAAAGCGCGTGGCAGGTACACCCGGAATCCGGCTGCGCCGGTGCCTTCCGCAGCGTTGACATGCAGGAGACCAAAGTCGCGCAATTCAAGACTGAGATCGCCCTCGTACCTACCTCCGGCTGCATAGACATTCCGGTATACGCCGGCGATGCCAAGGCACCATTCGCACGTCGGGCGGCTCAACGCCAGGTATGGAGACGAATTGCCGGTCGCATGAGCGTATGACTCGAGCTCAAGCCAATGGCGGGCGAAGGCTTGTAGGCCGGCTTTGGATTTGGCCTTGGCGGCGGGCGGCATGGCGGGTGGCTGGGGGGTCGGCGACGAGGTGGGCGTGGCGGTGGGGGTGGTTGGGGGTGGGGTGATGGTTGAGCCGGGTGGGTTTTCGGTGCAGGCCGTGGTCGCCGCGAGTAGCAGGAGGGCGCAGGTGGTGGTGATGGTGGTGATGGTGGTGGTGCGGTAGTTCGGCAAGGCGACCCCCGTTACGGAACGAACACGATCGGCGACTCTTAGAAAAGGGTGCCATATCGGTGGAGCTGGGGCATCCGGGCTGGAGAGGGCTGTGGATAACTGCCGACGGGCGGGCAGCCGCGGCGGATGGCGGGCAGTTGGCGGCCGGCGGATGGCACGCAGGCGGTGGCGGTGGCGGATGACAGGCGGGCGGTGGCGGTGGCGGATGACAGGCGGGCGGTGGCGGTGGCGGATGGCAGGCGGGCGGTGGCGGGTGGCGGGGTGGATGGGGCGGGGTAAATGGGGTGCGTGGGGTGGGTGGGGGGAGGAGGGTGGGGGTGTGGAGATTTTTAGGGTGGGTGCGGCGGATGGGGTGGGGTGCCGGGAGGCTGTGGGGGTGATTGAGGCGGCTACTCGTGTAGATGCGCCCGAGGTGATCGTGGATACGGCTGAGACGTATGCGGGGCGGTTGCGGCATGGGTGGGATGGGGATCCGCCGCACGCATTTCTGGGCCGGGTTGATGGGGTTGCGGTTGGCGTGTTGACGATCGATACGCCGACCTACGACAACCGGGATGTGGCGTGGTTTGAGGTGGAGGTTCATCCGGACTACCGAGGGCGTGGGATCGGTAGTGAGTTGATGGAGTTCGGGTTCAAGCAGGCCGCGGAGCGGGGGCGTACGTCGCTGGGGTTCACGCAATGGGATCTGCCCAAGGCGGACGCCTTCGCGAAGAAGCACGGGTTCGAGGCCAAAAGCGTAGAGGTCAATCGTCGTCAGGACTTGGCGAACGTTGATTGGCCGACGGTCGAGCGGCTGTACGCCGAGGCGGTCGAGGCGTCGAAGGAATACGAGTTGCTGAGGCTTAGCGATGACTTGCCCGAGGAGATGCTCGAGGCCATGACAGCGCTGACCGCGTCGATCAATGACGCGCCGACGGATGATCTGGATATCGAGGACGAGGTGTTCACGCCGGAGCGGCTTCGGGCGTTCGAGGTGGCGCAGAAGGGCAGGGACCAGCGGATTCATCGGGTGATCGCTCGCCATAAGAACACTGGTGCGCTCGCGGGTCATTCGACCGTGATGGTCGAGCACGGGCGGCCGCATATCGCGTGGCAGGCCGATACCGCCGTCGATCGGGCCCATCGTGGGCACCGGCTCGGCGTGCTGGTCAAGATCGGCATGCTCCGCTGGTTACGCGAAGTGGCGCCGGCGGTCGAGCTGGTCGATACCTGGAACGCCGAGTCCAACGCCCACATGATCGGCGTCAACGACCAGATCGGCTATCGCGTGATCGCCCGCGCCATCGACTACCAACGTCCCGCGGACGCGAAGTAGCCAAGGAAAGCACGTCGTCGTACGAGCGACCGGCAGTCTCCGCGAAGTGCCCTGTTACGACCTAACAGAGGGCACTTCGCGAAAGAATAGAACGACCTCAGAAGCCGAGTTTGCGCAGACCCTTGGCGTCGGTTTGCCAGTTCTTGGCGATCTTGACGTGGAGGTCGAGGTAGACCGGCGTCCCGAGCAATGCCTCGATCTGGGTCCGGGCCCGGGCGCCGACGTCGGCCAGCCGGGATCCCTTATGCCCGATGATGATCCCCTTCTGGCTGTCCCGCTCGAGGTACAAACTCGCGTAGACATCCAGCAACGGCTTGTCCTCGGGACGGCCTTCGCGCAGGTTCATCTCCTCGACCAGTACGGCGATCGAGTGCGGCAGCTCATCCCGCACACCCTCGAGCGCCGCCTCGCGGATCAACTCCGCGACCAACGTCTCCTCGGGCTCGTCCGTGATCTCGCCGTCCGGATACAACGGCATCCCCACCGGCAAGAACTTCGCCAGCTCATCCGAAACCAGGTCAACCTGGAACCCACTAGTCGCCGAAACCGGGATCACCGCGGCCCACTCAATACCAACAGCCTCGCCCAGCTTGGCGATCTCCGTGAGGTGCTCGGCCATCCGCTCGGGCGACACCAGGTCCGCCTTGGTGGCCAGCGCGACCTTCGGCGTACGGGCGACCTTCGCCGCCTCGCTGACCAGGAAGCGATCGCCCGGACCGATCTTGTCGCTGGCCGGCAAGCAGATGCCGATCACGTCGACCTCGGCCCAGGTGGTCTTGACGATGTCGTTCAGCCGTTCGCCCAGCAACGTGCGCGGCTTGTGCAGACCAGGGGTGTCGACCAGGATCAGCTGGGCGTCCTGCTTGTGCACGATGCCGCGGACGGCGTGGCGGGTGGTCTGCGGCTTCGACGAGGTGATCACGATCTTGCGACCGACCAGCGCGTTCGTCAGGGTCGACTTGCCCGCGTTCGGCCGGCCGACGAAACAGGCGAATCCACTGCGGAACTCAGGTGTGGATGACATCAAGAACCTCTCCGTTGCCATCGGCAACAACAACCGGCAGGGCCGCGCCGGCAAAATGCCGCACTACCTCAACATCAACCACGACCGAGGAAGCCGGAACAACCACGGCCGCGGCCTCCAACCCCTTCACCCCAGAGGCAAGCGCCATCGCGACAGCGAGCTGCAAAGCGGAGAGCTGAACCGTACCGAGATCGACCGTGCAGGCCGAGTACGTCCGCCCGTCCGTGTCGCGAACGGCCGCGCCCTCGAGCGCGCGCGTCCGGGCCCGGCTGGCCCGGGCGAGGGTGACGAGCTTGGCGTCTTCGGCAGGTACTTCCAACACACGGTTCCTTAGGGATGAGGCGCAGCGGAGGTGAACTCGGCGGGCTCGGTTTCGGTGAGCCTGCGGACCAGCACCGTACCAATCTGGTTGCGCCGGCCCGAGGGCCGCTCCGCGGTGAGGGACAACCCCTCGATCTCGACCTCGGCACCGGGGATCGGCACCTTGCCCAGCAGCTTGGCCATCAGGCCGCCGACGGTGTCGACGTCGTCATCGTCCAGCGGTACGCCGAACAGCTCGCCCAGTTCGTCGATCGGATAGCGGCTGGAGACTCGGTACGCCCCGTCGGCAAGCGCCTGCGCGGCGTCCGGCGCCTCGTCGTACTCGTCGGTGATCTCGCCGACGATCTCCTCCAGGATGTCCTCGATCGTGACCAGCCCGGCGGTGCCGCCGTACTCGTCGACCACGATCGCGACGTGCATCCGGGCGGCCTGCATCTCCCGGAGCAGCTCGTCGACCGGTTTCGAGTCCGGGATGAACATGCACGGCCGCATCACCGACTCGACTCGCTCGGTCGACTCGGCCTGGGCGTTGTCGTAGACGCGGCGCATCACGTCCTTGAGGTAGATCACGCCGACGATGTCGTCGAGCGACTCCCCGATCACCGGGATCCGGGAGTAGCCGCTGCGCAACGCGAGAGACGTCAGCTGGCGGAGCTTCTTGTGCCGCTCGATGAAGACCATGTCCGTACGCGGCACCATCACCTCGCGGGCGATCGTGTCACCGAGCTCGAACACCGAGTGGATCATCCGGCGCTCGTCGGACTCGATCACCGACGACTTCTCGGCCAGATCGACCAGCGCGCGCAATTCGGCCTCGGTCGCGAACGGGCCTTCGGCGTACCCCTTGCCCGGGGTGAGCGCGTTACCCAGCATGATCAGCAGTTTCGGCAAGGGCCCGAGCACCGAGGTGATCGCCATGATCGGCCCGGCCGACAGAATCGCGAACCGGTCCGAGTGCTGCCGGCCCAGGGTCCGCGGGGCGACACCGATGATCACGTACGACACCAGCACCATCACGGCGGCGGTGACGAGAATGTGCTGCCAGGTCACCGCGAGCACTTCGGATAGCGCCTGCGTGACCAGCACGATGGCGGTGATCTCGAAGATCAACCGGAACAACAGCAGACTGTTCAGGTAGCGCGGTGCGTCCTCCAGCAGCGTCGCCAGCCGGATCGCGCGGGTGTTGCCCAGCTCGACCTGCTCATTGGCCCGGACTTTCGAGTACGACGAGACGGCCGCCTCGGCACCGGCGATGAGCCCGGCCAGCAGGACGAGTACAGCGGCGACGATCAGCAGGGCGCCGTCATCCCAGGTCATTAGTTATCGGCTTTCCCCGGGGCTCGCCAGGCCTCGAGCAGACGCCCCTGGATGTCCCACATCTCGGCCTTCTCGGCCGGCTCGGCATGGTCATAGCCGAGCAGATGCAGGATGCCGTGCACCGTGAGCAGTTCCAGCTCGGCCCACGTACCGTGCCCGGCCTTCGCGCCCTGAGCGGCCGCCACGGTCGGGCAGAGAGCGATATCGCCCAGATGCCCGAGCGGCTGGTCGCCCTCGATCGCGTCCTCCGCGCCCGGGCGCAGCTCGTCCATCGGCCACGACATCACGTCCGTCGGGCCCGGCAGGTCGAGGAACTCCACGTGGTAGCGCGCCATCGTGTCCTCGTCGACCAGTTTGATCGAGAGCTCGCACTCCGGGTGCATCCGGAGCGCGTCCATCACGAAGCGGCTGAGCTGCATCAGTCCGTTGACGTCGACATCGACGCCGGACTCGTTGTTTACCTCGACGTTCACGCCCTTAAACCTACCGAACCCCGAGAGCCGTCAGAACCACTCACGCCCGCGGCTCGCCGGTGCTCTCGAAGTCCTCGTACGCCGCGACGATCCGGCCGACCAGCTTGTGCCGAACGACGTCATGCGCGGTGAGCCGGCAGAAGGTCAGATCCTGCACGCCCTCGAGGATGTTCTGGACGACGCGCAGACCCGAGTTCGTCCCGGTCGGAAGGTCGACCTGGGTGATGTCACCGGTGACGACCATCTTCGAGCCGAAGCCGAGCCGGGTGAGGAACATCTTCATCTGCTCGGGCGAGGTGTTCTGGGCCTCGTCGAGAATGATGTAGGCGTCGTTCAGCGTGCGGCCGCGCATGTACGCCAGCGGCGCGATCTCGATCGTGCCGGCCGTCATCAGCCGCGGGATCGACTCCGGGTCGAGCATGTCGTGCAGCGCGTCGTACAACGGGCGCAGGTACGGGTCGATCTTCTCCGACAGGGTGCCGGGCAGGAAGCCGAGCCGCTCACCGGCCTCGACGGCGGGCCGGGTCAGGATGATGCGGTTGACCTCTTTGGCCTGCAGCGCCTGCACGGCCTTGGCGACGGCCAGGTAGGTCTTACCGGTACCGGCGGGGCCGATACCGAAGACGATGGTGTTCTTGTCGATCGCGTCGACGTAGCGCTTCTGGTTCAGCGTCTTGGGCCGGATCGTCCGGCCGCGGCTGGACAGGATGTTCTGCGTCAGGACGTCGGCGGGGCTCTCGCTGGTGGCCGCCCTGATCATGGCGATACTGCGCTCGACGGAGTCCCCGTTCAGGCCCTGGCCGATCCGCACCACCGCGACCAGCTCGTCGAACAGGCGCTCGACCAGCGCCAGCTCGGCCGGCTCACCGGACATGGTGATCTCGTTACCGCGGACCAGGATGTCCGCGTCGAAGTCCTTCTCGATGATCCGGAGGAACTCGTCCCCGGCTCCGAGCAGGGAGACCATGTCGATACTGTTCGGCACGACGATCTTGTGGGATGCCTTGGTTGCGCCCTGAGCGCGCGCCGCATCGGTACCACTCCGCGACGGCTCGATACTGCGTGGCCTGGACAGCCTGTGCCTCCTGCATTCCGGGATCGTCTTGCTTCCCCATGCTAGCCGTCACCGCCAATGTGCATCACCCTGTTAAATTCCACCCGGCATCAGTTTCGTATCGACTGTCAACCAGATCGGCTCCAGGCGCGTCTAGCCCGTGTGACCCGGCCTGCGGTGGTGTACGAAGAAACCGTGGCATCTGAGTCCTGGAACGCCGAAGAGGCGCTGACCGCTGTCTACAGCGCTCACTACTCTTCGCTGGTCCGGCTTGGTGCCCTACTGCTGCGTGACAGCGGTTCGGCCGAGGAGATCGTGCAGGACGCGTTCGTGGCGATGCACGGCCGGTGGAACCGGCTGCGCGACCCCGACAAGGCCCTCGCGTATCTCCGCACCACCGTGGTCAACAGGTGCCGCTCCCGGCAGCGTCACCTGGTCGTGGTCGACAAGCACATGCCGAAAACCCTGCCGGACGAGCCGAGCGCCGAACACGCCGCGATGGCGACGGCGACGACCGACACGGTGATCGCGGCCATGCGAACCCTGCCGGAGAAACAACGCACGGTGATGGTGTTGCGGTATTACGGTGAGCTGTCGGAGGCGGAGATCGCCGAGACGATGGGCATCAGCCGGGGAGCGGTCAAGAGTCACGCATCGCGGGCGACGAAGTCGCTGCGCCTCGTTCTGGAGCAGGTGAGATGACCGAGCCGCGCAATGAATTCGATGATCTGATGCGGCGTGCGCTGCGGGCCGAGGCCGACCAGGTCCAGCCCAGCGACGACGGCTTGCACGAGATCCGGGAGCGGATCGCGCGCGAGTCCCGCCCGACGCTCGCGAGCCGGGCCACGCGCCGGCCCTGGCTGCTCACCGCGGGAGGTGCCGTGCTCGGTACCGCCGCCGCGATCGGCCTGTTCACCGTGCTGGTCAACCGGCCGGGCCCCGATCTGGACGCCTCCGGGCCCGAATCGGCCACCTCGTCGTCGCCCAGCCCCGAAACCCGCGTCAACCCGACGACCCCGGCCGTCACGCCCGCCCCATCGACTGGTCCGACAGTCGCGCCGCCGACGAAGAGCGGGCCCCAGCCGACGGCCGTCCCCAAGCAGCGGGTCGAGCCGATCGCGACCCGCGCCGTTCCGGTCTATTGGCTCGGCGACACAGTAGGCGTGACGAGGGCCGGGCCCCGGCTGTACCGCACGTTCGTACCGATCAAGGGCCGGCCAGCCTATGAGGCCGTCGTGACGATGACGCAGACCCAGCCCGACGACCCGGACTACAGCTCGCCATGGCTGGGCGCGAAGCCGAATCAGGTGCTGATCTCGGACGGCCTCACCACGGTCGACTTCGGCACCCTGCCGGAGGCCAACCTCGACACCCAGGGCGCGACGATCGCGTTGCAACAGCTGGTCTACACCGTCCAGGGCACCCTGCAGAACCAGGATCCGGTCCGCATCACCCTCAACGGGAAGCTCGTGCGGACGGTATTCGGCACCGGCGACGCCGCACAGCCGATCCGCCGGGCGCCGATGCTCGAGGCCCAGGCGCTCGTTTGGATCAACAGTCCGTTGAACGGCGCCAAGGTCGCCTCGCCGGTGAAGGTCAGCGGTGTGGCCGCGGCGTTCGAGGCGACGGTCAGCTGGCAGGTGATCGACCTCAAGTCCCGCCTCGTGGCCCGTTCCGGCTTCACGAACTCGGCCGAGGGCCAGGTCCATTCGGCCTACGCGTTCACCGTCGACCTGCCGGCCGGGGAGTACGAGCTGGTCGTCTACCAGGCGTCCGGCGAGGACGGCAGCATCACGAACTCCGACACCAAGACGATCAGCGTCAGCCCGTAAGCCAGCGCGATCGGGCCAGCAGTGCGGACGCGGCCGCCACCCCAGCGGTCGACGTACGCAGAACGGTGTCGCCCAGCAACACCGGCTCCACGCCGAACGCCTCCAACTCCGCAGGCGCGATCCCGCCTTCAGGCCCGACCACGACAACCACATCACCAGCAGCCGGTACGTCGAGCGTGGCCAGCCGCAAAGACGCCTCTTCATGCAGTACGGCGGCAAGCGCGGCGCCTCGCACCAGCGCGGCCACGTCGGCGGTCGACGCCAGGTCGGCCACCTCGCAGAACCACGCCCGGCGCGACTGCTTGCTCGCCTCGAACGCCCACGCGCGCCATTTCGCCAGCGTCTTCGCCGTGCGCTCGGGATTCGCCCGGAACTGACTGCGCTCCGCGTTCCACGGGACGACCAGATCGACCCCGACCTCGGTCAGCATCTCGACCGCGAGCTCGGCCCGCTCCCCCTTCGGCACAGCCTGTACGACGACCAGCCGCGGCGCGGGCGCCGGCACCGTCGTACGGGCCTCGACCGAGACCACCAGACCAGCAGCCTTCGACGCGGAGACCACCGGGCCTTCGGCGACGGCACCACGCCCGTCGGTCAGCCGGACGCGCTCGCCCGCCGCGATCCGCCGTACCACGGCCGCGTGATGCCCTTCGCTGCCGCCTAACGTCAGCTGCTCGCCGGACAGGTCGTCCAGGTGGAATACCGCGAGGCCCATGCGTCAGTGTGAGCCGAAGGCGTCGCGCAACCGGCCGAAGACACCCTTGTGCGCGGCCTGGACCTGCCCGAGCGGGTGCTCCTCGCCACGGGCCTCGGCGAGTTTGCGCAGCAGGTCGGACTGCGCGTCGTCGAGTTTGGTCGGGGTCTCGACCAGCACCTGCACGATCAGGTCACCCCGGCCGGCATGCCGCAGGCGCGGAACGCCACGAGCCGTCAGGGTGATCGCCGTGCCGGACTGGGTGCCGGCCTTGATCTCGAGCGGGGTCGGCTCGCCCTCCAGCGTGGGCAGGTCGATCTGCGTGCCGAGGGCGGCCGCGGTCATCGGCAGCGTCACCGTGCAGTGCAGGTCATCGCCGTGCCGGGTGAAGATCTCGTGCTGCTCGACCTCGATCTCGACGTACAGATCGCCAGCCGGGCCGCCGCCGGGGCCGACCTCGCCCTGGCCGGACAGTTGCACCCGGGTGCCGGAGTCGACGCCACCGGGGATCTTGACCGTGACGGAACGACGCGAGCGGACGCGGCCGTCGCCGGCACACTCGACACACGGGTTCGGGATGGTGGTGCCGAAGCCGCGGCAGTTCGGGCAGGGGCGCATGGTCCGCACCTCGCCGAGGAACGAGCGCTGCGTGTGCGTCACCTCGCCGCGGCCGTGGCAGATCTCGCAGGTGACCGGCTTGGATCCGGCCTCGGCCCCCGAACCGGAACAGGTCGGGCAGACCACCGCGGTGTCGATCTTCAGCTCGCGGGTGGTGCCGAAGGCCGCCTCGGCGAGGTCGATCCGCAGCGGGATCAGCGCGTCCTGGCCCCGCCGGGTGCGCGGACGCGGGCCGCGCGCACCGGCGCCACCGCCCTGACCGAAGAACGCGTCCATGATGTCGGTGAACGTGAACGCCTGGCCGAAACCGCCGCCCGCGCCGCCACCACTGCTGAGCGGGTCACCACCGAGGTCGTAGACCTGCCGCTTCTGCGGGTCGCTGAGCACCTGGAAGGCGCGGCCGATCTCCTGGAACTTGTCGTGCGCGTCCTCGGAGTCGTTCACATCGGGGTGGTACTGCCGGGCCAGCTTGCGGTACGCCTTCTTGATGTCCTCGGCGGAAGCGTCCCGGCTGACGCCGAGGACCGCGTAGTAATCGCTGCTCATACTCCTGTTTCCAAGATGGTCATGAGTCGGCCAGGATCTGGCTGACATACCGGGCGACGGCTCGCACCGCTCCCATCGTGCTCGGATAGTCCATATGCGTCGGCCCGACGATGCCGAGGGTGGCCAGGGTCTCCGACCGGGAGCCGTACCCGGCCGCGATCACCGAGGTGGTGGCGAGCTCCTCATACGGGTTCTCGTGGCCGATTCGGACCGTCAGGGTCTGCGGGTGAGTCGCCTCGCCCAGTAGTTTGAGCAGGATCACGTGCTCCTCGAGCGCCTCGAGCACGGGTTTCACGTTCCGCTCGAAGTCGTCGCCGTACCGGGTCAGGTTGGCCGCGCCACCGACCGCGATGCGCTGCTCGCCCTCGACCGTGAACGCCTCCATCAGCGAGGTCACGATCGCGGCCACCAGCGGCCGGTCGGCGGGCAGGAAGCTGTCCGGCACCCCTGCGAGCGTGGTCGCGGCGTCGGTCAGGCGCTGGCCGGTGAGGGCCGCGTTGAGCCTGCCGCGCAGGTCGGCGACGAGCTGCTCGGCGACGTCCTCGTGCAGCTCGACGATGCGCTGCTCGACCCGGCCGGTGCTCGTGATCAGCACCAGCAGCAGCCGGCGCGGAGTCATCGTCACCACCTCGATGTGGCGAACGCTCGACCGGGTCAGCGTCGGATACTGCACGATGGCGACCTGGCGGGTGATCTGCGCGAGCAGCCGCACGGTTCGCCGTACGACGTCGTCCAGATCCACGGCACCGGCGAGGAAGGTGGTGATCGCCTTCTTCTCGGCGCCGGACAGCGTCTTGACCGTGCTCAGCTTGTCCACGAACAGCCGGTAGCCCGCGTCGGTCGGGATCCGCCCGGCGCTGGTGTGCGGCTGGGTGATGTAACCCTCTTCCTCCAGCGCGGCCATGTCGTTACGGACAGTGGCCGGGGAGACACCGAGGTTGTGCCGGTCGACGAGGGTCTTGGAGCCGACCGGTTCGTGAGTGGCCACATAGTCCTCGACGATGGCCCGGAGCACGTCCAGCTTGCGTTCGTCCAGCACGCGCCTGCACCACCTCTCGTCTTGGCACTCCCGAGTTATGAGTGCCAGTCTACCGAGCCACCAACGTCCTCTGCGCCTCTGGCCGTCAGGCTGTGTCCGGGGTCGCATCCAGCGGTACGGCGGCCGGCCGCGCCACGGTGCTGCCCACCTCGACGGTCTGATCGCGCTCGGCGGCTTCGAGCAGCGACTCCATCACGTCGAGCACGTGGAACGCCAGCGATCCGCTCGCGCGGTGCTCCGTCCCGGTGCGGATCGCGCGGGCCATATCGGCTACTCCTACCCCGCGACCGGCGCCCGCATACCCACCGGCAACGTCTAGCGCCTGCCAGTCGCCCGTCTTGGGACTCCAGAGCTCGACCTGGCCGTCGAAGTTGTTCGGGTCGGGCACGGACAAGGTGCCGGCCGTGCCGAACACCTCGATCCGGGGCATCCGGCTGGCCCACACGTCGAAGCTCATCAGCACCGTGCTCAACGCGCCCGAGGTGTGCTCGACGATGCCGGTCAGATGCGTCGGGATGTCCACGCCGAACGTCGTTCCCGCTCGCGGCCCGGAGTGGATCGTCCGCTCCGCGTGCGCCCTACTCGCTCGGGCCGTCACGCGAGCGACCGGCCCGAGCAGGGTCACCAGGGCCGTCAGGTAGTACGGGCCCATGTCGAGCAGCGGCCCTCCCCCGGCCTGGTAGTAGAACTCGGGCGCGGGATGCCACCGCTCATGCCCGGCCGTGACGAACGACGCCGTCGCGGCCGTCGGCACCCCGATATCGCCGCGATCCAGCGCCGCCCGCGCGGTCTGAACGCCCGTACCGAGAACGGTGTCCGGCGCGCACCCGACCCGCACTCCGCGCGCCTTTGCAGCGGCCAGCACTGGCTCGGCCTCGGTACGACGTACGGCCAGCGGCTTTTCGCCGTACACGTGCTTGCCGGCCTCGATCGCCGCCAGCGCGACCGACGCGTGCGCTGCCGGAATCGTCAGGTTGAGCACCACGTCGACGTCGGGATCTTTGAGTAAGTCGTCCGACGTCAAGGCGCGGACGTTCTCCCGTTTGGCAGCCACTTCCACCGCGCGATCGAGGTCCAGGTCCGCGACCGCGACCACCTCGACACCGGGCAGTACGGCGAGGTGGTCCAGGTAGGTGCCGCTGATGACGCCGGTGCCGATGATGCCGACGCGGGCGTTCACCGGCTCGCCCACAGCAGGCCTCGCTCGATCATCGTGCGGACCTCGGGCACGTCCAGGTCCTCCAGGCTGTGCCCGGGAGTGCAGACGAAGATGCGGCCCTCGCCCCAGGTGCGGGTCCAGACCGCGGGCATGGTCGCGCCCTCGATCCACGGGTAGTCCGGGTGACCGCGGAAGGTGGTGGTGGCCAGCACGTTGTTGGTCGGGTCGGCGTGCACGTAGTACTGCTCGGTGTGCAGGTCGAAATGCGTCAGTCCCTCGACGATCGGGTGATCCGCGACGATCTGGATCTCGTGGTCGACGAACCCGCCGGGGTGCGAGATGAACTGGCCGCCGGTGATGAACTGGTAGTCGGTGTTGTCGCGGAACGAGTCCACGATGCCGCCGTGCCAACCGGCGAATCCGGTGCCGCCCCGGATCGCGGTCTCGAGGCCCTTGCACTGCTCGGCGGTGATCTCGCCCATGCTGATGCACTGCAGCACCAGATCGGTGCCGGCCAGGTCGAGATAGGCGTCCAGGTCGTCGGTCACCTCGACGGCGAACCCGTTCTCCTTCAGGTACGGCGTGAACAGCTCGGTCGCTTCCTGCGGCTTGTGCCCTGGCCAACCGCCCCAGACCACGAGGGCTCGTCGTTCTGCGGTCACGTGATTTGTCCTCACAGAGATCGGATGAGTCCACCCGACCCTAGGTGTCCACTTGACCGCCTTCAAGGGGTATCCCACGGGCCGGTTAGGCTCCTTGGGTGACTGCGAACTGGACCGAGCTGGGCGACCGTTGCTGGGTCCGCCGTTATCCCGAGTGGGACCTGAACATCGGCGTCGTGGCGGGGTCGGCCGGCGTGCTGGTGATCGACACCCACGCGACCGTGTCCTACGCGACCTCGTTGCTGGACGACGTACGGCAACTCGTGCCTGGGTCCGAGGTTCGTTGGGCGGTCAACACGCACGCGCATTTCGACCACACCTTCGGCAACTCCGTCTTCGCGGACGCGGGCGTCACCGTCATCTCGCAGGAGAACGCGGCGGCCCAACTGCTCGAGCGCGGGCCTTTGCTGCAGCAGCGGTACGTCGAGAACCCGGGCGTCGACCCGGATTTCCCGACGATCCCGGCCGACGTCATCGCCGAGATCGCCGTTGCTCCGGTGGTCGCGGCGAGTGAGACGTTCGCGGTCGCCAAGGTGATCGACCTCGGCGACCGGCGGGTGGAGTTGTTGCACCTGGGCAACGGTCATACCGACGGCGACATCGTCGTACTGGTGCCGGACGCGGACGTCATCTTCACGGGTGACCTGGTCGAGTCGTCGGGCCCACCGTCGTACGGCGACGACTGTTATCCGCTCGACTGGCCGGACACGCTCGACCGGATCGTCGGGTTGCTGACGGCAACGACCCGGGTGGTGCCGGGGCACGGGCCGGTCGTCGACGCCGAATTCGTCCGCGACCAGGGTGGCGAGATCGGCTCGGTGGCGAACAACATCTCCGGCCTCCACCACAACGGGGCGACGCTCGACTACGCCTTGCGGCACGACGAATGGCCTTATCCGACGGCGCAACTGGCCGACGCGGTCCGGCGTGGTTACGAGCAGCTCGGCGGGGTCCGGCGCACGCTGCCGATGGCGTGATTGGGCAACGGTTGACGAACAACCGAGTCTGAATGTTGCCGAGCTCTGCCCACGCCGGGGGCGAGCCCCTATGGTTCCCGCATGACCGAAACTCCTGAGGGCCCGACGCCGCCGTCCAGCCCGGAAACACCGCAAGACACGGCCGGCCCGAAGCAGCCCGGTCCCACCACTCCGGAGTCTCAGCCGCCGCCTGCGCCCAGTTACCAGGCTCCCGCTCCGGGCCCGCAGGCGCCGGGGTACCAGCCCGGTAACCAGGCCGGTCCCGGTTACCAGCCGCCGGCCGCCGTCCCGCTGCGCCCCGACGAGGAGCGCACCTGGGGGTTGCTCGCGCATATCGGCACGCTCGTGCTCGGCTTCATCGCCCCGCTGGTCGTCCTGCTGGTCCAGGGCGAGAGGTCCGCCAAGGTGCGCGAGCACTCGGTCGAGTCGCTGAACTTCCAGATCACGGCCTTCATCGGCTACGTCGTCTCGTGGGTTCTCACCTTCATCTTCATCGGCTTCATCACCTGGTTCCTGGTCTGGGTGGCCGCAGTCGTGTTCGCCATCATCGCGACCATCGCGGCGAGCAAGGGCGAGGCGTACAAGTACCCGTTCGCGCTGCGTTTGGTGAAGTAGTGTCCCGTAAAGGATGTGGCTTGACCGATGGTGGTGGTCAGGTGCGTGCATCGCTAGGCGGAGAAGCTGCCTCGATGCTCTTTATCGTGGCTGCTTCTCCAACGACGCGAGGTGCGTGCCTGGGCGCCGCCAGCGGTTGAGCCACATCCTTTACGGGACACATCGCCGGTTATTCGTTGACACGCGCGCGTCTCGTACCTCAGGTTGGTCCAAACCGACCGGCGGACGAGGTGGCGCGATGACATCCACGGCAGCATCTCCAGAGCAGATCACGCATCCGGACGGCCGGGTCGAACTATCCGATCCGGCCGTACTGGCGGACAGCCGCTACGGCAACGCCGAGCTGGCCCCGACGCGTTTACCCGAGCGCCACTGGACGACGTACAACTATGCGGCCCTGTGGATGGGGATGGCGCACAACATCCCGTCGTACCTGCTGGCCGCGGGTTTGGTTGCCATCGGCATGAACTGGCTGCAGGCCTTTCTCACCATCACCCTCGGCAACCTGATCGTGCTCGTACCACTGCTGCTCAACAGCCATGCCGGCACGAAGTACGGCATCCCCTTCCCGGTCTTCGCGCGGGCCTTCTACGGCGTCCGCGGGGCGAACTTCCCGGCACTGCTGCGGGCCTTCATCGCCTGTGGCTGGTTCGGCATCCAGACCTGGGTCGGCGGTCAGGCGATCTTCGTCATCGTCGGCAAACTGGCCGGTGACAGCTGGACGGGTGCCGGTGCGGTCGGCGGTTATCCGTGGACGCTTTGGCTGAGCTTCGCGTTCTTCTGGGTGCTCCAGATGGTGCTGATCTGGCGGGGTATCGAGGGTTTGCGGCGCTTCGAGAATTGGGCCGCGCCGCTGGTCACCGTGGCGTTCCTCGCGCTGATGATCTGGGTGCTGGTCAAGGCCGGCGGTTTCGGCCCGATCCTGTCGCAGCCCTCGCAGCTCGGCTGGGACGCCGACTTCTGGAAGATCTTCGCGCCGTCGCTGATGGGCATGATCGCCTTCTGGGCAACGCTTTCGCTGAACATGCCCGACTTCACCCGGTTCGGGCAGGGACAACGCCAGCAGGCCATCGGCCAGATCATCGGCCTGCCTACCACGATGTCGTTCATCGCGCTCGTCTCGATCGTCACCACCTCCGGCACCGTGGTGATCTACGGCGAGGCCATCTGGGACCCGGTCGAACTCGCGCGCCGGTTCGACAGCCCGGTCGTGGTCGTGATCGGTCTGGTGATGGCGATCCTCGCGACCATGTCCTGCAACGTCGCGGCCAACGTGGTCAGTCCGTCGTACGACTTCTCCAACGCCTTGCCGCGCTGGCTGAAC